>CAYLLT010000106.1:0-13336 GCA_964384465.1 uncultured Planctomycetales bacterium | reverse complement strand
GGTGGTGGCGGCTACGGCGGCGGTGGTGGCGGTGGCGGCGGCCGGCGCTACTAGGCGACAAAGTCGTCGAAACGGAGAAGGCCACACGCGTGGCCTTCTTTTTTGCTCCCACTCTCTTTTGAAGGAGCGCTCTCATGGCCAAGTCCAAGCAGCAGATCATCGATGAAATCACCGCGCACATTCAGAAGCGCGGCGGCGCCTTCCCCGACTGGTACGTCGGCACCGGCAGCACAGCGCGCAACCGCCTCTTCCGCGGCCACAAGGTCCGGCAGAAGGGCGATCGCTGGATTCACCGGCGGGCTGATTCACCGCAAGCCGCTCGCGAAGTCGAGAACTATTTCGTGAGCACGCTGTCCACCGACGGCCCCGCGGCTCCCGGCGGTGATGCCGCCGTTGCGGTCTATGCATACAAGAAGTCGCCGCACACGAAGCCGTGAGGGCTTCGCCCGCGGTCTTCAATTCGCACAATTGGCGTCGGCGGGAATATTCGTGCTGCTGAAGCAGCGCTGCCAGATGCCGAAGTCGTTGCCATCGACATCGTCATCGGCGTCCAGACGGGCGGCCAAACAGGCGGGATCGGTCTGCGAAATCTCGGGGCCGAGGGCGCACGCCTGAAACGTCGCGTAATCCAGCGCGTCCACATCTCCATCCACGTCAAAATCGGCCGCCGGCGTCGGCGGAAATGCGCACAACTGTTCCACGTTATCGATGTACACCGTGAACGGTCCGGCGGAGCCCATGCTGGCAAAGGCCAGTTGCTCGAAGGTGCCCTTGTTGTTGGGCGCGCTCAGCACACCGTCGCCGGTTTGCGGCAGGATGGGGTCGCGGAGCGGATCGAAGATGAGCGTCTGCCACACGCCGAGCCGGGCCGGCAGCAGCTTGCCTTGTGGAGCGGTGCTGATCTTGCCGCTCGCGCCGACCCACTCGATGGTCCCGGTTGTTCCGCCGTTCGCTCCGACTGCCGCCGTCGTTCCGGTCTCGCGAATACCCAGGCAGACGCGCAGCGATCCCGAATCGATCCGCAGCCGCACGCGAATCGGCTTGTTCAGCTCGATCGTCGGATTGGGCACGTTCGTCGCATTGCTCGTGGTCGCACGCATCCAGCGCGACGTGGCAATATCCACGAACTGCCAGCTCAGCTTGTAGCACTTGCTGCCGGCGAAGGGCGTCACCTCATCGGTGACTTGGGCGATATCCGGCGAAGCGGCTAAATCCCCGCTCGTCGAACCGGAGTACCGCGGGTTTCGGAACAGCACCAGCGTCCCGTTGGCGTAGCCCTCGAAACCGGTGATTAGCGTGTCCGTGCACGGCGGGGAGGCCGATACTGAAACTTGCCACGTTTCGTCGTCGGATCCGCTGGCATTTGTCGCGTGGACGTTAAACGTTTTGAGTTGCCCGACATCGCCCGCACCCGGCGTCCAGCCGCTGACAAAACCGGAACTGCTAACGGCGGCGCCGGGCGGCCCGGTCAGCAGCGTCCACGTGTCGGCCGTTCCCTGCGTCAAAGTCAATTGGACCATGTAGGGCGCGCCGGATACCACCGGATATGGGTCGGGCGAAACCTCGGCGATGATCGGCGCGGCGGGCGCGCCGAGTACGAAATCCTGGCGGCGAAGCCCGCCCGCAATCACCTGCACCGGGTTGACCGTACTCGGCGGATAACCCGATTTGCTCGCGGTGACGGAATAATTTGTTCCACCGGCGACCGCCGGGATGAGCGTCACCGTGTAATAACCGTTGCCGTCCGTCTGCACCGCCGCAAGCGCCCCCACCTGCACCGTCGCGTCGTCGATCGGGGCGCCGTTGCTCAAAGCGGTCACGCGGCCCCACAGTGTGCCCTCCGTGGCGGTGGCCGAACTGCGCCACGGCATGGTCGGCAAAGCGGCGGGCGAGGTGAAAATGTTCGAGGCGACGTAGGTGTACCAGGTGAAATCCGCCTCCTCGATGCCGTCGTCATTCTCATCGGCCGTCGAATAGTATGAGTAGTTCGTCGAACCGTTGGCGCCTTGAGAATACACGTACTGAAGCTGCGTGACGCTGTTCGCCTTGCTGTTCAGATAGTTCCCCTGCCCGCAGTACATGTGCCGGTTGTAGCGCCAACTGATGGCCGCGCTCACCCAGCCGCGGTAGGAAGTCGCGCTGGTCCGCTCGTCCTTGTAGTTCATGGGGATGCCGGCATCGAGCCAGCCGTTTTGCATCCAGAGCTGCCAGTTCTGATGGAGCAGGTACGCGTCGGAGCTGGTGAAATTCGCGGGGGCGCTGCCGAAGCAGATCAGGTCGGCCGTCTGCCGGAGCGGCTGGCGCGGGTTGCTGGTGATGTTGGGGATCTCCGCCCGGCAGCGGCGAACCAGCTCGTTGATGGTGCGGCGGCGAAAATCGTTCCACGAAGTGTTCCCAGAAGCCGGCGGCGTGCCGGCGTAACCGGTGATCTGCTGGAACCGTGCCAGGCTCGACTTCTGATAGGTGGCATCGGAGGGATACCCCGCGTCCGTCTGCTCGTAGCGGATGTAATCCCAGTTGATGCCGTCGATCGGATAATTCGTGACCAGCTCGCGCACGATGCTCACCAGGTATTCCTGCACGTCCGGCGAGCCAGGGTCGAGCACATACTTGCCGCTGATGGTGGCCGGGCCGCCGCCCATATTGCCCTGCGGAACCATGATCCATTTGGACTGAATCAGGCTGTTGTTGGCCGGCGGCCATGCGGTACACACGCGGTAAGTCACCAGCCAGGCGTGGACCTCGATGGGCGGGTTCTGGGCGTGTGCCTGCTGGCAGAGATACGTGAGCGGATCGAGCGAGGACGGACTGAAGTCCGTCGCCTTGGGGATGATCGACGAATTCCAGTAGGCCCCGTGTGCACCGGTCCCGCTGTCCTGATAGGCCATGACCTCGGCGATGATCGCGTTGTAGTTGCCGGTATGTGCCCGCGCGATCATGGTGTCGATTTCGGAAGTGCTTTTGAATCCGGGGTGGAATGCGTCGGCCCAGAAGGCCCGGAAGGCGGTCTGCCCGCTGGCGGAAGCCGTTGCGAACGCGTCGAGTGCGCAGACCAGAAGCAGAAGGCGGATGCCACGCGGAAACATGGATGTTCGTTGATTAACCATTCCCTATGACGCATATTATATAATCTTCGTGCGGGCAACACCATCCCTGTTTTGTATGAAATATCACGCATCGATGGCCGCATCCTGCACGTTGGAAATCGCCCGGTCGCCGCGTAGCAGATTGCGGAACACTTTCAGGTATTCATCCACGCAGCGTTGGGCGCGGAAAACGTCATAGGCCTGACTGCGGGCGGTTTCGACGCATGGCCGGAACATTTCGGGCGATTCGAGAACGGTGCGGATGCGTATGGCCAGTGTGTGCGGCTCGCCCGGCTTGCAGAGGAACCCGTTGTGCTTGTCTGCGATGAACTCGGCCACCGCGGGGACGGCCGAGCCGATGATCGGCACCGAAGCCGCCATCGCCCACGCCAACCAACCCGTCGAAATATCGCCGATCGCCGGCACGACCAGCGCATCGCTCACCGCCAGCAGCTCGGCCGGCGAGTATCGATCTCCCGTGAGCACGTACACCTGCGGGCAATAGACTTGCTCGATCAATCGACGCAGCCGCTGCTGCTCGCGCGAGGCGCCCGGCACGATCAGCCGGGCCTCCGGCCAGAGCTGGTGCAGGATGGCCATCGCCCACACGGCGAAATACTGCCCGCCTTCGCGCGAGGGCGGTGATGCCGTGAGCAGAACGGGCGAGATTGCGGATTGGGAAGCATATCCGTACCCCTCACGCGAGTGAGGGGGTGAAAGGCCGTGACGTTCGGCCCCCGACTGGCGTCGGGGGTTCGGATCCGCCGCAATCCGCAATTCCCTCGTCTCCTTCGCCCGGCGAATCTCGCCGAAATCCACGCCCGGCCGGATGACGGCAGTTGCCTCTATCGGGATCCCCGATTCGACCAGCTTGCGCTGCACGATTCCGCTGGGGCAGAGGATGTCCACCGTCCCACTGACACCGCCCATGCTTCGCCACCACCGGCTGGACGGGCCCGCCTCGTTCGGATCGCAGATCGTCGTCACCACCGGTGCGCCGCCGAACGCGGCCCGCACCGTTCCCGCCGCTGCCGCAGCCGCCGCACCGAACGTGTGCACCACGTCGGGCCGCTGTGCGCGCATCGCCCGCTGAAGATCGGGCGCTGAAACCATCGCGGAATCGAACCGTTTGCCGACGCGGGTGAGCTCGATGCCCTCCGGCACGCGCAGCATCGGCGGTTCCCGCCCCACCACAATCACGCGCTGATCGATCTGACCGGCGGGCATGAGCCGCAGGAGCAGCGACAGCAGCCGCACGCCGTCTTCAGGCGTCGCCTCATCGAGAACATGCGTCAGCCGAATTGGCATGGCCGCGATCATCACCCACACGCGGCAATTGTTCAACCTTCACGCGCAAGGGTATTGACGCCGGTTCGTGGATGGAATCACCAGAAGTGCCAGTAGAACCAGATCCAAAGGGCTGCATAGATAACCAGCCAGAGCTTAAGGCTTTGATACCACGGGCGCGCGCCGGCCGTGTCGTACTCGGCCAGGAGGGCGGGCCGCCAGATGAACGGCGTCACCTGAACAGGGTCCGCCGGTGGCGTGATCAGCGAGACGAAGACGATGCCCGCCATGATGATGACCTGCGCGAAAAATGCGGCGTACAACCAGTGGATACCATGTCCCTGCTGTTTCAGCATCACGTGGACGGTCATGGCCAGGCCGGCGATCATCACGCCGCCCGCGGTGCCGAATAGGCCGCCGGCGTAATTGGCTCGTTTCCAGAGGATGCCGATCAGGATGACCGAGACGAACGGAACGGCCAGAAACGTCACGCCGGTCTGGAAATACTCGAAGATGCCGCCCACCCGCTCGATCGCCGGCGCGGTCAGGCCCGCGACGATGAGTGCGGTCAACGAAGCCGCGCGACCGACGGCGACGACCCGCCTGTCGTCAGCCGTCCGGTTGATGACCTTCTTGTATACGTCGAGCGCGAAAATCGTGGCCGTCGAATTGGCCAGCGCGCTGACTGTGGACATCACTGCCGCGAGAAACCCCGCCAGGATGATGCCGCGCAGGCCCCACTGCGGAGCGAACGTCCGCAGGGCAAACGGAAAGGCCAGATCTTTGTGGGCCAGCGGCGGCGCCTCGTGCATCTGGTGGATCCAGTGGTAGACGATGAAACCGAGGAAGCAGGTGACCAGCGGGCGGAGCAGGTTGATGAATCCGGCGAAAATGATGCCCATGATGCCGTCCCAGGTGGACCGCGCGCCCAGCACGCGCTGGATCATCACCTGGTTGGTCGCCTGGTAGAACAGAAAGACGCCCACGGTTCCCGCTAAAAGACCCAGGAAGGGCGCGTTCCCATCGCCTGGAGGGTAATAGAGGTGAAAGCGCTCGGGGTTCGCCGCCATCATCGCCCCCCATCCGCCGGGAACCTTGGCCAGCGCGATGAAGAACAGCAGCAGCCCTCCGCCGAGCAGCATCACGCACTGTGCGGCATCGGTCCACATCACCGACGCCAGCCCGCCCTTGACCGTATAAACGCCCACCAGAACGACCGTCGCCCAGAGCACCGTATAAAAGCCGATGCCGGTCAGGTGCGCCATCGCCAGACTTCCGCCGTACAGCACCGGAACCAGAAAGATGAACACGTAGGCGAAGAGCATGACCCAACTGTAAATATCCGCGCACAACGGCCCGTACCGCCGGGCGAGAAAATCCGGCACGGTACTCACCCGATTCTTGAGATAGACCGGGATGAAGAAAACGATGAGCGGCAGATAGACCGGCAGGCTCCACAGTTCCCAGTTGGCGATGCCCATGCCGTGGGCATAAGCCGCCCCGACCGTCCCGACGATCTGCTCGCTGGACACGCTGGTGGAGACGAACGCCGAGCCGATGATCCACCACGGCATCCGGCCGGAAGCCAGAAAATAGCCCTTGGCCGACTGTTCCTGCCGCCGCGATGCCCACAGCCCCACCAGCACCACCAGTGCAACCGAGCCGATGACGATGGCCATGTCCAGGCGGTTCAACGTGCCGTTCTCCTCAGAAGATTCACCACGAAGACACGGAGGCATAGTCCTGATGAGCGCCCACGAAACCGATGTTCATGCGTTATTCCGGCAGAGAATGCGCGTAAGCCGAATCGGCATGGCGGCGATCATCGCCCACAGACGGGGATCGTTCAAGGCGGGGATTGTAGCGGACACCAAGCCGCGCGAGCGACTGGACGAGTTTAACGAATTGTTCGGCCGGTCAGGTGGCCACGCGCTGGTCGCGGCGCCGCAGGGCAATAATGCCGGTCATTGCCAAGCCGGTCAGGGCCAGTGAATGCGGCTCGGGGATGGTCGCCACTACCGCGTCCAGCTCAAATTCCACATTCGCTACCGCCAGCGGATTGAGTTTAATCTCGAGACTTGACACGATGTTGAACGAGAAGGTGCCGCTGCTCGGCAAGAATGAGCTGAACGGGGCGAAGAAGGCGAAAGAAGACGGGTTCTCGGGCACCAGCCCGGTGTAGGTCACGCTCCCGCTCGGACCGGTCGCGACGATGTTCAGCCCCAGAGTAGACCCCGCGCCGCCATCGACGCTCAAGAAAGTAAAGAGCAGTCCAAGGTTTCCGCCATTTATAAGGTCAGCGCCGCCGAGGCTTCCTGCATTAACCAGCGACGCAGGCGGACCCACGACATCCGGATCTACACCGTCGTACTGCAGGGTGGCTGTTGTCCCCACGACGCCTGCGCTGCGGAAGCGGTAGATACCACCAGCACCGCCAATATGGCCTTTCGCGGAAACCGTTCCCGGCGTTCCGTTCACATCCACCAGCAGGTCGCGCTCGCCTCCGAGAATTCCTAAGGATGATACTTTGAATAGTGATGGGTCCGGGTGGTTGGCCGAGATCACATAGGACGTGCCGCCGCCTCCTGGAGACGAAAAGTCGTCGATCAAAATCGGCGCAGCCGAAATCGCCGCCGTGAAGAACCCGAAGATCAATAGAATAAATAAAAGGCGAGCTGCGGAGGCGCAGCCACACCCACGATGTGACATCTCTCTCTCCCGTGTTTTCTATCATGGCAACCGCATAGGCTGCCCTAACTGTAAACATTTTAACCCGCCCCGCCCACCGATGCAATCCCAAATGTTTCCCAAATTGAAAATCCCGCCAGATTATTTGATCGGATTTAAATACCCGCAGTAAAATGTACAATCCGGTCGGCTATCGGACCTGAAAATGGACATACCTGGATTCACATGGCCTCCAGAAGGGTCTGCGTTGGCTGAAAGCCGAAACTGACTTTTTGGCAGCCGAATTTACGGTTCGCGAATGCAGTCGCCGGTATAGCTCACACGCGGGCCGGCATCGATCATCTCAAAATCGGTCACTTTCAGCAGGGTCAGGAATAAAGGGGGACATTCTACTTTATCGCTTGCCCCTGGGACATGGGACAGGAAAACGGGGGTGGTTCGATTGTTGTTGAATTCCTTCTGCGGTTTGTCTCAGGGTCATAGCGCGGATGGGCAATACTGTTCTCGCAATGATCTTGTTCCTCACGCCGGCCTCCGAGCGGAACGCTTCATGTGATAGATATCGATGGCGCGGAGGCGGTCTCCGCCCGATGGGGAGCCGATATGCGGGAACGACCCCACAGCGAAACGAAGCCGTGCGACCCCCGCCGGCGCCCCGCCATGCGGGTTTCACGCATACGGGGTGCCCGCCGAACCGTGTTTAATCTCGCAACAGAGGGGAGCTTGTCCATGCCCATCGTCGCACCTGAACGGATGAAGTTTCCAGCAGAGTGCGCACAGACGCACAAACAAAATAAACAGATCAAAGCCATTTCGTCAGGCCGGCCTGACGCGCACAACTCCTGTTTCCGCCGCTCCTTGCGCCGTCATTCCACGGGGACGCCGCTGGCCAACCGGGAAAATCGAACCCGTGAAAGCCGTCGGCCACGCGGGCCGAACCGTACGGGTTCCCTGACCCCCGAACGGCTTGGACACGATCGAAAAGAAATTCGCCGAACGAAGCCGTGCCCCCACTGTGCCTCGCGTCGCTGCCGCCCATTCCGAAATCCCCGTACCGCTCGCCACGCCGTAGCCCAGGGTTGTGCAACCCGAAATCCGCAATTCGCAATTCGCAATCCGCAATTGACCTCCCCCTGTCCCCTATTACACTCCTGTCATGCTGTTCCTGCTGATGCTGCTGGTGATGCTGCTGCTCGCGACCGCATTCTTTGCCGGCGCTGAAACGGCCCTGTTTTCGCTCGGCCGCTACGAGCTGAGCCAGTTCCGGCAGGACCGGCGGGCGTCACATCGGCTCGTCGCTCAACTTCTCGAAAAACCGCGAAAACTGCTCCTCACGCTGATGATCGGCAATGTCACGCTCAACATGTTCATCTTCGCCACCAGCCTGGCGCTGTTTCAGAGAGTTTCCGGACACCACACGTATCTGGCCGCGGCGCTGGGGCTGATCTCGCCGGTATTGCTGACGCTGTTTGGAGATATCCTGCCGAAAGGCATCGCCATCCTGCTGGGCCAGGAAATGGCCGTTAAGGCCGCACCCGTCATCCGTGTGGCCGAGATCGCCCTCGCCCCCTTCCGCGTCATTCTGAACGGGATCATCGAGCCGCTGACCCGGCTGCTCACCGGCGGCCGCCGGCAGCGAAGCGAGTATGTCACCGTGGACGAACTCCAGCAGTTGATCGAAATGTCCGAGCGGCACCGCATCATCAGCGCCGATGAGAACGCGATGCTCAGTGAGGCTGTCCAGCTCGGAACTCTGAAGGTGCGCGACATCATGTTTCATCGCGTGGACATGGTCGCGATGGAAATACACGACGACCCGGATGAGCTGCGGCGCCTGCTCCGCGAGAGCGGCCTGTCGAAGCTGCCGGTATATGAGGAGTCGATCGACAACATCGTCGGCCTGGTTTACGCCAAGGACCTCTTTCTCGAACCCAACCGCCCGCTCAAGGAACTGGTCAAGCCGGTGCGGTATGTGCCGGAAATGATCAGCCTGACGCAGTTGCTCGGCCACTACCGGCGTACGCGCACACAGCTTGCCGTCGTCGTGGATGAATACGGCGGCGTAGTGGGCGTAGCCAGCGTGGAGGACGTCGCGAAGCAAATCGTCGGCGAGCTGGTGCCCGATCAGCAGAGCGATGAGCCGGATTGGCAGCAACTGGACCCCCGCCGGTACCGCGTCTCCGGCAGTGTCAACATCCGCGACTGGGCGGAAGAGTTCGACGTACGGCTGCTCGATGAGCGGGTGACGACGCTGGGCGGGCTGATTGTCACGCGCCTGGGCAGGCCGGCGGTGGTTGGCGATCAGGTGCGGATCGGAAACCTGCTGCTGACGGTCGAGTCGCTGCGCGGCCGCCGCATTGAATGGGTGCTGCTCGAACTCACGGAGGCAGCGGCACCAAAGCAGCCCATAGCCGGAAGGGAGCGGACGCCATGACCGACATCGCCCTGGTTTCGGCGGCCATTCTTTTCCTGCTCGCCGCCGGCTTCTTTAGCGGCTCCGAGATGGGCATGTACTGCATTAACCGCGTTCAACTGCGCCTGTACGCCGAACGGCAGCATCTGCCGGGAGCACAAACCCTTCTGCATCTGGTGAACCGCCGGCAGGAGACGGTGCTCGCGATCCTGCTGTGGCAGAACGTGTGCGCGTATCTGCTGACGGTGGCGACCTCGTTCTGGCTCGCCCATCTGGCAGGCATGCATCCGCAGCACGTCGAATTCTATTCGGCCCTCATCCTGTCGCCGCTGGTGTTGATCGATGAAGTCCTGCCGAAGAACTGGTTTCGTATCGAAGCTGACCGGTTGATGTATTTCTGCGCGCCCATTCTGCGCTGGAGCGTCGAGCTGTTTCGTATCACCGGCGTCCTCTGGTTGCTTCAGCAACTCTCGAAACTGGCGGCCCGATACATCGGCCCCGACGAGCGCGAAGACTGGCTGGGCACCCGCGGCGAGATCCTCGGTTTGCTGCGCGAGGGGGCCGCTGGCGGCGCGATCACCGAGGAGCAGACGCAGATCGTCGAACGCGTGCTGAACCTGTCGCGCGTGCAGCTCCGCTCGATCATGATCCCGCGGCGGCGGGTGGTCACTGTGCCGATCGATGCGGACCGGCGACTGGTGGAAACCATCGTGCGCGGGCATCCCTTCTCGCGGATGCCCGTACTGGCCCGCGACCGGCGCGGCGTCGCCGGCATCATCGGTGTGGCCCACCTGCTGGCGGAAGCCGAGCAGGCGGAGTTCTCCGTCGAGCGCAGTATGAAGCCGCCGCTGACGATCAATCCGGGCGAGTCGGCCACCAACGCGCTGGTCCAACTTCAGCAAGCCGGCGCGACCATGGCCATCGTGCACGACCCCCGCCAGGGCTTCCTGGGCATCGTCACGTTGAAAGACATCGTGGAAGAAATCTTCGGCGAGCTACCTGCGTGGTAAATTGGGGATTCGTGCGTCGATAGAGTCGTCGGGGATCGTGTGACGGGCCCGCGCGTTTCATCATCGTGACCCCACCCATCGCTGCGCGAGGAATGAGCCACCCGTGCTCAGCGCACCTGCGGTGAGAATTCTTGTCAGTTGTACCGCCGCGAGTCGCTGTCGCGCGATCGACTGCGGCTGCGGTCACCGCCGCGATCACGACCGCCGCGGTTTTGGTCGCCGGATTGAATGGAGGGTCGGCTCGTCGCGCCGTCGGCCGGTCGCGTCGAGGCCCGGTAGATCTCGCGCTGAGCCGTCGTCGGGATCTGATCGAGCTTGCTGCGCAGCTCGTCGTACATCTTGTCGATCGGCTCGTTGAGCTGATCGTATTTGAGCCGGCGGGCATCGCGGTTTTCAATGGCTTGTGCTGCTGTGAAATCCGCCTGATGGGCCTTACGGTAGGTATCGCGCCGCTGAGTCAGTTCCCGCAGCACCGAATCGGCGGACGCCTTCTGGGCGGCATCGAGTTGGTACCGGCGGTTGAAGAACTCGACGTATCGCTGCCAACGGTCCGATCGCGAACTGTCGCCGCCCGATCCCCGGCCGTCACGCCAACTGTCCCGCCCCCGATCCCGCCAATTTCCGCCGCGATCGTCACGCCAATTCTGTTGCATTTCCTGCCATTTCGTGTGCCCCGTCTGCACCTGCTCCGCGGGCAGCATCGGCTCAATCTGTTTAACCACGTTCTCCGAGTTCATCAGCGGCGAGCCTTCCATCATCTTCCGCATCTGGTCGCGGGAGCCCTCGGACCGCCAGGGGTTTGCATTCGGGTCCGATTCGCGTTGACGACGCATTTCCTCCCGGAACGGGGCGGCATACGTCTCATGTTCGGCCCGCAGTTGCTCGAGCTTCTGGCGGACCTGTTCACGCTGCTGCGGGTTGAGGGTGTAGGCCTCCGTCAGATTGCGGGTGTATCGATCCACGACGGAGTTGTAGAACCTTTCCCGCCGCTCGGGGTCATCCCAGCGGCTCCGGTCGTCCCGGCCCCGCCGGCCGTCGTTTTGATCGCCGCCGGACGGCTGCTGCGCCCAGACGGCAGGCGCCAAACACAGTAAAAATGCTCCCAGGCACATTCGCGCGTGAATCATAAATCACCTCGTTTTTGTAGTGGCAATGCCCCGAACGGCGTTTGAAAGGCGAACCCGGCTTCCATATCTCATAACATGAACGGGAGCCGAACACAATAGAATCCAGTGCGCCTGTAGCTGCTCCTCACCCACCCCGTGTAACAGTTGTATCGTTGCCGAGGTCAGCCTTTTTCTTCCCTCCAATGTGGTTTTTCGGTCGATGTTGCCTGTTCAAAGTCCTCCTCGACAATCGGCTTCCTGGCGGGGAACGTTGACGGCGGGCGAATTATTGCGAAACTGTTAGGGCATGGAGCTGACCAGCATACCCGCAGCAGGCCCCCTTCTCATGACCGGCGCCGAGCCTCCGGCAACCCCGGCTCCGCGCCCCCTGCCCGACACCGCCAAACGCGAACTGCCGCATCTGGCCGATCGCGTCCTGATCATCGGCCTCGATGGGGCCACTTTCGACATACTCAACCCGATGATGGCTGCCGGCCGGATGCCGAACCTGAAGCACCTGATCAAAACGGGCACCGCGGGTCTCCTGGATTCGACCAAGCCGCCGATCACGCCGGCCGCGTGGACCACGTTCATGACCGGCAAAGGCCCCGGCCGCCACGGGATCGTCGATTTCGAAAAGTACGACGTCCGCACCAACCAGCTCTCGTTCAACAGCACCTACGAGATTCGCGAAAAAACCATCTGGGAAATCCTCAGCGAGAAGGGTTTCCGGGTCGGATCGATCAACGTGCCCATGACCTATCCGCCGCGCAAAGTGAACGGCTTCATGATCTCCGGTTTCGAGACGCCGAGTATCGAAAAGGATTTCACCTACCCGCGCGAGCTGAAGGATGACATCCTGCGCGTCTGGCCCGATTACAGCTATCGCTCCGACTGGAAGCGCAAGCGGTTCGGCGCCGATGCCCAGTTTCAGCGGAACCTGATACACATCGAGCGGAGCTTCCAGCAGGGTTACGAGCTGGCCACGTATTGTGGCGACCGCTACGGCTGGGACGTCATGATGGTCTTGTACAAGCTGGTCGATAACCTCCAGCACAAGGCCTGGCGGTACCTGGATCCCAAGACTGCGGGTAATTATCCGCTCCGCGCGAAGATGGCCGCCCACTGCTTTGACGCACTCGACAAAACGCTCGGCGATCTGACGAAATACGCACGAAAACACGACGCGCTCATCATCATCATGTCCGACCACGGCCACGGCAGCCTCGACGGCAGGGCCCAGCCGAATCTGCTGCTCGAGCAGTGGGGCTATCTGAAGATCAAGAGCCGATTGACGCAGAGCAAGCGCCACGTCAAGGAACTCTTCGATCGGCTGATTGGTCGGAAGACCAGCCGGTTCGCCGCCAACCTGGGCATCGAACATGAGATCGATCTCGACTGGTCGGAGACGCGGGCCTGCGTGATGCACGCCGGCATCTATGGCTTCCTCTATCTGAGCCTCAAAGGGCGACAGCCCGGCGGGCTGGTCGAGCCGGAGGATTACGACCGCGTGCGCGACGATCTCCGCCAGCGCTTTCTGGACGTCACCTGCACCAGCCCCGAGGGCGAGAAAATCCGCGTCTATCCGGAAGTGCACTGCACCGAAGAACTCTACAAGTGCCGGCGCGACGAGCAGCCGTGGCTGCCCGATTTGCTGCTGGTGCCGCATCCGGGCCTGGCCGTCGTGCGGAAAATCCGCGGCTCACAAGCCGTCCGCTGGACGCCGTCGAACCGGCTGGAAGGTAC
>CAYLLT010000105.1:0-22289 GCA_964384465.1 uncultured Planctomycetales bacterium | reverse complement strand
AGGCGTGCGTATTGTACGGCGCGGCGGAGTTTAGCCGGGACACCGACCTGGTCATTCTCGCCGACGAGAGCAACCTGACCCGGCTACGCCGGGCACTGGCCGAACTCCAGGCGGAAGTGATCGCGGTACCCCCATTCGAAGCCCGATATCTGCGCCGGGGCCATGCCGTTCATTTTCGGTGCTTTCACCCGGAACTCCTGCGGATGCGCGTGGATGTCATGTCCCGGATGCGGGGGGTGGCGCCGTTTCTCTCACTCTGGCGGCGCCGCACGAGTATCACGCTGCCTGACGGGTTCTCCTTCTATGCGATGTCCCTGCCGGACCTGGTGCAGGCCAAGAAGACACAGCGCGAGAAAGATTGGCCGATGCTGCGCAGGTTGGTGGAAGCGAATTATTTCCAGAATCGTGCCAATCCCAGCGCCCGGCAGCTTCGGTTCTGGATGCTGGAGCTCCGCTCGCCTGAACTGCTGATGGAGCTTGCTCGCAGCCATCGAAGCGCCTGTGTGCGCGCAGCTCGCCGGCGTCCGCTGTTGCAGCACGCCGTTGGAGTCGACCGAGTGGCGCTGATTGCCGCGCTCCAGGAGGAGGAGGCGCGAGAACGCGAAACCGACCGACTCTACTGGCAACCGTTGCGGTTCGAGCTGGAACGAATTCGACGCAAACCCCGTCGAGCTCGATGAACCGACAACGCGGGCCGCGCCTCAAGGCTCACGAGTTCGCGCCGAGCAGCCGGTGCCGCAGGGCGTCGATGAGGGCGGCCAGCAGGATGACCGTGCCCTTGGCCATCATGATGCTGAAGTAGGAAAGGCCCAGCATGTTGAGGCTGTTGTCGATCATGGTAATGAACAGAACACCCAGAACGGTCCAGTGAATCCTTCCCTTTCCGCCGAAGAGGCTGGTGCCGCCGATCACCACCGCGCCGATCACATCCAGCAGCATCTGTTGATCCACGAGTCGGGGCGAACCGGTTTCCAGCCGCGCGCTGTAGATGATTGCACCAACGGCGGCACACATCCCGCTCGCCATGTAGGTCAGAAGAAGCACTCGACGGACTGGAACCCCGGAGACAGTGGCTGTCCTGGAATTGTGACCGACCGCATAGATCCACTTCCCCCACACGGTCCGACTCAGGACCAGGTGGACGCCGAATGCCAGACCCCCGGTCAGCAGCAGTGCATAGGGCACCGGCCCGATGCCGCCGTACCCCAGAGCCGTGAACGTCGCCGGCAAATGACCGATGCCCTGCGATTGGGTGGACCAGACCGCCAGCCCGCCAAAGAACATGCCGGTGGTCATGGTGACAATGAATGGCGGTATGCGAAGGTAGCTGATGGCTGCTCCGTTGGTGAGCCCCAGCAGGCTCCCGATAGCGAGCATGGCCAGTAGACCCGCAGGCACGGCCAGCGCGCTTCCCGCCAAAAGACCGGTGTCCGTATTCATCACCCGGGCACCGACCAGGCTGACCAGGCAGACGATCGAAATGATCGATAGATCGATCCCTGCGGTGACTAGCACGATCGTCTGCCCGATCGCCACGGCGATCATGGGCAGCGTGCGAGCAAAAAGGTCTTGCAGGTTTTGGCTGGATGTGAACGCTGGTGGCGCGAAAGGGTAAACCGCGACGAAGTACGACACCGTCAACAGCAGGACGAAGTACTCGGAGGAGAGAAGCGATAGAAGCGAGGCGGATGCATGGCGAGGGGAATGAAGGGGGAAAGTGATTTTGCTGACGTGTTTCTCGGTCTGACCCTCCGTCATTTCGCTCGCGCCCCCCACATTCGCGTCGGGGCTTCGTTCAGATTGCCCTGATGAACCACCAGGCCCTTGTCGAGAATGCGCGGCGGGACTTCCTTGCCGTCGCGCAGGTCGATGATGGCCTGGACGGCGGCGGCGCATTCGAAGTAGACATCCTGCACGCCGTCGGCGTCGAGGTAGCCGTCCACCAGCATCTGGTAGGCGGTGGCGTCGCCGTCGAAGCCGCCCAGCAGCACGTGGCCCTCCTCTCCGCGCTGCTTGTACTTGCCGGCGTTTTTCAGTGCCGACGACAGCGACGGAAAGAGAAAATCCGACGACGAGAAGATGAAGTTGATGTCCGGATGCGCCTGGAGCGCGTTGGTTGCACCCGCCAAAGCCTTTTCCTGGTTCCATTCGGTGGGGACGCGGGCGACGACCTCGATGATGTCGGCGTAGTTCTTGAGCGCCTCGTCGAAGCCGTCGCGGCGGCCGACCGCGTTGATGTCGCCCAGATCGCCGATGAGAATCATGGCCTTGTACTTGCGGCCCGATTTTTTCGCCTGTTCGGCCAGAAAAACGACCGTGTCCCGGGTGATGCCCACGTTGTCGGCCACCACGGTCACGGATTTGGCGTCGCTCTCGGCGGGCGGGCGGTTGTACAGCACGATGGGGATTTCGGCGCGGTTGGCGGCCTTGATCATCGGGATGACCGTCTGCGCGTCCTTGGGCGCGATGATGATGCCGTCCACCCGGCGGGCGATGAAATTGTTGACCTGTTCGAGCTGCCGGTTGGCGTCGCTGTCGGCGATGGCCTGGACCATGGCCATGCCGCGCTTGTCCAACTCGGACTTGATGGCGTCGAGGCTGGCCACCCAGTATTCCGTCTGGAGCGTCTCGAACGATACGCCGATGGTGAGCTGCTTACCGCCGCCGGCTGCATCGTTCGCACTTTTCGAGCGGTCGCAGCCGGGCGGCAGCACGGTGCCGAGTACCAGGATCGCGATGGCGCGAGAGATGGTTTTGATCATAGGGAAGGATTCTAATCGTCACGGCTGCGCACGAAAACCCCGTCACAGGAAGACAATGACACAAATGCCGTGGTGTGGCGGCGATTGACATTGGGTGAGCGGCGCGGCTTAATAGCTCCTCTTCCGCCCGGGGTGCCTGGAGTTTTACATGCCCTGCCGCCTGTTGTTTGTATCCATTCTCTGCTTTTACCTCGCCGTTCCCTCGGCCGCAGAAGAGATCGAGTGCGGTTATGCCCCGTTCGCTGAGGGACGCGCCTTCGATCCGGCCGTCGGTGGTGATGTTCGTAATTATCCTCCCGACCCGCAGGTGCGATTTCAGCACATGAGGCTCGAACTGCGCTTTGATGATCTGACCAGCCGCTCATTCAAATGCACGGAGACGCTGCGCTTCGCGACGCTCGGCCGCCCGTTGGACAAATTAAAGCTCGATGCGGTCGATCTGCTGATCGAGAAGATCGCCGACGCGCAGGACAAGCCGCTGACGTTCCGCTATGACGACGAGCATCTGACGGTACACTTCAAGCCCGATTTGCCGGCCGAGACGAACGCGGAGCTTCACATCACGTACACCTGTCGCCGGCCGCAGGCGGGCATGACCTGGGCGCTTCCCGACGCCGCCTATCCGAACCGCCCCGCCGTCGTTCATACCCAGGGCCAGACGGAGGACAACCGTTACTGGTTCGTGAGTCACGATTACCCCAACGCCCGATTCACGTCCGAGATCATCGCCACGGTTCCCGACGGCAACGCGGTCATATCCAACGGCAAGCTCGTGGAGCGGACGCCCGCGGAGAATGGCTTCGTACGCTTCCACTATCTCCAGGAGCAGCCGCACGTCTCGTATCTGGTCTCGCTCATCGTCGGGCAGCTCGTCGCCGTAAAAGACAAGTGGCGCGATCGCGATGTCGAATACTGGGTGCCGGCCGGCCGGGAGGAGGACGCCCGCCGGACGTTCGGCAAAACGCCGCAGATGATGGAGCTTTTCAGCAAGATCACCGGCGTGGATTATCCCTACGCCAAATACGCGCAGACCGTCTGCCCGCTCTTCGGCAGCGGCGGGATGGAAAACACCACCGCCACCACGCTGCACGAAGACTGCCTGGTCAGCGAACGCGCCGCCCTCGATCAGGACGACGAGGAGTTGATCGCGCACGAACTCGCCCACCAGTGGTTCGGCGATCGGGTCACGTGCAAGGCCTGGCCGCACATCTGGCTCAACGAGGGTTTCGCGACATTCATGGCCGACGTCTGGTTCGAGCACAGCCGCGGCCCGGACGAGTACATCTACGAAGTTTGGAAAACAAAGCGGGAGGTGATGGAGGAGAAACCGGCGCCCGGCGCGCTGGGCATCGTCTATCCCGAATTCGAGAACCCGTGGGAGGTATTTCACCGGCCCGGCGGCGATCCGTACTCGAAAGGATCGTGCGTGCTGCACATGCTGCGCTGTTCGATGGGCGACGATCTCTTCTGGCAGGCGGTGCATCAATACCTGACGAAATACGCATGGAATTCGGCGGAGACCGACGACTTTCGCAAGATCATCGACGAGCTGACCGGCCGCAGTTACGAGCGGTTCTTTCAGCAGTGGCTCTACCGCGGCAATGTTCCAAAGATACGAATCGCTTACGAATGGGACGATGCGGCGAAACAGGCCCGCGTCACGCTTCAGCAGACGCAGAAGATCGCCCGCCAGTATCCGGCGATCGTGGCCGATGTGGAGGTCTGGTGCGTTGCAAACGATGGGCATGTCGAAAAGCGAACGGTGCGACTGGAAGGCCTGTCGGCGTCTGTCGCTTTCGCCGGTTCGGCTGAACCCGCGCAGATCGTGGTCGATCCCGCCGCCGCGCTGCTGGCCGAATATGAAAACACGCTGCCGCTGAAGATGCTGACACAGCAGGCGCTGGCCGGTCCGACGATGGCCAGCCGATTGAATGCCGTTCTCGCGCTGAAGGACAAGGACCGCGACGAAGCCCGCGAGGCGCTCAAGAGCATTCTGATGGACGAGTCCATCTACTGGGGCCTGCGTGCCGCCGCCGCCGATGCGCTGGGCAGAATGCAGTCCGCCGGCGCACGTGATGTGCTGCTCGCGGCGCTCGCCGAAGGCAAAGCGGTGAAAAACCCGAAGGTGCGCACGGACGCGGTGATCGCGCTCGGCAAATATCGCACCGAGGCGGTCCGCCGGACGCTGCTGCGGCTCGCCCGGCACGATGAGAGCGAGGTCGTCGAGGCTCGCGCGACCGAGGCGCTCGGCCATCAACAGGTGAACGACGAAGTCATCGCCGTGCTTGTTGAGAATGCTAAAAAGGATTCCCACCTTCACTGGATTCGCCGCGATGCGGCCAAAGCGCTCGCCGAGCTTCGCGATCCGCGCGGGCTGAAAACGGTGATGGACTTCGCTTCCTACGGCCAGCCCACTCGCAGCCGCACGGGCGCGATCGATGCGCTGGGCTTATTCGGTCGCGATCGCGACCAGCGGAACGCCGTGCGCAAGTTGCTCATCGACCTGCTGGCCGACCCGCAGGAGCGCCCGCGGGAAACGGCCATTGAGGCGCTGGGCGCAAGCGGCGACGAAGACGCCATCCCCGCCCTTCGAGTCTTCGCCGGGAGCAGCGCCCCGAAGTGGCAGCGGCGGAGGGCGGAGGATGCGATCCAGACGATCACGAAAAACAAAGGCGAACCCGCGAAGATCAAGGACCTGCTCGAACGAATGGACCGCCTCGAGAAATCCCGCGAGTCGTCCGAAAAACGAATCACCACGCTGGAAGCATCACCGAAGACGACCACGCAGCCCGCGCCGATCAAGCCGTAGGACAGGTCGCGCCCGTCTGCGTATCGTGCCGGAGGTACACTGGGACACCCTGCGCATTCAATGTGCCACCATCCGCGTGAATGGCGGCACATACGCCTGTAGCAGCACCAGGATTCCCATCAGGATCGCCAGCGCGAGGCTGTGTAAAAAAACAAATCGCAGAATCCGCCCCTCCTGACCGTACCAGCGGGTGGCGGTGCTCGCGACGACGATACTCTGGGCGTCGATCATCTTGCCCATCACGCCGCCCGAGCTGTTGGCCGCCGCCATCAGCACCGGGCTGAGGCCGAGTTGAAGAGCGGTGATCTTCTGTAAACTTCCAAATAGCACATTCGATGCGGTATCGGACCCGGTCAACGCCACGCCCAGCCAGCCCAGCAGCGTGCCGAAAAACGGATACAGCGGGCCGGTGCGCGCGAACGTCAGGCCCATCGTGGCGTCCAGCCCGGAGTAGCGCGTGACGTACCCCAGCGCGAGCATCGCCGCGACGGTCAGCAACGAAAGCCGCACGCGGATCAGCGTCTGCCCATAGCAGCGAGCCATCGCTCCCGGCGAATATCCCATCAACATCCCCGCGACAATTGCCGCCAGCAGGATGCCCGTCCCCGTCGTCGATAGCCAGTTGAACGTATACACCGCCGGCTCGGCCGTTGCAGCCGCCACAACCGGCGGAACGCGGAGCACCTGCCCGTCGAGCAGCGGCACCGGCACTTTCACCACCGAAACCTGATCGAGCGCCTTCTTCACCGCGGGCAGTCCCCATACGAATACGAACACACTGAGCAGAATCCACGGCATCCACGCCCAGCGGTGTTCGCGTGTGGTGTGACCGGGTGCCGCATAGGCTAAAACGACCGGATCAGTGTCCGATTCATTCAGAGCCCCGAGCGCAAGCGAGGGGTTATCGCCCGAAACCCTCGCTTGCGCTTCGGGCTCTGATCCTATGGAACCCGCGTAATCTTCTTCGAGTCGTTCCACCGCCGGCCAGATCCGCCGCGGTTGCCATCGTCGCAGCAGCAGCATGACCGCCGTCATGGATGACACCGACGCGATGATGTCCACCAGCCACGGCCCGTGCAGATTGGAGACCAGCAGTTGCGGCACCGCGAAGAACACGCCGCCGATCAGCAGTGCGGGCCACACTTCGAGCGTCCCGCGAATGCCCGCAAAGGCCCACACCATCCAGAACGGCACAATGAGCGAAAAGAGCGGGAGCTGCCGCCCGACCATCGCACTGAGCGCGTGCAGATCGATCCCGGTCACGCCGTGCAGCGCGATGATCGGAGTGCCCAGCGCGCCGAACGCCACCGGGGCCGTATTCGCGATGAGCGACAGACCGGATGCCTGCAACGGAGGGAACCCGAGGCCGATCAGCATGGCGGCGGTCACCGCGACGGGCGTTCCGAACCCGGCCGCACCCTCGAAGAACGCGCCGAAGCAGAAGGCGATAAGAAGTAATTGGAGGCGAGCGTCCCGCGTGATGTGGGTCAGCCCCGTCCGCAGGACATCGAACAGGCCGCACTGCTCGGTCAGATGGTAGAGGAAAATCACATTGAGGATGATCCAGCCGATGGGCAGCAGGCCGTACGCCGCTCCGAACGCCGCCGTCGCCAGCGCCTTGTCCGCCGGCATGCCGAACGCGAGCACCGCGATCATCATCGCGGCCAGCAGCCCCAGCAGCGCCGCCCAGTGCGCCGCCATGCGCAGCACGCCCAGCCCCGCCAGCAGCACGATCACCGGAGCGGCGGCGAGCAGCGTCGAAGCCGGCAGACTGTGCAGCGGATCGTACTGCTGCGACCAAATATATGCGGGACCCGTCCCCATCAGGCACGGCACTATAACTCAAAATACGACGAAGGACTTGTAGGTATAAGTGATAACAGAGGTCAGGGGCCATGAACGCCGGACTGATCCGACAGATCGGCGACCGGCGGCATGTGGGCCAGGGTCTCCGCGTCAATTTCTTCGGGGACGGCCGCTGAAGCGACGAGGCGTTTCTGCCGCCGGTAGAAATAGATGCTCCCGGCGATGAGCGCTGCGACCAGGATCAGCAGCAGCACGGCATGCATCGCCGCGCGCACGTCGCTTTTGATTTTCTCGAGGTTGTGTCCGAAGTAATCGCCGAGCAGGACGAGCAGCGGCACGCTGATGCAGGCGGCCAGTCCGTTGACGGCCGCGAAGGTCCAGAACGGCACGCGCAGCACCCCGGAGGCGACGAAGATCATCGCCCGCAGGCCCGGCAGAAACCGGCCGATGAAGATGATCTTAATGCCGTGCTGGGCGAACAGGCGTTCGGCGGTCATCAGGCGCGACGGATTCACCAGCCGCCGGATCACACGATGCTCGGCGATGTGATGCCCGAATCGTCGGCCAAGCCAGAAGAGCACGAAATCGCCGGTGAGCACGCCGGCCATAGCGACGGGGATCATGATGTAGAGTTTGGCAAAACTCTGATGGCAGAAGAACCCGCCGGTGAGCAGCGGCACATCCTCCGGCAGCGGCAGCCCCAGGCTGCACGCGACGAGGACGAGGAAAACTCCCAGATATGGCCAATGCTCGGACAACATGCGCTCACCACGGACGGTCCCTTCGGCGTCGGGTGCATCTATACCCGTTGCCATAATGCTATGCAAAAGCTAACGTGAGAACGCGGGCCGGAATTAAACCGCGACTTGAGCATCGTCCAGCCGGAGAACCCATTGGCGGAGAAATGGTACAAGGACGGGTTGCGTTTCACCTGCACGCAGTGCGGCAACTGCTGTAGCGGCCCGCCGGGTTACGTGTGGGTGACGCGCGAGGAGATTCGCCGCATATCCGAATTCCTCGGCCACCAGGACGGCTGGCTGCCGGCGGACCTGCTCCGGCGGGTCGGCTTCAAGTATTCGCTCACCGAGAAGTCGAACGGCGATTGCGCCTTTTTGCAGTCAAAAGATGGCAAACGGGTGTGCAGCATCTATTCCGTCCGCCCGCTCCAATGCCGCACCTGGCCGTTCTGGGACAGCAACCTGAAATCCCCCAAGGCCTGGGCCGAGGCGTCGCGTAACACCTGCCCCGGCATGGACAACGGCAAGCTCCACAATTTCGTGGCCATCGAGGACGTCCGGCTGAAAAAGTCGTGGCAGCCGGGAGAAGAGTGACGTCAGGGAACTTCCCGCGCCGGCTGGTGATTCAAAACCCGATCGATGAATGCGTAGGCCTCCCGGCGGATGTCCGGCGGAAAGTCGTGGCCGCAATCCGGATATCGCACCACCAGCCGATCAGCCGCACCCAGCAATTCGTATACCGGCTTGGCGGCGGCGATCCCCTTCTTCACGCCGGCCACCGCGAAGTTGTCGTCTTCCAGTGGCGAATTTGAAAAAAACGCCCGCGGCGCCAGTGCGGCCACCACTTCGTCGAAGTCGAACGGCACACGGTCGGGATCCAACCCGTACACGTCGCGAAGCCGCGGCATGTAACGATCGCCCGTCCAGCCGGCGATCTTGCCGCCCATATAGTCGTGAAACGGCGTCCACCCGCAGCTCGAAACGATCACCTTCAAACGCTCATCGAACGCGCCGACGAACATGGCGTTGTGTCCGCCCAGCGAATGCCCGATCACGCCGATCCGCTCGGGGTCCACCTCCTCGCGCGTCAGCAGCAGATCGACGCAGCGCATGTGGTTGAAGATGCCCTTCATGGTGCCCGACGCATAGCGGTCGGCGGCAAAATCGTATTTGTATTCGCCGAACGACGGATAATCCGGCGCGATCACGACGTATCCGCGCCGCGCCAGCTCCAACCCGTACTGGCAATGGGGCTGAGTGCCCAGCCCGACGGTCTCATCCTTGCCGATCGGCGTGGTCTGATGCAGCGCCAGCATGGCCGGCGCCCGTTGGCCGCCGCCCCGGCCCGACACGGGCCGGCTCTGCAAGCCCGCCGGTACCAGCAGCCACGCCGGAACGCGATCGCCCGGTTCCGCGGCGAACGTCAGCTTGATTCGCACCAGGCCGTCCTGCTCCACGCGCTCGCCGATGCGCACGTCGAGCGGGATGGGCGCTGACCGGTCGGGCAGTTTGCCCATCGCTTCCTGCATTCCACTCAGGATCGCCCGACGACGACGGGCCCAATCCTCCCGCGAGCGCACCGGGTGCGTTACATTCTGCTCGTCGCGGTACACCATCAACGGCGCACCGGCGGTCCGCCGCGGCGAATCGACCGGAACCGTCGCCGGCTGTTCGGCCGCGACCGGTCGGCAGCCCCATGCCGCCACCAGCGCAACCAGCCCACACAGTGCGATCCGCTGTCTCTGCCGGGACATTTCGTCCTCCCGTAGTATGTTTAAGAGTGTGTGTGAGAAGCTGTCGAACTATCCGAGCCGCGACCGTGAGGGAGCGGTCCTCTGCGGCCCGCTTCCTTACGGGCGCGGCTCTGTAAGGCCTCTCACGCACCCTCTAAAGGAGTATATTCGGCTGGACTACTCACCCCAGCCCCCGCCGGTTATTATCGTTAATGGAAATCCCATTTCGGCTCGCGCGTCACCCTCGACGAAGGGCGAAAAGGGTGCGGCACGGCGATGGTCGATTCCAGCGGAAATTCAATGCACGGCACACGGCGATGTCTCGCACCCCTGACGGCCCTATCGGCAACCCTGCTTTTTGCGCCATCCGCCCTGGCACTCGACTTCGCCCCGCTGGCGGAGCTGCCGGAGCCGGGCGGGTACGTCAGCCCCATTCGCGTCATCCTCATCCTCATCATGATCCTGCCGTGGCTGGCGTTCTGCCAGTGGGTGGATAAAGACGCGCACAGCCTGCGGCGGATGAATCGTGAACTGTGGGACGGCGTCGTCCTGGGCGGCGGAGTGCTCGGTCTCGCGCTCTGGCTGCTGCCCCCGTGGGCGACGCCGGGACAATTCGCCGCCGGTTTCGGCCTGTGGTTTCTCATCACCGTGGGCACCTGCGGTATCTACGTCATCGTCCGCAACGGGATGGTCGATCACAGCTCGCGCGTGTTCACGCCCCACCACATCAAAACTTATCTGAGCAGCCTCGGTAAGAAGAAGGGATCGGTGATGGATGCGGTGGAGCGCGTGCGGCTCAGCGCCCACAGCGGCGCCAAGGTCCCGCCGCCCACCGACCCCAATAAGACGGATGCCTACGAAGCGGCCCAGACACTGCTGTTCGACGCGCTGTGGCGGCGAGCCACCGACGTGGAACTGATGATTTCCAGCAACGGCCCGCGCCTGGCATACAAAATCGACGGCGTGCCCACGGCGCGGCACGACCTGCTCACCTCCGAGCAGGCCCAGTCGGCGCTGGTCTTCATCAAGGAGATCGCCGGCCTCGACATCGAGGAGCGCCGCCGCCCGCAGGATGGCTCGATCAGCGGCGCCATCACCGGCGGCGACGGCGGCGCGACCGAAGTCGAAGTCCGCAGCAGCGGTACCACGCAGCACGAGCGGCTCACGCTCCGGATTGTCGGCGAGCAGCACCGCCTGCGGATCGCCGATCTGGGTCTGCCGCAGAAACAGCAGGAGCAGTTTGATGCGATCGCCGCCAAACCCTCCGGTCTGGTGATTGTCAGCGGCCCGCGGGCCAGCGGCGTGACCACCACACTGTACGCCGCCCTCCGCCAGCACGACGCCTTCATGCAGAACCTGCTCACGCTCGAGCATTCGCCGCTCATGGAGCTGGAGAACATCACGCAGCACATTTTCGACGCCGGCAAGCACGAAGCCAGCTACGCCCGGCAGCTTCAGACCGTACTCCGCCGCGAGCCGGACGTGGTGATGATCAGCGACTGCCCGGACCGTGAGACCGCCCACCTGGCCGCCCGGGCCGCCGTCGATGGCAAGAAGATTTACATGGGCATTCAGGCCAAGGACAGCTTCGAAGCGCTCAAGAAACTCGTCAGTTTGGCGGGCGATACGGATGCCGTGGCGGCCGCACTGTTGGCCATTACCTCGCAGCGACTGGTCCGCAAACTCTGCATCGCCTGCCGGCAGGCGTACAAGCCCGACGCCCTTCTGCTGAAAAAAGCGAACCTGCCGGTGGACAAGATCGAGCACTTTTACCGCCCGCCGCCCGAAGGGTTCGTCGATGCCAAAGGACGCCCCGTCATCTGCCCGAACTGCCAGGCCAGCGGCTACTATGGACGCACCGGCGTGTTCGAAATCCTTGAGGTTGACGAGAGCATCCGCGATTTCATCCGCCACGGTCAGCCGGTGAGCGCGATCCGCTCACAGGCACGCAAGACCGGTATGCTGTACCTTCAGGAGAGTGCGTTGGAGAAAGTAAAAGAGGGCGTCACCAGTATGAACGAAGTGCTGCGTGTCATGCGCGACGAAGAACCGCCGCGACGGCAGCCGGCGGTTTCGTAAACGTCGATGGTAGCAAGGCAGGGTCCACTGTGCGGACCTGGAGACACTGTGGTCCGCGGAGCGGACCCTACGGGAATACAGAACGGGTAGTGCCATGTGGTTTTCCCTCTTCTCATCGGTACTCATTCTCGCCATCACCTTTCACCAGGGGCTTCAGGGCCTGTTCACGGCCATGATCACCTGCATCCTGACCGTGCTGTCGGCGGCACTGGCGTTCGGGTTCTATGAGGACCTGTATTTCGCCGTGCTTGCGGATCGCCAGCCGGACCACGGCCGAGCGCTGACGCTCATCGCCATTTTCGTCATTACCCTGTTGGTCTTGCGCACGATCTACGACAAGCTGATCACCGGCAATCTGCGGTTTCACGTGTATGTGGATCGCGCCGGCGGCGGTGTGTTCGGCATGGTGACGGCGCTGATCATCGTCGGCATGCTCAACATCGGTTTCCTGATGCTGCCGTTCGGTGCGAAGTTC
This sequence comes from uncultured Planctomycetales bacterium, assembly GCA_964384465.1. Taxonomy (GTDB): domain Bacteria; phylum Planctomycetota; class Phycisphaerae; order UBA1845; family PWPN01; genus CAYLLT01. The sequence continues at coordinate 9,888 of CAYLLT010000105.1, read as the reverse complement.
CTCGGCTTCTCGCGGTTCGAGGTCGTGGACAAGGACACCAACAAACCCGTCGGTGAGAACCTCACCGCGATCGACTGGAGCAAAGTCAAGCAGGTGCGGCAAAAGACGTGGCTGAACGCCGGCGGCTTCACCACCAGCCTCGTCTCGCATCTTTCGCAGGGTGCTTTACGCGGCCGCGAGGACGTTTCGTTCGGCGAAATCTACCCGGACTTTGTGGACACCGCCCATCAGGCCAAAACCAACCCGCTGACCAAGTCGCGGCTGACCGTGCCGGCCGATGTCCTGCGCATCGTGGGGTACTGGGACCTGCGCCCGAATGAGTTCTTCACCCGCGAAATCGTCGACGGCAAGGACGGCAAGCGGATGGTGCAACTCAAGCCGGCGCCGGCGCCCGATCCCGGCATCAAGCGATGGCTCATCCGCGTGACCATCGACGCCAAGGGCGCCGATGACGGCGGTACTTACCGCTTTACGCCCGAGCAGTTCCGCCTGCTGGCCCGCGATCGCAGCAACGGGCCGATCAAGGTCTATTTCCTGGCCGGCATCAACGATGATAATCCCGTCGCCCGCGGGAGGCTGGTCGAGGCTTACCCCGGCGAAGGCTTCTCCCGCAAGACGGAAGATGGCTCGCAGCTCGATCTGGTCTTCCTGGTCCCGGAGCAGGCCGAATTCCGGCCGCTGTTCCTCGAATATAAACAGAACGCTCGTGCGGAAATCCTCCCGTCGCAGGACAAGAACAAGCAACCGCGCAAGCCGCTCCTGGGCCCGAAGCCGCCGGCCGGCAGCGGCCCGCCCGGGCTTCCGCCGTCGGATCAGTCGAGCTCGCCGCAAGGCAGCGCGCCCCCAACAGTCTCGCCGGAGTCCTATGGCCGCGTCGCCGTCCTCGGCCCGGCGCAGGGGTTCACCGTTTCCGACGCGCTGCCCTGGCCGGAAATCACCAACTACGGCGGAGTCCACGATGCTCCGAACGGCGTCATCAAGGGCGCTCGTCAGTTGACGATCGATCTCGATGAGAACTGGCAACCGCGCCCCGGCAATCAAACGCCGCTCAAACGATTTGATGTCCCCTCCGACATGCGTCTGCTACAAGTCAGTGTCGAACGCCTCCACGCAGGAAGCACTTACGGACAGGCGCTTCAGTTCGCCGTCCAGAGCATCAGCGACTTTTATCTGAAGGCCGAGGGCGACAAGAGCATCCAACCCGCCGGCGTATACGCGATGGCAAAGGTCGGCGGTCAGCCCACGTTCGAATTGATCTACCTCGACGAGACCGAGCGCGGCGTGGCTCATCTGCCTCCCTTTGATCGTATCCATCCGCCCGATTTCAAGGACCAGTACGCCTTGGTCTACCTCTTCCTGGTCCCTCCCGGGACAAAACCGCTGGCGATCCACACCGGCAGACGGGACGTGGATCTTCGTTCGTACAACCTCGTGGTGAAATGACGACAGTCAGGCAGATCATCCGCGCAGATGACGCAGATGGTTGCAGATCGATCTTTTTCAATCTATGTCTATCTGCGTCGTCAGTGATTACCTTCCAATTTGAGGAGTGATGCAAAATGTCTTCCCAACCCGGTGGCGGCGCCAGTATTTTCCCCGTACTTGGGGGTGGATTTGTCCTGTTCTTGATCCTCTGCGTCGGAGCTTACTTCGCGTTCGGGCCGGGCGATGAAAAGAGCGCCGGCGGCTCCGCCGCGGTGAAATATCCCGGCGATCCGGTCAAGGGCGAGCCGGTCAAGACGACTTCCGGCTTGACCTATTACGACCTCAAAGTCGGCGACGGCGAGCAACCGAGCGGCCCGGACACCAAAGTCAGCGTGCACTACACCGGCTGGCTGACCAATGGGACTAAATTCGACAGTTCCGTCGATCGCGGCCAGCCAAGCGAATTCGCGCTCAACGGAGTCATCCCCGCCTGGACGGAGGGCGTCGGCTCCATGAAAGTGGGCGGTAAACGGAAACTGATCGCCCCGCCGGAATTGGCATACGGACAACAGGCAAGACCTAAAATACCGCCCGGTTCCACGCTCATCTTCGACGTGGAACTCCTCGGAATCGTCAAGTAATATCGATCACACTTTGACTCTGCGCGTCTATGACTTCCGAGCCGCGACCGTAAGGGAGCGGTATTCAATGAGTTCCGCTCCCTTACGGCCGCGGCTCGGATCAGACCTCACGCGCGGATTCAAAACGAAATCGGTATAAGTCGTCTGCCGCCGTTTGCGGCGCAACAACCCCTCCGCGGAATGGCCCGCTTGCGGCGTAGCGCAACCGTGCTATGCTCAACCCCGTGTACCCGGCGGTGGCCTGCGCAACCGCCGAGTGGATATTTCCCGCGGAATAGTCCCGGAGGCGCAGGTTTCCGGTTCGTTCTCCCGAATAACCATTAAGGAGTCTCAATTATGTCTGCTCGACGGATGGTCGGTGCCGGTGCGGCTGTGGTCATCGCGCTGGCGGCCCTTACCAGCGTACTGGCCAAACCCGACTTCACCAGCCTCCCCGCGGATCCCGAAAAACTGGCCAAAGCCCTCAGCGAAGGGAAGATTTCCCTGACCGCCGCCATTCAGGAGGCGGAGAAGAGTGCCAAAGGAAAGGCAGCCAGCGCCAGTGCGACCCTGGTTCAGGACAAGCTGGAATTCACGGTGGAAGTGGTGGGGCCGGGCATGCGTAAACAAGTGAAAGTAAGCGGCGAAACAGGAAAGGTGGCGGCCATGGAAGATCTATCCAGCGGGCGATACCCCGGCGAACCGGTGAAGGGCGAACCCCATAAGACGCCGTCGGGCCTGATGTATTACGACGTCAAAGTCGGCGATGGCGAGATGCCCGACGGACCCACCGCCAAAGTGAAGGTCCATTACACCGGCTGGCTGGTTAATGGCGAGAAGTTCGACAGTTCGGTCGATCGGGGCCAGCCGTTGGATTTCCCGTTGAACCGCGTCATTGCCGGCTGGACGGAGGGCGTCGGCTCCATGAAAGTCGGCGGCAAGCGCAAGCTGATCATCCCCTCAACTTTGGCCTACGGCGAACGCGGCAGGCCGGGAATACCGCCCAACGCGACGCTGATCTTTGACGTGGAACTGCTGGAGATCGTCGCGGCCGGCCCGTCCCAGCCGCCACCGACAAGGCTGCCGACGACAAAACCAAGGTAGCATCAGCATCCTCGCAAACGAAAGCTCACCACGGAGACACGGAGGCACGGAGAAGAAATAGACGGAGAGAATGAGAGAAAACGTAGATGGGCACCTTCTCTCCATCTCTCTTTCTCTCAATCTTCATTTCTGAATTTCTCCGTGCCTCCGTGCCTCCGTGTCTCCGTGTCTCCGTGGTGAGCACTCTTGCTTGGGCGCATAAAAAATGCCGACTCGATCGGATGATCGAGCCGGCAGTGCTGTTCCCCGCGATCCTCTCCTAGGTTGAGGCTTTTCCCTATGGCTCCGGGGAGAGTAGGCTTTTCCCTAACTCCTGGGGGAGAGGGGTGCTTTTCCCAAACTCCTATTCACCCTGATATTCCGCGTTTTGCTTTTCCACCACCTTGCTTTTCCGACTCCTAGCTTTTCCGACTCCTGCACGGTTTCACAGGATGCTGTGCGGGAAACACGGTCCGAAAGTGCCGCCCTCCAGCGACACGTCTATTCACTTTTCAATCGCACCCAGCGAACTGGGTAAAAAAACAAGGGTTGATGAGGATTCTCTCTCTCATCAACCCTGAATTTGCTTGCAAATCCGGCCGTGTCGGCCGTCACTCGCACCGGACTCTTATATTACCCTAGATATCAGAACCATTCGGCAATGTCAAGGGGAAAATGTGCTTATTTTCGCCGCCGACGGACGGTCAGCAGGCCGCCCAAGCCGAGCAATCCGAGCGTTGCCGGCTCGGGAACACACGTGTAAGCCTCGCTAAATGCAGTGGCTACAGTCAGGCAGTCCACCTTCTCAGTCGGGGCGACGGAAGCGGTGCCTTGGCGAAGGTTCGCGGCGGCCAACTGTGCCGGCTCCGCGGTCGCCGAAGTCCAAGTGTGAGACAAGTATGCCGTGTTCGAGCCCTCGGTCGCGTTGAGCGGATCGACGTATAAACTGAACGTGTCGTTGTTCGTTCCACCAGCGGCAAAGTTCCAGGACACAACCACTCTATAAAGCTGGTTGAGGCTCAACACAGTCGAGCCATAGGTGATGGTGCTGCCCGTGCCGGAGGTATCAACCAATCCCAGCACATAACCGCCAACGGCTGACTTGGCGAAGACGCGCTGGTAGAAATTGGTTGTCGTGCCCACCGGGTCGGAAAGGTGGAGGAAATAATCACCGGTCGCCTGTGCGGCACTGACATTCAGATCGAACCCGGTATAGATGGCGGTTCCATCCGTGTGAGCGACCGTCGCCGCTGTGGCGTTCAGCCCGCCAGCGCTGAATCCCTTATAGGCATCCTGGCCGGAAGTAATGAGCGAGGCCTGCCCGCTGCTGACTTGAATCGGGTTGGTGACGACGGTGCCCGACTGCGTCCATTTGATGGCATCCGCGGCGCCTTGGCCGACGAGAGCGCCGTCAGGGTACGTGAAGGTTTCGTTAAGCACGATGGCGCCGAGTGCCGACGAACTGAAGAGGCCCGCCAGTACGGCAGCCACACCCAACGCGCGATAAGACAGAGCTTGCATTTTCCTACCTCCGAGCCCGTGGGCTAAAAACGTTCAGACCGCGTGTGCAGTTCTTTCAACGTTGATCGATCAGGCGATACAGTTCAGAATTTGGAAAAGCTCTTCGCCGAGAGGAATGGGCGGAAGCGCGTTTTCCTCCTCCAATAATCGCGGTCATCGTACCACAGAATCCGCGACCCGCAAGTAAAATCTTTGTGAAAATTCGGTCAAGGTGATGTGTCCGCCGGAAATAGGCCGGCATGGCGAACCGGATCACCCCCTCCGGTCGCACTATGTCACACATTATTAAATCTATAATTTATAAATAGGCTGTCAAGTCCGCGATTTGGACCTGAAAACACGGAATTCGGGGCGGAGCCTACGATTTGACCCGCAGTTGGGCGGAACGCCGACGATGGGCTGGTTTGATTCTGGCTGGGATCCGACCGTTCGCCCTATCCGCTCCGGCCGGGGCCGGCCGGCGGTGCGGGTCGCGCAGGCGGGCCAGCTCGTCGCCCAGGTGCCGGAGGGCCGGGCTGAAGGAATCCCGGGGGATGCGGATCTCGATAATCGACAACTCGCGGGCGCTCATGGCGTTGGCCAGGGCGCCGTCCAACTGCCCCTTTGTGTGTACCACGGTGGCCTGCCCCGCACGGATCACCTCGCACACCTTGGTGTAATCCCACGGATGGATGTCGTTGAACTTGCCGTCGAGGATGATGCGTTGCGTGCCGTAGCCGTCGTTGTTCAGGATGAGCACGATGGGGGCCATGCCGTTGCGGGCCGCGGTGGACAGCTCCATGCCGGTCATCTGGAAGGCCCCGTCGCCGACGATGGTGAACACCCGTTTCCTGGGATCGGCGGCCATCACGCCGATGCTGGCCGGTACGGAGAACCCCATCGTCAGGTAGTACGCGTCGGCGATGAACTCCTTGCGCTTGGCCGTCCGCAGGCCGATCGCGCCCAGCAGGGCATCGCCCGTATCGCAGACGATCACGCAGTTCTCATCGAGGTGCAGGCCGATGATGCGGAACACGTCCTCGGCGGTCAGCTCGTCGTGGCGTTCAGAGGGTTTTAGAGGTTTCGGCTCGGCCGCCGGGTTGGGGTTCTCGAACGCCCCCCGCCGGCGGATCTTCGCGTCGCGCAGGCTCCGCAGGAAATCCGGGAAGCGAATCCCCTGGTAATAATGCAGCCCGACGCGCGTCGTCTCCGTGGTGGCCAGGATCGATCGCAGCCGCGTCAGCTTGGACGTGTTGATGCCCAGGAACATGTCGGTGATGAACGTCCCCAGCATGATAACGCAGTCGCTGGCGTCCACGTATTTCTGGCATCCGGGTTCGGACAGCGCGCCCGCGTACGTGCCGATGTACAGCGGGTGATTTTCGGGGATCACGCTTTTGCTCAGGATGTCGGCGGCCATCGGGATGCCGAACTTTTCCGCGATGTCCATGGCCAGATCGGTCAGCTTGTGCCGGTGCAGCTCGATGCCGGCCAAGATCACCGGCCGCTTGGCGCGGTTGATCATCTCGACCGTTTCCTGGAGGCACGCGGCAAGGCTCTCGGCGTCGGTTACCGCCGGCTCGGCCTTGGGCAACTTGAACGGCTGTATCGGTGAATCGACGATGTCGTACGGCACTTCGATGTAGCCCGGCCGGCGATGGGCGACGACCGCATCGACGACTCGGACAATCTCCGCGGCCGCGATGGACGGATCGAGCAGAACGGTGTTCGCGCACGTCACTTCCTCGTAGATCCGCCGCTGCGTGTCGAACGTCTTCACCTTGTGGTGCAGGAGTGGGTCGAGCCGCCGGTCGGTCGCCGACGGCCCGCCGGAAATGACGATCACCGGGCTTTTCTCGGCGTACGCGCCGGCAATGCTGTTCAGCATGTTCAGCCCGCCGACGCAGTAGGTCACGCACGCCAGGCCCAGCCCGCGGATGCGCGCGTAAGCGTCCGCCGCAAACCCGACCGCCGGCTCGTGCGTCATGCTGATTAGCTTGATCTTCGACTGTTCGAGCCAGCGGAACGTCGGCAGCGCGAAATCGCCCGGAATCCCGAATGCGTGCCGGATGCCGCGTTCGTACAGGTGATCGAACAGAAACGATCCGATGGTCGGCTGTTTACGCCGATGGCGGTTGTTCATGGTGGTTTTCCGTTGAGACATCTTCGCTCCTGCCAGATTCTATGCAGGTCAGGAACAGCCGCCTATTTCCCGACCCGCAGCGCCTCAATCTGTATCGGATAAACGCACATAGGCAGGCACGAATTTCGGTCTTTCGGGCCGGCAACTACCCGGTTATAAATGCGCCCGATGTCTGAGGCCGAAAACCGACCGATCATTTGCCTCTTCGGCAGCTATTCGCCGCAGCCGGGCGAGCCGCTTTATGAACAGGCGTACGCCATCGGGCACGCGCTGGCACGGTCGGGTTACGTCGTGTGCAACGGCGGGTACGACGGCACGATGGAGGCCAGCCACAAAGGCGCGAAAGAAGCCGGCGGCTCGACCATCGGCGTCACCTGCGCGGTGTTCAGCGACTACCGCGGCAAGCCGCTCAAGGCCAACCGCTACGTCGATCGCGAGATCCATATTGACAACGTGCTCCAGCGGATCGACTCGATGATGCGGATGTCGGCGGGGTACGTCGTGCTCGAAGGCGGCACCGGCACGCTCAGCGAGCTGGGCATCGTGTGGGAGTACGTCGCGAAGAGGCTGATCGATCCGCGGCCGATCTTTTTCATGGGCGACTTCTGGCGCCCGCTGGTGGACCGCGTGCTCGCCGTCCGGCCGAAGAGCGGCAGCCACGTGCACTGCGTCCGCGAAGCCCATGAGATCGTGCACATCCTGAAGAACGGTCAAGCATCGCCGCGCGAAGCTTAATCGCTCACCCGAATCATTCGATGATAGAGCCTGAAGCGCAAGCGAGGGTTTGTCGAGCGAAACCCTCGCTTGCGCTTCAGTCTCGGAATAACGTTTTAGTCTGGCACGTAAAAACGAAACATCGCCGCGGGAGAACAGCGGCGATGTTCCGGCGTGGTGCGGAGACATGGAGGAAACCTGCCCGGGGCTGCTGCGATTTCCGTGCCTTAATAGGCGCTCCTCGTCAGCCGAGATTGCAGATAAGCACCTTCCGTGCCAGCTCACATCACTGTCACTCATTATTTCATTTACTCCCGCTCGTGCAGTGACTTAGGATGGCCGGTCATGCACAACTCCCATGATCCGCGGCGATGCGGTCGTTGGGAATGAATCCCCAAAGCTGCACCCACATTGGGGATGAGGCCGCATTTCAAAGGACCACGGCAACTTGTTGTCTTGTTGCGATACTGATGATGAGTTGTTGCCGGTCGTGGGCCGCCGGTATCATGCGCGTTTCGTCCGTCGTTGGGATCTGCCGGGTTTCGTAGCGGCATCCTATGTCGTGAAGGAGCAATCATGTCGGACCGAAAGAGCACCCGACGTCAGGTGATTCGTACCGCGGCGATCGGCGCGGCTGGGATGGCCCTGTCCAGGGCGCGCGGGCCGGCACTCGGCGTCGTCGGGGCGAACGACCGCATCCGCGTGGGAATCATCGGCCCGGGCGATCGCGGCAGCGGGCTGATCGACGACTTCTTCGGCTGCAAGGAGCGGTACAACGCCGAGCTGGTGGCAGTGTGCGATTTGTGGAACCGCCGGCGCGAAGCGGGAAAGGCCAAGATCCAGCATAAAAACGGGGCGGACGCGGGTAAAAGCGGTCCCGATGTGGCGATGTTCCGCAACACTGAAGAGCTCTACGACGCCAAAGCTGTTGACGCCGTCATCATCGCGACGCCGGATTTCTCGCACGCCGCGGTCTGTGCCGAAGCGGTCCGCGCCGGCATGGACGTGTACGTGGAAAAGCCGCTGGCGCACACGCTGGAAGACGCGAAGGCGGTTCGCGCGGCCTGCAAGGACACCGGCAAAATCGTTCAGGTCGGCACGGATCGCCGCAGCGACGGACACTACATTGGCGCCGCCAACTTCGTCCGCTCCGGCAAGTTCGGCAAGATCAACAACGTCGAGATGTTCTGGAACGTCAACGACCCGAAGCGGTGGCGGCGGGAAGACGTGGTGCCGCTGCTGAAGGAAAAAGACACCGACTGGAAGCGGTACCAGCTCAAGCTGCCGCCGCAGAAATTCGACCCCCGCAAATACCTCGAATTCCGTCTATTCTGGCCGTACTCCAGCGGCCTGCCGGACCAGTGGATGAGCCATCAGATCGACACCGTGGCCATGATCGCCGGCGACCCGTATCCCAAGAGCTGCGTGGCCAGCGGCGGCATCTATCAGTGGCACGACGGACGGGAAAACCCGGACACGTTCGCCGCGATCTTTGAATACCCCTCCGGCTTCCAGGTCCGCTACACCGCCCGCCAGACCAACGACTTTGGCGGCACGAAAGAGCTGTACTTCTCCAACCAGGGCATGATCGATCTCGACGCCGGCGAAGTGCTGCCCGACGGCGGCATCGGCCGCGAAAAGGGCGGCGTCGGCAATCGGCTCGAAAAGCAGAAGCTGCCCAGTGAAGGCGGCATGGACCACATGGCCAACTGGCTCCAGTCCGTCCGCGAGCGCAAGCAGCCGAACGCCCACATCGAAGCCGGATACAGTCATTCCGTCGCGCTGAGCATGGCCCTCGTCGCGCTCCGCACGGGCAAGCGCGTGACGTTCAACGCCGAGACGCACGAGATCGCGTGAGCGCAGGCAGAGTTAAGGCTTGAAAAGGTGTCGGGGTTGAACAAGGGTTTGAAAATGATGAACAGGAGGGAACAGAGGGAACAGAGTACAATTCAATTGTCTTCTCCGTTATCTCCTGTTCAAAATTCCCCCGTGGCGTATGCGTTGTTGGCTGCCTTGCTGATCCTGCCTTCGGCCGGATGCATGAGCGAAGGCCGGACGCCAGGACGCGCGGTGCCGTCGACGGCACGGATCATTCCCATCGAACCGGGTTATGCGGCCACGAAAGTCAACGCCACGGTGAGCCGCCATCACGGGATCCTCAACTTCGGCGGGCGGCAGTTCGTGACTTTCTACGATCCTGAGGGTCGGGTCACCATCGCCTATCGCGATCTGCCGTCAGAGACTTGGACCGTTCTACACACGGATTGGCAGGGCAACGTGCGCGATGCCCACAACTTCATCGTGATGGGCATCTCCACGGATGGGTGTTTGCACATCAGCTATGACCATCACGTCCATCCTCTGCACTATCGGCGAAGTGCAAAGCCGCTCGATCCGACCACA
>CAYLLT010000104.1:4543-22823 GCA_964384465.1 uncultured Planctomycetales bacterium | reverse complement strand
GAGCTATAGCTCGATTTCGAGCGGCCGGAGGCCTTGCTCCGCGTGCGGCTGCTGGTGCTCTTGCCCCACGCGCTGGAGCGCATGCTGCGGGCAGCGGTCGAGCGGCTGGTGCGGGCGGCGCTGCTGCGCCGGCTCTTGCCGGCGGCGGTGCTCTTCGTCCGTTTTGCAGCGGACCGGCTGCTGCTGGTTGACTTCCAGGCTTTGGATGCCGAGGCGCGGCGGCGGGCCGGCGTGGACGCCCACGCGCGGCTCGACGTGCTGCGACGACGTGAATTCGAATTTGCCATAATCATATATCTCCATTGCAGGGACGTGATCCGCCGGACACGTGCCGGCGACAGGCATACTTGCCAATGTCACGGGGTATCGGCGCCAACGGACGACCGCTTGATATATAAAGTCAAATTTTTCTTCAAGTTCCCCGTCAACCATCAAAATGTGCGGTTGACGGCCGGGCTGAGCGGGTTAGACTTCAGGCCGCGCGGTCGTCTCCCGGTAACCATACGGCCGCTGGATCCGTCCTATCACGAATCGGAGTTCCGCATGTATTCCAAGTTCAATCGTGCACTTCGCTGGTTCACGCTGCTGGCCTCGGGGATGGTGCTCTTCCAGGCGACCGCCGGCTGTATACCGACGCTGGAGGTCGTCCAGACCGGGTTGCTGGCCGGCATTACCGGAATCCTGATCTTCCTCGCCCAGAACGTTTGAGCGACTGGTGCCGTTTGCCCTGCGTCCAGGCAGTGCGACATTGACCGCGCACCGGGCACTGCTTGAGAGCGGTGGCACACAGCCGTGGTCAGGGCACCCTCGCATGGCCATGCCCACGCGAACAGCCGTGGGCATACCACGCTGTCGATTGCAAATTATATAATTTCCGATAATGTGATGGGGTTGATGGACACCTCGCCGGATGAACGGCTAGTGGAGGCGGATTGTAACCTCATATCGGACGATAAGTAACATCGGAGAAGGCTTGTGATCGAGCGCGAGCCGGTGCTCGCCGGCAAGACATTTGTCGCCCTGGAGAAGATACCGACCACGGTTTGCGTGGACGATCTGGAAGCGGCCCGGCGGGTCGCGGGCATCATCGCGGAAACCATCCGGCAGAATCAGGCCGTCCAGAAGCCGACGGTGCTGGGCCTGGCCACGGGGCACACGCCGATTGGCGTCTATCGCGAGCTGATTCGCATGCACCGCGAAGAGAAGCTCGATTTCTCGCGCGTGATCACGTTCAACCTGGACGAATACTACCCGATGCCGCCGGCGAGCATTCAGAGCTACCGGCGGTGGATGCGCGAGAACTTCTTCGATCACATCAACATCCGGCTGGAGAACGTCCACGTGCCGGACGGCACGATCGCCGAGGACCAGGTTGCCGCTTATTGCCAGCAATATGAGGCGATGATCGAGGCGGCGGGCGGCATCGACATCCAGCTTCTGGGCATCGGGCGGACCGGGCACATCGGCTTCAACGAGCCCGGCTCGTCGCGCGAGTCGCCGACGCGGCTGATCGCGATGGACCCGATGACGCGCCGCGATGCCGCCGCGGACTTCTTCGGCGAGTCCAACGTGCCCCGCCGCGCGCTCACGATGGGCGTCGGCACCATCCTCCGCGCTCGCCGCGTGCTGCTGCTGGCATTCGGCGAGCACAAGGCGCCGATCATCCGGCAGGCGGTCGAGGGGCCGGTGAGTGATACCGTCGCGGCGAGCTTCCTTCAGAACCACCCGAACGCCGAGGTGATCGTGGATGTGGCCGCCGGCGCGGATCTGACCCGCGTAGCCACGCCGTGGCTGCTGGGCGACGTGGAGTGGTCGCCGGAACGGCAGCATCGGGCGGTGATCTGGCTGAGCCTCGAAACCAGCAAGAGCATCCTGAAGCTGGATCAGGAGGATTACGATCACCATCACCTGGCCGGTCTGGTGCGGAGGGCGGGCTCGGCGGACGAGCTCAACCGGCAGGTGTTCCGCAAGCTGTCCGGCACGATCTCCAACTCCGGCTCGCTGCCGACCAACAAGCGCATCCTGTGCTTCAGCCCGCACCCGGACGACGACGTGATCAGCATGGGCGGCACGCTGACGCGGCTGGCGCAGCGGGGCAACGAGGTGTACGTCGCGTACATGACCAGCGGGAACATCGCCGTGTTCGACGACTACGCGCTCCAGATGCTGGAGTTCTGGGCGGACCTGAACAAGGCGATGAAGTTCGAGTCGGAGCCGGCGCTCGGTTTCGCGAAGAAGGTGCGAGAGTTTTTTGCCAGCAAAGAGCCGGGCGCGGTGGACATCCCGGAGGTGCAGGAGATCAAGGCCCGCATCCGCCAATCGGAAGCCGTCGCCGCCTGCCGGTCGATGGGCATCCCGCCGAAAAACGCGCACTTCCTCGATCTGCCGTTCTATCAGACAGGACAGGTGCGCAAGCGCCCCATCGGGCCCGAGGACATCGAGATCGTGCAATTCCTGATCACGCACCTGCGGCCGTACTGGGTGTTCGTGGCCGGCGAGCTGTCCGACCCGCACGGGACGCACCGGCTGTGCGCTGAGGCGGTGTACGCCGCGATCAACCGGTGCAGCGCCGATAGCCGGCCGGAGGCGACCTGGCTGTATCGCGGCGCGTGGCAGGAATGGGAGCCGCACGTCATCGACCTGGCCGTGCCGCTGTCCCGCAGCGAGCTGACCCGCAAGATTTTCGGCATCTTCAAGCACCAGTCTCAGAAGGACAAAGCGCTCTTTCCCGGCCCGTACGACGACCGCGAATTCTGGCAGCGTGCGGAAGCCCGCAACACCGAATCGGCCGCGACGTACAACAAGCTCGGCCTGCCGGAGCACTACGCGATGGAGGCGTTCGTGCGGCACGAGATCGGGTGAGCACCGTTATGGCTCGTCATCCGGCGGTGGAGGCACGAGAGGTTGAAGCATTTCGATCAGTTCCGGGATGTGAACTGTCGCAATTCGATACAGGATTTCCTGGTTGATGTCGCGTACTCGTGGGCCAAGACGTGGCGCTCGGCGATGATTTTGCGTCAGGGAATTTGCGCGTGGGCCTGCTGAAAAGCACGCGAGATTTGCCGGGCCGCTTCGCCAATGATCTCGATTCTCCGTTCGGTGGCCAGCACGAGATTGCGGTCGGTCAGATAGCTTTCAAACGCGACACCGCGCAGACTCTCGACGATCTCCCGTGCGTAGGTCAGCATGTCCCATAGCGCGGCGGCGTCCGGATCGTCAGGCGGCATAAATGACCTCATGAGATTTGAGGATGTGGTGCCGCCGGAACGGGTTACGGATGGTGGTTTTTTCGACCAAATCCACGTCGCGTCCGAACATGCTCTTGAGTTCGTCGATCATGTCCACCCAATCGTAGAGACTGAGCCCATGATCCGGTTGAAGCTTAACCAAGACATCCACGTCGCTGTCGGGACGGAAATCCTCGCGCAGGACCGAACCGAAGAACGAAAACTCAGCGATCCGCCACTTGCGGCAGAAATCGGCGATCTTCTGGCGGTCGATGGAGATGTGCGTTGGTGCGATCAATTGCGGCCTCCTTCAGGGTAAGCCCGGTTGCATGCAATCATAGCTCATCACGCCACATAGATCACCCGGGCGGCACGGAGGATGTGTTTGCGGCGCAGGTAATTCTCCGACTGCTCGACTCCCGCTCGATCGACCACGTCCACCTTGCGTCCCAGAAGCTCCGAAAGCTCGCGTTCCATGTCCGCGAACTTGCCCATCCACGGCCCGGCGTCGTTGTTGCGGAAGCGGACGAGAAAATCAACATCGCTGTCGGGACGGAAATCCTCGCGCAGGACCGAACCGAAGATGGAAAGCTCCTCCACGTCGTGTTTGCGGCAGATGGCCGCAATGGCTTCCAGCGGGAGGGGAATGCGAAGAGCCTGTGGCTGGGTCAGCGTGCTCATGGCTTTCATTGCACCTCGTGGGACTTTTCGATAACGACGCGCCTCATACGGCGGACCTTTCCGCGTTCATTATATCACCATCATGACGGTTTGGCCCTGGGGCAGGCTGGGGCCGAGGACGGTGACGGCGTGGCAGGGACGAGGGGGCGGTCTGCCAGTGGCAGGAATCCTCAGAATGCACGTGAGTTCGTGCGCTGCTGGAGTGAATGCCAATGAACACACCGGCTTAGAAGTAATTACAGGCGGCGATGGGATTCGAACCCATGAATCGCGGATTTGCAATCCGCTCCCTTAGTCCACTCGGGCACGCCGCCGTTCTCTTGGACCCTATTTTATTCGCATCCAGCGGGGCTGGCAAACGGTGGTCAATGCGCGCCACGCCGGGCATTCAGCCGCCGTTTCGCATATGATTCGCACCTCGGATATGAGCGCAGGGTGTGCCACTGCTCTGTGAGCAGTGGGCGCACTGCCGACACGGCAGTGGCACATCTTAGGTTCCATAATATGAAACAGGAGCGCGGTTGGCGGGCGAATGTGTGACGCGGCGGGACCTGCTTGCCGGCGGCGTGGGCCTGGCGACGGGGTTGGCCGCTTTGGGGCCGGCCACGTGCCGCGCTCGGGCAGGCTCGGCCGGCGCTGTCAACCAGCGGAGGACGAACACAATGTTGATCAGCCTGAACACCAGTACGCTTCGCGGACACAAGCTGCCGATCACAAAACTGATCGACATCGCGGCAAAGACCGGATACCGCGGCATCGAGCCCTGGCCGGACGATCTCCAGAATCATGTTGATGGCGGCGGCTCGCTCAAAGACCTCAGCAAGCAGCTCAAGGACAACGGCCTGGCCGTCACCGGCGCGATCGCCTTCTCGGAATGGATGGTCGATGACGAAGCACGGCGGGCCAAAGCGATCGAGGAGACGAAACACACGATGGCCACGCTCGCCCAGATCGGCGGCACGCACATGGCCGCCCCGCCCAGGGGCGATGTCAAGAACGTCGATCTGCTGGCGGCGGCGGAGCGGTATCGCGTGCTGCTGGAGTTGGCGGACAAGAGCGGCGTCATTCCCGCGCTGGAAATCTGGGGCTTCGCGGCGAACATCTACCGGCTGGGGCAGGCGGCGATGGTGGCGATCGAGACCGACCATCCGAAGGCGTGCATCCTGCCCGATGTCTATCACCTCTATAAAGGGGGGTCGGGCTTCGCCGGCGTCCGCTGTCTGAACGGCAGCTTCTACGGCGGCTTCCACATGAATGATATCCCGCGCAACGCCCCGCCGCGCGATAAGCTCACCGATGCCGACCGCGTCTACCCCGGCGACGGCGTCGCCCCGCTGAAACAGCTCCTGCGCGACCTGCGCGACATCGGCTACAGCGGGCCGCTTTCGGTCGAGCTGTTCAACCCGGAATATTACAAGCAGGACCCGATGCTGGTGGCGAAGACTGCGTTTGAGAAGACGAAAGCCGTCATGCAGTCGGCGCTGGATGCATGAGTCGCTACATCCGTTCCACGACGCGGATTCCAAGCAGGCCGAGGCCGACGTGCAACGTGCGGGCGGTCAGGTCGCACAGCTTGAGACGTGACGCCCGCAGGTCGGGTGTATCCGCAGCCAACACCGGGCAGGTTTCGTAGAACTTCATGAACGCGACTGCCAGTTGATAGAGGTAATCGGTCAGCAGGTTCGGCCGCAGGCTTTCGCTCAGGCCTTCGAGCGTTTCGGCAAAGCGCAGGATCTGGCGGCCGAGGATGCGCTCGGCGGGGGCGTCGAGCGTGATCCGCTCGCCGGTTCCTGCTGGAGGCCCGGCCGGCTCGCCGGCGGCACCTTTGCGGTGGATCGAGCGGATGCGGGCGTAAGCGTACATCAGGTACGGCGCGGTGTTGCCCTCCATCGCCAGCATCTTGTCCCAACTGAACACGTAATCGCTCTGGCGGTTCTGGGCGAGGTCGGCGTACTTGACTGCGCCGATCCCGACGGCCTCCGCGACGTCCTTGATCTCGGCCTCGGAGAAGCCGCGGCGTTTCTCCGCGTCGGCCTCGGTATCCCGGATCAGTTTTTCAGCCCGCGCGACCGCCTCGTCGAGCAGGTCGGCCAGCTTGATGTTCTCGCCGCTGCGCGACTTCAGCGGCTTGCGGTCCTCGCCCAGGATGGAGCCGAACGTGATGTGTTCGAGCTGTATCTCCGTTGAGCGCCCCGGCGGCAGCGTCCACCCTGCCGCCCGCACGGCGGCCAACAGCATTTGAAAATGCAGTACCTGGCGGGCATCGGTCACGTAGATGATGCGGTCGGCGTTCAGCTCACGGATGCGAAAACGCAGTGCCGCCAGATCGGTCGTTGCGTAGAGATACGCACCGTCCGACTTGCGGATGATCATCGGGAAAGGCTCGCCTTCCGGGCTTTTGAACAGCGGCTCGCCGTCGTGGCCATAGTGAAAAATGCACAGCGCCCCGTCGGAGTCGCGCACATGGATCTTGATTCCGCCGGATGCGCCGGGGGCCGCCGACGGCTCGCTTCCGCCAAATTGCCGTTGCAATTCCCGCACGACATCCGGCAGCCGGTCGGAATAGAAGCTCTCGCCGCGCTCATGCTCGCGCGTCAGGCCCGCGCCGAGCCGCTGATAGATCGGCATGTAGTGGTTGCGCGATTCGTCCACGATGTATTGCCAGGCCCGCAGCGTCGACGGCTCGTGACGATGAAGGGCGACAACCTCCGCGCGGGCCCGCTCGGCGAAGGCGGGATCTTCCTTGTCGCGAGACGATGCCGCCTTGTAGAACTCCTCCAGGTCGGCCAGGTGGACCTGCTCGGGCTGCTCCAGGGCGGCGGGAAACTTTTCCTTCAGATATGCGCACAACATGCCGAATTGCGTGCCCCAGTCGCCGATGTGGTTCTGGCGAATGACTTCGTGCCCCTCAAATTCGAGCACGCGGGCGATGGCGTCGCCGATGATCGTGCTGCGGATGTGGCCGACGTGCAGTTGTTTCGCGATGTTCGGACCGGAGTAATCGACGACCACGCGCTGCGGGCGGGCATCGCTGATCGGAACCCCCGACGCCAGTCGGGGGCCCCGCACTGGCGTGCGGGGTTCGGATGCGTCGCCCGCCGCGGGGATCGCGCTGAGAAGATCGGCCAGCGCGGTACTGCCGAGACGTATGTTAATGAATCCGGGGCCGGCGATTTCAAATGACTCGACGAGCCGGCGGGCGGCGGCATCCTGCTGAAGCACATCAACGAGCTGCTGGGCCACCTCGCGCGGCTTGCGGCTGAGGCGCTTGCCCAGGCCCATCGCGACATTACTCTGGTAGTCGCCGAACTGCTCGTCGGTCGAGACGCGAATGAGCGGATCGACGGTGCGCCCCTCATCACCGAGCAACTGCACGAGGGCGCGGCGGAAGGATGACTCCAACTGTGCGGCCAGCGATTTCATGCGACGGATTTTAGTTTATCCGAGCCGCGACCGTAAGGGAGCGGAAGCAGCGGGTCAGTCGTGACCGCTCCCTCACGGTCGCGGCTCGGTTCGGATGAACATCCGCGATGAAACAACGGCAGGCGAATGGCGTCGCGGGGCGGCGCCCGGTATTATTCAACCCACCACCGAAGACGAGGAGGGTTGGCTATGAGCACGGTAAAAGTCGGCATCATCGGCACCGGTTTCGTGGCGGACATCCACGCTGCGGCATTTCGCATGGTGCCGGAGGCGGAAGTCGTGGCCGTCGTCTCGCCCACGCCCGGCAAGGCGCAGCGTTTCGCCGAAGAACGCAACATCCCCAAGGCATTCGACGACTACCGCGACCTGCTGGCGGTCAAGGACCTCCAATTGGTGACGCTCTGCCTGCCGAACGACCGCCATGCCGAGGTGACGCTGGCCGCCGCCAAAGCCGGCAAGCACATCGTGTGCGAGAAGCCGCTGTGCCGCACGCTGGAGGAGGCGGACGAGATGATCGCCACCTGCCGCGAGGCCGGCGTGCTGCTGATGTACGCCGAGGAGCTGTGCTTCGCGCCGAAGTACTTGCGGGCCAAAACGCTGGTGGACGAGGGGGCGCTGGGCAAGGCGTTCTTGGTCAAGCAGAGCGAGGAGCACTTCGGCCCGCACTCGCCGTGGTTCTGGGACGTGAACCGTTCAGGCGGGGGCGTGCTGCTGGACATGGGCTGTCACTCCATCGAGTACGCCCGCTGGCTGTTCGGCAAGCCGAAGGTGAGGAGCGTGAATGCGACGATGGGCACGTACGTGCACAAGGAAAAAACGCGCGGCGAAGATCACTGCCTGTGCATCGTCGAATATGAGGGCGATCGCGTCGCACTCGCGGAAAACAGTTGGGCCAAGACCGGCGGCGTGGACGATCGCTGCGAGATTTACGGCTCAGCGGGCTTCACGCGGGCGGACCTGCTCCGCGGCAACTCGCTGCTGACCTACAGCGAGCCCGGCTATGGCTACGCGGTCGAAAAGGCCGGCAGCACGAAGGGCTACACGTTCACCATGTACGAAGAGATCTGGAATTACGGCTTCCCGCAGGAGATGGCGCATTTCGTCCGCTGTGTGCGCGGCAAAGAGCGGCCGATCGAAACCGGCGAGGATGGCCGCGAGGTGCTGAAGATCATCTATGCCGCGTACGAATCCGCCGGCGCCGGCAAGCGAATCGACTGGCCGTATTCGCCGCGGCGCGTGAACAAACCGATCGACTTGTGGCTGGGGAATTAATGGAGGGACACAGCCAGAATCACGCAACGCTGCGGGATGTAGTGCTGACAATCGTGTTGGCTGTGTGCGCCAGTGCGCAATTCGTTTTCGCCGCCGAGCCGCCGCTCATTGCGGAGACGGAGCCGCTTTCGCCGCTGGCGGAGCAGCAGAAATTTCACCTGCCGCCGGGGTTTCGGATCGATTTGTTTGCGGCCGAGCCCGACATCCGCAAGCCGCTGAATATGGCCTTCGACGCACGCGGCCGGCTGTGGGTCAGCGAATCGGTGGACTATCCTTTCCCGGCCAAGGATGAAGCGTCCGCCCGCGATCACATCAAAATCCTCGAAGACACCGACGGCGACGGCCGGGCCGACCGGTTCACCACCTACGCCGAGCATATCACGATACCCACTGGGGTTGTGCCCGTGCCCGGTGGAGCTGTCGTCTACAGCATGCCGAACCTCTACCGATTTATTGACGACGACGGCGACGATCGGGCGGATCGCCGCGAGCTGCTCTACGGGCCGTTCGGTCACGACGACACGCACGGCGGGGTGAGCAATCTCACGTGGGGTTTCGACGGGTGGATCTACTCGTGCCACGGGTTCTCGAACACGTCGAAAGTGCAGGGCCGCGACGGCCACCAGATCAGCATGACCTCGGGCAGCACCTTCCGCTTCCGCATGGACGGCTCGCGGGTGGAGAACGTCACTTACGGCCAGGTGAATCCGTTCGGCCTGGCGTTTGACGCATTAGGTAATATGTTCACCGCCGATTGCCATTCCCGGCCGGTTTACCAGCCGTTGCCGGGGGCGTGGTATCCGGAGTTCAGCAAGGGGCACGACGGCCTCGGCTTCGGGCCGGAGATTTGCGATCACGATCACGGCTCGACCGCCATCGCCGGCGTCGTGCACTACTCCGACGTTCAATTCCCGCCCGAGTATCGCGGCGGCCTGTTCAGCGGCAACGTGGTGACCAATCGCATCAACCTCGATCGGCTCGAGCAGCACGGCGCGACGTACAAGGCGGTGCATCAACCCGACTTCCTCGTGAGCGACGATCCGTGGTTCCGGCCGGTGCAGATGCAGTTGGGGCCGGACGGGGCGATCTACATCGCGGATTTCTACAACCGCATCATCGGGCACTACGAGGTGGCGCTCACGCATCCGGGCCGGGACCGCGAGCGCGGGCGAATCTGGCGCGTGTTTTACGCGGGCCCGGACGGGGGGAATAAACGTACGCGAAAAATCGATCTGGCCCGCGCGCCGGCGGCGGAACTGGTCACCGCGCTGGGCGATTCTAATTTACCGGTGCGTATACAGGCGGCCAATCAACTCGTGTTCCGCATTGGCAATGATGCGAAAGCCCCGGTGCGGACGGCGGTGACGACGACGCAGAATGCTTTCCAAAAGCTGCACGCTCTCTGGGTGCTGGAGCGGCTCGGCGGGCTCGATTCGCAAGTGATGCACGCGACAGCGAAGGACGCCGATGCATTGGTGCGCGTGCACGTTCAACGGATTCTCGGCGAGCGGAAGACGCTTGCGGCCGACGAGGAACGGCTCGTGCTCTCCGCGCTGGATGACCCCGATGCATGGGTCCGCAGAGCGGGGGCACAGGCGCTGGCCCGGCACCCCGCGCCCGAACATCTGGAGCCGCTCTTCGAGCTGCGCCGGCAGATTCCCAGTGAAGATACTCATCTCCTCCATACCGTGCGGATGGCCATCCGCGATCAGCTCCAGTTGCCCGATAGCTGGGCGCGGGCCCGGCAGATGAAAGATCGTGCGAAAATCGATGAAATCCTGGTGGATGTGGCCCAGGGCGTTCATTCGGAGGATTCCGCACGATTTCTTCTGGATTACGTCCGCGGCCATCCGGTGGAGCCGGCGCGTTTGGAAAAAATAGTCCGGCACATGACCCAGTATCTTCCTCAAAAAGATCTGGTCGGCGCTTTCAGTTTCATCAAGGATAAAGAGGGTCTGACGCTGAAGAATCGGGTCGAGCTGCTGAAGTCGTTCATCGCCGGTCTCCAAGAGCGCGGCAGTCCCGTCGAGACCGAAGTAATAGAATTCGGCAGTCACCTGGCGGACAGTTTGCTGGCCAGCGATAGTCCGGCCCGCATCGACGACGGTCTCGAGCTGGTGCAGCTCATGAAGTTGACCGCGCATGAGCAGCGCATCGCGGCGATCGCGTCGGCGACTTCGCAGCCGGTGGACACGCGGAAGAAGGCTTGCAGCGCGCTCATGACCGTGGATCCGAAGCGGCATGTGGACCTGCTCGGCCGAATCCTCAACACGATCGGCGAGGCGGCGGCGATGTGCGACTATGTGGCCGAGCTGCTGGGCCGTGTCGGCAACGACCGCGCGGTGGACGTGCTGGTCACCCGGCTGCGGACGGCGCCGGCTCCGCTGGCGGTGAACATCGCCGTCGCACTGGTCGGGAGCCAGGCCGGCGGCGCGCGGCTCATCGAGGAGGTCGCCGCCGGAAAGGCCTCGCCGCAGCTTCTCGCGCATCCGCACATCAACCGCGTGCTGCTGACGAAGCTCCCCGATGCGAAGGAGCGGGTCGAGACGCTGACGCGCGGTCTGGCCACGCCGGAGCAGCGGATCGAGCAGCTTATGACCGCTCGCAAAGCCGGTTACGCCAAAGCGAAAAACGATACGCAGCGCGGCGCGCAGATATTCGAAAAAACCTGCTCCGTCTGCCATCGCGTCGGCAGCGTCGGACAGAAGATCGCCCCCGACCTGGACGGTATCGGCGTTCGCGGACTCGACCGCCTGCTGGAGGACACGCTCGATCCGAGCCGCAACGTGGATCAGGCTTTCCGCACGACGATCATTGAGCTGGATGACGGCGTGACCCTGACGGGCCTTGTCCGCGAGCCGGGCGGGGCGGTGTTCACGCTGATTGATTCGACGGGCAAGCCGGTCACGGTACGCAAGGACGAGGTGAAGGAGCAACGGCTCTCGAATCTGTCGCCGATGCCGTCCAACATCGCGGAGGAACTGCCGGAGCAGGATTTCTACGACCTGCTCGCGTTTCTGCTCGCGCAACGGCCCGTGGACTCCGCACCGGCCGCTTCGGGAAAGCTCGATTCGAGGTGATCGATGAACCGCTTGATTGTTTGCTCGATGACGTTCTCCATCTTCCTGTGCAATACCAGCTCCGCCCAACTCACCACGACCCGCACGGCGGACACTAAACCGGCCATCTCGCCGGCTCTCCAGGAAGTATTGTCTTCCAGCCGCGATGTGTGGGGTGAGGCGGCCATGCGGCAGCCCGGCGGACCGACCTACGAGTTCTTCAAAGATCTCCTGCCGCCGCTCCGCTACGTGAATGCCGCGTTTCGGCATTACCCCATCGTTCTGAGCGCGCCGGGCGGCATGGTCAAGGCCCGGCTGGTCAGCAACGGCAGCGCGATCAATGCGCTGGCCGGGATAAAAACCTGGCGGGAGGTGGGTACGCCGGTCGAGTTCGAGGTGGGTACGTCTCGCATTCCGTTCGGCTCGGTGCCGGAGGGGACGTCGGAGCCGGAACTGCTGGAGGGTTGGCTGCCGGTGGTGCGGGTGAAGTTTCGCCTCGGCGGGACACGCTTGGAGCAGGAGAGCTTCGCATCGTGCGATCCGCATCTGGCGACGTATGGGGCCGTTTTCGTCCGGCTGGCTTCGTCGAGTGACAGTGAGTCTCCGGCCGCCCATATCGAAGGCGAGATCAAGACGGGTGGCAGCACGGTGACCGGCGCCGACGGGAAGCGGATTGTCCTGTTCGATTCGCACTGGGAATGGGATGGCCGGAACCGATACACCAGCCGCGCGGGCGCGAGTCGGCCGGCGACGATGTGCATTCTGACGCGGCCTTGTCCGCCGTCGGTGCTGGAGCGGATGGAAGACGGCGAATATGAGCGGCAGCGCGAAGCGTGCGTGCGGACGTGGCGCGAACTTCTGGAACGAGGCACGCAGATCAACGTCCCCGAACCGCTGGTCAACAACGCGTGGAAATCGTTGGTGATCGGAACGTTCATGCTCGCCAAGGGCGATCAGCTCTGCTACAGCGCCGGCAACGCCTATGAACGGCAATACGAAGTGGAATGCGGCGATGCGGTGCGGGCGTTGCTGCTCTACGGTTACGCTGACGATGGCGGAAACATGATCCCCCCGCTGCTGGCCTATAACCAGAAGGGGCTTGCCGCGCACGATGCGGGATTCAAGCTGCAACTGCTCGCCCACCATTACTGGCTCACGCGGGACAGAGCGTTTATCGAGAAACAGGCGTGGAAGCAGCCCGTCGATTTTATCCTGCGGAACCGCGATGCGGCGTCGGGCCTGCTGCCGCAGGAGAACTGGTGCGGCGATCTCCACCAGCAAGTGCACACGCTCACCTCCAACGCCTGCTGCTGGCGCGGCCTCCAGGAGATCGCGGCGGTGCTGAAGGATGTTGGCAACGAAGCGGAATCACAGCGCATTCGCGAGCAGGTCGCATCGTTCCGCCGATCCATCGAAACGGCGGTGATAACCAGCGAATATCGCGACGTGAAACCGCCGTTCATTCCGGTCGCCCTGTTCGGCAAAGAGCCGCCGCACCACCCGCTCACCGCCACCATGGAGGGCAGCTACTGGAACCTCATCATCCCGTACGTGCTCGATTCGGGCGTATTCGGCCCGAAATCGCAGCGCACGCAATGGATCCTCGACACGCTGCACGAACAGGGCGGCGTGTGCATGGGCATGATCCGCTTCGATCAGCAGTCGGGCCTGTTCGCGAATGAGAAGGGCCTGGACGATCTTTACGGCCTGCGCTACGTGGTCACGCTGCTCCAGCGCGACGAAGTGGACCGCGCGCTGGTCAGCTTCTACGGCAAGCTCGCTCAAGGTTTCACGCGCGATACGTTCATCGGCGCGGAAGGCACGGGCCTGGTTCCGCTGGACGAGCACGGCCGGCCGATGTATCTGCCGCCGAACGCGAGCAGCAACGCCCTGTTGCTGTGGACGCTGCGCTACCTGCTCGTGCAGGACTGGGACTTCGACGACGACGGCGAGCCGGAGACGCTGCGGCTGCTGTTCGCTGCGCCGCGTCAATGGCTGGAGGACGAAAAGAGCATTCGCATCGAGCACGCCCCGACGGCGTTCGGACCCGTGACGCTATCGGTCGAATCGCATTTGAGCCGCGGCTACATGACGGCGGAAGTGGACTGCCCGCCTCGCCCCTCGAAACGCATGCTGCTTCGCCTGCGGCTGCCACCCGGTTGGCGCATCGCCAGAGCTACTACCCGTCAAATATCATTTCTCGTGGACTCAGACGGCGCCATCGACCTGAGCGGCCTGCGCGGCAAGATCAAACTGCGCTTCGTGGTCGAGCGCGAATAATACCTTTCTCACTTTGACTCTGCGCGTCCTTGCGTTCCGAGCCGCGACCGTAAGGGAGCGGAACTCATTGAACAACGCTCCCTTACGGTCGCGGCTCGGATCAGACCCACGTGCGGGTTCAAAAGGAAATCCGTATAACACCCTTCTGAGAAATCTTCTCCGTGCCTCAGTGTCTCCGTGGTGAGTCCGCTCACTGCGCACAATCCGGATCGCCCGGCACGTTCGCCCCCGCGAGGCACTTGGCGAAGAGGGCGAAATCGGCCGCGTCCACAAACTCGTCCTGATTGAGATTCGCTTTGGCGCACGCGGGATCGGTTTGGGGCGTGGCGGAGCCGAGCAAACATAACTGGAATTGGCCGAAGTCGGTCATATCCACGTCGCCGTCGCCATCCATGTCGCCGGGAAGCTGAGGCGGACAGCCCTGTGCATCGACCGTGGCGCCCGGGATGGTGTTGGGGCAGGCATCGCAGGCATCACCAACGCCGTCGCCGTCGCTGTCGGCCTGGTTCGGATTGGAAACCGTGAGGCAGTTATCGCAGGCATTGCCGACGCCATCGGTGTCACCATCGGTCTGATCGGCATTGGTCACGCCGGGGCAATTATCGCAGGCATCACCGAGGCCGTCCCCGTCACTGTTGGATTGATCCGAATTGGGAGCCAGCGGGCAGTTGTCGGACTCGTTGGCCACGCCGTCGTTGTCATTATCCGGATCGCAGACGTCGCCGAGGCCGTCACCGTCATGATCGGCCTGGTCGTGATTGGACGAATTAGGGCAATTATCGCAGGCGTCTCCGATTCCATCGCCGTCCGGATCCGGTGTGGCTTGCGGTCCCCATCTCGCGAGATAGGCGGAGACGTTGCCACTTGCCGTAGTGAAACTGCCTCCCACGATCAGGTGGCCATCGTAGGAAGCCAGGGCATATGGCCACATGTTCGTCCCACTGCCCAAGGCAGCCCAGCTCGTGCCATTCCATTTGGCTATGAAGTTCGCCGCTGTTCCGCCGGCAGCAGTGAAATTTCCCCCCGCTATAAGCTCGTTGTTGTAGACGCCGAGCGCGCGGACACCAACTACGTATGGAGGAGGAGAGAGCCCGCCTGTCGTACCCGTGCTCAGCGCTGACCAACTCGTGCCGTTCCAAGCGGCGACGTGATTGACAGTCGTACCGCCAGCCATCCAGAACTCGCCCCCCGCGATCAGGTTCCCCTGATAAATCGTCAATGAGACCACATCGTAGTTCAAACCGCTGCCCAGTACCGACCAGCTTGAGCCGTTCCACGCTGCGATATTATTGTTGGGGGGCCCGCCGAGGTATACACCTCCAGCGATCAGATTGTTGTTGTAGACACCCAAAGCAAGCACTATGAAATCCCTCCCGCTACCGAGTGCCGACCAGCTCATACCGTCCCACGCCGCGATGTAGTTGACCGGAACGCCGCCCGCTGAAATAAAATCTCCTCCTGCGATTAGTTTTCCGTTATGCACGCACAGCGCCGAGACAACCCCAGATCCAGATCCGACCGTCCCACTGCCCAGAGCGGACCAACTCGTCCCGTTCCACGCCGCGATGTGGTTTGCCGGCATACCTCCGGCCGTGATGAAGTAGCCGCCCGCGATGAGCGCGCCATTGTAGACCGTTAGTGAATAGACAGTGCTGCCCAAACCTGATCCCAGGGTAGACCAGCTACTCCCGTTCCAAGCCGCGATGCCGTACGCCGGGCCACCGGGACACAGTGAGAACTCGCCTCCGACGATCAGCGAACCGTTGTATATTGCGAAAGCATAGACGGGGCCATTGAACCCATTTCCCATCGCCACCCAATCCGCGCCAGTCCATCTGGTGATGTACTTGAGTGGATTGCCGCCGGCTGAACTGAATGAACCACCTGCGATGGGAGTCCCATTGTGAATCGCGAGCGCCAACACAGTGCTACTGTTGATTCCTGTGCCCAGCGCTGACCAACTCGCGCCGTTCCAAACGGCGATACGGTGGATGTCCGTTCCATCAACGACTGTGAAACTCCCACCCGCGAAGAGACGGTCATTGTCCACCGCAAGCGCGTTGATTGTGTTGTTTGTCCCGGTTCCGAAGGCCGACCAGGCTGATCCGTTCCACGTGCCGATGTGATTGACGGTCACGCCGCCAGCGGTCGTGAAAACGCCGGCCGCGACGAGGTTCCCATCATAGATCGACAACGCGCGAACAGCGCTGTTCATTCCGCCACTTAGCGCGGACCACGCTGTCCCGTTCCAGGCAGCGATAAAGTTGACGGTTGTGGCTCCCGCAGTAGTGAAAGATCCGCCGGCGATCAGGTTGCCACCGTATACTGTCAACGCGT
The DNA here is from genome assembly GCA_964384465.1 of uncultured Planctomycetales bacterium. Lineage (GTDB taxonomy): Bacteria > Planctomycetota > Phycisphaerae > UBA1845 > PWPN01 > CAYLLT01. The sequence goes on along the minus strand of CAYLLT010000104.1, from coordinate 6,544 downwards.
CAACCTCGCCACTCATCCCGCTTCCCAGCGCCGACCAGCTCGTGCCATTCCACGAGGCAATCCGGTTAACCGTCACTCCGCCGGCTGTCGTAAAGGTTCCTCCCGCGATCAGGTTTCCGTTGCGGACCGTCAACGCCTTCACCGTGTTGGTGATGCCCGTGCCGAGTGCGGACCAACTCGTACCATTCCATACGGCGATCCGGTTCGCAGCCGTAACGCCTGCCGACGTGAACATGCCGCCAGCCACGAGGTTGCCGTTGAACACGGTAAGCGCATCGACCTCGTTGTTTGTGCCGCCTCCGAGAGCGGACCAGGTTGTACCGTTCCAGGCGGCGATATTACTGGCGACGGCAGTGCCGGCGATTTCGAAGTTTCCGCCGGCAATCAGCAGCGGCGGCTGCGGGCCCGTGTCGTCCGGGTCCCAGTTGGTCATTGCGTACACCGGCCCGTCCAGCCCCGGCAAGCCGTCGCCCGGCTTCCACTCGAACTGGCACTGGCCTCGGGCGGGCCGGGCTGCGAACCCGCATGTGACGATCCCGATGATCAGGGCGGGAACAAATTGCGCGGTCGCAATGCATCTGGCGGACGAGAACACGATTGACCCCTCAGCGAACGCACCTGCACGCCAGCCGTGAAAGGCGATGTGGATTTAATTGAAAAGCAGGTAACGCTCAGGCTATAGGATACCCGCATATTCTGATTGGAACAAGAAGAATTCTGCCCGGAATTAAATCGGGCGGTGGGAAATTTGACGGAATCGGGCGTGGCAATTTTTTCGGGAGCGGGCCAGTTTTGGAGTGCGGTGGCGCGACACCGCTTTGGCTTCACGCGGAGCGTTCTGGCTCTTGAGCCAAAGTCGGGCTTGGATCTTACGCGCCTGCTGCGCCTGAAAACGGCTCCGCCGGGAGCGAAAGCGGCGTCAAGGCCGCCGCACTCCAAAAGCGCTATCGTTGCTCCCGAAAAAATTGCCACGCCCACGGAATCCGGCCGATGTTTTTCTTGGCGGTCGGGCGATGAATCCGGTACTCTGTTGATTGGAGGCCGGTCGCAACAGGTCCGAGCCGCGACCGTCAGGAAGCGGACGACACGAGAAGACCGCTCCCTCACGGTCGCGGCTCGGATGAGACATCTCCATTCCGGTCTTTCGGGCGGACGCATGACCTTTTATCGAACATTCCCGGCGCTTTCACTCGCATGCGTACTGGTTGCGTCGTCGGCTTCCAGCGCCGATGTCGCACCCGCGGGAGATCCCGCCAAACCTTCCGCGCAGGAGATGGAATTCTTCGAGAGCCGCGTGCGGCCGGTGCTGGCGGAGAACTGCTTCAAATGTCATGGCGAGGAGAAGCAGAAGGCGGGCCTGCGGCTCGATTCGCGCGAAGCCCTGCTGAAAGGCACCGACCGCGGTGCGGTGGTTGTGCCGGGACAGCCCGACAAGAGCCGGCTGATCGAGGTCGTCCGCTACCAGGGCGACATCCACATGCCGCCCAGCGGCAAGCTGACTGACCCGCAGATCGAAGCGCTGGTCACATGGGTGCAGTTGGGCACGCCGTGGCCTGCGAGCGAAGCGCCATCGTCGCAGCCGACTGCTCACCGGCGAGACGCCGGTGCCACACAAGACGCCAGTGCCACAAAGAGCGGTGCCACAGGGAGCGAAGGTGCCACAACGAGCGAAGATGAGATCGAACGCGCGCGGGCGACGCATTGGTCATTCAAGCCCGTCCGCTGCTCCGCGCTTCCGGCGGTGAAGAACACCGCCTGGGTCAAAGGACCCGTCGATCGATTCATCCTGGCAAAGATCGAAGAGAAGGGCCTCACGCCGTCTACCGCGGCGGATCGCCGCACGCTCATCCGCCGGGCGAGCTTCGATCTGATCGGGCTGCCGCCCTCGCCGGAGGAGGTCGAGGCATTCGTGAACGACGAATCACCCGACGCGTTCGCGAAACTCATCGACCGCCTGCTGGCCTCGCCGCGGTATCGCGAACGCTGGGGCCGATACTGGCT
>CAYLLT010000104.1:0-4533 GCA_964384465.1 uncultured Planctomycetales bacterium | reverse complement strand
GACACCAAGGGCTACGCCTTTCTGGAAGAGCGGCGGTTCCCGTATTCCTATACGTATCGCGATTACGTCATCCGCGCGTTCAACGAGGACCTGCCGTACGACCAGTTCGTGATGCAGCAACTGGCGGCGGACCAGTTGCCGCTGGGCGAGGACTCGCGGCCGCTGGCGGCGATGGGGTTCCTCACGCTCGGCCGCCGCTTCATCAACAACGTTCACGACATCATCGACGACCGCATCGACGTGGTCAGCCGCGGGATGCTGGGGCTGACGGTCACCTGCGCCCGCTGTCACGATCACAAGTACGATCCGATCCCGACGGCGGATTACTATTCGCTCTACGGCGTGTTCGCCAGCTCCGTCGAGCCGCCCGAAATGCCGCTGATCGGCATGGTGAAGGACCGGCAGAAATACGAGGCGTTCGAGCGCGAACTGGCCAAAAAAAGAGAGACGTTCGACACATTCCTCAGCCAGAAGCACGCCGCCCTGCTGGATGAACTGCGATCGCAGGCGGAGGATTACCTGGTCAAGCTCGTCGAAGCCAGGCCCCTGCCGCAGGAGGAAACGGTCATCCTCGACATGGGCGACGTGCGCCCGCACGTGCTCCAGCGATGGCGGGAGTTCCTCCAGAAGACGGCCCAGTCGCACCATCCCGTTTTCGCACCCTGGCACGCATTGGCGGCGCTGCCGGCGGATCAGTTCCAGCAGAACGCCCAAAAGCTGCTGGCCGGACTGGCTGAAGCGCGCGATCCGGCCCAACGCGTGAATGCCCTGGTACGGAAGGCACTTTTGGAAAAACCGCCCCAGTCCATGCTGGATGCCGCCCGCGTCTATGGACAGCTTTTCGATGGAGTGAACAAGAGGTGGAAGGTGGTTTGGGCGGCATCGACACAGCCGGCCAGCACGCAGCCCGCGACGGCGCTGGCCGACGCCGCGGAGGAAGAGCTGCGGCAGGTGCTCTACGGCGCGGAGAGTCCCACCTCGGTCACGCCCGAGCAGGTCAAATCGGCCAAATTGTTCGATCAGCCGACGCGGGTGCGGCTGCGCGACTTGCGCAACGAGGTCGAACGATTCGAAGCCAGTAATTCGGACTCGCCGCCGCGTGCGATGACGTTGGTGGATACGACCCCGCCGCAGGAACCGAAAATCTTCGTCCGCGGCAACCCTGAAAACCCCGGCAACGCCGTCCCGCGGCAGTTCCTGGCGGTGCTCTCCGGCAAGGACCGCCGACCGTTCCGGCAGGGGAGCGGGCGCGCGGAATTGGCCCGCGCCATTGCCGGCAAAGATAATCCGCTGACGGCGCGGGTGATGGTCAACCGGATCTGGATGCACCATTTCGGGGCGGGGCTGGTGCGCACGCCGAGCGATTTCGGCGCCCGCGGCGAAGCGCCGACGCATCCGGAGCTTCTCGATTATATGGCGTATCGGTTCATGGAAGAGGGCTGGTCGGTTAAAAAACTCCATCGCCTGATCATGCTCTCCGCCGCGTACCAGCAGAGCAGCGACGATAACATGCAGGGCCGGCAGCATGACCCGGAAAACCGGCTGCTGTGGCGAATGAACCGCCGCCGGCTGGATTTCGAGGCCATGCGCGATTCATTGCTCGCGGTTTCGGGGCGCCTGGACCTGTCCGCTGGCGGCCCCGCCGTCGAGTTGACCACACCGCCTTTCGCGACGCGACGGGCCGTCTACGGGTTCATCGACCGGCAGAACCTTCCGCTGGTCTTCCGCATGTTCGACTTCGCCAGTCCCGACACCACCAGCCCGCAGCGGCACATGACCACCGTGCCGCAGCAGGCGCTTTTTCTCATGAACAGCCCGTTCGTCATCGAGCAGGCGCGTAGCTTTGTCGCCCGGTCTGACGCGACCCAGCAGCCGGCGACGGACGTACGCATCCAGCGGATGTACCGGCTCGCGTACGGGCGCGACCCGACGGCGGAGGAAATCCTCGACGCTGCCCGCTTCATCAAAAATCCCGATGCGGATAAAACCGGCCCACCGCCCAAGCCGATTGTCTGGCAATACGGCTATGGCCGATACGACGAGACGCTCAAGACGCTTCAGCAGTTTACGCAGCTTCCCCACTGGACGGGTGACACCTGGCGCGCCGGGCCGCAGTTCCCCGATCCGGTACTTGGTCATGTCAGCCTCACCGCCGGTGGTGGACATGTCGGTAACGGTCGCAATAATGCCGCCATTCGCCGCTGGATCGCGCCGGTCAGCGGCTTTGTCGATATCAGCGGCACGCTGGGTCATGCGCCGCAGGATGTCAAATGCGGCGACGGCGTGCAGGCCTGGATCTTCTCCAGCCGCAGCGGCGAGCTCGGTCACTGGACCGCCCAGGCTCAGCAGGTCAAAACCGAAGTCAAGCAGATTGAAGTCCGCGCCGGCGACACGATCGATTTTATCGTCGATTGTCGCGGAACGGTTGATTGCGATACATTCACGTGGGCGCCGAAGCTGCGGATGACGAATTCGGCACCGCAAGCCGCTGCGCCGGCGGACGCGAATGCTCAGCCCGGCACGGTGAAAGTGGTTTTTCAACCGAACCAGACGGAACCACCGCAGGTCACGGAGTGGAGCGCCGGCGAAGGCTTCGGCGGCCCGCCGCTGAAACTCCCCGAGCCGCTGAACGCCTGGGAGCAGTACGCGCAGGTGCTGCTGCTGACGAACGAGTTCGTGTTTGTAGATTAGAAATACGCTACAATATTCTGAGTCTAGTGTACAACTGGAGGTTCAGATGGCCACTCATTTACACATGACCGCCGAAGTGCCGGCGACTCGGGAGCTGACGATCACGCTACCGGCTGATTTCCCACAGGGGCAGGCGGAGATTGAGGTCGTATCGCATGCCGATACTGCTCGTGCAAAAACATTGGGTGACCTTCTCGATTCTGAATTCTTTGGGATGTGGAGAGATCGTGAAGATATCACCGATTCGGTCGAATATGCTAAAGAACTCAGAAGGCGCGCATGGACTCGCCAGAAGTAAGCTGCTTGCTGGACACGGATGTTCTAATCGACGTATGGCGAGGTGTTCGCGAAGCCCAAGAGTGGCTTCAGCGCAGTCGTCCGGAATTGTTCTACATTCCGGGTATGGTCGCAATGGAGTTGGTCTGCGGATGCCGTTCCGGGAAGGACCTTGATCGTTGCCTCGCCTTCACGAAACAATTCACTATTCTTTGGCACAGTGAGGCAGAGGGATCTTTGGCTTTCGAGTATCTCGTGCGGTATCAGTTGGCGAATGGGTTGGGGAGCGCGGACGCTATGATTGCGGCGATGGCCCAGTCTAGATCGTTCCGACTCTACACTTGTAATCTGAGGCACTTTCGGTGCATCCCGGACCTTGACGTTCGAATTCCTTATCTGAAGCCGACTGCACCCGGGAGTTGAGCATGTCCGAACACGATCATCGACCGCAGGTTGAAGAGCTGTTCCTGACCCGGCGCGAACTGTTGTGCCGGTCTGGCGTGGGGTTCGGCGCGCTCGGTCTGGCAACGCTCATGGGCACGGAGGGGCTGCTGGCTTCGGCTGCTCAGGCGACGACCTCGCCGCTGTCGCCGCTGGCGCCCCGGTCGCCGCACTTCCCCGCCAAGGCCAAACGCGTGATCCACCTGTTCATGAACGGCGGGCCGTCGCACGTCGATACGTTCGACCCCAAGCCGGCCCTGACCGCCCAGCATGGCAAACCCCTGCCCAAGCCGAACCTGCGCACCGAGCGCAAGACCGGCGCCGCCTTCGGCTCGCCGTTCAAGTTCAGCAAGTACGGCCAGAGCGGCATCGAAGTCAGCGAAATCTTTCCGCACGTCGCCTCCTGCATCGACGACATCGCCGTGATCCGCTCCATGTATGCCGACGTGCCCAACCACGAGCCGTCGCTGATGCTGATGAACTGCGGCGAGTCGCGGCTGGTCCGCCCCAGCCTCGGTTCATGGACGACCTACGGCCTGGGCACCGAAAATCAGAACCTGCCCGGCTTCATCGCCATGTGCCCCGGCGGCTACCCCATCCAGGAATCGCAGAACTGGCAGTCCGCGTTCCTGCCCGGCGCGTACCAGGGCACGTACATCGATACGCAGTTCACCGACGTCGAGCGGCTCATCGAGCACATCCACAACAACTACGTCTCGCAGAAATCACAGCGCCGCCAGCTCGACCTCCTGCACCGCCTGAACGAAGAACACCGCCGCACGCGCGAGCAGGACGCACTTCTCGAAACGCGGATCCAATCCTTCGAGCTGGCATATCGCATGCAGGCCGACGCCACCGACGCTTTCGACATCAGCCGCGAGCCGCAGCACATCCGCGACATGTACGGCCCCGGCACGCAGGCCCGCCAGATCCTGATCGCCCGCCGGCTGATCGAACGCGGTGTCCGCTTCGTGCAGGTCTGGCACGGCGCCGGCCAGCCGTGGGACAACCACGATGATCTGGAAATCAATCATCGCAATCTCGCTAAAGAGAACGACCAGGCCATCGGCGCGCTGCTGAAAGATCTCAAGCAGCGCGGCCTGCTGGACGAAACGCTGGTCCTCT
>CAYLLT010000103.1:20816-23173 GCA_964384465.1 uncultured Planctomycetales bacterium | reverse complement strand
CCCCACACTACTCACCTGCGAGTCCTCCGAGACACCTGCCGATCTCACCTGAAGAAGAGAGCAAGTTGCGGGCCAGAATGCACGCGACCGATAACAATTTTCATAAACTTTTTAATATCAATATGTTATGGTTAATATACTGACACACGCTTATCCGATTCGATCAGGAAATGGGTGTGCGCCCACCCTAAGTGGGTAAACCAATTGGGTAATAATCCGCAGCAAAGGAGGTAAAGCTCGAACAGAGACGAAGAGCACGCAAAGATCAGGGAGAGCAAAACAATGTCTTTATCTCTGCGAACGTTGCGCCTCTGCGCGAGCTATTTAGTGGGGATGAAGCTGCTCCCACTTCTCCTCGGCTTCCGGGCGGCGGATGTAGAAGGGCAGCAGATCGCCGGGGGCGGTGAACAGCCCCGAGCGAGCCCGCTCCAGACCGATGTGGAAAACATTCTCGGCTCGCGGGATCCACAACGCGGCATCCAGCACGTCGGCATCGCTCTCCGCAATCGCGGCCTGATGGTGCGCGACACCTTCGCCCAGCACCGCAATCGGCCGGGGGCAACGGGCCAGAAACGATTTCGGCTCCTCCAGGCAAGGATCGATGATGCGCGTGCAGATCCCGTCGCGCAGCGAAAAAGCCGCCGCATAAACCTGGTTGCGTTTTGCGTCGAGAACTGCGGCGACGTGCGGTGGTGGAACATTCACATCGAGCGCGTTTCGCACCAGGGCGTCCAGCGTGGGAACCGCCACCACGCGGGCGCCGATCGACCAGCCGAGCGTGCGAGCCAGCGTGACGCCGATCCGCAGCCCCGTGAAGCTGCCCGGCCCGACGGACACGAACACGTCGGTGAGCGAATCCGCCGGCCAGCCTCGCTCCGTCAGCATGCGATCGATCGCCGGCATGAGTTCGGCCGCGTGTTTCATCTCCGCCGACAACGAGGCCCGCGCGACCACGCCGGCCTGCGTGCCGATGGCCACGCTGCCCCATCGCCCGGATGTCTCGACCGCCAGTATGCGGGAAGCGTCGTTCAACATGCGCGTTTAATTCTATCGCATGCATTCGGATATTGCTTTTCTCTTGACGGAAAGTTCTACTGCTGTCATGTCCGCGGCACGGTTGATCCTGATTCCCGGCATGGGAGCCGATGAGCGGTTGTTCGGACCGCAGTCGGCGGGCGGTTTGAGCTTTGAGGTCGCTCGATTCCCAATACCCGAACCGCACGATGATATGGCCGCCTATGCCGCGCGCGTCGCACGCACGGTCGATCTGTCCGGGCCGTGCATCATCGGCGGTGTTTCATTCGGCGGCATGGTCGCGTGCGAACTGGCCCGGCTCTGCAACGCGCAATCCGTGCTGCTCATCGCCAGTTGCCGCGGGAGCGACTGTATCCCGGGGTACTACGCGCCCGTGGAGTGGCTGTCGCGACTGGTGCCCGATGCGCTCATTCAGCGCCGCTGCGAAGCGAGCAGCCGCATGCTGGCCCAACTCGAATTACTCACCGATGAGCAATACCAGCTCATCCGCGATATGTCGTTGAACGTGCCCGTCATCTTTCTACGGCGAGTCGCCAAAATGATTCTCAAATGGCGGGGCGCACGCTCGATGCCCTGCCCGGTCTTTCAGATCCACGGCGGGAAGGATCGAATCATCCCGCCGCAGCGCGTGCAGCCGGATGAAGTCATCCCTGAAGGCGGGCACCTGATCAATCTCAAACACGCGGAGCAGGTGAACTCGTTTATCGCACGGCACGCGTGCGTAACACAAGACACGCAGGAAGAAATACACGATACGCGACGAGTTGCTTGTGTCCCAATGAGCCGAGTGATCTGATGGAACATTCAACGACCAACGTCATCCTCGAAACCCATCTCCCCGGCCTGCCGGTGCGGCGGGGAAAGGTGCGCGATATCTACGATCTCTGCGATCGCCTGCTCATCGTGGCCAGCGACCGCATCAGCGCTTTCGATGTCGTCCTGCCGAACGGCATACCGCAGAAGGGCGAGATACTGACGCGCCTGAGCGCGTTCTGGTTCGAGCGGCTGGATGTTCCCAATCATCTGATCGAGGTGATCGAGGACCACGCTCCGGCCGGCTTGGAGGCGCATCTCGATCAGCTTCGCGGCCGGGCGGTGCTGGTGAAAAAAGCGAAAGTACTGCCGATCGAATGCGTGGTGCGCGGCTACCTGGCCGGCAGCGGCTGGAAGGAATATCAGCAGACCCAGAGCATCTGCGGGGTCAAGCTGCCGCCCGGCCTGCGGCAGTGCGACCAGCTCCCGGAGCCGATCTTCACGCCCGCGACCAAGGCCGAGACCGGCCACGACGAGAACATCTCCTTTGAGCGGGCGTGCGCGCTGAC
>CAYLLT010000103.1:0-20806 GCA_964384465.1 uncultured Planctomycetales bacterium | reverse complement strand
ATGAAAGGGTGATGCGGATCGCCCGTGACCGCAGTCTGTCGATTTACCGCGATGCCGCCGAATTCGCCCGCGCCCGCGGCGTCATCATCGCCGATACCAAATTTGAATGGGGCTGGCACGGCGATCAGCTCATCCTCATCGACGAGGTGCTCACGCCGGATTCATCGCGCTTCTGGCCGGCCGACGAATATCAGCCCGGCCGCGACCAGCCGAGTTTCGACAAGCAATACGTCCGCAACTATCTGGAGACACTCGACTGGGACAAGACGCCGCCCGGCCCCCGCCTGCCGGACGATGTTGTGAATAACACTCTAAAGAGGTATATAGAATCCTACGAGCGCCTGACCGGCCAGCGCTTCTCGCGAAAATGAGGAATGCACTCTGAAGAATATCGTACACCGACGCATCGGTGTCTGGACTGCCGTTTCCCCGCCACTGTAAGATACCGACCTTGCGTACATTCTTTCCCAGCATGGTTTGTCTTGCACTTTTTTTGCCAGCTTCCGGGCTGATCGCTGCGGAGCCGGCCGATGGCGCCGCGGTTCGTATTCGGCTGGTCGATGCCGAAACGGGCAGTGCGCTCGGCGGGATCATCCGCGCGCTGCGGCCGGGCAGCGAACAGGCGCTGGTTTTGCCCGGATTGTTCGACCGTTTTCGCGGCGTGAAACTGCCGGACAAGCTGGCGGGTTGGTACGTCGTTCCCGCCGGAGGGATGAAAACCGCGCTGCCGCGGGAACATCTGCGGCTGGAAGCACTGTGCGGGCTGGAAACGGCGCTGGCCGAGCAGACCGTCGATCTGAGTGCCGCCGCGCCGGATGAAGTCACGATCAAGCTGCGGGTCATATTCAGGCCGGAGCAGGAGCACTGGATCGCCGGCAACACGCACCTGCACCTGCGGGACATGACCGCCGAGGAATGCGAGCGGTACCTGCGGGAAATCCCGGCCGCCGACGGGCTGCGGGTTCTTTTCACCTCTTATCTGGAACGGGCCAAGGACGACGCCGCTTATATCACCAATCGCTATCCGGTCGGCGATGTGAAGCCGCTGGCCGGCGTGGGCATGCTGGTGAATCAGGGCGAGGAAATGCGCCACAACTTCCGCGGCTACGACGAGGGCTACGGGCACGTGATGCTGCTGGGGATCAACCAACTGGTCAGGCCGGTGAGTATCGGGCCAGGCATCACCGGCGCGGGTTACGATGAACCGTCGCTGCAACCTGGGATGGAAGAGGCCCGCCGGCAGGGTGGGACCGTCCTGTGGTGTCACAATACGTTTGGCTACGAGGATGTGCCCAGCGCGCTGGCCGGGCGGCTCGACGCCATGAACGTTTTCGACGGCGCTCCGATCGGCCTGTTCGAGCAGAACTACTACCACTTCCTCAACATCGGGCTGCATCTGCCGATCAGCACCGGCACCGACTGGTTCATGTACGATTTTTCGCGCGTCTATGTCCTTTTACCCGGCGAGCTGACCGTACGAAGCTGGCTCGACGCGCTGAAGGCCGGCCGCACAATGTCAACCAATGGACCGTTTCTCCGGTTGACCGTCGATGGCCACGAGGTCGGCGATACGATCGCGCTCGATTCACCGAAAACCGTCCAGGTGCGGGCATCGGCGATCGGGCGGATGAATTTCCATCAGCTTCAGCTCGTGCACAACGGGCGGGTGATGGGAATCGGTCCGGCGTTATATAAAGAGGGTTACTACTCCTGCGAATTTGTTCAGCAATTGCATATTGATTCGCCCGGCTGGGTGGCTGTGCGTATCGACACGCAGACCAAGCACGAATTCGACCGGCAGCTCTACGCGCACACATCGCCGGTGTACCTCGAATTTGCTGGCCGACGTGTCTTCGAGCTGGAAGCTGCCCGGTATCTACTGGATCAACTGGACGAAGCCTGCCAGGGGATTCGTGCTTTCGGCAAGTTCAGCAGCAGTGCATCGTTGCAACGTATTTTGGTGCTGTACGAACAAGCGGCGGAAAATTTGCGCGCCCAAATCACGAAACACAGCACATGAAACAACACATGAAACGGCACATGAACTGGCACGATGTTTCTGAATCCGGGCCGCAGTGTCGTCATGAGTATTTGCGGATTTTTTTTAGAATAGTTCTTGATCCATCTGTAAAGCTGTGATATAGAAGCCTCTGTCCGAATGAGGCTGAGAGCGCTGGTGGCATCTGCGGTCACGGTCACGAGCGCTACCGGCTTTGGCGGATAAAGAATCCATCTCACGCGAATCGAATTGAGCGAAGGTTTTTGCTGTAATCCATTTTAGGGCTGGAACGGCGCGTTGACCCCGCTCCGGGGTTTTTTACCGTCCAACGGACGCGCCAAGACGAAATGACGTGATGTCATCAATCGCGTTTCGGGCGTGCCCGGAGGGTCCGTCGAGCGCGTGAAGGCGCATCATAATAGCCCAGTCGGGCCGGTTGGGTCAGCCCCCTGACCCGACCTCAGCTTCTCCTGCGCATGGATGTCTGGGGAACTTCTGCCCGTCCAGCGGCGGCGTGCTGACGAGATCAACCGTCGGTAAGGAGACGGTTTACGCAAAAACGTCTATTAACGTTCTTTTAGGAACGCATGCGGAAAACGAGAGATCGTGTTTGGCGAATGTGATGCCTGCCGGCCCGATCTCATCCGCTCTAATAGCTGGTGGTGGCCCTAAAAACAGGAGTGCCGATCATGACGCGAAGGAAGTCAGGTTGCTCCGTAGTGATGATTGTCGTCGCCCTCGGAACATGCGGCCCGGCGTGGGGGTATTTGAAGATTCATCCCTCCAACCCGCACTATCTCCAAGAGACCTCCACCGGCGAGGCGGTGCTGATCGCCACCGTCACGGCGATCGTGCCGGCGGATTTGAGCTACGACTACATCACGGGTTTTCGTGTAGACAACCAGGCGCACCGCGTCATGTATTCACGCGTCTGGCACTTCACGCCGTGGGCGATGAATGACGCGATCTGGCCATGGGCGACCAGCGCCACGGGTGGGGGATACTGGGGCGGCCTGGGCGGCAACAAGCTGGACATGAATTCATTTAACACTACCTATTGGACGCGGATGAATGACGCCATGAACCGGGCCAACGGTGCGGGCGTCTACGCCGAGATCATGTTGTTCGACCGCGTCGGCCTGTCGCCCGCCGCCAACGATCGCTGGGGCAACAACCCCTGGGCGGCCAACAACAATATCAACAGTCTGGAGGTGCCCAACGCGCAGCCGCCAAGCGACGGGACGCCGGAGTTCTATGGCTGGTCCTCACGACCGAACCTCAAAAACCAGCAGGAGCGCTACGTCCGCAAGATGATCGATGAGACCATCGCCTACCCGAATTGTTTTTACGAAGTCGAGAACGAGCACTGGCAGTCCAACAGCGCGGGCTGGGCCGACCACTACGGCCAGTTCGTCAAGGACTACATCACGGCTAACTATTCCGCTTCGCCGCGGCTCGTCTCGTACAACAGCATCGAGTCCGAAGCGGACAACGACCAGTCATACACCATGTCGGCCATCGACATCGTCAACAAGCATTACGGCAACGAGCCCGAAGGCGTGCCCGGCGTGATCAACGACTACATCGAGGCGAGGTGGGGCTTCAACAAGCCGATCAACATCGACGAGTTCGCCAACGGCGTGACCGACCCCACCATGCTGCGGAATATGTGCTGGGAGACGGTCACCAGCGGCGGGCATTTCCACATCGAGGACGCCGCTCCGTCGGCCGATCCGTTCGGTGTGGTTGAAACCATCCGGTCATTCAAGGCCAGCGCGAACTGGAATTTCGTGGGCGCTGCGCCGAACCAGGGACTGATCACCAGCGGACTGGGCTTTTGCCTGGCCAAGGTCGGCGAGGAATACGTGTGCTACTTCCTCAGCGGCGGGAACAAGACCGTCAACCTTGCGGCGGCGACGTACCGCTCCGAATGGTGGAACCCGCGCAACGGCGGTTACTCGGGCGTGACCAACTTCACGCACGGTGGCGGCGGCCGCGTGTTTACGCCGCCCGACGGCAACGACTGGGTGCTGCACGTGACCACGCGGGCCGTGCTGACCACCGTGCTGAATTCCAAGCCCGCCGGGACCATCACCATCGACGGCAATTCGAGCGATTGGACCCTGTCTGACTTCGTCACCAATCTCAACGGCGGCGACACCGGCACCGGCGACAAGGCGGTCATCGGCTTCGGCGGATATGAGAACTGGACCTGCTACCAGGGGAATCACGCCACCGGGCAACAGTTCCCGCCGGCCGACGCCGCGGACCATGCCGTCAAGGTCTATTCGCGCCATGACGCCAATTACCTCTATTTCCTCGTCCGGCTCGACGACAGCGACCGGCAGACCTCCAACCCCGTTGGCTCCAATTGGGCCAACGACTGCGTCGAGTTCTATATCGATCCGGGCAACGACGGCGGTTCCACGACGATGAGCAATTCGACCTCGGACGTGCAACTGGTCATCGACGCGGCCAACCAGAAAAACGTGTACATGACCACCAGCGGCTATGCCACGCAGGTGCTGGCCGGCGTGACGTCGGCGGTGACCACCGATGCGGCCGGGTGGTGGCTGGAAGTCCGAATCTCCAAGACCGCACTGGATCCGGACATCCCTTCCAACAGTGGAACGATCGGGGTCGACTTCAACTTCCGCGACAACGACAGCAACAACAATCCGGCCCTGACCACGGTCTACGCCTGGCACGAGAACTGCAACGAGGGTTTCCCGGGCAAGATTCCGGACCACTGGGGTGATTTGAACCTCAACACGCTGCCGTCCGGGCCGCCGGGGCAGGCCAGCAATCCGAGCCCGGCCAACGCCGCCACCGGCGTGGATATTAACGCCGATCTGAGCTGGACTTCCGGCAGCGGGGCCACCTCGCACAACGTGCGTTTCGGCACGGCCAATCCGCCGCCGTTCATCCAGAACCAGGCGGGCACCACGTATGACCCCGGCACACTTTCGCCAAACACCACCTACTTCTGGCGGATCGACGAGCAGAACGGCTCGGGCACGACCACCGGCGTCGTCTGGAGCTTCACCACGCTGCCGGTACCCGGCGTGGCCAGCAATCCCAATCCGGCGAGCGGCGCGACCAACGTGACCACCAACCCGACGCTGACCTGGACGGCCGGCAGCAACGCGACATCGCACGACGTTCGCTTCGGCACGGCCAACCCGCCGCCGTTCGTCGTGAACCAGGCCGGTACCAGCTATGCACCCGGCGCGCTGTCCGGCAACACGACCTACTTCTGGCGGATCGACGAAAAGAACGGCTCCGGCACGACCACCGGTACGGTCTGGAGCTTCACCACCACCGCCGCGGTCAGCGTACCCACGCTCAACGTCAAGGTCGCGGGCACCATCACCGTGGACGGCAGCTCCAGCGACTGGAATCTCGCGGAATTTGTGACCAAGGTTCGCGGCGGCGAGATCGTCGCCGGGGACTACGGGATCGTCGGCTTCGACGGCGGGATAATCTACCGCGGACAGTACGCGGGCGTGCTGCCGACCAGCGCGGCGGACCACACCGCCAAGATATACAGCCGTCACGATGCCACATACCAGTATTTCCTGCTTCGATTGGATGACTCCAACATCCAGACGCAGAACCCCGTCGGTTCCAACTGGGCCAATGACTGCGTCGAGTTCTACATCGACCCCAGTAACAACGGCGGATCCACCACCATGAGCAATTCCACGTCCGACATTCAACTGGTCATCGACGCCGCGAACCAGAGGAACGTTTACATGTGTACGAGCGGCTACACGACGCAGGTCCTGAACGGCGTGACTTCGGCCGTGACCACCGATGGGACCGGCTGGTGGCTGGAGGTTCGCATCACCAAGTCGGCGCTGGATCCGGACATGCCGGCCAGCGGAACGTTCGGAGTGGACTTCAATTTCCGCGACAACGACAACAACAACGACCCCGCCCTGACCACCGTCTACACCTGGGCGGAGACTTCCACGGCGGGCTTCCCGAGCAAGATCCCGGACCACTGGGGCGATGGCGTACTCGCGACCCTGCCGCCGCCATCTCCGCCGGGACAGGCCAGCACCCCGAGCCCGGTTAGCGGAGCGACCGGCGTGGCGCTCACTCCCACACTGAGTTGGACAGCGGGCAGCGGGGCCACCTCGCACGACGTCCGCTTCGGCACGGCTAACCCGCCGCCATTTATCCAGAACCAGGCCGGGACGACTTACAGTCCCGCAACCCTGGCGACCAGCACAACCTACTTCTGGCGGATCGATGAAGTGAACAGCGCCGGCACGACCACCGGTGTGGTGTGGAGCTTCACCACCACCAACCAGAGCGTCACCGTGCCAACGCTGAACGTGAAGGTTGCGGGGGCCATCACCGTTGATGGCAACAGCAGCGACTGGAACCTCTCGGAGTTCGTGACCAAAGTCCGCGGCGGCGAGATCGTCTCCGGTGACTACGGGATCGTTGGCTTCGACGGCGGCACGCTCTACTACGCCGGGTATTACACCCCCTGGGTGCTGCCGACCAGCGCGGCCGACCATACCGCCAAAATCTACAGCCGGCACAACTCGACGTATCAGTACTTCCTGCTGCGCATCGACGATTCCAACATCCAGACGCCCAACCCCGTCGGCACCAACTGGGCCAACGACTGCGTCGAGTTCTACATCGATCCGAGCAACGACGGCGGTTCAACCGCGATGAACAACTCCACGTCGGACATCCAGTTGGTCATCGACGCGGCCAATCAGAGAAACGTGTACGTGACCACCAGCGGTTACGCGACGCAGGTACTCAACGGCGTGACCTCCGCCGTGACCACGGACGGCACCGGTTGGTGGCTGGAGGTCCGCATCACCAAATCGGCGCTCGATCCGGACATGCCGGCCAGCGGCACGTTCGGCGTCGACTTCGCCTTCCGCGACAACGACAGCAACGGGAGCCCGACGTTGAGCACCATGTACGCCTGGAGCGACAACACGTCGGGATCCGGCTTCCCCACCAAGATCCCCAACAAGTGGGGCGATGCAGTGATGGCGGTGCTGCCGCCGCCGGGCCAGGCGAGCAGCCCGAATCCGGCCAGCGGCGCGACCGGAGTCAGCACGGCTCCGACACTCAGTTGGACCGCGGGGCTCGACGCCACGTCGCACGATGTGCGCTTCGGCACCGCCAACCCGCCGCCGTTTGTGGTCAACCAGACCGCGGCCAGTTATAGCCCCGGCGCCCTCGCGTCGACCACGACCTATTACTGGCGGATTGACGAGAAGAACGGTTCCGGCACCACCACCGGCGTCGTCTGGAGCTTCACCACGGCTGCGGGTGTCTCCTGGCAGGTGCAATATGACGGCAGCGTCCTGCCGACGGTCGCAAGCCCGGCCTGGGACTTTGTCGGCAACGCGAACTTCGGTTCCGTTACCTCCGGCGTCCTGCGGGACAACGACACGTCCACCAGCCAGTATATTGTCTACTGGCGCGGCTGGAACGCATCGAATGCCACGGGCATTACGGTGGAAACGCGGATGCAGTGCGACACCATCACCGCGGCGAACGATCAGTACGACATCGACATCTACGACGGGACCAAGAGAGTCGGGTTCCTGTTGTATCCCAACCAGCTCAAGTGCCAGACGACGGGCGCCCTCTACAGCCTGACGGGCAACCAGTATCACGTGTACCGGTTCACCCTTCTTGGCAACACATGGAACGCGTATCTGGACGGGAACACGACTCCGATCATGACAGGCGCGCCGGTCAACACATCGCTGAACGAGATGGACTTCGGCACGACGTCATTCGTCGGCAAACAAAGCGTTTACTTTGATTACCTGTATTACACGGCTGCTGGAGCGTTCGCGCCATGACGTGAACGTATCGTTGACGAACCCGTCTCCGGCACAGGATAACCTGTGCCGGAGGCGGTTCCGGTTCCAGTTCAACACGCCCAGCGACATCGGTCGACTGGACAACATCAAGCTGACGGGCACGCCGTAATGCCGACCGCGTGAGGCCGCAAACGACGAAACCACCGGCGCCGGCGCAACCCATGTTGCGCCGGCGCCCTTCCCGATTTGGTCAGCGAACGAAGCTCAAACGCAGGAGGATAATCATGTGTCGCATCGCGCGGGTGTCACACGTCAGCCGTGGAGGCGAACGGCATTCTGCATCGAAAGGCGCCCGCCGGCTGGTTGCCCTTTTATCGCTGGCGGCCGGTGTCCAGAGCGTGGCGCTGGCCGGCGGCACGCTGACTGTCAAGCCGGCCGGCACGATCACCATCGACGGCAACACCAGCGATTGGAACCTGGCCGAGTTCACCACCAAAACCCGCGGCGGACAGAACCAGACGGGGGACACGGCGGTGGTCGGCTTCGACGGCGGCACGCTCTACTACGGCGGCTACTGGACCAGCGCCACGCTGCCCACCAGCGCCTCCGACCACACGGCCAAGGTCTACAGCCGCGCCGACTCGTCTTACGTTTATTTTCTGGTGAGGTGTGATGATAACCAGATGAATTATGCTCAGCCCGTCGCCACCAACTGGGCCAACGATTGCGTCGAGTTCTACATCGACCCGAGCAACAGTGGAGGCTCAAACCCGCTCAACAATTCGACCAGCGATGTTCAACTGGTCATCGACGCCAACAATCGGAAGAACGTCTACATGTGTACCACGGCATACGCGAATCAGGTTCTGGCGGGCGTGACCTCCGCCGTCGTGCGCGACGCCACCGGCTGGTGGCTCGAAGCGCGAATTCAGAAGACCGCCCTCGACCCCGATCTGCCCTCGACCGGAATCTTCGGCGTGGACTTCTGCTTCCGCGACAACGACAACCCGGATGCGACGTATTACTACGGGAACCCGGCCCAATCGACCATGTATTCGTGGTCGGACAACCCGACCGGGGCCAGCTTCCCGACGAAGATTCCGGACCGATGGGGTGACGCGCAACTGCCCGCGGTCAACATCCGTTTCAACGCCACGCTCGATAACGGCACCACCATCACCGTGGACAATAATTCATCGTGGTCGAACACGGACATCGGCTCGCTGGTGGTGGCGGCCGACCGGACCACGCAGGGAGATTGCCCATACTCCTATTCGCGAAAGGGCCTGTTCAAAACCGGCGATCGCATCTACGCCTGCAACAACTTCATCGCCTGGTTCGACTACACGCAGACGGATGGGATCAATTTCGCCGTGCCGCCGTACGGTGCCCCCGCGGGTCGATCGGGCGCACTGGCCGGCTGGTGGACTCTGGACCCGGCCTCGCCCAACTTCCGCTACTGGAAGACCGGCCCGAACGGCTGCTGGAACTGGGCGCACAACGAGTTGATCCCCGGCTCGGCCTCTCCCAATTTCGATCAGCACTGGTGGGACAAATACTACACGCCCAACGAACACGTCATCTGCCCGACCGTCGGTACCAGTACGTTCTTTTTCCCACATACGGCCGCGTGGAAAACCAGCCAGAGTCAATTCACCAGCGTGCTCGACGGACTCAAGGATGCCGCCGGCGTGCATTACAAGACCAGTTGCCGCATCTCCAGTTGGACCGGCAACATCGACGTAACCGACGACAACGACGCCAACGGCATCGCCAATTACATCCAGTCGGACATGGAATACCTCTGCCGGACCGACGACATCATCGTGTCGTGGAACTTCAAACCCAATAACGCCAACGTCGTCTCGTACAACACGTTCATCTTTCTCTGGAGCGCGTATGCCCAGGACGAGGACGGTACGAGCTGCGACGTGAGCGCGACCGGCTCTCAGTGGCCGGGTGCGGTCTACGGCCAGCCGATGTACAACCAGTGCGGCCACACGCTGTACAGCACCTGGGCGCCCTACGGTCCCTATTCGCCGGGGACAACCGTGCAGATGCAGTTGAATGCCGCCTGCTCCAACCCCTATGTCAACCCGGATGTTCACACCTCGCCGCGGTTCGCCGTCAACAATGGATCCTGGTTGCGATGCGGCGAATCGCCGACCCTGTCGATCAATTCGCCGCGATGGCAGTTTCTCAATCTGGGCGTCCCCAACACCGGGTCCGGTTCGGCCGCCGACCCGATCCGCTTCCCCTGGGATCTGATGATCTCTTGGAACGAGAGTCACGACGGCACGCTCGGTTTCGGCGTGATGTCCGGCGTGTATACGAATCCCGCGGACTATATCACGTTGCTATCCGGCAAATGGTATCGCGCTGAATACGCCATACGGACCAATTTCTGACCGATGAATGTGGGCGCCCTTCGAGGAGAACGAACAAGATGTGCAGCAGAACAGAAGAAAAAGGGGTCAGGTACCTTTTGCCGGAACGGCCCGAAGGGTGCTTCGCACAAAAGGTACCTGACCCCTTTTTCTTTCTTGCCCGGTCAGTCGGGCTGGCGATCTCGATCTCCCTGGTTCTCTCACCTATCGCAGTTGGCACCTCATCAACCCCTGGACCGTCGGCGGCTATCACAACTCGACGGAGATCACCAACTGGAAGAATAACGTCGCCGCCCCCGACGTGACCGAGTGCAACAACCTCGGCATCGGCTAACGGTGCTGATTTCCGCGTGTTTCTCGGGACGGGTGTGACGCGTTATCTGGACATCGTCAGGGTCCAAACCACGCCGTGATGTCTCAGCGTCACGCGCTCGCCTTCGCTCGCGGCCAACGGCTGTCTCGACAACGATGCGATCGCATCGCTGGTGGATCTGACCTCCTCGACCACCGGGAGCGTCGTGCAGATCTTCGTCCAGTCGGGGCTCGGGCGTATCTTCATCCCCGGAGCAAGCGGCCCCGATTCATCGCTGCCGATCTCGGAGCAACAACATTAAGCGCCGGGCTCGGTCATTCGCCACGCGCGGAGCAACACGGCCACGCTCCAGGCCTGGGCGATGCAGCCGCGGGGGGCGTGCGGTGGGTCGCCGTCGAAGATCTCGCTGACCGAGCCGATGCCGGCCTCGTCCAGATGCTCGATGAGCGGCATGAGCCGCCGACGCATGTTGGCCTTGGCCGTGGAGGTAAATTCATGTAAACGCAGGTATGCCTCGACGTACGGTCCGACGAGCCACGCCCAGACGGTGCCCTGGTGATAGGCGCCGTCGCGCTGGTACGGGTTGCCTTCGTACCGGCGACGATATGCCGGATCGCGCCACGACAGCGACCGCAGCCCATAGGGCGTTAGCAGCTCGCACTCCACGCATGACAAGACCGCCCGCCGCTGCACTTCGTCGAGCGGGCTGTTCGGCAGGCTGACGGCGAAGATCTGGTTCGGCCGGACCGAGCGGTCTCGCCAGCGGTCGCGTACCACGTCGTAGAGGCAGCGGTCCGCGTCGTTCCAGAAGGCGTGGGTGAACGACTGGGCGACGCGGCTGGCCAGCTCTTCGTATCGGCTCGCCCGCTGCGGATCGTCATCCCGCAAACGCTCGGCCAGCAGGCACAGGTCTTGATACCAGAGCGCGTTGACCTCGACCGGCTTGCCGTGCCGCGGCGTGAACACCACGTCGCCGCACTTGGCGTCCATCCACGTCAGTTGCATGGAGGCATCGCCGCAGGAGATGAGGGCATCGACATCCATGCCGATTTTGAAGTCCGTGCCCGCGATGTACGCCTCGATGACGTGCTCGCAGGCCGGGCCGAGCCACGAGCGCCACGCGGCGGAATCGCCGCTCATCCGCGCGTAGAGCACCGCGGCGTGAATGAACCAGAGGCTGGCATCGACGCTGTTAAAATCGCATTCGTCGCCGTAATCGCTGAAGCGGTTGGGGATGAGGCCGTCCTTCTGGGCGGAGGCGAAGGTTTCGAGCACGCTTCGCGCCTCGGCATATCGCCCCGTTTCCAACAGCAGACCGGGCATCGCAATGAACGCGTCGCGGCCCCAGTCACCGAACCAGTGATACCCCGCGAGGATGGTTGTCGCGTGTGAGCGATCGGGCCGCTGCCGTGCGACGACAAACGCATCCGCGGCTTCGAGCAGACGTTCCTCGATGGTCGGTTCGCTCAGACTGGGCGGAAAGTCCAGCCGGTAGGGCAGGTCGTCAGATCTGCCAGTACTCTCCGGCCGGCCGATGGTTGAAGGTCCCGATGCCACATCGGGATTGACCTGCCCTACAGACTCAGGGAATTCGGCGCTGGCCCGGATGTCCACTTCGATCAAGCTGGTGCCGGTCGCGCGGAAGAAGCCGGGGTTGAACAGATCTTCGCGGCAATCCTGTCCCCGCGCGGCCTCTTCGCGGTAATGAAAGCCGTACCACCAATCCGGTTGGGCCTCGAACGTGACCGGCGATCCGCCTTTTTTCTGCTCGGGGCGCAGCCACAATCGCGGGCCGTCATGCAAGGCGTCGATCGCAACGGCGTTATCTGTTTTTTCTACCGGGAAGCCTTCCGGAAAGGCCCGCGTCAGCACGTGAAAATCGCGCATGGCCACAAATGGTGAAAGCTCCAGCGCGAGCGGTGTACCCGCCGGTCCTTCAAGCCGATAGCACACCCGTACCTCATCCTGCCCGCGGGGCATGATCAGGCGTTTGGTCAGACGTATTCCATCCATCTCATAGACAAACTGGACCCACGGCTCCGGCCGATGGTTGCGGACATCAAACTCCGTCTGCCAGGTGAATCCGCGCGGGTGAAATGCCTGATCAAATTCAAACGTGGCCGGCTCATACGCGCGGCCGTCCACGGTCACGCGTTCGAGCATCGCCGCCAGCAGCAGCCAGCGTTCGAGCGGCGGCCTCGCGGCGGCGATGAGCAGACCGTGATAGCGCCGCGTGGGTACACCCACGGCGGTGCCCGAAGCGAAGCCGCCGCGGCCGTTGGTGAGCAGCCACTCGCGCCTGATCTGCACGTCAAACTCGTCGGCGATCCGCGGCTGCATCAGTGCCGGTTCCAGTTGCGTGGGCATGGTCCGTTCCACGGGTGAATCCTTTCAGAGCCGCGCCCGTGAGGAAGCGGTCGTCGCGTGTCGAGGAGGTCCGCTCCCTTACAGTCGCGGCTCGGATCCTCTTCCACCTTTATTTACCGTTTCGGCATCACAAAGCAATAGGCATTGTAACGGTATTCGCTCCAGGCCTGATCGGCGAGCGGCCGGCCGGGGAATAATGGGATACTCCGCGGCGTGAACCGAATCCGCACACGCACCGACGAGCGACCCTGTGTGAGCGATCGCGGCAGGAGAAACTCGTCATCGCGCCAGCGGCGGTTCGAGGTCCGCACGTTGTGCTGCGTCGCGCCGAGTTCCTCTTTCGGGTTGCTGTAGACGATGGTGTTCGAGCCGGCTGTGTACCAGGTGCCGACTTCCTTCCACGCCGCGTCCGGACGGTCGTCGGCCAGCGAGACAACCGCACATTGATTTGGAAAACTGTAATCCATTTTTCGCCGCAACAGGACGCCGAGGTTGTCCGGCCGCAATGAGATCGTGAACGTGGACGTGCCGGTCATGTTGCGGCCGGTGTCCGCCGATTCCGGATAGATTTCCTGCTCCTTCAAATGATCGACGCCCCATTCATATCGCGAACTCAACGTCTGCACCGGCGAAGCGGTCGGCGAAACGTAATGGTGTTTTTCTTCATCGGCGGCATCACCCACGTCGAACGTATCCGTGAGTATGAGAAACGGCTGGTGCAGGCCGTACCAGTACGTGACCGACTGATAGTGCTCCGGCGAATTGCTCTCCGGCCCGTGCTCGAAGGTGATCCGGGCGTTTTTTCCGAACGGCATCAGGTCGCTGAGCAGAAACCGGTAGGCGGAGTTGATCAAATCCTGTTCACCCTTCGCTTCCTTGGGCGACTTCGCGCCGACCGGATGACCGGCAAACGGCAGCGTCATGGTCCGCCCGCCCCAATAGTCGCCGCCGCCGCCCCATTCTTCGGTGCCGGTTCCCTGCGCCTGCGGCGTCTGGCTATCGTCGAAATAAAAACGCGGGTCGCCTTCCAGCGTGCCGAGAAACGCCTTATCCGAAAAGATGAACGACGTGCCGACGAAGTGCCCGCACCAGTCGCCGCCGCCTTCCACCTTCGTCGTGTCCAGAAAAACAAGGTCTTTGCCCGGCTCAGGCACGCCGTGGTCCACGTATGTTGCGTGGAAATGACCGACCCAGTTGGGCGGATCGCGATAGGGACGGTGCCTGACGTTCCATTCCGCGCGCAGAACCTCCTCCCCGTCATTTTGCAGTTCGATTCTCGCTTCTTTCATGAACGGCATCGGGAAGAACATGCCCAGGTGAAGTTTGCCCTGCGCGAACCGGACGTGGACAGGAAAGGCTTTGACCAGAAACCTCTGATTGTCGCGATTGTAGAAGGTGCCGGTTCCGAACAAGAGGGGAACCGGCGCGTCCACCGATGCGGTGCTCGCGCCGTCCCAATAGATTTTCAACCGCGCACGCTCGAGCAACGCGGCGTTTTCGGATGGGATGCGCAAACCGATCTCCAGTATCTCAGATGGGCCATTGTTGAGAACGAGAAGGCGCTGGGTTAGCTTTGGACCCACCTCAACCCTATCACTTTCCATCGCGAAGCGGCTGTCGGCCATCCATTGCGTGTTGCAGCGGCGAATGATGTAGAGCACGTCCGCCGGCGGGACATCGTCGGGCGACCAGCTCCGGATGGGCGCGCTCAGCTTCGCATCCGTAACGTACTTGTGATAGATGTAATAGCCAGTCCCGTAGTGCGTTCGCTCATACGCCATCGTAAACGAACGCTCGAATGGAATCGGCACCCACGACAGGTCCGCGCCCTTCGTCTGCGACCACGTCCACGTCAGGGGATTGGGGAAGTTTTTCTCCGGCATGAACACGGAGTTCGGCACCGGCTTGTCGGGCGTGGCCGTGCTGCTCTCCTGCACGACGTGATCGGTCCCGTCCACGATGTAATGCCAGGGGCTGCCGTGCCAGTGGTTGGTCCGCACGAACGCCAGCACGCCCGGCCCCGTCACATCCAGCGAAACATTGCGATCGTCCGCCAACTGATAGAGGAAGCTGCTCGCATCGGCGGTCTCGTTGGCCCCGCGGCGGTCATAGGTGCTGGCCATATACGTCCGCTGGCCGATCCGCAGATACGCCCACTTGTCCCACATTCGGAATGAATCCAGACCGACGGGGATGACCGGCGGGACTTCACCACGGAGGCACGGAGCACACGGAGAGGAAAATAAAAAAGCGATAAGGAACCCAGGAAGCCAGGAATGGTTTTTTGTCTTGGATCCTTGAGTCGTTCCTGCCTTCCTGGTTTCCTTATAAAGACATTTCTCCGTGCTCTCCGTGTCTCCGTGGTGAGACTTACTCCACCGATCCGCGCGGATTTCATTGCTGTTTTTCATCTGCGTCTATCTGTGTACATCTGCGGATTTTGTTCGATCGGGGTTTGATTCGCGAAACAGCGCCATGCTTGCGGTGTGGCCGTGGATGAAGTTTTTCCCGCCGATGGGGCCGATCTCCCCGGCGGCGAAGAAGCCGGTGACCGGGATCGGGCCGCACATTTCGCGCACCACCGCCACATCATGGTTGGGTTCGGACCACATCCGCGTGCCGCGGCCGTTGCACGAGAACAGCAGGACGCCGGCCGGCGCATGCCCGCCGGTGTGCGGCGACAGCATCTGCCGGAGGTCCTGATCGGCGGAGACGCCGTCGCGGATGTTGAACTGAATCGTGGATCCCACCCGCATCTCGTCGCCCACGGCGATCGCGCCGCTGTTCGGATCGATGCCGAACAGGGTGCGAATGAGAAAGTCGCCGCGCGTGAACGTCTCTTTGTATTCGTTGATGACGCACCCGACGAAGATTGCCTGCCGCGCCAGCTTCGTATCCTCCGGCGACAGATCCTCGACGATCTCCTGGAGCCGCTCGAGCGCGGGTTTGCCTCCCAGGGTGTGGATGATGTTTCGCTCGCATTTGGTGATGACCAGCGGGCGTCCGATGGGCCGGCAGCCCTGCGAGACCACCGCCTCGATCTCAATCGGGCCGGTGATGGCGACACCGATCGCGCCTTCGCGATGGATCTGATCGTCCATGATGAGGACGGCCTGACCGGGCCGCTCGCAACCGCTGGCCATCCCGCCGATCACCGGCCGGCCGGGGTAGGCCGCGTTGAAGTACGCCAGGGCCGCATTGGTCGGCACGGTGAACGGGTCGCCGAAAAAGAGAAACGACGGCTGCTTGCCGGTATCCACGCCGACGCATTTGATCCAGTCTTCAGCCTTCTCGATTTCGCCGAAGCGCTGCCCGGCGATGTGAAACGGCGTCAGGTGAACGCCCGGCAGACTCGCCAGCATGATCGACGCGGCGGGGATCCGCTCGTGCTCGCTGTCCGGCCCGATCACGCCCTCGGCCGAGCATCCCACCAGCACGGCGGCCGGGTACCGCCGCACCACGTTCTGGACGATGACCTGCGCGTCGTCTTCGAAGTGCGACGTGAAAAAAACGACCACCAGGTCGGGGCGCTCGCCGCCCATCTGCTGCTCCGCCTGCTGACAAAGCTGGGTTAGCGCGGGGCCGAGGTCCTGCACGATCGTGGTTGCGGATGCGAATTTCATAACAACAGACTCCGACGGTGTCCGGGCGGCTACAATTCTAGCCGTGGTGCGGGGGCGGTGCGAGAGCGGACCGTTTAGCCGCGAGCGAAAGGGAGCGCTGAGTTGACGGTTAGCATCCCTTTCGCCGATAACAGCATCGCGAGTGAATTCGGGAGCCTCGAATGCGTCCGCGGATAATTCCCACCCTGATATTGCTGTTCCTGCCGTGGCCGCCGGCTTTGGGCGGACCGGTCAGCACGGGCAAGTGGCTGGTCGATCTCGGCCGCGACTATCCGCTGTTGCCGCAATCCTCAGTCACGGACACAGATGCCGAGATTACCCTGCTGTTCATGCAGGCGGCTTCGCGCGTCGAGCCGCAATTGGCCGAGGCGTATCTCTGGACCTATGACATGCTGTCGGCGCTGGGACGCGAAGCCGATGCCCGCAAGGCGTTGGCCGAATACCTCGCCCGGCAGCCGGATGATGTCGCCGCGCATCTGAACAACATCGAATCGACAGCCCGCTCGCTCCAGACGGCCGAGGAGCGGGCACAGTTATATCTTGCTTATTTGAAACGGCCGGACCTGCCGGGGCCGGTCTCCAGCGATCTTCATCGCCGGCTGGCGGAGTTCTACTGGAATCGTGGCGACAACGAGCGTGCCGAGGCCGAAGCGCTCACCGCGTTGCGCGAGTACGAGCAGAACCTGGCGGCCGGAGAGATGCTCGACCAGATTCGGCACGCACCGGATACCGCCGCCGGCCGCATCGAGCGCCTGTTGGGCGTCATGCGGGTGAGTCCGGCCAATGCCGCGGTGGCGCGGCAGCTCGGGGACGAGTTGAGTGCGCTGAGGATGCCGCGGGAGGCCGACCGCTGGTACCGTCATGCGATCAGGATGCACGAGTTGGCGGCGAACCAGCCGCCGGACGATTTGCTGGTGGCGCGTTCAGGCGCGCTGCTGGATTCCGGCCAGATCGAGGAGGCGCGGGTCCAGGCCGAAAAAGCATTGGAGCGTGAGATCGGCAACATCCCGGCCCGCCTGGTGCTCGCACGCATCGCGGGGAGGCGCGGCGACTCGGCCGGTGCCAGGGAGCAGCTCGCCAATGCCACTGAAAGCTGGAAAAATACTCTTTCGAGTGCCGGCGGGCGGCTGGACGGCCGCATCATGGCGGAGATGGCGTGGCACCTCGCCCTGTACGGCCCGCTTCCCGCCGAGGCCGAGGCGGTGGCGCGATCCGCTCTGACTGAGGATCCCACGTCCACCGTCGCACTGCGGGCGCTCGGTTCCAGCCTGCGCCGGAAAGATCAGTTCAAAGAGGCCATTGAAGCGCTCGAACCCATCGCCGGACGGGACGTGTGGGCAGCCATCGAACTGGCCCGCGCCCTCCAGGCCTCCGGGCGCGCCGAAGAGGCCGGCGTTCGTTTGCGTTCGGCCGGCACGCAACCCGCCATCGGCGAGCAGCGGGAAGCCATCACGCAACTCGCGACCGAGTGGAAGTTGCCGGCGCCGCAAACACAACCCGCGGCGCAGCCGATCAAAGTGATGCTCGATGCCTTTCCCGTGGAGATCCTCAATTATCCGGAGCATCCGGATCGGTACCTCTCCCTGGAACTGTCGGTGCCCGCCGCGGAAATCCCGCCCGCCGAGCCCTGGCTATGCACCGTGCGGCTCAAGAACACGGGCCCCTTTCCGATCGTTTTCGGCCCGGACGGCATGCTGGTCCCGGAGCTGCTCTGTTCCATCCAGACCATCGGCGATGATAAGCGGGGCTCCGGGCCGACCATTCGCATCCTGCTCAACGGCCGGATGCAGTTGAAGCCGGGCGCAACGATGGAAACCACGCAAACGATCGACATCGGCCCGATCCGTTCGTCGATGATCGGCACGCCCCAAGTCACGCACGACGTTGAAGTGACGGCCGCGCTCAGCCCGGTTCGCCTGCTCTCGGCGGAGGGTCAGGAGATGTGGGCGCCCGGCGTCGGAGGCCTGCTCGCCAAGCCGCTGAAGTTTCAGCGTGTCGCCATCACCGCGATGCCGGACGAGGTCCGCAAGCTGATTGCCCGATCGAGTAACGGCCAGCTCGATGAACGCATCACGGCCCTGGAGTTGCTCGCCATGCTTCTGGCCGAGCATCAGCACATTGCGGGGGGGCGCCTCAATTACTCGACCCATCGGATCGATGCCGAGGCGGTGCAGGCGGCGATCCTGGACCGCGCGGGTGATCCTGACTGGCAGGTGCGCGCGCGGCTGGCCGAGTGCATGCGCTGGTTCCTGCTCGACAAAACGGCGACGCAGGTCTCGACGAGGCTTCTGGCCGACCGGCACTGGCTGGTACGCGGCCTGACGCTGCGGATGCTCGCCGATCAGTACCGCAAGAAACCGCAGACGGTGCTGCCCGTGCTGAAGCGGTTTGCCGCCGCCGATCCGGATGAGTGGGTGCGTGCGATGGGCACCGCGCTGTCCGTCCGGCTGAACACGACCACACGGCCGGCCGATGCGGCGAATGCCGCCGCTGCTGGACCGGTGACAGTCGCGCCAACTTCTCGACCGGCCGACGCATTGCAGGAGCGGAAAAATACCGCCGTCGCCGCGCCCTCCAAAGAGCCGCGTCCGATCATCGTCCTGCCCGACGAACCTCCGCGCGGAACCGCCCCATCGCGATGAGGCGCGTATGACGTATAATAGAGACGGGAGACAAAACTGTGGTTCGAGCAATCAAGGAACACGTCACCGTACAGCCGGGCGGGGTGATACAGATCCGCCGGCCGGACCTGCCCTCCGGCACAATCGCCGAAGTGGTCGTGACAGTCGACGATGCCACGATCGCCCCCTCCTCCGGCGAAAGCCAGGGGAACAACGGTGACGCCTGGCAGGCGCTGCCGGGCGCACTTCATCACATTAAACAAGCAATCGAAGATTCACGCTCGCTCATTCAGTTTTCTGATGACTGGGACGAAGCGGGAAGTCCCGCGATCGACGAATCGACATGGAGGCGGGCCGCTGAATTCCTGGCGCGCCATGCACAGTGGGTCTGGGAAAGCTGCGGCAAAGTGATCGAGTCGCCCCATGTCACACCCGGCCCCGATGGAAGCATTGACCTGCATTGGGACTATCCAACCTATGAAATGCTGATTAACATCCCGGCCGACGCACGTGCCATGGCGGGCTTTTACGGCGATGACCGCGGAAACATCTCGATCAAGGGGAAGTTTGACGCCAGTCGTGCGAACGAGGGATTGCTCCAATGGCTGGTCAAGTCGAGGTAGGGGCGTGGCCGGCCGAAGACATTCCCGATCGCGATGATCTATTCATGGGTCTGCACAAGAGATGGTTCGAGCGCGATGGAACCATACTGCCTGGGGCGTTCAGGAATCACAATGGCGGCATGTCCACGGACTGGTCCAAATACTCGACACCTGAGCAAGCTCGACAACGAAGAAGAACCCCGAGCGATAACGCAGTTTTGCGAATGAACGTCGGACAGGTTCGCGCCGTGCCTGGACAGCGGGTTGAGCACACGCCTCTTCCCGAAAACAGGGCGCATGCGGATGTTCTGGGGGAGAAGGATGAACAGGCTCGGGTGCTGCTAAGCCGTGCCGCTCAGATCGTTTTACCAATTCCGGCGTGATCAGAACGCGCCTGGAGGGGCGTAGGTTTCACACCATTTTGAACAGCCGATTCGTCCAGTGTTTATCCAAATATACACAAGCGTGCCGTGCCCTATCGTCTGACCTTGGCCGCCGGGATTGCCCTGCGGGGCGCGGGTTCGTCAACAACGGCGACGGCCTTGGCGGTTTCGGGCGATGCTTTGCCGTTGCCTTTGAATGAAGCGGCTTCCGTCGCTTTGCGCTTGGCCAGCACCGCCTGGCGGATCTCCTCGGATAGCTCCGGGTTCTCCTGCATGAACTGCTTGGCGTTCTCGCGCCCCTGGCCCAGGCGGACCTGACCATAGTTGAACCACGCTCCCGTCTTTTCGATGATCCCGTCGCCGGCCGCCAGGTCGAGCAGATCGCCCTCGATGCTGATGCCGCCGTTGAACATGATGTCGAATTCGGCCGTCTTGAACGGTGCGGCCACCTTGTTCTTGACCACCTTCGCGCGGACGTGATTGCCGACGGAGATTTCGCCCTCCTTGATGGTGGTGATGCGCCGGATGTCGATGCGAAGTGAGCTATAGAACTTGAGCGCCCGGCCGCCCGGCGTGGTCTCCGGGTTGCCGAACATCACGCCGATCTTTTCGCGGATCTGGTTGATGAAGATGACCACGCATTGGCTTTTGGAGATCGCGCCGGTCAGCTTGCGCAGCGCCTGGCTCATGAGCCGGGC
>CAYLLT010000102.1:0-23379 GCA_964384465.1 uncultured Planctomycetales bacterium | reverse complement strand
TACAGAACTTACCACCAGCGCAATCCGTTGTCAATAAAGTAGAATGTCCCCTTTATGTCCCGAACTCGGCGTGCCTGATGCGCAGGCGGTTCCAGGTGTAGGTGACGTGGACACGGCGGTCGGCGGTCTGGATGACGGCGGGGTAGGAGAATTCGCCGAGGGCGGTCTCCAGCGCGAAGAGGGGCTGGAACTGCTCGCCGTCATCATTGGATATGGCGACGTTGAGCGGCGAGCGATCGGAGCCGCTGTGGTTGTAGACGAGCACGATGCGGCCGTCGTCGAGGCGGACGGCGTCGATGCCGGCGTTGGGGTTGGGCAGGTCTGTCGGGCGAGCAGGCGACCAGGTGAGGCCGCCGTCGCGAGAGTCCGACGTGCAGATGCGGCCGATCCGGTCGGTGGCGCGGCAGAGCATGCGCAGGCCGCCGCTCGAGGTGAGGAATACGGTCGGCTGGATGATGCCGAACGGCTCGCCGGGGACGCTGATGGGGCCGTGCTTGCTCCACGTGCGGCCGGCGTCGGGTGTGATCTCGACCCAGCAGGCCCAGGCGCGATAGCTCTCGACGGAGGAGCCGCAGATGAGGCGGCCGTCGGGCAGCTCGATCGGCTTGTTCTTGATCGGGCCGAGGATGCCGGCCGGGAGTTGCTCCGGCTCGGACCAGCTTTGACCGCCGTCGCTGGAGCGCTTGAGGTAGCCCGTCCAGGTCTGCGGGCTGGGGCCGACTTTGTAGAAAAGGAGGATTTCGCCGCTGCGGGTTTTAACCAGCACCGGGTTCCAGCAGGGTACGTCCTCCTGTTGGGCCACCTGCTGCGGCGCCGACCAGTCCCGCTGGCCGTCGGGGCCGAGCGAACCCCGCGACAGCCAGATGGCGGTATCCGGCCGGCCCTCGCCGGTTCCCGCGAAATAGGCCACCAGCAGCGTCCCGGGATCGACCTCGATCAGCGTGGAAGCGTGACAGGCAAAGAACGGCGCCTCGGTGAAGACGAAATCAGCCGTGACGCCTGGTTGGGGATCAGTGGATATATCGTCAATCAGCCGGCCGCAGGATGCGCAACCCAATGCGTATATTGCTGGAAAAAGATAGTATCGATGAAGATGATTGAGTTTGCGCACGGGTATTTATCTCATGCCTGGCGGCCAGAATGATAGAGGTTTGGTCGGGTGCGGGCAATTCATGCTGGAATCCCAAAGCTTCGATGCGTGGATAACGATGCCACCTCGAACCTCGTAAGGCATGTTCTTGTGATCGTGGCCACTTTCGTCCATAAATAAGAGATAACTCATGGGTGAGTTGATCTTATCTGCTCATGGGCGATTCACAAGGTGACTGATTTTGAAAGGGCGTGCTGTGGGATGGTTATGCGGGATTGATGTCGGGACATCGGCGACGAAGGTGCTGCTGTGTACGCCGGAGGGGCGGGTGCTGGCTACGGCGAGCGCGGATTATCCGGTGTATGCGCCGCAGCCGGGGTGGTCGGAGCAGGAGCCGGAGGATTGGTGGAATGCGACGGTCAGGGGGATCGCTGACGCGTGCGGCAAGGCGAACGTGAAGCCGGCGGAGATCACCGGCATCGGGCTGTCGGGCCAGATGCACGGCAGCGTCTTCGTCGATCGGGCGGGGCGGTCGCTGCGGCGGGCATTGCTGTGGAACGATCAGCGGACGGCGGCGGAATGCGCGGAGATCGAGCGGCGGGCCGGCGGACGGAAGAAACTGATCTCGATGGTGTCGAATGTGGCGCTGACCGGCTTTACCGCGCCGAAGATTCTGTGGGTCCGCAGGCACGATCCGAAGGTTTACGACAAGACGTTCAAGATCCTGCTGCCGAAGGATTACATCCGGCTGAAGCTGACGGGCGAGTATGCGGCGGAAGTGAGCGATGCGGCGGGCACGCTGCTGCTGGACGTGAAGAAGCGGCAGTGGCACGCGGGGCTGCTGAGCAAGCTGCATATCGACGCCGATCTGCTGCCGAAGGTGTATGAGTCACCGGAGGTGACGGGGAAGATCACGGCGGCGGTGGCGGCGCTGACGGGGCTTGCTCAGGGCACGCCGGTGGTGGGCGGCGCGGGCGATCAACCGGCGGGCGCGGTGGGCAACGGCATCGTGCGAACCGGCATCGTGTCGGCCACGATGGGCACCAGCGGCGTAGTGTTCGCGCACAGCGACGCGCCGGTGCCGAATGCGGACGGCACGCTCCAGTCGTTCTGCCACGCGGTGCCGGGCAAGTGGTGCGTGTTCGGCTGCATGTTGTCGGCGGGCGGGAGTCTCCAGTGGCTGCGGAATATGATGTTTGCCGACGAGATCGAGCAGATGCGGCAGGCCGGCCGGGACCCCGGTGAGTTGTACCCGCGCATGATCGATGAGGCGGCGAGCGTACCGGCCGGCTGCGAGGGGTTGATTTTCCTGCCCTATCTGACCGGCGAGCGCTGCCCGCATCCCGACCCGCAGGCCCGCGGCGGGTGGGTGGGGCTGACCGTGCGGCACGGGCGGGCGCATCTGATCCGCTCGGTGCTGGAGGGAATCACGTTCGGGATGCGCGATCAGGTGGAGCTGATGCGGAAGCGCGGCGTGAAGATCAGCGAGGTACGCACGGGCGGCGGCGGAGCCGCGAGCAACTTCTGGAGGCAAATGCAGGCAGACCTATACGGGGCCCGCGTGGTGACGGTGAACACGCGCGAAGGCGCGGCGTTCGGCGTGGCGCTGCTGGCGGCCGTCGGCACGGGGCATTATGCGACGGTGCCGCAGGCGTGCGCCGCCGCTATCCAGATCAACGATACGTTGAAACCCAATCGGAGGTCCGGACGCACATACGATCATCTCTACCCCATCTATCGGAAGCTTTACCCCACCCTGCGGCCGACCTCGCACGCGCTGGGCGCATCTTGAACGGGGAGAAGTCCCGCATCCTTGCATAGTTGTGCCTCAGGCGACTGATGAGTTATATTAGTTTGTTTGATGAACCGGCGGGCGGAAACGCAGGTCACTCCGCGGCGGCTCGGGCACGAGAGCGGGCCGGCGGAATGAGCGGCAATTCAGCAGGCGATTCGGCCTGATTTTGATATTCGGGAACAGTGACCTATGGGATGCGGCAGTTGCAGTTCAGCGGGTGAGCGGTGCGGGAGCGGGCTGGAGAAGATCTATCCGACGACGGCGGTCCGCTTCGGACGCATGCGGCACATCGGGGAGTTCAGCCACATGCCCGACATGAAGTTCGGCTGCGGCGTCAAAGTGGTGATCGCCACCGACCGCGGCATCGAGATCGGCGATCAGGTCAGCCTGACGTGCTTCGGGTGCGAGAAGTCCGTGAGCCGCGATCAGATGCGGTCGTATGCGCAAACCAGCGGCGGGGACACCTACCGGCTCAAGTGCGGGCGGATTCTCCGCGAGGCCACCGCCAGCGACCTGTCCGAGTGGAAGCATATCGAGGATTCCACGTTCGACATGCTTCAGACCTGCCGGCGGTTCGCCGCGGAGATCGACCTGCCGATGAAGATCGTCGACGCCGAACACATCTTCGGCGGCGAGCGCATCGTCTTTTTTTTCATGGCCGAGGAGCGGGTCGATTTCCGCGAACTGGTGCACCGGCTGGCGAGCGAGTTTCAGACGCGCATCGAGATGCGGCAGGTCGGGGCCCGCGACGAGGCCCGGCTGGTGGCCGATTATGAAACCTGCGGGCGCGAGTGCTGCTGCAAGAATTTCCTCAAGACGCTCAAACCGATCAGCATGTCGATGGCCAAGCTTCAGAAGGCGACGCTGGACCTGTCCAAGGTCAGCGGGCGCTGCGGGCGGCTCAAGTGCTGCCTGCGGTACGAACACGAGGGGTATGAGAGCCTGGAAAAGAAGCTGCCGCGGATGGGGACGTACATCCGCACCAGCCACGGGACGGGACAGGTGGTGGATCGTCAGATCCTGACGCAGCTCGTGCAGCTCCGGGAAAATAGTGGCAAACTCCTCTCGGTAGTGGTCGAGGACATTCTGGAGACGAACCTGCCCGCGCCGCCGCCTCCGCCGCCGGGCCAGGAGATGGGTGAGGATGCGGGTCCGCGCGGTCGCCCGCGGTGGCAGCCGCGCCGTCCCGAACCGCCCGCGCCGCTGGCGATGCCGACGGTGCCGCAGGAGGAGGAGGATGATCCCGCGCCGGGCGATGAGATGCTCGACAGCAACGACGACACGGGCACGGACGAGAGCGGCTTCGAGGAACCTCCAACACCCTCGCCGCCGGGGCCGGCTGCCGACTTTCCGGGTCCGGCATCTGATCCGACTGCGGAGGAGAAGCCCGATCCCGGCCGGCCACCCGGTCGTGGCCGCCGAGGGAGACGCCGTCGGCGCTTCCGAAGGCCAGGAGGACCGGACGGCGGTGCTCCCGGACCGCGCGGCCCGGACAGCCCTGGCATGTAGCGGCGGCCCCCGTGGCCGCCGGTTCCGCCGAAGGCGGAACGGCCCGAGGAACTGATGCACACCCCGAAGAAAACGCTCGATGAACTGGTCCGCGAGTTGGACCGCTACCCGCCGGAGGCGTTTCTGTTCATCCAGGAATGCGTCGGTGCGGCGGCGGAGCAGGTGCACGGCCCGATGTCGCCGCAGCAGGCCGTCGTCGCCCAGTGGATGGCCAAGGACGAGATCACGCCCGACGAGCTGCGTCAGCTCAGCGGCCAGGGCGACCTGCCGCCGGAGATTGCTCAGGCGATTTTTGAGTTGGGGGGCACGGAAAAGATGAATCGGCACGTCACCGGCCAGCAGCTCTGCTGGGGTGTGCGTAATGCCGCGTTGGCTCACTGGGGGCTGATGGCCCAGGACGTGCTGGCCCGCTGGAACATCCGCTCGACCGACGACATCGGGGCGATCATCTTCGCGCTGGTGGAAAACGACTGGCTCCAGAAACAGCCGACCGACACGATCGGGGATTTCAAAGACGTGTTTTCCTTCGAGGCGGCTTTCGAGCAGGACTACCGGATCGAGGTGGGGTAGACGGTTGCGTCAACAAGTTGAAGCGGTCGTTTTCGATCCACATTTCACGCAGGGAACCCTCGCTGGCGCTTCGGGTTCTGTTGTTCACGAACCGGCGGTTGGCAAGTCCAGCACGGTGAGGCTGCGCCCCTCCAGCAGGAGGAGATGATCGCCGAGGGGAAATACGTCCATGTTCGTGGACGAGGCGACGTTGAAGAACCCCAGTCGGCGCGGATGCCTGGGATCGGATACGTCGAATACCGACAGCACCTGCGAACTCTTCTCCAGCAGGCGGTTTCCATCAATGATCTGCAACCCCATCTGCTGGGAGCGAAGGAGTGTGCTGAGCACGTTGAAGCGATAAATGCCCAGCGGCTCCTCGCGGATGATGCCATCGTCGCCGGCCGGGCAGACGCCCAGGACTTGGGAACCATCGAAGTAGATCAAATCGCGCGACCCGTCGTACGCAACGGATTGGGCTGGATACCCGCAGGAAGAGAACCATTGCGGTACCCTTGTCGTTTGAGTGACGCCGGCCATCGCGTAGAAATCCGGGGCGGGTGATGGCGCGCCTTTCTCGAGCGCGTCGGTCCAGCCGGCAGGATCGTTTGGGTCGAATGCAAACGCCAATGCGCCGGGATAATTGGTTGAAAAGAGCACCAGTTTCCCGGCAACAAGTGCGAGGTCCATGGACTGTCTGGTCGAGTTTCCCCAGTGGTCCGGCAGGCGGATCATCCTGGCCACATCGCTCTCGGACTTTTCCGACCAGTCAAAGACATACAGCCGGTAATGCCATTTGGCGTTGCCCTGCGGATCCATGCGCGGTTCACCCGCCGGGGTTTTCGGCCACGCCTGAATCAGGAGATAGCTGTATTTCTCTGTCGTTACCGCACCGGCGAAGTTGAGGTAGTAAGCGTCATCGCCGGGATCCTCCGGCAGCTTCTGCTCCCGCTTCGATATCTGCGTAGCGCCCCCGACCGCAGGCCACCCGAGCCGAACGCGCGCCAGTCCCATACTCTGGTTGGAGCGGCGCGAGGCTGACGCCGTGACGATGGTCATCCTCAATTGGTCTGGCCCGGCCGCGGAGAACTCGGGTACGGCCACGGCCACGCTGCGCTCGGGTATGCGCAGTGTCGGCCACAAGTCCGTAGTCTGTAGTTCTGCGATCTTTCCGGTCGCGGTCAGCCGGAAGCGTGCAATAGGCATGTGATCCCAGGAACGGGGAGCGAGAATGAAACCCGTGTCCCCGCTGGAGGTGAACTTCCTTTCCAGAATGAGCACGTGCTGGCTGGTCACCGCGCCGTACTCAGAGGGGAGCACATGATGATCTCGGATGGCTAGCGTGCTGCCGACTTCGTTCATCGCGGCGGTAAAGACCACCAGCACAATCGCCGCCACTCCCCAGGCGAGCGATTTGGGGGCCACGCGGATCGCCAGCTCGCGTCGAGCCGCCCAACTAGCCGCAAGCCACGCGGCCAGCACAACGAACAGCACGGTAACGGTGAACGCCGCGCCCAGCATCGCACCCCTTTCGCTTTCGTACGCAACGACGCGATCCTGCTGCATGAACGCCGGACGCAGGAAATCGAATCGGTGCGACAGCCACGGCGCCATCCACCACCCGACGATCGCCAGCACGCCGGTCAATACGCTGGTGAGCATCTGCCGGGTTACGAATGCGGTCGCAAACGCGATGGCAAACCCTGTGAGGAAAACGATACCGAACGTGGACACGAGCACCCTCAAATCCGGATCGTCCGGACGGGCATGTATGATCGGGTCCAGCGCCATGAACACACCGGTCCAGATCGCCGGCACCAGGACCACTACGGCGACGACGAGCAATCCCGCCCACCATTTCGCGAACACGATGGCACCGGGCGAGACCGGTTGCGCTCGCAGGAAATGTTCCTCCGCCCGTCCCCAGTCGCGACACACCACCTGCGCCCCGGTGACGATCGCAAAGAACCACCCCACGCTCACCAGCGTCACGCCGACGATGGGGATGAAGCACA
The DNA here is from genome assembly GCA_964384465.1 of uncultured Planctomycetales bacterium. GTDB lineage: Bacteria > Planctomycetota > Phycisphaerae > UBA1845 > PWPN01 > CAYLLT01. The sequence continues at coordinate 16,421 of CAYLLT010000102.1, read as the reverse complement.
ATCTCCCCTCCATGACCAACATGTACGGGACTTCCAGCGCGGCCGGCATGAGCCAGCAGGTCCAGAGGCCCGCGATGAGCAACCCGCGCGACTCCCGCAACTCTTTCAAGAAGAGCGACAGCCATGCCCCTCGGCTGCGACGACGGGGCGGTGCCGCAACAGCCGCTTCCGCCGAGATTGTGGTAGCGGCATCAGACATTGGCTCGTCTCCGGGTCTGCCACCCGATGACCAGCACCGGCAGACCGATCCATACAACCAGTTGCACAACGATCATGAGCGTGAGCGGCAGCCACGCGAAGTAGGGCGGCTGCGGGTAGATCAAAACCAGAAACATCGCGAAGGGATTGAGCCCCAGCGGCACTCGCAACCCCGGATAGTTCACCTGCCCCAGCCACACGTGTGCGGCGATGGTCAGCAACAGCCCGCCCAATGCCGCCTCGAACTCGTTCCGCGCGCGGGTCAGCATGAAGAAGAGAAACGTATACCAGCAGGAGAGCGCGACCGTCGCCAATGCGGCCAGCAGAATCAACCACAACCCCGGATGCTCGATGATGAGTTGGAGCCACTTTTCGATGTGACTTGTCATGTCGCTGTGGGCCTCCTGCCAGAAGCTTCCCCGCCCGTAGAAACCACGGCTCCACATCGCCGTGAGTCCGGCCAGGCAGGCGATGAAGTTCATCCCGATCAGCTCGTACAGCCCCATCCGCCACTTGGCCAGCAGGATCTTCCCCTTCGGCACGGGTTGAGCCAGCAGGAATTCCCATGTTCGCTGAGTCTTCTCCATCGCGACCGGTCCCATGGCCAGGAAAATCGTCATGATCGTGCCCACCGGCCAGAAGATCGCAATGGCGGCCTCGTGGAACGGCACGACCTGCGCCCGCAGCATGCCACCCAGCAACGTGCTCAGGACGATGGTGCCGAGCGCGAAGCGCCAGCGATGCTCGAACCACTCCTTTGCCATGAGGGCTGGGCGAATTCGTGCGGCGGATCGAGGCGGCTGAATGAGCGTCGTCGTTATTTCAGACATTCGCCACCTCGCGCCGGCCGATGACGTAGGCCTCGAAGATCTCGTCCAGGTTCAGATCGACGACCGAAATGCCGTTCTTGCTCATCGTTGAAATCGCGGGGATCGTCTCTGCCGCCCGTTCGACCGTCACCGTGCAGCGGCGTTCGTGCCGTTCGATGTCGAGCAGTCCGGGCAGCGACTGCGGATCGGCGCCTTCCGCCGGCTCGAAGATCACACGCTTGACCGAGTCGCGGAGTTCATCCACCGCGGCGGCCCGAATGATCCGCCCGTCGTGCAGAATGGCCACGCGGTCGCAGATCGGCTCGATTTCATAGAGCAGATGCGAAGAAAAAAAGACGGTCACTCCGCGGCTCTGAAGATGGCCGATGACATCGCGCAGGAAGTCCTTGCGGGCAATGGGGTCGAGGCCCAGCGTCGGATCGTCGAGGATCACGATCTGCGGCCGATGGGCCAGCGCCAGCAGCAGAGCGAGGCGGCTGGTTTGTCCTTTTGAGAGCGTCCCCACTTTTTTGTCGCCATCGAGATGCACCTCGCGCCGGAACTGCCCGGCGAACGCCGCATCCCAGTCGGGATAGAAGCTCGCGACCCAGTCGATCAGTTGCTGCACGCGCATCCAGCCGTACATGGTCTGGTTCTCGGCCATGTAACCCACGCGCCGGCGGACGGCGATCGGCTCGCGGTCCGGGTCGATTCCGGTCACCCGGCACGAACCCGCATCGGCCTTGAGCAGGCCGAGCAGGATGCGGATCAGCGTGGTCTTGCCCTGGCCGTTGATCCCGAGCAACCCGAAGATGCACCCCCCAGGCACCTCCAGGTCCACGCCTTTGAGCACCTGAAGCTTGCCGAACTGCTTGCGGAGTCCGGCGATGCGGATGATGGGTTCGGCGTCAGGCATGGGAAGGTTCCTCCCGTTTGAGCGCGTCGATCTGGCGATCGAGCAACTGGTGAAGCTCCTCCCGGCCGATCTGAAAATGGACGGCCTGGGCCGCGGCCTGGGCGAGGATGCCGGCGAGCTGCCTCAATCGCTCTGACTTCTTTATAGTGCTTTTGACTTCTTCGACGAAAGTGCCGTCGCCCTGGCGGCGGCTGATCAGGCCGCCCTGGGCGAGGAAATCGTAGGCCTTGAGCACCGTGTTCTGATTGGCGGGAAGCTGGCGGGCGAGTTCGCGCACGCTGGGCAGACGATCGCCCGCCTCCAAAATGCCGCTGGCGATCTGATAGCGGATCTGATCGACAATCTGTCGATAGACCGGCACGGCCGAACTGGATTCGATTCGCAGAAGCATGAGTGTTCTATATCAGTATAACACAGGGGAAGAAGGAATGCAAGGCCGGATCCTACGGGATGGCCTCAACATACGCCTCGCTGTGGGCGAGGTTGGTGTGCAATATCAGATCAGACAGCACGCCGCGCATGCCCAACAGCGTCGGTACGTCATCGGTGTCGGCCAGCAGGGCATGGGCCTCGATTGGCTCGATCTCGTTGAACTGATCACGAATCGCCAGCACGACGACGGCGAGCGTGACGTCGAACATGCACTCCGGTTGGCGCGTCAATCCTCCGACGCGAACCCGCCCCATCCGCCGAACGGCCGCCGATTGCCAAACGCGACGCGGAAACAGACTCACGGGCGCGCCCGTGTCGATGATGGCCGGGCGAAACGCGGTCCAGCCGGCATCGCACCGCAAACTCAAATCGGTTAACAGCCGGCAAGATTCGACTTGAAATCCGCCGGCCAGCGCCGGCCGATACGGCCCGCGGAGAATCTCCAAGTTCACGCGCGCCATAAGTCAGAAAATCAGTGATCCGTCGTCGATGAATTGAAATACGATGTCGTCGGCAGGGCCCGTCGCCCGCGCGGCATCTTCAACCGCGCCCAGGTCGCGACCGAACGCCAGCACCTTGCCGTGATGAACGGCGACCCACTCATTGGCGTGGTCGCTGACGAGTTGAGCATAATTGTCGTGAATCCACTGACGGTCGCGCCAATACTGCTGCGAAGGCGGCGTTGGACTGACAGTTGATGGCATCGCACGTGCTCCACCCTGATTCGGGACACCAACCCGGGACAGCATTATAGCATATCCTGCTCGGCCTTCACATGGGCAACGGGTTCGATTGCATCCGCTTGACTTTCGTGTCGATGGTTCTCATATATGACACAGAGAAAGTTTTCGTGATGCGGTTCCTCACGCATGCCGAATACAGCAAAGACCATTGGAAGGATTCGTTATGAGTAGCCGAGCAGCAGTCGTTAAAAGTCAGCGGAGCACCTCCCGTCGCGACGACTACCTGGAGCTGGTACGACGCCTCGCGCTGCGTCCTCTCCACACGGTGCGGGAATATGATGCTGCGGCAGAACTACTGGACACGCTCGTCCTGCGCAGCGACCTCAGCGAGGGCGAGAAGGATTACGTTGAAGCTTTGAGCGTGTTCATCGAGGATTACGATCGCAGGCACAACGTTTTTGACACGTCCGGCCGAACGCCGCTGGACATGGTGAGGCACCTGATGGAAGCCAACGATATGAGTGTCACCGATCTTGGCGCGGTGCTGGGCAGCAAGGGAGTCGCGTCGGAAATCCTTCACGGCCGGCGCTCATTGAGCAGGTCTCACATCTTCAAACTCGCGGAGCGGTTCAATGTCGACGCGGGTTTGTTTCTCGAGAAACCGCGACGATCGAGCCGCGGCACGGCACGCGGTCCGCACGGCTGACACATCCAGCCGCGCCTCAGGGACGGGCCGATAACATTTCGCGCTTACCGCCGCGTTCAATTTTAGCGGCCGCGACCTCAGAGCGCTCGCTGGCTTGCCGATAGTTCTACCGGACGTGGACGAACCGGACCATCGGCAACGGTCGAAGACGATGAACGACTGGCTGGACGCTGAAAACCGCATCGAACGTGCTCTCCAGCTTTCAGACGCCGAACAGTGGAATGAGGCACTGGCGGAACTGGAAGCGGCGATCACCATCAACCCCCGGAACCCGGCCTGGCATGCGCAGCGCGGGCAGATCCTGGATCAGCTCGAACGCTACGATGAGGCGGTCGAGGCCTACAGCCGGGCGTGCGAGCTGGGCGACCCGCCGACCGAACTGATGACCGCGCTGGGCATCGACCTGATCCGCACGGAAAAGCTCGAAGAGGCCATCCAGCTTTACGAAAAACTGGCCCGCGCGCATCCCGACTACGAGCCGGCCTACTGCCACCGGATCGCCGCCTACACCCGCTTGAACGACCACGAGTCGGCCGAGCAGATGTTCTACCTGGCCCAGCAGCTCACCGACAAATGCCCGAACTGCTATCACCACATGGGCGAATCGCTCGGAGTGCGGAACATCCTTCCGCGTGCCATTTATTGCTGGCAACGGGCGCTGGAGCTGGAGCCGGATTACCCCCACGCCCGGCAGCGCATCGCCGAGGCCTATCGCATCCAGGGCCAGCACGCCAAGGCGCGGGAATACTATCTGGCGGCCATGCGGGCGGACCCGGGCAACACCGAGCTGCTTGCGGACCTGGGCGACCTGCTGGTGGAGATGAACGATCTGCCCGCCGCGGCGAGCAAGTTTCAGCACGTCCTGGATCTCGACCCGCAATCGGTGCGGGCGAACGTCATGCTGGGGCTGATCGCCTCGCAGAACAATGATCCGGATGTGGCGATCAGGCACTTCGAGGCGGCGCTGCAACTCGATGAGCACTACCCCGGTCTGCATTCGCACCTGGGCGAGGCGGAACTGCGGCGCGACCGTCACGAACCGGCCATGCGGCACCTGGCGATCGCGCTGGATGACGATCCGGAGGACTGCATCGCGCTGATGTCGATGGGCAACTGTCTGCTGGAGCTGCTGCGGCCGTCGGAAGCGGCCGAGCTGTTCGAGCGGGCGATACAGATCGAGCCGACCATGGTGGGCGCCCACCACAACCTGGCCGTCTGCCGATTCCTGGATAACCAATTCGAGCAGGGCATCCAGCACTGCCTCGACGCCCTGGAGATCGATCCCCGCCACGCGATGGTGCTGCACAAGCTCGCGCTGGCCTACCTGCACCTGGGCCGCTGGGCGGACGCACGAGCGATGATCGCCCGTGGGCTGCGGTCCGACCCCTACCATTCCGGCTTGAAATCGGTGTCGAAACGGTTCTGGATGGCGCGGCTGCGGCATCTGGCCCGAAGGTTTCTGAACCGTGTGCCCGGTCTTTTCCCCGCCTGAACCGGTCACATTTTTCGATCGCAGGGATTGCAATCCGCGAACTTCGCTTTAACATGCTGCCCGTGCGATAACCCCATAAAGGGGCGGGATTTCGGTAGTGACCCATCGCCGCCGGGATGCAACCGAGACTCCCGTTGTCCGTATAATGGCTGGTATTGCCGCATTGACCGCCCGGACCGGTCCGCCCGTTGGCGGTGGTTGCGCGGTTCGAACGGTCGGAAACGGTTTTCGCGCCCGGAGAGAAAAAGGGGTCAGGTACATTTTGTGCGAAGCACCCTTCGGGCCGTCCCGGCAAAATGTACCTGACCCCTTTTTCTCGACTTGCGACAGGAACGGATTTCATGCACAAGAAAAGTTTGCTGCTGGTCATTGGTCTTATGTTCTGCCCGCAATGGGTGTGCCTCGCGCTGGCGCAGGCGCAGGCACCGCCAAATCAGCGGCCGAAAGAACCCGCCGGCGCTGTCTCGCCCCTTTACTGGAGCGTCAATACGATGATGGACGGGTACATCCAGCAGATGACCCGGTATTACAACCTGACCCCGGAGCAGCAGGACTACACGCGGTCGCTGATGAACCAGCGGGTGAAGCGGTTTCTGGGGGACTACGAGAAGGACGTCCGCTGGCTGGCCGCCGAGATGTTCGACTACCAGATGAAGCGCGAGATGCCGCCGGCGGAAATCGCGAAGGAGTGGGGCACGCGGGCCAAGCCGCTGCTGGCCGCCGTCAAGCAGGAGATATTCGACGGGAACAATGAGTGGCGCAAAGTTCTCACCGATCCGCAGCGCAAGCAGCACGACCGCGATCTCGAGCAGATGCGAAAAGAGTTCGACAATTTCGAGCAGCGGTTCGACCGCTGGTCCAAGGGCGAAGTGATGCCGACGGACTTCCCCGGTACGATCAGCAATCAACCCCTCACGGTCCGCCACAGCGAAGACGCCTGGGAGTACCGGGTACGGATCTTCATTCAGGATTATAACCTGGACAAGGGCCAGCAGCAGACGGCATACTCGGTCCTCCGCCAACTGCGGGAAGAGGCCAAACGATATCGCGACGCGCACAAGGATGAGTTCACCAAACTGGAAACGAGCGAGAACGAGGCGATCCATTCTCCGCCGAAGACGAACCTTGAGGAACTGAAACGTTCTCAGGACGAGGCGCGTCAGCGAGCTGACCGGCGGAAGGAATTGCAGCGGCCGCTCGCTGAGCTGTTCGATCGCCTGAAAGCCAAACTGGATGAGATTCCAACGGCTGAGCAGCGCCTGGCACGACAACAGCGGGATAACAAACTGAGCCAGTTGGCGCGGCCGCGTACGACGCAGCCGGCGTCGGCTACGCAGCCGGCCGTTGCGACCCAACCCTCCGGCGCGACCCGCCCCGCAGCGGCCGCCGATGCAACTCCAGCGCCCGTAAGAAGATAGCGATTATTTCGACCCGTATCGCGACTCGATCTCTCGCTGGCAGACATTCTGCGCGAAGCTGCCCACTCCACATCGCCGTTTTTTTCATAAAATCAGCATATAATCAATAGGTTGGGATCCTAGAATTAAAGTAACTCGTGCTATGTAGACGAGTTATGTCGTATGGGGGCATTTCCACCTGGTCCGGGAGATGAGCGAAGGCCAATGTTAGAACCGCTGCGACTCGATCATCCGCTGCGTCGCCTATTCACGGGCACTGTTCAGCATGTTTTCTACGTCGATATCGGGATGTGCGATCCACAGATCGCGGAATATCTGACCGAGATGCTGAGCAGTCTGATTCACGTCAACGACATTTACCCGTTTCGCGACGCGAGCGGCCGGCGGTTGCAGGACCTGGCGGAGTGGGTCACGGAAGCTGAACTACAGAAGAAAGTATCTCCTACTGTTCGCCAGCGGATGATTCACAAGCACATCGGCGACTTCAGCCTGTTCTGGACGGGCATTTTCCCCGAAGGCCTGCGCCGGCTGCGGCACATGGGCGTCGGCGACCAACTGAGCGACTTCCTGCGGCAAGGCAAACAGTCGTATTCCATCGCGTCCGAGCTGACGAACCCGGACGATCAGCCGCCGGCCGGCGTGCTCCAGCGGCTGAGCGAGCGGTTCGAATACTGCGTGTACGGTCTGAACCTCTGCCGCAGGGAGTGGGATTCGATGGGCGAGAGCTTCCTGAGTGCATGACTTTTCGCGCCCAACTCGCTCGGATCACGATTCAGCGATGATCAGCGCGGCGAAGTTGGCTTTACCTCATCATCAGACTGCTGCGCCAGCCGCGCGAGGATGAATTCGAGCGGCACGCCGATGTCCGCCACCTTCACGCATCCGATGCAGGACTTTGCGGCGGGTTGCGCGAAGCCCACTTTTTCCGCCAAGAAAGTGACCGTGCGGTCCGCCCGCACGGCTATGCCGCCGGGAATCCCCCGATCGACATCCAGCCCGGAAGGAACATCGACGGCCACGATGAGTGGGCCCTTGAGTCCGTTGATCGTCTCGATGATTGAACTCAGCGGCTCGCGCACCTGGCCGCTGAAGCCGGTGCCCAGCAAAGCATCCACGAGCACACTGCTTCTCCGCCACCGTTGCGCGGCCGCTTCCAGCTCTTCCGAGTTCTGAACCGAGTGCACCGGCACATCCATCTTCTGGATGATGGCATGATTGATTGCGGCATCGCCCGAAAGTGAGGATGTAGCCGCGGCCAGGTCCACCGAAACGTCGAATCCGTGGCGGACCAGGTGGCGGGCGATCACGAAGCCGTCGCCACCGTTGTTGCCCCGCCCGCACACGACGGCGATTTGCCGCGATGCGCGCCCGGCAGCACCCTGCGGTCGGCGACGTCGGCCACGGGGGGCCGACGCTACAGAGCATTCCTTCGCCCATCGTGCGATGTGATCTGCGGCGTTTCGGCCGGCGTTCTCCATCAGCACGATGCCGGGGATGCCCAGCACCTCGATTGCGAATTGATCGACGGCGCGGCACTGCTCGCGCGTGAGTCGCAGCATTTGCGACAGTCGAGTACGGGTCATCGTGGAATTATACGGATTTCGTGTTGAATCCGCGTGTGGGTTTGATCCGAGCCGCGACCGCAAGGGAGCGGTTTTCAATGGATTCCGCTCCCTTACGGTCGCGGCTCGGAATGCAGAGACGCGCAGAGCCAAAAAACTCTTCACGCGCGGGCCTTGGCCGGTTGCGGTTTGAGGCCCAGCGCGGCGGCCGTTTTCTGCGGCTGGTCCGCGTTGCCGGACTGGATGGCGTGATATATTTTCGCGGCGGCGGCGGCCTGTCCGGCGCGCTGGAGCTGCTCGGCCAATCGCACGCGGGCCTTTTGTGCGCGCGTGCGGATCCTCGGACACTCATCCGCGGCGGCATGGGCGATCACCGCGTCGTTGCCCGGGTCGGCGAAATAGCTGAGCCCCTCCACCGCGGCGATGCGAACTTCATCGTCGGAATCGTCGGTTGCGGTCTTCCGCAGGACGGCGAGCACTTCCGGGCCGTTTCGCCGCGCGAGCGCATTGACCACACCCACGCGGAATTCGGGGCCGACCCGCTGATCGAGAATCGCAATCAGCGCCCTGGTCGCCGCTTCAGATGTGTTCTGATCCAGCGCGTAACGAGCCGCTTCGCGCACCTCGAAATCGCGCGTGGCTTCCTCCAGCGCGGGAACCTCTGCGCCTGCGGCCACGTAACTGAGCAGGTAGGCGATCTTCGTGCGGATCGCGGACGAGTGCAGCAAACCGGGCGGGATGTCCTCGCCCTTCTTATTCTTCTTCGGTTCGCCCGTCGCGTTCAGTTCCGCCACCAGCGCGCCGGCCACCTCCGCACGTTTCGCCTCCTCACCGGGAGCGTTGGCCCGCGTGACGATCTGCAAGAGTTGAAGACGGGCGACATACGCGGTTTTCTGATCGCGTCCGAGCTGAGCAACGAGTTCTTTTATTTCCGGCATGATTGTCTCCTATTCCTATCCGAACCCGGCACGCAAGTGCCGGGCCAGCCCCGCACTTGCGTGCGGGGTTCTGACATCCGCAAGTGCCGGGCCAGCCCCGCACTTGCGTGCGGGGTTCTGACATCCGCAAGTGTCTGGCCCAGCCCCGCACTTGCGTGCGGGGTTCCGATGAGCAATCCGCAATTCCTCACACGTGCCACGGCGCCCGCATCGGACGGCGCAACATCTGGTTCGCCGCCTCATCGCCGACGAACATCTCCTTTTCCGGGTCCCACTTGAGCGGCCGGCCGAGCCTGATCGAGATGTTCCCGATGTGGCAGATGGTGACCGAACGGTAGCCGATCTCCACGTCGCAGATGCAGCGCTCGCGCGATTTAATGCAGTCGAACCAGTTCTTGTGATGATTGTCGCTCTTGTAGAGGCGGACGTCATTGGCCCCAAGCTCGATCTTGAGAATGTCCGGATCGGAGGCCTTGATCTCGCCGCGGCTCACGAAGATCCACCCGTTTTCGCCGGTGAACTTGATGCCGTTGCCGAACTTGCCGTGCTCGTCGGTGAAATTATCCGTCCGGCAGGTCAGCTCGGTGCCGCTGGCGTACTTGTAGTGCACCTCGAAATGCTCCGCAACGGTGTGCGGGCCATGTTCAAAGAACTGGGCGTTGGTCCCATCGACCGCGACGGGGCCGGAACCGTCCATGCCCAGGCCCCACTGGCAGATGTCGTTGTGATGCGCGCCCCAGTCGGTCATCACGCCGCCGGAATAGTCGAAAAACCAGCGGAACTGGTAATGAACGCGATTGGGCGCGTAATCCGCATAGGGAGCCGGTCCGAGCCAGAAATTCCAGTTGAGTTCTGGCGGCGGCGTCTCGGGCGGCGTCCACTCCGCACCGGGCACGACGTGCAACACCGTGTCCACGCGTTTGATCTTGCCGATCTTGCCGTTGCGAACGAGTTCGCACGCCTGGCGGAACCGGCCGTCGCTGCGCTGCTGGCTGCCGGTCTGGAACACGGTGCCGTACCGGCGGGCGGCGCGGACCAGCGCTTTGCCTTCGTCGATGGTGAGCGTGAGCGGCTTCTCGCAGTACACGTCCTTGCCGGCCTCGCACGCGGCGATGGCGATCAGGGCATGCCAGTGATCGGGCACGGGGATGACCACCGCATTGATGTCCTTGCGGTCCAGGAGAGCGCGGTAATCCTCGTAAACGCCGACGCGCTTTTTGGATCGTTGGAGACAGGTGCGGGCGGCATCGTAACGATGGTTGGCGTCCACGTCGCAGACGGCCGCGACCTCCACGCCGGGCGTCGAGAGAAGCGGTCCGGCCAGATGATGCCCGCTCCGGCCGAGGTCGCCGCAGCCGATAAGCCCGACGACGATCGTTTCGTTCGCCGATCCTTTGGCAGGTTTCTGGCCGACGGGAACAAACTCCGAATGCCAGCCGGTCGTCGCACAACCGGTAGCCGCCGCCCAGCCCGCGAGCGCCGCGGCCGTCGCCGAGTTGACCAGCAGATCCCGCCGGTTGACCAAATCTTTTTTCGACACAGGCATTCCTCCTGGGTGTGTGCCACTGCTCCGCGAGCAGTGGGCGAAGCACCGCGTGATAGATTCGTACCCATGACGCCGGCCACGGGGGGCCGGCGCTACCCGCGAATCGAACGGGATTGTAACGGATCGGCGGGGGAAGGCCAGAGGGGGCGGGGGGCGGTTTTGCGTCGCAGCACGGGCGTTCCGTTTGCCGGGGACGGCGAATGGTGTCGGGCGGCGGGGGCGTGTCACTGGGAGGGTCCGTGATCCGTCGAGGAAGGGGTTCGGGTTCGATCGGGCGAACGGGTTCGTTTGGTAAAAAGAACTGCGCCAAAGAGGCAGGAAACCGCGTCGGCGGGGTCGAGAGTGCGGATTTGGGTTCGGAGCGACGGCTTCGTTTTGACGGCGACGCGCACGGATGTGACCCTCAAAGTGATTACTTTGCCTGTCCTCAAATCTCTCTTGACCTACGTTTGGCCATTCGTCATCCTCCATTCTTGATGAGAACACGTACGGCGTTCCGTGAGCGGGCGGATCCCCTGTCATCGATGTTCAGAAATTTGTAATTGGACTCACCACCGTTTCCGCTGGACTCATCCCCGTTTCCGCCCCAACCGCCTGCTCGGTGACCCGTGCAGGCCGCCCCATGACCACAACTTATCGCCACCATGCTAGACGTCAAAGATAATTCATCCTTTCCTCCTCCCGCTCGTAAGCGAGCAATCCGTCGGTAGAATGGTTTCCGATGAAACGCCTTCGTCGATGGCTGTTTAACGTCTTAACGGCTCTGACAATACCCCTCTTCTTGATGTCGGGCCTGCTTTGGATTCGAAGCTATGACTACGGCGACATGCTCAATTTCAATCCCCCCGGCCGCTTTACCGCTGGAGTCTGGTCGGCCAAGGGCGGCATTTCTTTTACCGTTGCCACGTATTCCCCGCAGTTACTTGCGAAGATGAAGTTAGTCAGCTGGAACGTCATACCAGACGGCACATTTAAGCTAACTAACGTACCCGCGCGATCCCCTCAACCGCCTCGGAGAATTCATCGGATTCGAAGCAGATTACGGAGACAACGGCCTTGGTCATTATTGTAAGATTACCCTCCCCTATGTCGCCGTGATGATCCTCCTGTTGATTCCGCCCCTCCTCTGGCTCTACCGCCACAGAAAACAAAAGCTCCTCGTCGGCCACTGCCCCAAATGCGGCTATGACCTCCGCGCCACTCCCGACCGATGCCCCGAATGTGGGACAATCCCGCCTAAAAAGGGAGCTGTACAAGTCGTTTCCGATCCAGCAGGATGAGCATTTCCTGACCGTGTGCTGGACATGGAACATCTACCCGCGGGCAGCAATGGTGGTTCGTGCGGGGGACGGAGAGAAGTGGGACGGCCTCCCAATAATTGGACCATCCCCTTTTTGCTCTTCAGCCGATTCCCTCCTACCGCCGACCGGCAGGTTATCGGCGATTATGGCTGGTTTTCCCTTGCCTCCCAAATTCCCTTTCAGATCCTTTTTCCTTCGGAATCTCCAACCAAGAACCCATGTAGTTGGGAATCGATCGCAAATGAAGATGGACTTCACGATTTGTTTTGAGGTCTTGGATGGTGAGTACCTGACCTAGCAGGCCGTATGTTACCGGATGTTCAAACGCCAGATAGCGGCCATCTGGAGATACTCGATGAATGTAACACCCTGAATAAAAATGACTGTCTGCTAAAGAATAGCCCAGTTTGCTAATTACCTCGCCATTTGTATTGACCACCGTCAAGCCTCTATCGGCGGATGATACAGCTATGCCCGAATGAGTTACACCTAAAAAACTCGCATCGCCGTCAAGCAGAGCGGACGTGCGTGTGCCCAAGTTCACATGGTGGTACTCTCTCACTGATCCGCCTACGATGAATTCATAGTCGTTGAGCCATCCGAGAGTCCCTTGTGGCCTGAAGTGGAGTTTACTCTTCGGAATACTACATACCTCATTGACTTGGAGGCCAGCTCCTGCAACAAGCTGACCGACGAAAACCTTGCGATTCTGAGCTACGAATACTACTTGTTCTCCACCAGGGGCGAGCATCGGGCCGCACTCGTCGTCAATGATCTCCTGCTTGAAGACGTACTCACCCTCAACATCCATGGCTGTATCATAAATACGAACAGCGGCAACTTCCTTAGAGTCGCGCTCCAAGGTTGCCATCCGACCACTCGCCGGATCGATCCAGCCTGAGCGCACATTATCTGAAACGGTTCGGTGAACTGTACGAGTTTCGTATCTCGGTATTCCATTAAACAACCAGGCCGGTGAAGTCTTAATTACCTTAAGTCGTCCTTGGCATGAGACAACTATCTGCCACTGTTTGGTGGAATAATTACCGGGACTGCATGCCAAGAGTGTTAGCGTAAGCGATGCTGCCAGCCAGACTCCTAGCTTTCTACGCCTTGTGCTATGGAACAGCGTCCCATTCATTGATTGATCTCAAAAGAGAGAGCATCGACCGACCGGATAGTTGACTAAAAGTGTGGGACCGGCTGGAAGCCGGTCCCACAGAAGAGTTTTAGGACGCACTCTTTGAGGTTACCGTTCCTCCCAGCCGCGATAGACTTCGGAGCGGTGCCCGATGCGAATCACCATCACACACTCTCGCTCCTGCTGAAGTCTGTACACAATCCGATAGCTGCCCACGCGCAAACGATGGAGACCAGTACCCTTGCCTCTCATCGCAACGGAGTCAAGTGGAAATGGATCATCTGCGAGCGACCGAATGGCCGCGCGAACCCGCGTCTGGATCGGAGCACGCAGGCCCAGAAGCTCCCGCCTGGCTGACGCAAGAAGCTCAATGTGCCATGACCGCGGTGAGCTCATCGGCGCTTTCTACGACGCCTTGCACCACGGGCCGGCTTGCGCGCATCCAACTCGCGCTCCACGTCCTCAAAGGCAATGGGTTTGTCCCTCCTGGACCGGGCCCTGGCTTCCGCCTCCAATGCCGATTGAGTCCAATAATCGTCTTCTGTTTGCCGGCGTGCCTGTGCGGCGAGCCTCTCGAAGTCGCGTTTGGGGACCAGCACGAACTCCCGCTTACCGATCTTGAGCGTTTGCACAGTCATGCGGCACCTGAATTCGGGAATAGTCCAATCGCTGCTCGTCTGATTGCGTGGATAACCCGTGGTTGCCTGTGTCCGCCATCGCCATCCGGCCGTTACCGTGGTTCAGCACATGAAACACCGGGAGCACACCGAGTCGTCCTGATCCTGGATGTCTCATCTACAGCCTAGCCTTGTCCGCGGAGCTAATCAATCATCGGCTTCATCGATCCAGGTCGGGCAGGTCAACGATCTGCCGCGACCATCAACCGACCGATATAGTTGACGGCAGGTCGTTGACCTGCCCTACCTGGCTACCTGGCTCACATGGCAGTCTTTTTCCGCCCTCCATGATCTGCCGGGGATTTCTCTACAAACGCCGTGAACGCCGCTTGAGAAGCATGAGCGGAATCACGAGGGCGGTCATCATCGTCGTCGTGCCCGCCCCGCACAGGCCGGTGCTGCGTGTCGCGGACGACGGTGCCGGTGTCGTCCCTCCCGGAGCGCTCTCGTCTGAAGGTGTCGGCGTCATGGTGTTCGGGTTCGTGCCCGGCTGATCGGGGTTGGACGTTGTGGGCGCGGTGTCGCAGAGATCGCCGACACCATCGCCATCAGCGTCCGCCTGATCCGCGTTGGCTGCCTGCGGGCAGTTGTCACACACGTCTCCCACTCCATCCCCGTCGGTATCTTTCTGATCCGCGCTCGTGACATTCGAGCAGTTGTCGCACGCGTTGCCCAGACCATCGCCGTCGCTGTCGACCTGGTCGGAGTTCGACTTGTCGGGGCAATTGTCGCAGGCGTCGCCGATGCCGTCGGAGTCCACATCCTCCTGGTTGGGGTTTGCGGCCAGCGGGCAGTTGTCGCAGGAGTTCCCGCGGCCATCGCCGTCCTCGTCGAGCTGCGTCGGATTAGCGACACCGAGGCAATTGTCGGAGATGTCCGGCACGCCGTCGGCGTCGTCATCCGTGGGATTGTTGACGATCGTGCCGATGCCTTGCGCATCGACGATGGTTGCATGAACCGGATTACTCAGATTCAGTTCCATCGTTTTGTCCGGCTGGTTGAAATTCCCCAGCGCCGTCACGGCGATGATCTTGACGGTCTCGCCGGGCCCGAACGTGAGATCGGCGTCAAGCGGGATGTAATCAACGTTTGCGACCGCGGTCCCGTCAGCGGTCTTGTAATGCACCGTCACGTCAACGACCGGCTTACGACTCAGCGAGACGATGAAATTGAGACTGCCCACCCCCGGGCTGCTCTGTACCACACTGGCGTCGCTGATGGACATACGCGGCGGGAAATCGACGGTAAGCCCGTTGAAAACGACTCTGAACGGCAAGTCCCCTATGAAAGTCGCCGCACCGGTAGCGAAATCAACGGTGTAAAGTTTGCTCAGACCGTTGTTGTAGTAGGAGCTCATGTAAGCAATCTTCGTGGCCGCGGAAAAGTCGAACCCATGCTGGCCCCGGTACAACCAGACGCCCAGGTCTCCGACGGGCGTGTAGGTATCGCCGCTGCCCCCGCCGGGGTCGATGACGATGCCCGGGGGATCCACGCGAAAGAGCTTGCCGTTCGCGCTGCCCTGAAAACTGGTGAGATAGTAGTTGGGAACGACGGCCAGACCCTTCTTGATTGCGTAGGTGGCGCCGACAAACGCGGAACCGGCGGGAGGCGGCGTGTCGGTGCCGATCACCTGCGCGGTGTTCGGATCCAGGCGAACGTTCGTGTGTGGGGTCAGCACGCGAAGTTGATCGCTGGATGGATTGAAGTCGGCGATAGCGGTCTTATCCGTATCGACTTCAAACCCCCCGACGAACGTGCCGGCCCCGCTGCCCAGATCGATCTTGTACAGCCGGAAGGCGGGGTGCGGGGCGCTTGCCGGCGCCGGCGCGATGGCGTACAACTCGCCCGTGGTGGGCCGCTCCGTCACGGTAAGCAGACCGTTGAATTCGCTGGATAGCGTGAGCGCGCGAAGCTCGACTCCCGGCGTCGCACTATCGATCACATGGAGTTTCGGCGGTTTCACGGAAGGGGATGAGACCCCCGGATCGCCCAGGATCAGGATTTCCGCGCGGGCGATTCCACCGGCCGCGAGTGCGCACATCCCGGCGATCACAACGCGATAGTATCTATTCATGTCGCGCTCCAGAATGGTGTGTACCCTCTAGCCCGTGGCTGCCTGTGTCCGCCATCGCCGTCCGGCCGTTACCGCGGTTCAGCACATGAAACACCGGGAGCACACCGAGCCGTCGTGATCCAAGGCGTCCCACCTACAGCCTGGTCTTGTTCGCGGAGCGATTCAATCATCGGTTTCATCGATCGCCGATCCCGGGCGCGCCGAGACCTTGAGCCAGAGCACTGTGCCGTTCGATCTTCGTGTACCCCATCCTTCGGGTGGCCCCCCAGCCTGCCTCGATGGTGAACCGGGGCGTTCCCATGATCTTTTCCGTTTCTTTCCGTTCGCTCAGTACTCGCGGTCCTTGACGATACCCGGCTGCGGGATGGGGTATCTTCCGTCGGGGCCGGCCTTCAATGGCGCCGGCGAATCCTCGGTCAACTTGTCGAGGCCCGGGGCGTACTCGTGGTCGGAGTTGAGGAACTGCTCGAAGGTAAGGGCGCGCTCATAAATAACCTAGTCAATTTCTCCGCCGCGGCGAGAGTATGT
>CAYLLT010000101.1:0-23380 GCA_964384465.1 uncultured Planctomycetales bacterium | reverse complement strand
CAACAACCCGGAGAACTCGGTGAGCGGCCTGCTGCTGCTGAACCCGGCACCGTGAGAGGGTTAGAGGGTTCAGGGTTCAGGGTTCAGTCAGGGTAGGGTCCGCTCTGCGGAGTAAAACGGCATCGGGTCGTGCTTTGGGAGAAGAGGTCCGCACAGAGGTTGGGAATTTATTGGTCTTCTCTCGGTTTCGACCGCATTATCAGTACTGATAACGCGGTCAAAAATGGATTCCGGGGGAAAAATTCCCAGCCTCACAGCGGACCCTACGAAACTGAGATTCTATTTCATGTCGACTTGAGATGCCCACGCTGTTCCGCGTTGCAGGAGGCCGACGAAATCGGAGTCTCGGCAGGCCTTGGCGTCATGGCCGAGCATGATGCTGAAGACCCGCCCTTTGCCGTATTCCAGCGTCCAGACGATGGGCTCGGTCTTCTTACTCCATTCCGAATCCGCCTCCACGAGGACGTTAATCGGCGCATCGCCCACGAGGTTGGCGTAGAGCTCATCGTCCGTCTCGAAGTCGGTCATGCCTTTGGTGATGGAATGATCTTTTTTAATCACTTTGAGCTTGAATGGTCCCCGCGGACCGTGGCCGGAACCTTTGGACCAAATACGTCCGACGAGATTGCGATACTCGGGCCAGTCCTCGAACGCTCGAACCGAGAAGTGGAATGACACCAATCCCTTGCCGCCTTTGACAAACGCGAGGAGATTGTCACGCGCCTTCTCGCTGATGGTCGGGCGTTCCCAGTTGTAGTAGTTGAGCAAGATCGCGTCATAAGCGCCCAGCGCTGATGACTCCAGGACCAGCGGTTCCTCCGACACGACGACCTCGAACTGTTTGGTCTGTTCCAGGAGCTCACGCAAGAGCGGTGCCGTCTCCCGCCAGTTGTGGGCCGGGACGTCGCGGCCGGTGATGAGCAGGATGCGTTTTAGCTTGGCTTCCGCCGGCTTGTCGGCCGATCCTCCGGGCACGAGCAAGCTCACTGCCAACCACACGGCCCACATGATCGATTTCATCTGTCACCCCAACGATAGGACATAATATCAGCGGTAGATGTTGACGGCGTCGACTACGTGGCGATTTTTTTAGCCGCTTTGGCAGCCTTCTTTTCCGCTTGTTTCGCCGCCTTCTCGGTCTTCAGTTTCGCGCGATCCACGGTGATCTGCCTCCACATCTTGTACGCCTCTTCTTTTTTGCCCTGGCTGGATGCCTTGGCGGCGGCCCTGAGTCTGCTCTTGAATCCTTTTGATTTTCTGGGCATCACAGCTCCTTTGAATTCAGATTAAATCCAACGGTACAACTTCCTGACATTTACGAGCCGGTCGAGGGTGATAAACGCGTCCCCCCCGGTTAAGGCCCTTTCTGAGGCCGGAGGATACAGCCTCTACCGGAGACGTGTCCACTTTTCTAATTATCAGGAATGCTGACCCGCCGTTTAGAGGTGCCAGACGCGGCTTTGGTCACGCGCTCCGCGGTTGCCAGATGAACGGAGAAGAATGAAGAATCCCGTCAGCAGATACGCGCCTGTGGCCGGCTCGGGTATGGGCTGATAGTTAATGGTGAGCACGGGCCGCATCGCCGGATCGGGGTGCTGCCGGCTGTCAAACCGTTTGGCCGTCCCGGTGAACTCCTCGTCGCCGTGCAGGAGCCAGCCGTTGTTCGTCGCCGGGTTGTCCAGCCAGCTTTGGACGTCCGCCACCAATCCGGCGGTCGTTGGCCATGTGTAGAACGCCACGCCGATCACGGTGGTGCTGCCGCTGGCGGCGGGGTCGAAATCGCCGCCCGGACTGGCCCAGTCGGCGGTATCGTAGAACGTGTGCACCCAGGTGGCATCGCCGGGCTGGGGGGGCGCGCCGCCGCCCTCTTCACCGAAGGCGACCGAACTGCCTTCGCCCCAGGCGCTGCTGACGCGATGCAGATCCACGACTTCCGCCGAACCAATCGTTCTGGACATGTGCATCCGCAAGCTGGCGCTGAGGATGGTCGAGCCGGCCGGGATATTGCCGGCGATATTGAACGCGAGCAGGCCCCGACGTACAAGGCCGGACGCGGCTGTCCCGGCAAAGAGGTGCGATCCCGCCCCATTGCTCAGCGTACCGGTGGCGCTCTCATAAAGCGTGTTGTCCTGACTGGGACTGATGGCGATGGTAGCGGCCCGCACCCGCAGCGCGGAACCGGACAACCCGCAAACCGCCGCGACAACAAATAGAACCCGTACCCGTCCTGCTGATGGCCGCATTTCCCGCTCCTCCTCCGCGCCTTTGTCTGGCGAAAATCATTATAGCGACTGCGAGAAACGCAATCTACGTCGATCCGCCGCGAAGAAGGCCTATAACCGGGAATAACCCGGCCCGATTTCAGGTTACCTGCTCTGGAGGCCCGCATTTTTTCGCGCTCTACGACCGAAAGTTTTGGCCCGGTAAGGACATGTGCGCGATTACGCGCATGGTTTTGAGCGGAAGAATAAAACAGGTCACGTCGAGATAGCGAGGCGTCTTCCGCTCAGGCGGAAAGACATTCATTTGATAGGAGGAGGAAAAGTGCGTAACTCATTGTCCACGGCTTTCGGCATCAGCATTGCGGTTTTCCTGGGTCTGATTGCTCCGGCCGCCGCGACGGTTATCCACGACGAGTCGGTGAACGGGGACCTCTCCAACGACCGGCTCAACCCGACCGGATACACGCTGTCAGCGGGCACGAACACGCTGATCGCCACTTCCGTTTCCGGAGATCGCGAGTATGTCCGGCTCTCGGTACCCGCGGGACTTCAGCTCAGCTCGATCATCAACGTCTCGTATCAAGGTCAGGATGGAACGGCATTCATCGGGGTACAGAACGGGAGCACGTTCACCGAGCCGCCGACCGGGACCAATGTGGCCAACCTGCTCGGCTACACGCACTTCGGTACGGGTCCGGGCACGGTCGGCACGGACATACTGGACAACATGGGGACGGGCGCCGGCGCCCAGGGGTTTACGCCGCCGCTGCCCAGCGGGAATTATACTTACTGGATTCAGCAGACCGGTACATCAGCGGCCACCTACCAGTTCGATTTCAACGTCACGCCGGAGCCGATGTCGGCGATGCTATTCGGCCTGGCCGGCGGGGCCCTGCTGCGGCGGCGCTGTCGCACCAGCGCACGGTACCAACGCGAAGTTCAGGTAGGGCGGGCGGTTCGCCCGCCGGAATAATACGGCGCGGCCCGCCCTACCAGACTACGAGATGCTGCTGGAGTTTTTTTTATTCTCCGTGTCGAGGGGGTGAATCATCCGATCCAGGTCGCCGGATGTCGAAGATGGTTCTGAGCCGCGGTCGCCTGAGGGCGGGGCCCGCAAGACCTAAACGCTCTCATGCCCCGCGGCTCAGAACGATTTTCGCGGGCGAGTATGAAGAAATCATCACCCCGCATTGACCCGGTCACGGAACCTACCTACGATGCAGAGAACTAGAATTTACTTTCGCCCGGCAAGATGAGGGCGGGCTAAGTTTCCGGCGCGGGGCCAAACCTCTCCGGTTCAACCATCAAAACAGAGGCGTATACGATCGATTTCGTCACAACTCTCAAGGAGAACAACATCATGCGAAATCTCAAGTACCTGGTGCTGGCCATATCTGCCCTGAGTTTCGGCACATCGTGTCCTCCCACGGGAACCGGGAACCAGCGCCAATTCACCGCCAATTTCACCGGTGCCCAGGAGGTCCCGCCGGTCACGACCAACGCCACCGGCTCCGGTACCTTTACGCTCAGCGCGGACCAGACGAGTCTTCAGTACAACATCAGTGCCCGGAATTTCGGGAGCACGGTGACGCTGGCACACTTCCACCAAAATCCGCCCGGGCAAGACGGAGACATCGTCGAGAATATCTCCGCCAACATTCAAGGCGACGCAACGCAACTGACCATTCAGGGGACGTGGTCGGACCTGACGACAGTGGAACTGAACGCACTGCTCAACGGGAACATCTACGTTAATATCCACACGCAGAATAACCCGGGCGGCGAAATCCGCGGGCAGTTGGTTGCGGCGCCGTGATCGCAAAAGATGATGAGCCTCAGCGCGTCGGTCTCATTGTTGCCGGTCTCCACGTAACCGGATTCGTAGGTGTGGACCAGGCGGAGCGAGGTGCCAATGAGATTTGCCAACTTGAGCTTTATCGGCTCCGGTCGAGCGACCGCATGTACTGCCAGATGGCGTCGATCTGCCGGCCGCCGTCGCCCGCATAAAACTCTTTGAAGGGCGAGCGCAGGTCGTCCTCCATGAACCGCGGCATCATCGTGCCTTGCTCGATCCGCTGCGGGTCGAGAATCCACAGCCGGTAGAACTCCTTGCGCATCCGCCGGTGGACGGCATCCAGATTGATCGCCTGCAACGTGCTTCCGACGATGGGCGGTTTCGCGCCGACGCCGTGACAGGTCGTGCAGGAAAATGCGCCGGTGTCGATCAGCTTCTCACCGATGGCAACCGCTTCTTTGTCCAGGGGCGGCTCGCTTTCTGGACTCCCGTCCAGACCGTGTTGTATCGCCAACCCCTTGGCCAGCAGCGGGGCGTATGCCGGCCAGGCGGGCATGCGCGACAGCAGCCCCGGCCGCGGCTTCGAGTCGATCCGCCCGGCGATGAAGTCGCTCATCCAGTCCGCGTGCAGCTTCTCGCCCGCCCAGGTGAGCATCGGCCGGCCCTGATAGTCGTTGAATTGCTCGCGGCCGAGGGCGGCGGCGATTTGCTCGATGGGGATCGGATCTTCGATGTGTGCTGCGATTTCCGACCAGGTGTCGGCTGCGCCGTCCAGGCTGTGACACGCGGTACAGCGAAGCGCCGCGATTTGCCGCTGAGCGAACTCAGCGGGCTCATTGCGTTGTAAACTCGCCATGTCCGTCCGGGCAAATGCGGACAGCGCCTCCCGCTCCGTCTCGCTGAAGGCGAAATCCGGCGCGCGGCCTCGCGCGTCGGGCGTCTCGGCCATGCAGCCATGCGTCCAGTCGCCATGTTGAATGGCCGAGAGCGCTGGCGCCGTGGACTCATCCGGCAGTTTCATCGGGTGACATCTGAGGCAGCCCATCGAGCTGACCAGTTTCTGTCCGCGGCCGGCATCCGGCGTCGATCGCGAGGGGGTGATCTTCTCCATCGGTGCGTTTGGCCGGGAGAGAAGAAACCGGGTCAGGTCCGCAGCTTCGCTCTCGCTCAGCTTGAAATTCGGCATGCGCGTCCAGGGATGGTGGCGTTCCGGCTGCCGGAGGAATTCCCGGAGAGCGCCGGGATTCCACTTGTCTTTCACGCGCAGTAACGGCACGCGGTCAAAGGTGGCATCTAACTTGCCCGGCGGGAGGTGACAACCGACGCAGCCCAGCGCGTCGAAGAGAATCTCACCTCGCTTCACGTCACCCTCTTTGCCGGAAGCCGTTGGTGCTTCATCTTCCTTCAACGTCCCCAGCCATGCGGCGATATCAAGAGCCTGCTGGCGCGCTTCGCCTCCGTGCAGCAATTTCGGCATCGTCGCATCCGAGCGAAGCGCGTGAGGATCGAGCAGCCAGCGCGCGATCCAATCCTCACTCAGCCGCGAACCGATGCCGGCCAGCGCAGGTGCATCGGCGGACAGCTCAATCATGCCGGCGTCTTTCAATTCCGGCATCGAATCCGGTTGATGACATCGCAGGCAGTGCCGCGTGGCGAAAAGCTCACGACCCTGGTGCAGCCGCCGGTAGGCGTCCAGCCCGGCGGTGCGCGGGTCGTGAAACAGCGCAGTCGGCGGGACCGGCGCTCGCGGCAGGTGAGCCGACGACCAGTACAATCGCACGCCGGCCCCGCCGCTTTTTTCCCGCGCGTCGCCGATGAACCGCGCGCGAACGCCGTTCAACCCGCCGCGAAGCTTCACCGGTTTGCTGGTCAGGGGCAGATTGCCCGGTGGGATGACCTCGGTGCCGTTCACGTACAGAATAAAGCGACCTCTTCCCTCCGCATGGAAGGTGTACTCCTCCGCCAGATCCGTTTGGACGTAGCCTTCCCAGGTGGCGGAAAACACGCCCGGCGGCATGAACGGCGTCGCCGGCTCTGCCTCCGGCACATTGAGCGCTATCATGCGGGCGATGCGGGCATCCAGCGGTTGCTCCGATTCGATGTCGCGGCTCCGCAGCGCGAGTGCGAACCGCAGGGCCATACCCGGCCGGAGGTTTTCGATGCCGAGGTGCTCGGGACCCGCGGGCGGCGGCGGAGACAGCCCGCCTTCAAACTCCATACCCGGCAGGGACGCGATACGCTCCGGTTCGCCCAGCACATGAATCGTGTTCACCACCGCCTGCGAGATGGACGCCCCGTCGGCCGCTCGAATGTTGTACTTGATCTGCATCTGCATGCACGGCCGCAGACCGGGGATCTGGAGAAAAACCGAACGGCCGTCGCGAGAAACCTTGACGCCGGTCACGGGCAGGCGGTCGCGGCCCTTCGCGCCGTCGCTGACGCGGAAATCATCCGAGCCGTATTTCTCCGTCCATTTGTAGTTCCAGCACTCGACCAGGTAATTGTGCGGATCGCCCGCGGCGGCAACGTCGAGCGGGTCGGTGAATCTCATCACCATGCCCGGCTTGATGGCGAAGAGCTGATCGGGGGTATATAGAGGTTTTCCGGTATAGCGCACGCGGTGAAAGCCACCGTCGGCGGTACGGTCGCTGCCCCAACTGCCGAAGAGTCCGCACACGTAGAGCTGGCCGTCGCGCGGGTTGAAGCGCCCGCGGATGATGCCGGTGTCGAAACTGAGTGGGAGCGGGACGAGCCCGCCCTGCCGGGCGCCTTCGAGCTCCTCGTACAACACGTGAAACAGGCGACCTGTTCCATACGAGAGCGTAAGCAGCTCGCCTTTGAGCGGCCCCCATCGTTCGCTGTCCACCCACACCGGCGCCGCGGGCGAGCGATCCAGCCAGTTCGGCACCCAGCACAGGGGAGGATCGTCCTTTGTCGGCCGCGGGCCTTCAAAGAGCGCCCACATGTTGCCGTAGAAACCGCCGCGCCGCAGCCAGTTGATGCGGTTCATCGGCATCCAGTAGCCTTCCTGGTCGGTCGTGAGCATTGCGCCGTCGGAGCGGATGCCCAAACCATTCGGCGCGCGGAAGCCGTTGCAGACGATCTCGCTCCGCGATCCATCGCGCGACACGTGGATCAGCGTGCCATGCTGCGGCACCACGGCCAGTTTGCCGTGCCGCCCCGCTTTCATGTAGTAGAAGTCGCCGTCGGGCGCCGTCTGTAAATCCATCGCGAATTCGTGGAAATGATCCGTGACCTGGTGATCGTTGTTGAAGTTTTCGTAGAAGTCCGCCTCGCCGTCGCCGTTCAGATCGTGCAGGCGCGTGATCTGATCGCGGCCGAGGACGTAGATCTGTTCGTCCACGATTTTGAGGCCGAGCGGCTGAAACAATCCGGTCGCGATTCGTCGCCATGTGAGCTTGTCGAGCGTGTCGTCGATGCCGTCCACCGTCCATACGTCGCCGTTCCACGTGCAGATCGCCGCCCGCGTGCCGCCGGGGAAGAAATCAAACCCGCCGAAGCGCATCCATGAATGCCACGGATTATCGCGCGGCGCCGTCAGCGTATCGACTGCGAACGGGCCATCGTCTCTGCCCATTTCAGCGCGCGTCGTGAGCGCAGGCGACCATCGGGACGGTCCGCCAGGGGGCCGCCATTTCAAGTCCGAGGGCAGGTATAAGCGGCGAAGCGACGCCTTGAAGTCGTCCACCTGGCCGTCACGACAACGAGCCATCAGCAACTCAAAGGTGATGGGCTCTTCAGATGCGGGCACGCGTAGCGAGATGGCATTCTCCGTTTCCGAGTCCCATCGCAAGCCCTTTGCATCCGTCATGCAACCGATCGCCAGTTGAGTGGCCGGTTCGCTCGCCGGCTTCGACGCGTCTTTTTCGGCCAATAGCACGATGGAATCAGCGGGTGCACTGGGCGTAATGGATTGCGGGCCCTCTGTGATGACTCCTCGAACGCCGGGCGGGGATTGGCAGATGTGCAGGACGAGATCGTGTTTGCTGGCGCCGACGCTTATCGTTCGAGTGAATGCGCGGACGCTGTTGCGCTCAAGGAGGCCGGGCATCTCCAGCACCTCCGTATCGCCGACGGTGTACGAGAGCATGACGCTGCCGAAGTAGAGATATAACCCCTTCCAATGCGCCCACTCACGCGGCAGCGGGCCGTAGGGTCGGACCCGCGGGTCTGCAAAGTCGCTCGTGCCGGGGCGGGCCCAGCCGGCCGTCATCGCGTTGCCGAAGACTTGGTGTCCGACCAGCGACGGATGCACTTCGTGCGAGCCATCAAAGGCGACGCACTTCCAGTCGATGAATCCGCCCTCCCAGCCGGCGCTCCAGCGCAGTAAGTCGGTATCGAATGCGACATTCATCGAGCGGTCCGGCTTCAACGGAATAATGATCGCTTTGTACGCGAAATTACCCGGCGGCTGCGGGGCTTCGAGCGTTGTGCACAGGAACGGGCCGTAGTCCATTCGTATCCAGGGCGGTTCCGCCGGTTGGCTGGTCTGAGCGGACAGGATTCGCGGCGAACTGGTGGATGCCAGTAGGAAGAGGATAATGGTCAGGCGGGCGCCGGCACACATGAAGTGATTACTTTATCGCCGCGAACGCTCGTTTCATAGCCGCCGCGGCTGCCGCTACGGAGAGTTCCTTGTCCATCTTGTTGAGCGTGGCGTTGAACGGCTCCGGCCGGACCGGGCCGTCGTAGCCGATCTTGACCAGCGCATTCAGGAATGTGGCGATATCGATCACGCCCGTGGTGGCGGGCAATTCGCGGCGGTTATCGACCTGGGCTTCGCGCGCGACGCCGGCCGGCGCATCGTTCAGATCGACCGCGACAACCTCCTCGCCTTTGAGCGACAGGATGTCCGCCTCGGTCTCACCCGCGCAATACCAGTGCCAGCTATCCAGCACGACGCCGACGTTGGCCATGTCGATCTCGGCGATCAGCTCCTTCATCTCGGCCAGCGTGTGGATGAAGCCGTGCCGCAGATTCGTCCAGTTGTTTTTGGGGCCGACGTACTCCAGGCCGAAACGCAGCCCGCGGTCCTTGAGCACTTTGGCCAGCTCGCGCAGCCGGGCCGTGGTCCGTTTGAAGTTTTGAAGGTAGGTCAACGTGTCGTCGCTCGGCGTCACCCACGTGCCCACGCGTGTCGCGCCGACGAACCTCAGCGCGTCGGCGATCGCCGGCCACTTCTTCATCCCCTCCGCGAAAGCGGCATCATCGACACGGTACCGAAACGGAACGCCGGCAGCGCCCCAGACCAGATTTTTGCTCTTCAGTTCCGCGACGACTTCGGTCCGCTGCGATTCCGTCATCCCGACCAGGTCCGGCCCATCCGGCGCCACCGACTCGAATCCATGCCGATGGGCCAGGTCGATCGCCTCCCGCTGTTTGACGATGACGCCGATATTGCCGCAGACCAGGTCGATGGTCATTTTCCGCCGCGACGGCGTCTGCCCGGCTTGAACGCGACGGTTAGCGATCAAGCCGCCGCCCACGCCCGCCGCGAGCATGCCACCGAGAAATGCCCTTCGCGTTTGCACCACCGCCCGGTCCTCCATCGACGTTTTCAAGGTTCCGCCAGGCTCACGCCGGCTGGTGTGGGAAAGTTTTTAGGGATGGGAAGGGTCACCCGGCCCGTCGCCGCCCATTCGGTTCCGCGGCACAGCAGGGTTTGAAAGCCGACGCAACGGACGGCGATGGTGCCCGATTCGGTCATGACATGCCCCAGGAGGTTTACTAACACGCGGCCCCTGCCGTATTCGACCGTCCAGACGAGCGGCTCGTGCAGGCCGGTGCCCCGTGCTTTTGGATCGGAAAATGCAGAGGCCAGAACGTGCAGGTTCTCCGCGGGGCCGCGCTGGGCGTGATACAGCTCGTCATCGGCGTGCATCCATTGCGGCGGCATGCCCTTCATCACGGGGTGTTTGGGGTCACGCACGGTCATGGTGTACGCGTGAACCGCGCCGTGGCTGGCATCGGCGCCCTGACCTTTGGGCACGCGAATTACGCTGCCCTCCTCATCAAGGTAAAGACGATCGCCGAACTCCTTGTGCCGCCAGCCCAAGCCGATCATACGGTTGTAGGCGTCCCATTTCTCGAACGCGTTGTTGGCGGCGTGGTATATGACCAGCCCGCCGCCGCCGGCCACGTAGGCTTCGAGCGCGGCCTCGACTCTGGCCGGCCAGCGGTTGGCATTGGGGTGCGGGTAATCGTTGTAGTTGCTGAGCACCGCGTTAAAGCGGGAGAAATCCGGGCGGAACGCGTCCCATTCGGCGGCCGGCGCTCCTTCGGGCGGCGTGGTGGCGACCTCGACGGTGAATCGCCCGGTGTTCTCCAGCGTCTTTTTCATCAGCGGCGTCGATTGATCCCAGCGGTGGTTGTTCTGTCCGTCGACGATCAGCACGCGGATCTTGTCTCGCGTACAACCCGGCAGGGCCGCCGCGGCAAGCGCGAGCATGATAAGCCCGGCGGCGACCGTCGGCATTCGATCTGTTCTAAACATGATGCGTGTTAGATTAACTGGTTGGGGAAGACTTTTACAGATTCTCGTCGGGTTTCAATAAGCGCGTGATGCGGATGGCCCGCCCGCCTTTGCACTGGTAGAGCCGTCCGGCGAACTTGCTGCGGTCCTCGACCTGGAGGACCAGCTCGGTGGTCGCGGGCTTGTCCGTGGGGATGATGTCGCCCGGCTGAAGCTGGAGCAGATCGTTCACCGTGATCGTCGTCTCCGCCAGGAATGCCCGAAGCCCGATCTCCGCCGTCTTGAGCTGACTGCTGATCTTCTCCCGCTGCTGCTCGGTGGAGGCCTTCCGCTGATACGCCAGCCAGCTCTGCGTGGCCAGCTTGCCCATCACCGGCTCGATCACGTTGAACGGAAAGCACAGCGTCATCGTGCCGGCCCGCGCGCCCATCTTCAGTTCGAGGCTGATCACCACGACGACCTCATTGGGCGCGACGATCTGCACCAGGTGCGGGTTTGACTCCGTCTCCGTCAGCTCGAACTGCACCTGCACGAGGTGCGACCACACTTCGGAGAGGCACGTCACCGCCCGGTCGGAGATGCGTTTGACCAGCCGCCATTCGATGCTGGTCAGCGGCCGCTGCGGGATGAACAGCTCGGCGCTGGAGCCGCCCAGCAGCCGGTCGATGATCGGATAGATGATGAGCGGGCTGATCTCCAGGCACAGTTGCCCCTCCAGCGGCGCGGCATTCAGCAGATTAAAGCACGTCGGGTTGGGCAGCGAATGGATGAATTCGCTGTACGTCAACTGTTCGATATTGGCGACGCGGACTTCGACGATCGTCCGCAGAAAACCCGACAGCGACGCCCCGAAATTTCGCGCGAAGCTCTCGTGGATCGCTTCGAGCGAGCGCATCTGGTCCTTGCTCACGCGCTCGGGCCGCTTGAAATCATAATCGTGCACGTCCTGCTGTTTGCCCCGCCCGCGGGCGACGGGCTTGGCCTCGGTATCCGCCGTCATGCCGGCGTCTACCGCCGAGAGCAGCGCATCGATTTCAGACTGTTCGAGGACGTCGGGCATGTAAATGACCTCGTATGGCGGCGCACACCCACCCCCCGCGGGTGCGCGCCACCCATGTGGTTATCGGATGTTCCCCGCAGCGGTCTTGAACAACATTGTTTAGCCGCGGTTTGTAAACCGCGCGTACGAAGCCCGCGTCCATAAGGACAAATCCGTGGATAACGCATAGTATGCGCTCGGAAATGTACTATCCGCCGGATCGCACTGCCCCTGAATCTCGGATGCACCCGGCGCGCTGGTACTTGAGGAGATTTCTAATGCAAAACCGTATTCGTCCCTGGTTAATGATGAGCGCGGTTCTTCTCGGAGGGATCGCATCCGCTGTTGCTCAAAACGCACCCGCCCCCGAACCGGACCCGACGGCCGGCGATCCCGCCGCATCGATCATCACGTTTTCCGTCCCCGGCTCCGAACCCGACGCAACATCTAACGCAATCGTCGTGGTGCCGCGCGAATACAATTTGAAACCGCTCCAGCCCGCGACACCGCAGATGAAACCGGCGCCACAGAAGCGCTATCCCGTCGTTTACCTCCTGCACGGCTACGCCGCCGACTACACCCGCTGGTATCGCAAGACCAAGGAGGCCGGCGTCTCGCTCGCCGCACTCGCCGATCGCTTCGGCGTCATCATCGTCATGCCCGACGGCAAACCCGCGTCGTGGTATCTGAACGCCCCCACCGGCGACACCGAGAACCCCGCCGACTGGCAGTGGGAAACGGTGATGACCCGGCATCTCGTTCCAGAAATCGACAAAACTTATCGCACCTGGTCCGAGCCCGCCGGCCGCGGAATCACCGGTCTCAGCATGGGCGGCCACGGCGCGATCTATCTCGCCGCCCGGCACCCCAAGCTGTTCTCGGCGTGCAGCACCATGAGCGGCGTCATGGACTTGACGCACTCGATGAACAAGTACGATCTCGGCAAGCGCCTCGGCCCCATCGAGAAGCATCGCGACCGCTGGGTCGAGCATAGTTGTGTGACGCAGGCCGAAAGGTTCGTCGGCCGGACGATGGGCATCCTGCTCGATTGCGGATGGGACGACCCGTTCTTCGAGGAAAACCGCACCCTTCACGAGAAGCTGATGAAGCTCAAGGTGCCGCATGATTACGTCGAGCGGCCCGGCGCGCATACCTGGGAATACTGGATCAACGCGCTGCCCTATCACCTCCAATTCCTGGCGGACCGGCTGAAACCGGCCGGCGTCCCGTCCGCCGAGACCACCGGCGGCTTCGCGAGCTTCAAGGAAGTGATCGTGGACAAGGGCCTGCCCGACGACCCCTACGGCATCGACGTGGCCGACATGAACGACGACGGCAAGCTCGATATCGTGCTGGTGCGTTTCTACGGCGTGCTGTGGTTCGAGGCGCCGACGTGGAAGCGGCACACGATTGTCACCGACGGGACCAAGATGAACTCCTACGGCATCGCGGGCGATATTGACGGCAAGGGCATCAAGGATCTGGTGATCAGCGCCGACTTCGACGCGAACAACAGCAAGACCGGCGGCTCGCTCTGGTGGGCCCGCGGGAGTCAGGGCGACGCTCCCTGGCCGCTGACGCATATGCTCGACGAGCCGACCATCCATCGCATGCGCTGGGCCGACACCGACGGCGACGGCAAACCGGAGCTGATCGTTCAGCCGCTCAAGGGCCGCGACACGAAGCCTCCGGATTTCGACCAGCGGGGCGCACGGCTCATGCTGTTCCGCATTCCGGGCGACCCGGTCCACGATCGCTGGCCGATGGAAGTGATCGATGAATCGCTGCACGTCAGCCACGCGGTCAAGCCCGTGCAGTTCGACGGCGACAAGGCCGATGAGCTGCTGGCGACGAGCTTCGAAGGCGTACACCTGTTCGACCGGCAGTCCGACGGCTCATGGCGCAAGACACGCCTCTGCGAAGGTGAGCAGAAGACCACGCCCAACCGCGGCTCCAGCGAAGTCGCCTATGGCAGGCTCAAGGGCGGATCGCCGTTCATTGCCACCATCGAACCCTGGCACGGCCACGAGGTGGTCGTGTATGTGCCTCCTAAAGACGCCAATTCCCTCTGGACACGCTTCGTCCTCGACGACACGTTCGATCAGGGCCACGCCCTGGGCGCCGGCGACCTCGACGGCGACGGCAGCGACGAGATCGTCGCCGGCTACCGCGGCCCCAACAAGGACAAGGGCAAACCCACCAGCCTCAAAGCCTGGAAAGCGATCGATCCCGACCACGGCAAATGGCAGGTCCAGTGGATCGACACCGGCGACATGGCCGCCGAGGACCTGCGCGTGGTGGACATCAACGCCGACGGCAAACTCGACATCGTCGCCGCCGGACGTTCGACGCGGAACCTGAAAATCTACCTTAACACCGGCCGATGACGACACGACTGGGCTTGACATCTAATCGCAGGTTTGCGAACAATAGTAGACATGAAGAAGCGAAAACCAACTACAGACGCGGTTGAAATACTTCATCGGAGGTATTTCGAAGGCAGGCCAAGGCGGTTGGCCGAACTCGAAGAGGCACGGGTAAACGACGAAATAGCACGAATGATCTACGAGTTACGCACCAAAGCCGGCCTCAGCCAGCGTGCTCTTGCCAAGAGGATCGGGACCACTGCATCGGTCATCTGCCGATTGGAGGACGCCGACTACGAGGGTCACTCGTTGGCCATGCTCAGCCGAATTGCTGAAACATTCGGCAAACGCGTGCAACTGCGGTTCGTCCGCGTCAGAGACAAACGACGGACAGCGTGAATTTTGGATGTGGCAACTTGACCGACGACGTTAAGCCAATCATAGCACCCGGCATCTTCCACAAACGGTCACCCTCCCCTCCCGCGCCCAAAGCGATGTCGTCCGCGGGTTGGAAGCAAGCCCGCTTGGTCATCGGCGCATCGGTCGTGCTCTCCGCCGGTTACATTCTGATGATGTTCTCAAAGCGAAACGTCCTGGCTGCACATATCGCGTGGACAACAGCGGGGGCGATCTTCTTCTACTACGCGGCTTATCGGTTCAGACGCGCCCGGGTGAAGTTTGTAGCCGATCTCAGAGCGAACGACTTCGCCCACTGTCTGGAATGCGGCTACTCGCTCAAGGGATTGCCGGCAAAGCATAAGTGTCCCGAGTGCGGAAACGATTTCGACATCGCGATGGTGCAGGAGAGCTGGAAGAAGTATTTCGCTGACCAGGCTCAATCCGATCCGATGTTGTTGCGGTCGGCACGGCGGCCTTCGTAGCGCTCGCGCCAGGGCGGCATCTGGTTGTGTTTGATACCGGCCCATAAACCTTCTTTATGCTTCTTGGCCTTTTCTTCCAGTGACTCGAACCGCTCGCGCCAGACGTGATCGAAGCGGCGGTCGGCGTAACCGTAGCCGCGGCGGATCAGCTCCTCGTTCAGCATGGTCTCGCTGTCCGCCACATAAACGTATGCGAGCAGCCGGCCGTAGGTGTCGCGGGCGCGGTCGGGCGACAGGAGGATGCGCACCGGTTTGCCCAGCACGAGCGATTTGGTAAATGCCGACGCCTCCGGGCCAAAATACATTGCGCCGGCATCGCTCCTGGCGTTCTCCGGCGTATCGACGCCCCACAAGCGAATCCGTGTGTGGGCGAAACGGCCGTCGCGTGCATCGATATCGACGGTATCGCCGTCCACGCCGGCTACGCACGTAAAGACCTTGTTGTGGTATCGCTCATAGTCAGTCCCGGCCGGTCCGCGCAGTCGGCCCCAGGCCAGCAGCACCGATAGCAGTACGACGCCCGCCGCGGTGAGCGGCCGCCGCCGCCAGACGCGCGGCCAGAGATCGGTACGCCGACTGATACCTCTCTGCTTGATGGGCTGCCTTCCGCGTTAGACCGCTCGCTGGCGCTCGCGGCTCGGATAAGATAAAACGCTCTCAACTTAGAGAGACAGCTAAAGGTTCTGGCGATACCAGTCGATCGCCAGACGCAGACCCTCGTCGAACATGATGAGCGGCTCGTAGCCGATCACTTCCCTGGCGCGGGCAATATCGGCGAGCGAATGCTTCACGTCGCCGGCGCGCGTCTCCGTGTATCGGGGCTGGACGTTTTTGCCGAGCAATGCGTTGATCTGCCGGATGATTTGATTGACCGTGACGCTGGTGCCGCAGGCGATGTTGATGACTTCGCCGCCGGTGCGCGGGGCGGCGGCGGCCAGCATGTTGGCATGCACCACGTTGTCGATGTACGTGAAGTCGCGGGTTTGTTCGCCGTCGCCGTAGATGAGCGGCGGCTCGTCGCGCAGGATCGCCGACACAAACGCCGGAATCGCGGCCGCATACTGGCTCATCGGATCCTGGCGGGGGCCGAACACGTTGAAGTACCGCAGCGAGATCGTCTCCAGTCCGTAACAGACGCTGAACACGCGGCAATAGTATTCGCCGAACAGCTTGTTGGCCGCATAGGGGCTGAGCGGCTCCGGCCGGACGCTCTCGCGCTTGGGCAGCTCCGGCAGATCGCCGTACGCGCTGCTGCTGGCGGCGTAGATCACGCGGCGGCAGCGCGCATCCCGTGCGGCCACCAGCAGGTTGAACGTGCCGTCCACGTTGACTTCGTGCGATGTTACCGGGTCCTCGACCGACTTGGGCACCGACGGCACCGCCGCCTGATGAAAGATGATCTCGACGCCCTGACACGCCCGCCGGCAGTCCTCCGGCCGGCGCAGATCGCCCTCGATCAGCTCGATCTTCGAGTCGAATGGGGCCAGGTTTCCGCGCTTGCCCGATGAGAAGTCGTCCAGCACGCGAACCGATTGCCCATCCTTCACCAGGCGTTCCACCAGATGCGACCCGATGAAGCCCGCGCCTCCTGTAACCAGATACTTCGCCATAGAATCGATTTCCGATCAATCATTTAGCCGCCGGGCTCCGTGCTACGCCAAGGGCTACGCCCTGGCGAGTTCCCGGCGCGACACCGTTGAACGATGAATCATCACAACGCTCAGTCCTGCACAATCTCGATCGGCTCAGCCCCATGCAGGATTTCCAGCGTGCCGAGCCGCGCGTTCCAGTACCAGCCGGTATCGAGTTTCTTCAAATCGTCGCGGGAGGTCACTGACGCACCCGCGCCGCGCACTTCGCGCGGGGCTTTGGCCAGCTTGAACAGCACACGTCCCGGCCACCAGGTGCGGCAGGCGATACGCTGCGGCTCGTATTTGACTTCGCGAACCTGCCCGTCGTGCCGCAGCAAATGGTTCTCGTCGGCGGCGGCCGTCTCGGGCATCTCGGCCATCAGCCGGATGTAGATCGAACTGAAGTTGAGAATATACGCATTGGCCTGCGCGTGAAACCAGAGCCCGTGGGGGAACTTCCCGTCGCTCTTCTGGAGCCAGGAGACGGAGTTGGCAATCTCCTGCGCGAGGCGGCGGTCGCGCTCGTCGCCGCTCGCGCCGTAGAGCCGCGCGTAGGCGTCCGCGAGCCGCACCACGTGGTGCGTCAGGATCGCCGGATAGCACGTCTGCTCGATCAGCGAAGGCACGCCGGGGTGGAAGCCGTCGTAGCGCACGAGCTTATCGATGCAGTACTGGACGATGTTCCGCGCCTTGCCCACGAACGTCGGATCGTCCTCGCGGTGGTCAGTCAGATACATGGCCGCATCCAAAGCCGTCCATTGATCGTATGACTCGAAAGGCGAGCCCGCCGGCATGTCCCCGTAAAACCCCTGCCAGTTATTGTCCTTGACCGGACCATTCAGAAGCCAGGCGAAGGCACGATCGCGGGCCTGCTTGTATTTCTCGTCATGAGTGAATTCGTGCAGCAAGTCGAAGAACTGGACATACCAGATCATGCTGCACGTATACTTCTCGATGACCTCGCCGGTGCGGGCATTGATCCGATAGGGGAAGCTGCCGGAAGCGAACTGCAGTTTAAGCAGCACGTCGGCCACGTGGACGGCGCGGTCGAGGTATTTCCGCTCGCCGGTGACGGCGTAGACTCGCAAGATGGCCAGGCCGCTGTTGGCGGCTTTATCCGGCTCGAAGTTGTCCGCCGGCGGGTCGTAGCCGCCGTCGGGCTTGAGTTTCTTGTAGTCGAAGTGGCTCAGCGGCAGGCCGGCGGCGAACCAGCCCTCGGGGACGGCATACCGCAGGTTCCAATCGGCCAGCTCGCGGGCTTTGGCCAACGCTCGCGGATCCCCTGAATAGAGGTACGCATCCACCAGCCCGATGACGCTCCCCGGATGATTGTGGCCGGGGTATTGGATATCGACCACGCCGCGCTGGTCGTCGTTCACGAAGAGGTATGACGACAGCGTGATGGGATCCCAGTCGCGGGCAATCGCGGGCACATCGGTCGGCGGCTCCACCACATCTTTGGCCCGCACGAACCAATCGGTGGCATCGCGCACGATCTGCCCGTAAGGCCGGCGGGGCAGGATCATGCCGCTCGCGTCGCGGCGGGGCTGGAGCGGCGCGATCATGAGATCGCGATCGAAGATGCGATCCGCGTGAAAGTCATCGAACGTCGCGGGCACGCCGTCGGTGAGCAGACCCGGCACGCCGGCCACGATGTCCTGCCGCCACGGCGGTTGGTGCGGGTACGTCGCCGACGGCCGGCCGGCGAAGCTGTAGGTGAGCATCAGCTCTCCGTCGAGGTACGCGTTCACGTGAACGCCGTCAACATCGAGCCGCAGCTCGTGGAATTTCGTGACGTCCGTTTCGATCGGTCGCAGATCGCCGACCAGAAAGTCGCTTACGCTCGTGATCTTGACCGGGTCCTGACGAAGCAGTTCCGCGAACAAGCCGCCTTTCTTCTGAATGAGCCGGAATGAATAGTACGTGCGTTCATCGACCGCCTCGGCGATGAGGCCGAACGACTCGCCCTTGCCCAGCGCGCGGTCCGCCTTGGCGCGGACGCTGACGCGATACGTGCTCCAGGGCGTCACCTGCGCCAGCACCGCCGCCCGGCCGCTGTCCTCCGACGATTGATGCAGGGCGCCGCCGTTAATCCCCCACTTCCCGCCGAACGTCTGGAGCGGCTTGAGGTCCGAATTCTCGAAATCCATCTTGAGGACGTTCGCCCGCGGAGCGGCGAGCAGCACGCGAGTTGTGACCGCCGCGAACACCAGACCCGTCATCAGACATCGCATGAAAGCCGATCTCCATTCTGAACAGGTTTCCCATTCGTCAAGAGAATAAGGAAGGCAGGAACGGAGGAATGCAGGAGAGATCATTCTGTCATCTTTTCCTGGGTTCCTCTTTCATGGCTTCCTTATCTGTATTCAACACCTTATCGCTATTGATGCCGCAGTTGGAACCACGCAAAGTACGCGTAGAGCGCCGCGGTGAGCGTCATGCAGAGCACCCACCAGAAAACGAGACTTCTCGTTGCAATGCCTGCCGCCGGTGAACTCGTATCGCCGTTTGCGCCCACGCGCATGACCGCAGGCCGCCAGAGCAATCCGCGAATCTCGGCCAGTGGGCGCGGGCGGGTCACGAGGCTGACCGCAACCATTATGAGCAGCGAGAGGATCCCGTTCCAGATCGCCACGTAGAGGAAACTATTGTAGCTCTGGAGGAAAAGAGAAGCATCGATCGTCCCCTTGATCGACCCCAGCGCGGGGACCGTCAGGAGCAGAGCGTGCAACGACTGCGGCCACTGGCCCGCGGGCGTAAACAATACATACTGCGACACGAGCGACAGTACATATCCGCCGATGATCGTCCAGACCGCCGCCGCGGGCGTGGCCCGCGACCAGAAGATGCCGGCCAGAAAAACGATCGAAAGCGGCGGGCCGATGAAAAAGAAGATGTTCATGATCAGGCTGAATACCGGCAGCGGTTGACCGGTCGCCGGGTCCTGGAGGCGCGTGTAGAAGAGCGCGAGGACCGTACCGGCAATCAGCAGCGCGGCGGAGGAGAGTTTGCCCACGCGAACGAGTTGGGCCTCACCCGCGTCCGGGGCGATCAGAGGCTTATAGAGGTCCAGCGTGAACAGCGTCGCCGCCGAATTCACCGCCGAACTCACGGTGGACATGATTGCCGCCGCCAGCGCGGACATGAGCAACCCGAACATGCCCGGCCCCAACAACATACTCACCAGCGTCGGATACGCCTGATCGGGGTCTTTGAGGCCGGGCAGCAGTCGGAACGCGATGATCCCCGGCAGCACGACGATCAGCGGCATGAGCAGCTTGAGGAAGTTGGAAAACAGCAACCCCATCCGCCCGTCCCACTCCGAGCGCGCCCCCAGGCACCGCTGGATCAGAAACTGGTTGCTGCTCACGTAATACGCGCCGACGAAAAGGCTGCACACGTAGTACGCGACGATGGGGCATTTGTCGTGGACCAGATGAAACATGAAGAACTTATCGGGCGCCGCATCCATCAGAGCGCCGAGGCCGCCGACGTGCATGAGGCCGAGGACCGTCACCGCCAGCCCGCCGACGATGAACAGCACGCATTGCACCGCGTCTGTCCAGACGACGGAGAGCAGTCCGCCGGCGATGGTGTAGAGTCCCGTGGCGATCGCCTGCACCAGCACGCCGGTGAAAAGTGACATCCCGAACATGACATTCAGCGCCTTCGAGCCGGCATAGAGCACGCCACCTTCCAGCGCCAACACATACGTGATGATCGATGCCAGCGAAAGAAGGTATCGACAGGTGCGGTTGTAGCGGCGTTCGAGAAAATCGGGCGTCGTATAGAGCCGCGCCTTGGCGTAGAACGGCAGGAAGAACCACAGCGCGACCGACCAGGTCAGCCACGCCCCCCACTCGAAATTCGCGATGACGAAGCCGTAGGTGTACGCCCAGCCCACCATCCCGATGAACTGCTCGGTGCTGATGTTGGAGGCGAGGACGGAGGCGCCGATGGCGTACCAGGGCAGACGGTCGCCGGCCAGAAAGTATTCGCGCGTCGTCGCCTTCTCGCGCAGGGCCAGCCAGACGCCCAGACCCACGATGCCCACGAAGTAGAGCACGAAGGTCACCACGTCCAGCGGATGGAGCACAACCGCGCCGAGCATGTATTCATCCTTCTGTCAGCTCGCGACCGTCCTCAAATCCAATGGTAGATCGCTGAACGATCGCCACCCGTTCTCCGTCACGATCCCGCCATCTTCCACCAGCACGGGGCCGACGCCTTTCACCTCGCAATACATCTCGATCACCAGCGTCTGCCCGGCGGCGATCACGTCGTCGCTGTAGGGCGTCAGGAACGGTTTTTCGTGGCACTCCAGACCGATGCCATGCCCGACCGTCGAGATGGACGCACACAAACCATTCTGTTCGAGCACGCGCGCACCGGTCAGAAACACGTCGCCTGCTCCGGCTCCCGGTTTGAGCTTCTCTTCCACCGCCCGCCGCGCGGCGAGAATGGTCGGGAAGATATGGTTCAGGCCGGCGTGGGCCGGCGCGACCTGCACCATGCGGGCGTAATCGGTCCCGTAACCCTCGTACACCACGCCGAGATCGAGCACGCCGATGTCACCCGGCTGGATGCGGCGATCCGGCGGCGGCGTGTAGGCGATGTCCTGCCCGCCGGCACCGAAAAAAACGTGCGCGAAGCTGAACGAGCAGCCCTGGCGATAAATCTCCTGCATTTCGCGGAGCAGAATCTCGCGCGGCGTCGCGCCGACCCGAAGCAGATCGAACACCGCGCGGTACACATCGGATGCCGCCGCATACGCAAATCGCAGCCGCCGCAGCTCTTCATCCGTCTTGAACTGTCGCACGTCGAGCAGCAGCGGCAGCGCATCGACAAAGCGGGCCTTCGGCAGCAGCTCGTGCAGTCGAGCGAGCACCGCGGCGGACATGCGCGGCATCTCCACGCCGATGACGCCACGCTCCAGCTCCCGATCGCGGATCGCCTGGGCGGCCGCCTCCTCGGCCGTGCGTGTCCATTCCTGCTCCAGGCAGATGCCCGGACCTGTCGTCGTCACGCGCCGTCCCTGCCGCCAGTAGCCGTAGAACGCATCGGCGAACATCCCGCGCCGGCGGATCGCCTCCTCGCGATGGGCGTACTCGACGAGGAACGTCCCCTTGCCCGCCTCGAGCGGAAAACCCGCGAAGAGCAGGTAATCCCACCCGTCGTATTCCTTCTCCATCATGTGCAGGATGGCAAGTTCCCACGCCCAATCGGCCGTCTGATGGTCGGTCAGGTACGCGACGTTCCGGCGGGAGCCGGCCAGAAGCAGGTCGATCTTCCGCGACGCCATCCGTTCGCGGAGAATGACTTCATTGCAGATGGGTTGGCGATCTGATTGCAATCAGGTTTCCTCCGAATCCGAATTGACAGTGTAGCTCCGTATTGGGTATTGGAAAGGCCGGGAATCTGGATCACATCGGAACCGCCTTATGAGCGCGAGTACCCTTCACAACGAATCCATCGTCATCGTCGCGCACGATCACATGCTGGATGAGGCGTCGCTGCTGGAGATGGCCGATGGCGGCGTGACGGCGAAGGGTGCGATCGTGTCGGTCGATGCCCTGCTGTGGGAGGACGGCGGCCGGCGGTTCGTTGAATCGCTCAGCATGACCGACGGTTGGCACGAACGGGCCATGCGCCGGATCGAAGAACTGACGTGCCGTATCGCCGCTCATCCGGACCGGCTCATGCTCGCCCTGACCGGCGACGATATTCTTCAGGCCAAAGCGCAAGGCAAGTCCGCCATTCTCATCGGCTTCGAAGGCGGCAAACCGCTCGAAGGCAGTATCGAGCATCTGCGCGAGTGCCATCGCGCCGGCCTGCGGCAGTTGCAGTTCACCTGGGCATTTCGCAACGCGCTTGCCGATGCGCAGGAGGACCCGGAGAACGGCGGGCTGACACCCTTCGGCCGTCAGGTGGCGCAGGAACTTTCGAGACTCGGCATCGTCGCGGACGGCACACACCTCTCGCGGCGGGCATTCCGCGAACTCCTCGACCTATCCGATGTGCCCGTCATCGCATCGCACTCAGGATCGTTCGCATTCTGTCCCGATCCGGGCAACTTGCGCGATGAAGATTTGCAGGCCCTCGCGCGGCAGGGCGGCGTGGCTGGCGTCCATTTCTGTTCGCATATCGTCAAGGGGCCGGATTGCGTCGCCACGCTCGACGACCTCGTCGATCACATCGCTTACATCGCCGATCTGGTCGGAGTTGACCATGTGGGCATCGGCGGCGACTATTTCCCGGTGAACGATGCTTACGTCACCGCGCAGCAGCAATTCATGGCCGTCACGGACCCCGGCCAGCGCGGCCGCACCGACCTGATCTACTTCGTGAAGGGCCTCGAAAACATCTCGCGGATGCCCCGGCTCACAGAGCACCTCCAGCGCCGCGGCTTCAAAGATGACGACGTTCGCAAGATCATCGGTGGCAATTGGCTGCGGGTGTATCGGCAGGTCCTGAAGTGAGAGGTGAGAAGTGAGAAGTGAGAAGATCATCCTTATTGCGTTAACCGCTGGCTCGACGATCCTGCCGCGCGTGCGTGCCGCGGAGGTTTATATTCGCGAGGAGGCGGATGCGCTGCGTTTCGGCAACGGCGTCGTAGAACTCACCCTGGACGCCGGGAGCGGATATTTCAAGGGGATACGCAATCTCATTACCGGCATCGAACACAAACCCGCCGCTGACGGTGTGTGGCCGTTCGGCCTGTGGGTCGGCAGCCGCGAGCAGCCCGAGCAGATGAAAGCGGAGATCCGCGCGGACGGCGTGCAGCGGATGACGCATTCGCTGAACGACCAGCCCGGCGGCGCCAAACGCCTCGTCCTCACCTATTCCATGCTGGTGGACAATGCACGCAAAACGCCCACCGGCGTCGGCCTGGGCGTGTGGATCGACCTGGCGCCGGATCGCGATTACTTCTCCGTGCGGGCCGAGATCGCCAA
>CAYLLT010000100.1:0-23506 GCA_964384465.1 uncultured Planctomycetales bacterium | reverse complement strand
CTCGGCGTCAGGCTCTCGCCGATGGCCACGCCATAGTAGAAAACGTTATCCGACGCCAGACCCGCAAGGCCGCCGTTGGCTGCCGATTTGACCAGCGTTCGCAGCCACCGGGTATTGGGGATGGCGTTGTTCGCCCAGATGATCACGATCCGGTCGGCACCGCCTGTCCCGCCGCCGAGCGTCACAGTGAGGCTGGTCGGAGCGGCCGCCAACACATAGGAATTGATATTGGCGCTGTTGGCAATCTTGAACTCGAAATTCGACGCCGGCAGGGGGCCCGCCGGAAGCGCGGTGCAATTCGTCGCCAGCACGTCGATCATCAAGCCGTTGATGCTCTTGTTGAAACTGATGTAGTTGGCCGTGGTCGCCACCCCGGCCGGATTCAACGCCGACTTGTCCGTGGCGATCGCGGTGTTGTCGTTGCACGGATTCACACCCGTCAGCGTGCTGCAAGCCGATGCCGCCGAGTCGTAGAACGAACTGTTGTAGAACAGACGCCGATTCGCATCGGCAATCGTGCGGGCGCATTCCACAGGAGGAGGATTGATTATGAACGTGATCGTATCCGGGCCCGCCGCCAGATCCGGCTTCAGGGCGAACTTGCCCAGCTCGCCGCCGCAATCCAGGCTGCCGTCCACGATGTTATTGCCCGCACCGGGTATCAGTTTGAGGACATAGGTGCCCGATGCCAGTCCCGAGGTGTTCATCTGCCCCTCGACGACCGGGCCGTTGCCCAGCGCCAGGCCGCAGTTGCCGGTTGCCGGGGCGCTCAGACCCACGCCGGCCTCGTTAGTGCCGGAAGCGGTATTACAACCAAACCCTTGGCAGCCGGAGCCAAAGAACTTGCTGTAGCCGGCCCCGACGCCCTTCAGTGTACCCGCCGGAGCATGGGACCCTTCGCATTGCGGATCGCTCGTGCAGGCCAAGCCATTGCGCGGCCCGCCGACGCATTGCGTGTTTCCGGCGCCGGTGCACGTCCCGTTGGCCGGATAGCCATTGGTGGCGGGATACTGGAAGAAATCCAGGTTGGGGCCGTTCGCGCCCGAAGGGTCGTTCATGCGGGCCTTATGGCCGTCACTGGTATCGATCTGGAACCGGACGGCGAACGCCGCATCCTCGAGCGGGTCGGGACCGACACCGACCTGACCACTGCACGTCGTGTACCGCGTGCCGTCGGCGTCGCCGTCATTGATCGTGCTGAACCAGCCTGCCGAAGTCGGGCTGCCATGGACCATCTCAGTAACGAGATTATTGCAGTCACTGTTGCTGGTGCAGGCACTACCATTCGTCGCTCCGCTATTGGTGCAGACGTTGGCGGTGCAGACGCCATCGGCATGACGCAGATCGAGGTCGAACACCAGGTTGGAGGCGCCGCCTACCAGACCACTGGGACCGTACGTACCGCTCACGGCGACCTCGGCCGCCCAGGTGATGATCGCACCCGGCGCATAGGTCTGGCCGTCCGCCGTGCTGCCCGCCGTAAAAGTGAACAGCGGGTTGATCCCCGTGTTGCAATCCGGCGGGTTCTCCCACAAGGCGACATGATTATCGCCGCCAAGCTGGAGCGTGTAGGACACCTGGCTGTCGTTCGCCGCCAGTGACTGGCCAGCGACGCAGAGGGCCACGACTGCTGCGAGTTTGATCGAGTTCATTACTTCCGACCTCCTCTTGGAAAATGCACCCGTCTCCGTCACCTGCCTACCGCTTTCATCGACAAACGTCAGATGCGGGTGGTCCAATGACTGCCTGGAGACCTGTACTGTTTTACTTATCCTCAACACCACCGTTTTGAAACGTTGCGCCCCGCTGCCGAGGCGATTGGCTACTAATTGTGAACTGAGAACGCGCGTGAATACTCGGGGCGCGTTGATGTCTCAATATTACAGGGACCACAGCCCTTTGTCCAGACGAGAGCCACATTAGAAATTTCTCTTTCCACTCCAACCACACGCGACTCATGCTCCCTATTCTAACCGGTCCGAATTTTACTGCAAGAGAATTCTGAGCAAAAACTGCGTTGCATTTCCGAGAGGGGGTCGGTCGGCGGCCGCCGGCACGGGAAACCGCACGCCCGTTAATATTGACATAACATGTTATCAATAATATAGTTATGAACAAATAAGCATTCCCCCGGCCGATCCGGAGAAGGTCGGTCACACTGTGACCATCGCCTGAGAGGGCCCACAGAAGCGAAATTTTGTTGACATTTTTATGACGGAAACCG
Organism: uncultured Planctomycetales bacterium; assembly: GCA_964384465.1. Lineage (GTDB taxonomy): Bacteria > Planctomycetota > Phycisphaerae > UBA1845 > PWPN01 > CAYLLT01. The sequence goes on along the minus strand of CAYLLT010000100.1, from coordinate 21,282 downwards.
TGTTGGGATGGCGATCGCGACCGCTGGGTCGGGGGGCCTGCGTTGCGGATGAGGCGAGGAAATCAGGACATCACCACCGTGCCGAGCAGCGCCGGGCGGGCGGCGCCGGTTGCCCGCGGCAGATTGGCGGGCGTGCCGTCCATCCGGGCGGCGGCGAGGATCGCGAAGCTGATTGCCTCCTTGGACTGGTATGGAATTCCATAGGCATCTATCCGCAAGAGGCGCCGACCCGGCAGGGCCGCCGATAACATGGCCGCCAGGGCGGCATTCGCGGCCCCCCCGCCGCACAGAATGATGTCGATGTACTCCGATTGGCTCTTTTTAACTCTACCGGTCCCGTGCCGCGGGCGCCCCCCTCCGGCCGCCCCGGGTACGGAAAACCCCGGTAAATACCGCTGATACGCCCGCGCGATGGTCTGGGCGGTGAACGCCGTCGCCGTGGCGATCCAGTCGTCCGCCGACGCGCTCGCCGCCCGCAGCCGCTTCAGCTCGCGCTCGACGAACGCCCGCCCGAACGTCTCGCGCCCGGTCGATCGCGGCGGCGGCTGCCTGAGGAAGGGGTGATCCAGCCACCGCGCCAGAACGCCGGATAAAACGCGCCCGCGGGCCGCCCGGCGGCCGTCGCGGTCCATTCGCTCCCGCCCTTTCGTCGCATGAGCGACGAGCGCGTCGATGACCATGTTGCCGGGGCCGGTGTCGAATGCGATGACGTCCTCCGGCCGCGCCCCCGCCGGCACCCAGGTCACGTTCCCAATGCCGCCGATGTTCTGGACCGCCCGACTCCGCGTCGGATGCCGGAAGAGCAGCCAGTCGGTCCACGGCACCAGCGGCGCGCCCTGGCCGCCGGCGGCCACATCCGATTGCCGGAAATCGGCGATGGTGGTGATCCCGGTGCGGGCGGCGATGCGAGCCGGCTCGCCCAGTTGTAGCGTGACCGTTTTCCCCTGTCGCGAGCTGGGCAGGTGACACACCGTCTGACCGGCCAGGCCGATCAGTGTCGGCCGCCGCCGTGGGCCGAGCGCCTTCACTGCATCGCCAGCCGCCTCAGCAAAGGCATCGCCGAGATCGGCATGCAACCGGGCGATCTCCTCGGTGCGGGTGGCCGCCGGCGCCATCGCGGCCATCAGCCGCCGCCGAAGTGACGGCGCGAAAGGCCGGTGAACATGCAGCAGGAGCTCTGCCCGCATCGCCTCACCATGACCGTCAATGCGCACACCGGCCGCATCCACACCATCCGCGCTCGTCCCCGCCATCAACCCAATCACGTAACGAGTTCCCTGATGACTCTTCATGGTTGGTGCTTTCTACCGGCTGGAAGCTGTTCTGGAAATCCCGTGATCACCGACATAACCTGCGGGTATGCATCAACGAGGATCGCGCCCCTCGGTACGCGGCCGGACCGAGAAATCGATCGCCGGCAGCTCTGAGCACTCGCGGAAGCATCAACTTACGCTGCTGGTTGCTCTAACCGGCATCGCCGCGGCGGCGACAGTGCTGGCGCATTGGCCCGCCCTTTCCGCGCAGGCCCTCTCGTTCGACGATCACGAGTATCTGCTGGAGAACCGGCTGGTCCAGACGCTGGGCTGGGATTCGGCCAAACGCTTCCTGACCGAGGTCCGCAGTCCCTCGACCGTTCAGGGGTACTACCAGCCGCTGACCATGATCTCGCTGATGCTGGACTCGGCCCTGGGCGGCGGGCCGGCGAACCTGCGCGTCTATCACCGAACCAGCCTGATACTCCACGCCCTCAACGTGGTGCTGATCGTCGCGGTGCTTTATCAACTCTTCGGCCAACCCTGGGCGGCGGCCGGCGGCGGGCTGCTGTTCGGCGTTCACCCCATGACCGTCGAGACCATCCCCTGGATCGGCGAGCGCAAGACGCTAATGGCGGCGTTTTTCGCGCTGATCGCGCTGATCGCATATGTGCGATACGCGGGAAAAGTCGAAAGCCGAAAGTCGAAAGTCGAAACCGGCTGGTATGCCGTTTGCATCATATGCTTCGTGCTGGCACTCATGTCCAAGCCGACCAGCACGCCGCTGCCGATCATGCTGCTTCTACTCGATGTGTGGCCGCTGCGGCGGTTCGGCAGGCGGGCCGTCTTCGAGAAAGTTCCGTTCCTTATCCTCGCGGCCATCTCCAGCTATATCACCGTCATTTCGCAGCGAAACACGCTGGGGGCCGCCCTGCCGACCGAGTTTAACCCGCTGCGCATACCGCTGCTGCTCGGCTACGACGCCGTCTTCTATCTCCGCAATATCGTCTGGCCGCTGCGGCTGTCGTCGCATTATCCGGTTCCCCAGCCGCTCGCGCTGTCGAACCCGGCGGTGCTCGCCGCCATGATCGGCACGCTGGTCCTGTGCACGGCACTGGTCATATCACTGCGCTGGACGCGCGTGTTGGCGGTGGGCTGGTCCATCTTCTTCATCGGCCTGCTGCCCACCATGGGCATCATCGGCTTCACCAGCGTCGTCGCCGCCGACAAGTTCGCCTACCTGCCGGCGATCGGACTTCTCGCCACTATGGCGTCGCTCATCGCTTCACGATGGCCTGCTGGCGCCGGGAACAATAAGGAGGGTGGCACGGGTAATCGGCCGGGTGGCATGGGTAAGCGGAGCGGTACTCCGCGCAGCTTACCCGTGGCGGGGGTACACAGATCAGCGAACACGACCATGCAGCGAACCGCTGCCGTGGTTATCGTCCTGATGTTGGCGGCCGGCGAATCGCTGCTGACCCGCCGGTATCTGGCCCATTGGCGGGATACCGAATCGCTGTGCCGCCACATGGTGACCGTCACTCCGGACGCCGCGGTGCCGCAGAACAGCCTGGCCAACATCCTCTTCGAGAAGGGCCACATCGACGAGGCGCTCGGCCACTTTGACAAAGCGCTGCGGATCGATCCTGCATACGCCTATGCGCATTACAACTATGCCAACGCCCTGGCCAAGGCGGGCCAAACAGAAGAGGCGATCCAGCACTATGAGCAGGCCCTCCAGCTTCGGCCGCGGCTGGCCCAGGCACAGGTCAATCTGGGTTCGCTGCTCCAGCGACTGGGCCGCCTTCAACCGGCGGTCGATCACTATCGGGCCGGGCTGGAGCTGCGCCCCGAATCGCCCGTCGCCCATTACAATCTCGGCCTGGCCCTGGCCGAGTTGGGGCAGAATCAGGATGCGCTGACCCATCTTCGCGAGGCCGTCCGGCTCAAGCCGGATTTCGTGTTCGCCCGCCAGAGCCTGGCCCAACTGCTCCTGCGGGAGCATCAGGAGCAGCAGGCGATCATCGAACTTCGCGAGGCCATTCGCTATGACCCGCAAAATGTCGAAATCCGCAATCTGCTCCAGCAACTCGAGACCAAGTGACTCGCCTCGTCGGCTCAGGAACGCGGTCAATGCCCGGCTGCCCCGGCCTGACGAACTACTTGCCGGGCGTGATATCCGGCTGTGAATCCGGCGCGGGCGCCTCCTCGCCAGCCGGGCGTGACTCGTCCGGCCAGTAACGCTTCCACAACTCCTTCACCCACCCATCGTGCAAGCCCCCTTGAAGCGCCTGCGCCAAAACATCGTGAGCCTCTGTGATTCGCTTGAGCCGTATCAACGACATTGCCCAGTGCGCTTTGAAGATCGGCTCGTAAGGATTGAGCCAGACCGCCCGCCGAAATTGCGACTCGGCCATTTCGTACGCTTCCCGGCCCAGGAAATAAACTCCCATCTCGTCGCGGTCGTAACCCAGATAATGGCTTGGCCGCAGGACCTCCTCGCGGATGATCTGCGGATCACGACTGCGGGTTCTACGCCTGCTGGGCTTCGCGGAATCCATGACCTCCCACAACCTTCGGTTCGTTACCCGCGAACCAGAAAAAGGACGCCCGCCATCAAGATCGCCGCCTCAACCACCGCGACGAACACACGCTCCGAAAGGCGATGCACGATCCGCTGCCCGACGAAGGAACCGCCGATCATGACCGGCCCCAGCGCCATCCCGTGAGCGAACGTCGAGATCGACAAGAGGGACAACTTCCCGTATACGAACAGCTTGGTTACGTGCATGACGACGGCGGCCAAAGCCTCGGTGCCGATGTACGCCGCCTTAACCAGTCCGGATGCCAGGAAGAACGGGGCCACCAGGGGCCCGACGCTGCCGAGCAGCGCCGAGATCAGGCTCGACACTCCTCCGATCAGGGCGAAGCTCTTGAGCGGTGGCCGGTGAAGTCCGCGAGGATACACTCGACGCCAGACCACGATGACGATCAGGAATACCCCGAGCAGGCGCGTCAGGGTACCGAGCGGTGCGACCGCAAACAGCGCGCCGCCGACTACAGCCATCGGAATCGCGCCCACGGAGAACCATCCGATGATGGGATAGTTCACCTGCCGACGATTAAAGTAGACGCGGCTGCCATTCCCGATGAGTTGCGCGACGGTCAGAATGGGCACAGCATCGCGTAGCCCGAAGAACAGGGCCAGCACCGGGAGCAGCAGAGCGGCGCCGCCGAATCCCGATACGGCCGCGAGTGTAGCCGCGCCGAAAGCCACGACAAGCAGGACCACCCACTCGGTCAGGACGAGGGTGTGCATGCCAGAGCCTCTCAAAATCATTCCAAGAAGGCGCATCTATGGACCGCCGTCGGCTCGATACTTGATAACGTGGACGCGCTCCAGCGTCACCAAGCCCTCGGTCACCATTTGATCGATATAAGGCAGAAGAATCTGCACCTTCTCTTCCGTGTCCACGATCTCGACCACGATGGGCAAGTCTTCCGAGAGTCGAAGGATCTTGGTCGTATGCATCCGGCTGTGAGCGCCGAAGCCCATCGGCCCGCGCAAAACAGTCGCGCCGGCCATGTGCAACTCCCTCGCCTTCATGACGATGGCCTCATAGACAGGCCTTCCGTGGAACCTGTCGCTCTCGCCCACGAAGATTCGCAGTAGTTTGTGCCTCGCCTTCGAGTTTCAAATCTACCTCACAATCGTGACTGTGCAGGGCGCGTAACTGAGCACCCGCTTTGAAACGGAACCGAGTAACCACTGTTGGATTCTGCTTTTACCCCGATGCCCCATCACGATCATGTCCGCTTCTCTCTGCTCCGCGTAGTGAACGATCTGCTCGGCCGGATGCCCTACGGCAATGAACGTCTCGATGCTCATACCCTTTGAACGCGCCTGCTCCTTCAGGGAGGCGAAGTCGCGTTCAAAGTGCTCGGTGGCCGAATCCAACAGCGCCGTTGTTTCCACCATTGTGGCTGGTTCAGGAGGCCGAGCGACCGCCAGCACGATCAGTTCGGAGTGGAATTGCTCGGCCAGTTCCAGTGCAAAACTGAAGGCTCTCTGTGCCGAGGCCGACCCGTCGTATGCGACCAGGATTCTCTTAATCATGGCATGCCTCTCCAGGAACAGCGTTAAGCTCGATCTGGTACGGGAACCGCTCCTCCGGAGCCAGCCGGAATGGCCTCGGGAGCCGGCTCTTGTCTCGTCTTCGGCAGCAGATAATGCGGTAAGAAGAAGGCATTCGCGATCAGAGTCGGAATGACCGCGCTGCCGATCACCGTGGCCACAAGGTACGAGTATTGACTCTGCGTGATGATATTGTGGGTCATCCCGAACAGGGCGGAGATGGTCCCGAAGGTCAGGCCGGTAGACATGAGCAGCGTCGTATATATGCCTTCCCGTTGTTGATAGCGGAAGAATTTCGTGGCCGGGTACACACCAATGGACTTGCTGGCCATCTTGGCCGCAAGCAGAATCAGAAACGCCATTGGCGCGGCAATGAGCGCGGGAACGGACACGTACGCCCCGGCTCGGATAAAGTAGAACGGCGTGAGCAGGCCGAAGGTGAGCGTTCTGAGGCGTCGAACCAGGACGTGATCCTTCCCGACGGTCCCGGCCAGGACCATGCCGATCATATAGGCCGGCAGAACGGCCTCACTGTCCGCCCATGCCGCCAAAGCGCCCATCCCGAACAGGAAGAAGAGCAGGTACTTGGCCTCCAATTCAGAGGGGCGATCGCCGTAAAGCCGGAAGAACCGTGGCGTCAGGTACGGCAGAATGCTGAAAACGACAACGCTTCCCGCCACGAAAATGAGCGTGCGATAAGTGAACGGCGAGAAGATCAACCCCAAAGCAACGACAGTGCCCAGATCGTTGATGAAACAGGCTGCCATAATCGCTTTACCAAACTCAGTCCGGTTCAGGCCCAGCTCTAACATCACGGCATAGACGACCGCAACGGAGGTCGTGGAAAGCGCCACGCCGGCGAGCCAACTGGCCGGAACACCCCAATGCAGAACATAGCGCGCCACGGCCGCACATCCAAGGAATGGGGCAAAGAAAGCGATCAGGCCGATCCCCGTCGCCTCCTTCCATTTGACTCGGAACACCGTCGGGTCCAGCTCGGCTCCGGCCAGGAAGGTCAGGACAATCGCGCCCGTTCCGGACAGGAACTTGATCCAAGGTTCGCTCGCTCCGAGCGCGGCTGTGCCGACGAGTGCGCCGATGACGAGTTGCGCGACCGTCCCGACAACGATCTCCGACAGCGCCGTAGCGATCCGGAGCCAGATAGAGACGAGCGTTGCGATAAGGGCAAGTCCAACCCAAAGCGCAGCCATCGTCCACACGTCAGTCACGGTCGCAGCCTCCGCTTAACTCTCGTCCGGACGAACACGTCCTGGACCGCACAACCTCACGAGACACCGAACCACTTCTCGGCCAGTCGATACCCGACCAATACCGCGCCGAAGCCCAGTGTGACGGTCAGGAGCAGATTGGCCATTGCACGAAGGCCTTGTCCATCGTTGGCAAGCGAGAACGTCTCCCAGCCGAACGCCGAAAACGTGGTAAACCCTCCCAGAATCCCGGCGGTCAGTCCGATGCGATACTCCTGACGGATGAGGATAGGCCCGCTGAAGAGGTAATTCAGGAAGCCGATGACAAAGCAGCCGAGCACGTTCACGATCATCGTGCCGAGCGGAAAGGACCCGTTCGCAAGGCGTTGACCCCAGCCGGCAACGATGTATCTCAAAACCGATCCCAGCCCACCGCCGAGCGCGACGAAAACGAACCTGAGCATTCCTGACCTCTATGAAGCGCCACCCCAGCGCAACAAAAAACCCTGCTTGGATCTTCGTCCCAGCAGGGCCGTGTTGGCACTGAATCATGGCGTGAACCCTACCCAGAGCGATTCGGGTAGGAGTCATTAGGTCCACGCGACCGGTTAAAGGCGGACTCCATCGCCGTTGTCAGCATAGCCCCTGTGTGTAGCGTTAGTCAAGTCGGTTCCGCTTGGCCAACACTCCCGTCAGCGAGTTTGCGGAGGAGAGTGATTCTCCTCTAGCTCCATTCATGCTTGCTTTGCTGAAGTACGCAACCGGGAAATGCCCCGGTATCGGGTGCCACAGTTCTCGTGAGAAAACGGAGCGTGAGAAAACGACAGGTTCGATTGTTTTCATGAATTCTGCCCCTCCTTCCGTGGTCTGCCTCGGGGGCGGAGCGTGAACTGAGTCCGAGTTGCACGGACGCCGCTCCAGTCATAACCTCCCTCGCGCACTCCCCTGTATGGTCGGTCGCGTTTGGCCTGCGAGTCGTGACGATAGGATGGCTCAAGAGGATAGGCTTGCGTTTTTTCATCGCCGCGCGGCAATAGCGGAGGCGCCGGGGCGTTCACGAAAGGTACGAAGCCGATTATGATCCGGCCTGGACCGGTCCGCTCGAAATTGAGATTACGGATTTACAGCTCCATTCTTTTGCGAAGGGGAGTTCCATGATGGTTAAGCATCTGCCGGTTACATATGTTCTGTTGATCTGCGCTGCGGCGATGCCTTCCTGTGACTTTGCTGCCGATCGGACCGGCGCGGTCACAACGGCGGATGACGCACCGGCGGCGGATAAAGCACCGGCCGCGGATAAAGCACCGGCCGCGGATAAAGCACCGGCCGCGGATAAAAAACCAACCGCGGCGGCTCCGGAGAAGCCGATACGCAAAGGACCGGGTCGAAAGAAGCTCAAACAGCAGCAGCAGGCGGTGGCTTCACAACCGGCGGCGACGCAGCCGGCGGGCGGTCAGGCCGGCAAGACGCCGGTCCCACAAAATCGCAACATCCGCGGCCGTGAGGAGGCAGCCGGTCAAGCGGCAGCGGAGGGAACCGGCCCGACGGGCACGCGCCTGACCGGCGAATCCTTCTACAACGTGCAGCCGGCGGTGCTGAGCCGCGGCAACGGGTCCAACTGGCTGGCGTGGATCGGATACCTGCCCGGCGGCGGGGATTTTCTGTTCGTCGGCGCCGAGCGTGAGGGCAAGCTCGAGAACGTGACCCGCATCACGAAACAACCGGCGGACCTGTTCCGGCCGGTGCTGGTGAAATCCGGCGACGCGACGCTGCTGCTCTGGACGCAGACGATTCCGGACAAAGGTCCGCTGGTGTTCTTCAGCGCCTTAGAGAACAAGACATGGTCAGCGCCCCAGGCGATTCCCGATCAATCGCCGCACACGCTCAACCCCGAAGCGGCGGCCATGCCCGGCGGCGAGATCGCCGTCGTCTACCAGGTATTCCGCGATCGGGCCTACAACATCGGCCTGCGTACGTTTAAGGACGGCAAGTGGTCCGGCGAGAAAGTGGTCGGCGCCGCCGCCAAAAAAGAGGACGGCCCGCTGGACTGCTGGGACCCGGTCACCGCTTACGACGCCAAACTCGGCAAGCTGTTGATCGCCTGGGTCAGCTACTTCCCGCGCGATTACGACCTCTGCTGGCGAACCTATGCCGACGGCAAGCTCGACCCGGAATCGCGCATCACCCACGCCGGCTATGACCTGCACCCGTGCGCGCTGGCGGACCCGGGCGGCGGCGTGTGGCTGGCGTGGGACAACATCACCATCCCCAACCACGGCTCGTCCGGCCGCACGTACATCAAACACCCCAAAAACGACAGAGACGTCGGCACCCAATCCCCGCGGCAGGTGTTCTACGTGGCGGCCGCCAAATGGACCGGCGGCGGGCTGGCCACTCCGAAGAGCTGCCGCGTCAGTGCGAAGTCCGAAGACGTACGCCACGGCGGCACGCCCAAGCTCGGCTGGGACGAGTCCGGCCGGCTCTATATCGCCTACCGCGCACTGCAACAGCCGATCGCCAACCGCACGCTGTATTTCTGGGACATGAACGTGCGGACGCTGGACGGCGCGACATGGAGCGAACCGGTGCGGTTGGCCGAGAGCGACGGGCCGACCGAGGAAGCGTCGGTCGTGGCCGGCGGGAGCGATGCCGTCTGTGTGTTCTTCCAGCGCGACTACCGGCGGACGATGACCAGCCGGGACGGCAACCAGGTCCCGCGGCTGGCCAACGAGAAGCTGATCTCATTCTTCGAGCGGGCCGACCATCATGCGGATTACGGCGACCCCAAGCTGCGGCACGGGGACATCTTCGTCACCCGCGTACCGGGGACGGGATCGCCGCCGAAACCCGCCGAGCCGTTCGTGCAGGATCCGCCGCCGAAGGCCGCCCTCACGCCGTCACCGGTTTACAAGAAAGGCGAGTACACCGTCCTCTTCGGCGATCTGCACAAGCACACCAACGTCTCCCGCTGCTCGCGCGGGGCCGAACCCGACCCCGACGATCATTACCGATATTCGCGCGATGTGTGCCGCTACGACTTCCTCGGCATCTCCGATCACGCCGCGCACACGTCGGACTACAACTGGTGGCGGCTTCAAAAGCTGGCCGACCTGTACTACACACCGGGCGACTTTTCGACTCTTTTTGGAGTGGAATGGAACGGGCCGGAAGGGCACAAGAACGTGATGTCGCCCAGCCGGCACCTGCCGCTGCTGGCCACGTCGGGAGTGGCGCCGAACGCGATGAAGCTCTGGGAAGAGCTCGACAAGTCGGGCGTGCCCGCGCTGACCATCCCGCACAGCTCGTCGCTGCCCGGCCAGGACTGCGACTGGAGCAAGCACAACGAAAAATATCAGCGTCTCGTCGAGATCTTCCAGGCCTGCCGCGGCTCATTTGAGGGCGAAGGCGCGCCGAGGATGTTCCCGCAGGCCACGCTCAACGGCCAGCACGTTCAGGACGCCCTGGCCCGCGGCTACCGCCTCGGCATCATCGGCAGCACCGACCACGGCTACGGCGCGACCTACTGCTGCGTCTACGCGAAGGAGAACACGCGCGAGGGCGTGTTCGATGCGCTCTACGACCGCCGCACCTACGCCTCCACCGCCTACGGCATCATCGTCGATTTCAATATCAACGGCGTGATGATGGGCCGCGACGTGCCCCGCAGCAGCGAAGTGCTCGCGACCGGCGTCGTCAATGCCGGCAGCAAGCTCGACAAAGTGCAGATACTCAAGAACAACAAAGTCGTGCAGGAATGGACGCCCGACGGCAGCGACCTGGAGTTCCAATGGCGCGACCCCGACCCCGGCACCGGCTTGCACTGGTACTACCTCCGCGTCATCCGCGAAGACGACGAGATGGCCTGGTCGAGTCCGATTTGGGTCGTCGATTAGGTTAATCAATTCTCCTTGACGCAGTTTTTTTGCCTTTCCTGCGCCGGGTGGATAGACTACACGCTACATTCCACTCAGGGCCGTTGGCGAGCATTTCCGGCCTTGAGTTGTTCGATAAATGATCCGTTCGCCGAAAACGGACGGCAGTGTGTCCGCCGGCCCATGAATTGGGCCCGGTCTGTGACGCGCGACCATTCTTTGGGCAGGAGGAGGAAAAGATGAGACAGAAGCGGCTGAAGGCATGGGCTATCGGGCTGGCGGTGGGCGTTCTTGGAATTGGCGGTTCGCAGGCGTCAGCCGCATTCCTCGGCTGGGCGGTGGGCAGCAACTCGGGCACCATCCGCCACACCAGCGATGGAGGCAGCACTTGGACGGGGCAAACCAGCGGGACCGGCGCCGATCTTCTTGCCGTCACCTTCCCCAATGCGCTGGATGGCTGGGCGGTGGGCGGTGGCGGTTCGGGCATCATCCTCCACACCAGCAATGGCGGCAGCACCTGGATGGCCCAGAGCACCGGGGCCTTCAATTTTCTTTACGGAGTCACCTTCACCGACGCAATGAACGGCTGGGCGGTGGGCGATGGGGGCACCATCCTCCATACCAGCAATGGGGGGACCACCTGGGTCGCCCAAACCAGCGGAACCACCAATAGCCTGCGCGACGTCGCCTTCCGCAGCGCACTGAACGGCTGGGCGGTGGGACTTTCGGGCACCATCCTCCACACCAGCAATGGTGGCAGCACCTGGACGGCCCAAACCAGCGGCACCACCCATGCTTTCCTCGGCGTCACCTTCCCGGATGCGCTGAACGGCTGGGCGGTCTCCGCCCAGGGCGACATCCTGCACACCAGCAACGGCGGGAGCGCCTGGACGGCCCAGTCGGGCGGGGGCACCGATACTCTCTTCGACGTCGCCTTCCCGGAGGATGCGCTGGAGGGCTGGATCGTGGGATCGGGTACTTCGGGCAGAATCCTCCACACCAGCAGTGGCGGCAGCACCTGGACGGACCAAACCAGCGGCACCTCCGCGGCTCTCTACGGCATCGCCTTCCTCGACAAGCTGAACGGCTGGGCGGTGGGTGAATCGGGTACTATCCGCCACACCAGCGATGGCGGCAGCACCTGGACGGGCCAAACCAGCGGGACCGGCGCTAATCTTTATGATGTCGCGTTCGTGGTCCCGGAGCCGGCGTCGCTGGGCGTGCTGGCCTTGGGCGGGTTGGCGCTGCTTCGCCGGCGGAGGAGTTTGAAGAATTAACGCACCCAGAGGACAGAAAAGGTCACCGAACGGCGGGATGACACGGGGGGAAGAGGGCGGGGGGAAGAGGGGACATTCTACTTTGTCCGCTTTACTTTGCGCCCGCATTCCTTGTTTATCACACAAATGGATCGATGACCCTGACACCGGATTTCTTGAAGTCGCGCGCGTTGCGCGTCGCGACGGTGAGATCGTGGTGCAGGGCCGTGGCGGCGATCATGCTGTCGAGCACCGGCAGCGTCTGTCCTTTCTTCTGTAATTCGACAACCAATCTGGCCCAGCGCCGGCTCACCGCGGCATCCCACGGCAGACAATCCACTGTCTGCACGACCGTCTCAAACCATTGCGCGAGTCGTGTCCGCTTACGCCCGGCGGGAAGGGCGAGAACCCCGACACCGAGTTCGCCGAGAACGATGGAATCCACGACCACATCCGCCTCGTGGATGCTCAACCATTCGACGACTTTGCCGTTGGGCGCCGGCTTGGTCGGCTCGCTGAGCACGTTGGCGTCAACCAGGTAAATCATCCGAGTTTGCGCCGCTTGAGGTCGTCGGTCGTCTCCGTCCGATCCAGGGGCCTGAACCAACTTTTAACCGGACATGCCAGCAGGAGCCTCACCAGCCCTTCATTGCGCCGCCGCGTCTTTCGTTTCAGCCGGTATTCGCCGCGCTCAATGCGTTCGACCTCGAACTTTTGTCCGGGCTCGATGCCATCACGTTGCCGAATCTCGGCGGGCAGAATGATCTGGCCCTTTGTGGAAATGGTGGTGGTCATACGGTGTAAGATACGGTCTTACCTGCGCCGCGTCAACCGCGAAGACGAAGAAGTAGCCGGGTCCAGCCCCGTTTGGGCGATAGACTGATCCGAGCGATACAACGATGATCCAATCCGTATGGGCAGCTTTTTCCGGCCCACTCCTCCGTGAGCCCTCAACTGTCACCGCCGCTAAACCCTCAACCCTGACCCCTGAACCCTCTCACGGCGCCGGGTTCATCAGCAGCAGTCCGTTCAGCGAATTCGTCGGGTTGTTCCGCGCGATGATTTCATCCGTCGAACTGACGGTGCTGCTCTTGTCATAGTCGTATTTCGCATCAGGAGCATTGGCCACCGCGTATGTGGAGTTCGTCGCCACCGGAACGCGGTTGGCGGGCAGACTGTTGTGCGGATGGTTGCGGGCGTCGATCTCGTCCGTCGAATTGACGATCGCCCGCGTCGCGCTCGGCGTCATACTCTCACCAATCGCCACGCCGTAGTAGAAGACGTTATCGGCAGCCAGATCAATACTGCCGCCATTGGCGTTCGATTTGACCACCGTCCGCAGCCAGCGGGTATTGGGAATGGCGTTGTTCGCCCAGATGATCACGATCCGGTCCGAACCGCCGGTCCCGCCGCCGGGCGTCACGTCGAAGCTGAGCGGCGCCGCCGCCGCCACATAGGAATTGATATTGGCGCTGTTGGCAATCTTGAACTCGAAGTTCGACGCCGCCAATGGACCGGCCGGAAGCGGGCTGCAACCGCCGCCCGGCGTCACGTCAATCATCAGCCCGTTGATGCTTTTGTTGAAGCTGATGTAATTCGCCGTGGTCGCCGTCCCGCCCGGGTTCAACGCCGCCTTATCGGTCGCGATCGCGGTGTTGTCGCCGCACGTCTGGCCGACCAGCGTGTTGCAAGCGCTTGCGGCCGAGTCGTAGAAGGAATTGTTGTAGAACACGTACCGGCCTGCGATCCCGCGAGGGTTCGAACAAGGGTCGCAGACGTCCCCCACGCCGTCGCCGTCGAGATCGGACTGTGGCGGCGGACGCACGTAGGTCTGGAACGCGTAGTCGAGTACGGGGCCGAGGTCAGAATCGAGGCCGGGCTGCGGATAATTGCCCAGCATCAGGATCAAGCCGCCGTCGATCAAGAACGTGTACGGCTGGCCCGCCTGCACCGGGACCGGCGTGCCCAGCACGATGGGGCTCCACTCACCCGGGTTGACGAACGGAATGTTGAGCACTTCCTGATGAATCAGAGGAGCGCCCGGATTCGGCCCGGCGTAAATATTGAGCAGCATGGGGTTGGTGTTGATGCCGTTGAGCCGGCCGACATCGATCTGCGTCAGATCCCCGGTCGCAAATGCCTGGAACGCCTGCCACTTGGTCCCGCTCCCCGGGCCCTGCTGTGTTTGCGGCGAGACCTGGTCGATGAACGACTGCCCGGGCTCGATCGGGCCGTTGTCGGTGATCGGGCAGTTGTCGCAGGCGTCGGGGACACCGTCGCCGTCAGCATCAGCGCCAGACTGATCAGGATTGGCGACGGTCGGGCAGTTGTCGCACGTGTCCTGCACGCCGTCCCCGTCCGTGTCGACGTACGGCGATGCGAACTCGAAGGCGCCCATGTCCACCACGGGGCAGCCGCCGCTGCCGGTGTCCGCTGTGGCGGGGTCGTCCACGAAGCGACGGTTGCCGGCCAGGTCGGTGGTGATGCCGGCCGGAACGGCCGCGTTGTTGCCCGCGTCGATGCACGGCGAGCCGGCCGAGAGCCGCAGGTCGTCATCTGCCGTGCCGAAGGTGTTGTCCGCCCCGTTCGCATCCACAAACAGCGGGTCGGCGTTGATGTTGCCGGCGCCGGCGAAGCTCCCCGTCGTGTCACTGTAGGTGAGGATGAGGGTACTCGATTGGTCGTGGATGTCTGTCGGTGTGTTGCCCCACACAATGCAGTTGGTCACCGTCGAGGGGCCCGGGTAGGCGTAGTTCAGTATCCCCCTGCCGGTGTTCCCGCTGAACGTGCAGTGGGTCACCATCGGGTTGCCGTAGTTCAGATACATCCCACCGCCATTGAATTGGGCCGTGTTCCCGCTGAATGTGCAGTGGCTCACCGTCGCGCTGGTCCCGCCGGAGACGCCGTCGATGTACATTCCACCGCCACCGTTGGCCGTGTTCCCCCTGAATTTGCAGGAGGTCACCGTCAGGTTGCCGTTGTTGCCGTATATCCCGCCGCCGTTACTACCCGCACCCGCGTTTCCGTTGGCGATGGTCAGGCCGGAGATGGCGGCGGTCACGCCCGGGTTGATCAGGAAGACGCGGCCGACGTTGTTGCCGCTGACGGTCAGCAGGTTCGCGCCGGGGCCGGTGATCGTCACCGAGTCGGTCAGGGTAAGCTGGCCGCTGGTCAGCGTGATCGTGCCGGTCAGGCCGGCCTGGAAATCGATCGTGTCCGCCCCGGCTGTGTTGTTCGCGTCCGCGACGGCCTTGCGCAGGCTGCCCACCGGAAGGGGAAAGGCCGCGTCCATCAGGTTCGTCACGGTAAACGTCGCCCCCGAGCCCGGCGACGCCGCCAGCAGCAGCCCGAGGACGCACGCCGACAGATTCCATTTCACGTTCCGCATCTTGATCCTCTTTTCTTCAGGTCTCGGTCGCGCCCGGCGCCCGAGCCGCTTGCACAACAACGCGCACGAGTCTGAACCACCGCGCGGGTGGCGACTCAGAAAGCCTCCCCTCCGGCTGCCAGCGTAGGAATGAAAACAGGCAGAGCGGAAGAAACGAAATGTCCGTGACTGCTTCTTTTCCTCCGCGTCGTGGCGGTCCGCCCGCGACGCGGTTGCCCGAACCCCGGCCTCTGCCGGCCGGTAATGAAAATCAGCTTGATGTAGAGCGGCCCTGAGGCCGCAGTTTAAGGATTTCCGAACCGTATGGCAAACCCCGTTCGCGAGAATTGAGTCATGGGGCGTGGCAATTTTTTCGGGAGCGGGCCAGTTTTGGAGTGCGGTGGCGCGACACCGCTTTGGCTTCACGCGGAGCGTTCTGGCTCTTGAGCCAAAGTCGGACGCGGATCTTACGCGCCTGCTGCCTGAAAACGGCTCCGCCGGGAGCGAAAGCGCGGGAGAAAACAGATCATCCCCGTTCTGGCCCCATCTTAATGGCATTCTAGAATGTCCCGTTTATTCCCCGTTTTCTTCGCCTTTCACCATCCGCTCCGCCAGTCGGTACGCCTATTGTCCAATGGAAACTACTCCGCTGGACACTTCCAGCGTCATCGCTCGGCTGATGGTGAGCGTTTCAGTCGAGGAGCCAGGCCTCATGACCACGCAGCCACCGGTGGGCATTGCGTCAACTGCCTCGCCTAATGTGTTGAAGGGCTGAGTGATGGTCCCCGTCTCCGTGCCGTTGTAGCCAAAATTCACCCATTTGGCGCCGATGAAATGTGACAGCACGTTGCGGGTCATCTGCTGGGCGGCGGGGGAGAGCCAGGATGGACGGACCACCGGCCCGACGGATGCATCCGCTCCAAAGTCATCGAGCCCGAAACTCCATTGGAATGTGCCGGTTGCAACCACGTTCGCGCCGCTTGGCACCGTATATACAGTAAAATCAGAGAAAAACGGATTATAAGGCCAGGGGGAGTGCGCGATCATCGCGACGTTCGCCGGAGCGCCAGGTCCGGTGTACAGAGAATCCACCTCGTTTCCGACCAATCCAGGCAACAAGTCATTGCTGTGGACTCGCGCGCCGTGACAGATCCAGTGTGAGGCGTCAAAGATCACACAACTCTCTCCATAAAGACAGCAGCTACCCGCGGACTGCACTCCCATCAGCATTCCTTCCGGTCGATTGGCGGCCGCCGCGTCCCTCCACCAGACGGTAACATGAGTGTGGTCCGCGGTTTGCCACAGCGGGTCTTCCGTGAATACATCCGGCTTGTACTTGTAACACACGACGGTGCGGTTTGGGGCGCCGCTGGAGTTGGGCTCGAGTCGAATCTGCCAATAGCAGGTATTGGCGGAAAAGAACCCGAGACCGACACCCTGATCGCGTGCTGACTCCACATTCGCGCGCATTTCCCAGGACCAGTACTCGTCGTGACCGATACTCAGAAAGGCCCTATGCGACAGGAGAAGGTTGGGGTATGCGTGGGTATCAATATTGGTGCAGTACGTAACGTCCATGCCCTCGCGTTCGAGAAAACGGACCATGTTATACTCCCAGGCCGATGGTCCGCCCCCTCCGAGAATGACCAGAAATTCACCGGCGCCCACACCAAACGAGCCCGGGTCGGGAAGGTCGCTGAATCGCTTATAGGGCCGATCAAAAGATACTTTGGTTGCAGGAACATTATTGTTGGACATATAGTCGTACAGCGATTTACCTCCCCATCCGTTGTAAGCGGCAGCCGTGGTGACGCTGGACTGAAACAGGAAATCCGACGGGCGAGCATCGTCACGTACGACGAAAATGATGTAACTTTGCTTTCCGCTCGGTGAACCTGTCAGCTTCGCGAGATAGATCCCGCTACACCAGTCCGTTGGGTCTGATGCATTGAACGGTACTGGTAACACATACGGATTGAGCCAGTGGCATTCGACGAGTCCCGTGGTGGGGTCGGGAGTCGGAATCGTCTGAAGTATACCCGGGCGCGTAACTGGTCCCGCCACGTGACGAGCACCGAGTCCCTGATACCAACCCATGCGAAAAACCTCGATGCTGTAGCTGGGGTCGGTTGTGCTCACATATAAGTTGATGAATCCGCCACGATCGATGCTGGTCAGCGATGCGTAACCTTCGATTTCACCCTGTGTTGAGGGATTGGACAGTTGCCAGGCAGAAGTACCTGGCTTGTTGTTCTCGTCTTGAATGGGATTGCCCTCGACGTAGGCGCCCATCAGCGTGAAATAAATGAGGACGATCCACCCATGGATTGTTCCTCCGTTCGCCTTGTGCCGCCTGTTTCTTAGAACCATTTCGAAGTTCATTTTCTGTTTCCCTCCCCTGGTTATTGGAGGCTTACGAGAACCAGTACGAGGCCCTTGCCTTTCTTCAACGCCGTCATCGCCTTACCCAGGACTGCGCCCTGCGCGCGGGCCGAATCAACCGCCTTCATGGCGTGCCCCTGCGTGTCGGAGGTGGTCAACAGGTCTCCCGGCTGAATCGACGCAATCGACGCGTCGCAGCGGACATAGACCCGGCCGGACAGCGCCACCGGCGGCGCGTTTTCGCACCCCGGCAGATTGCCCAGCACCGCCCCGGCCGCAAAGTCGTTCGCCCCGCTCACCACGCCGGCCACACAGCGGTTGTAGGCCCCGCGGGCCAGGCACAACTTGCCCGGATTCTCAGGGTCGATGGCCACGACCATTCCCGGTTCTATCCGCTCGGAGACCGGGAACTTTTCGGCCAGGTCGGCGCCGGTGATCTGCAACACATCCGTGCGCGTTATCCCGTTCACGTCCAGTTTTGCCGCCGGTGAGTTGGTGCCGAGGCCGACGTTGCCGTTCGGCGAGATGGTGAAGTGGTAAGTGGGATTGAAAGGGTCACCGATGTAGAAGTTGTTGGAACTGTCTTTGCCGAGGCCCCACTTGAGCCCGCCGCGGTCACGAAAGTCGATGGCAGAGTAATTAGCAGCGGTTGCGCCGGAATCGATGATGATAACGGCGGCGGCGTTGGAGTTCTCGTCCACGTGGAGTTTGGTAGCCGGCGATGTCGTGCCGATGCCGACGTTGCCCGCGTTGTCCACGAACAGCGCGTCCACTGGACTGCCGTCGGCGGCGTCGAGCGAATAACCGTCGCCGCTCCCGTTGTCAATTCCGTCCGCGAACCCGGCCGGAACACCGGTGAGCCCGGACCACGGCACGGAACCGGCATTCGCAGTGAATCGAGCATAGGGCGCGGCCGTGAGCGGCTGCCGCGGAGTCAGCGTGGTAAACGTCCCGCCGCCGGCCGGGCTGCGGACCTCGATCTCCAGCCAGCGAGCCTCGCCGTTGAAAACCAGCACGCCGAAGTCCAGTTGAATGGTGAAGAGGCCGTTCGCGATGCTGACCCCGGTCTTGGATACGGTCGAGCCGATCATGTTCCCGACCGTTTCGGCGTCATACAAAGTGAACTTGAGGTCGGCGGTGTTGTTGAGCGGGCTTCCGTTCAACTTGATCTGGCCCTGATACGTCCAGCCGCTGCCTAGGGGCGTCGCCCCCCATGCCGGGCTGAGCCAGCACAGCAGACAGATCCCGAATCCGCAGTAACCGATGGACTTGATCATCTTATTCCTCTCTTTCTCTGTCCTTGAGGACAGCAGACTGAGCTCACATCCGTTTCAGGTCTCCGACGTGCCCGGCGCCCGAGCCGCCTGCTGACCAGCGCACACGATTCAGAACCACCCCGCGGGTGGCGACTCAGAAGGCACCCCGCCGACTGCCGGCGCAAATAAAAATAGGCAGAGCGGATGAAACGAAATGTCCGTGACCGCTTCTTTTCTCCGCGTCGTGGCGGCCCGCCCGCGGGCCGATAGTCGCAAGCCCGGCCCTGCCGGCCGGTAATGAAAATCAGCATTATGTAGAGCGGCCCTGAGGCCGCATTCTAAGAATTGCCCGGTCCGACTGCAAAGACAATCGCGAATGATGCACTCGGCGGCTCAAGCGGGTCGGAGACAGAGAGGGGCCGTGCGGCGGACGGAGACTGCACTGAACCAGAAAACGGAGCGTCGTTTCTCCGCGGCGGGTCGGCGCGCGTGATGTGTCGCCCGCTGCTCATACACCCTCTGAGGCCCATTCCATTGCTTCTCCCTGTTCTCAGCGCCTCTCGCCGCGGCGAAGCCGACAGGCGGAGCCGGTCGGTGGTGAATCATCGTCGCTACGGCGCCGGGTTCAGCAGCAGGAGACCGTTCAGGGCGTTCGTCGGGTTGTTCCGGGCGATGATTTCATCCGTCGAACTGACCAGGCTGCTCTTGTCATAGTCGTATTTCGAGTCCGGCGCGTTCGCCACCGCGTAAGGCGAGTTGGTGGCCACGGGAACGCGCTTCAAGCTGTTGTGCGCGTGGTTCCGGGCATCGATCTCGTCGGTCGAATTGACGATGGCCCGCGTAGCACCCGGGGTCAGACTCTCGCCGATGGCCAGGCCGAAGTAGAAGACATCGTCGGCGGCCATGTCGATACTGCCGCCGCTGGCGTTGGACTTGACCACCACCCGCAACCAATTGGTATTGGGAATGGCGTTGTCCGACCAGATGATCTTGATACGGTCCGAACCGATGGTCCCGCCGCCGGGGATCACCTCGATACTGGTCGGGGCCGCCGCATCGACATAGTCGGCCAGATTGGCGCTGTTGCCCACCTGGAAATCGAAGTTCGACGCCGACAGCGGCCCGGCCGGCAAGGCCGAGCAGCCCTGGACCGGATTCACATCGATCATGAGGCCGTTGATGCCCCGGCTGTAGCTGCTGTAGCTGCTCACAATGGCGGTGTCGCCCGGCTTGAGCGCCAGTTTGTCCGAGGCGATGGCGGTATTGTCATCGCACACCTGGCCGACCAGGCTGTTGCAGGCAGTGCTGGGATGGTCGAAGAACGAATTTTTGTAGAAGAGTTTTCGGCCGACCACCGTCCGCGTTCCGGTGTAGAAGCAGCCCGTCTGCGGATCGCACATGTCGGCCGTGCACGGATCGAAATCGTCGCAGTCGTTGGGCGCCTTCAGGAAGAAGGAGACCTGGTCCTTGAGCCCGTGCGAGTCGGTGATCGTGACATAGATGAACTGGCTCTGCCATGGACCATTCGTCGCGTCGTAGGTCCACATCCATCCACAGACTCCGCAGCCGAAGTCGGTCAAGGTGCCAATCGCCGGCGGTTCCAACGTCAACGTGACCGGGTCGCCATCCGGGTCGTTGTACGTGCCGAACATGGTGGGGTTCTGGCACTCGTCAACCTGGACCGATGGATAGTTCGCGTTGATGGTCGGCTTCTCGTTCCCGTTCGGGTCCAGCACCACGAACTCGGAGATCATGCCGAAGCTGGCGTGATGGAAGATGTGGCAGTGGAACATCCATCGGCCCAGCCCGCCGCCCATCGTCACACCGTCCATCATGGGTCGGTCGTCGAGGCGGACGCGGTAGGTGAGTGTGTACCCGGCCGGCACGTCCTGGTTGTCCTTGAACTCGGGATTCTGTTCGTCGAAGGTATAGGTCGGGGAGTTGGCCTTCTCCAGCTTTTTCGGTTGGATGGAGAAGCCATGCAGATGGAACGGATGGTGTGAACCGGGAGAGACCGCGTTCTTCACCGTCAGCTCCAGCGTGTCGCCGAGCTTGGCATAGCGCGCCGAGCCGAAGTGGGGAACGCCCGTGTAGTCGCCCGGAAAATCGTGCGCGCCCTGTATGCCGTTGATTCCGAGTGTGTTGCCGGGATTCGTGAGCTGGATTTCGGGATTGGCCATCCCCGGCTTGGCCGGATTGAACGTGGACGGGTCGAGGAGCGTGCAGCAGGCCGGGCCGAGGAGATCGGCCGACACCCCGCACCCGGTGAGCAGCGCTGTGCCGGCGGTGATCGTGTAGGGGTTTCCGCCGGCCTGTCCGGTCACCTTAAAGTGTGCCACCGGGACGGTGGCGATTTTCGCCCACCCACCGGTGTCTCCCGTGCGTTGGAAGTCCAGCGTCCACAGCGTCAGGACGCTGTCCACCGGAGTATTCGCCGGGATGGCTGCCACGACATCGGCCCGATCGCCTGGGTCGAGCAGGATCTCCCCGGAGTCATACTTGAAATTGAAACCCCCGACTATGCCGCCGTCGAGGACCGCTTTGTTGAGCAGT
>CAYLLT010000099.1:1334-23596 GCA_964384465.1 uncultured Planctomycetales bacterium | reverse complement strand
GTCACCGCGCGATTTCTTTGCTCTCGCTCACGCGGTTGAAGTACATGGCCGCGTCCCACGCCGGGCCGAGGTCGCCGATCGTCTTCTGGGCGACGATGGCCGTGCGGTTGCCGAGATCCAGGCCCGTCTTGACCCGCAGCGCGAGGTCGGCCGTGTCGTCGAGGCGGCCGTCGCGCTGGATGCCCAGATAGCCGGCGATCAGCCCCGCGCTGCACGCATCGCCCGCGCCCGGACGGTCGAGGATCACATAATCGAAGATGTCGCCCACGACGTAACCGCCGCCGGGCAGAAGGGCCGCGGAAGTCCACACGCCCACCTCGTTCGTCAACCGCTTGCGGATGGTGAGCACGTACAATGACTCTCTGCTGTAGCGGCCGGCCAGCGTTTCGAGCACTTTGCGGCTGCGGTCGATCAGCGTTTCGATGGGCGAATCGTCATCGACGCCGTGGTCGATGCCGAACACCGTCCGGGCGTCGGTTTCGGTGGTGATCAGCGCGGTGATCCAGCCCCGCTCCAGGTAGGCTTCAATCGCCTTCCGGGCGTTCTCTGGCGACCAGAGCTTGCTGCGGAAGTTCACGTCGAAGAATACCGGCACATTGCACGATTTGGCCTTGGTCAGGGCGAATTCCGTGTTCTTCGCGCATTTGGCGCTGAGGGCGGGCGTAATGCCGCTCACGAACAGCGCCGATGCGCCGGAGAGAGGCTCGAAGAGGGATTCGTCCGGGTCGAGCTGCGCGATGGCCGCACCCGCGCGGTCGTAATCGACGCGGGCGACGATGGGTCCGAGGCCCTGTTCGAGATAGTAGACCCCGTTGCGCTGGTTCTTTGTCCAGCGCGTGTACGCAGTGCCGACCTTGTACTTCTGGAGGTCGGCCAGGATCGCGCGGCCCGCGAGATCGTCGTTGAAGGCGGAGATCAGTTCGCCGCGGAACTGCGGCGAGTAGCACGCGAGCTTGGCGACGACGTTGGCCTCGGAGCCGCCTGCGGTCAACTGGATCATGTTCGAATCGCCGAACGCCTGCGGCCCGACCGGTGACAGCCGGACCATCACCTCGCCGAAACCGAAAACTGTCTTGATGTCGCTCATTGCGGCTCCTTTCGCATCTCCGCATGTGCCGTGTTTCGTTCACGAACCGAGCTTCTCAAACCTTACATCCGGCTCACCACGTCGTCATCTCCCGCAGAGCGGCTGGAAGCAGAGCTTGTGAGGACAGTCGTAGTCATCACGAAGGTGGATAGCCGCACCAGGGACATTCGGTCAGGAGAGATTCCGAGGCACTATTCACGATTGAGGGTTCTCAGGCCGGGACGACGCTCACGGTGGCATCGCGGCGGGCGCGGCGCGGCTTTTCGCGGATCACGATCTCGATGTCCTGGTCAAGCGCATTGAGGAACCGGAAGAGACGTTCGGTTGAGAAGCCCGTGAGTCGCCCGCGAAGAAGAGCGGATATCTTGGGCTGATCGATGCGGAGAAGGTTAGCGGCTTGCACCTGGGTCAGCTTCTTCTTCTCGATCACGGCGGCGATGCGCTGAGCGAGCCGGGCCTTCGCCAAAGCTTCCTCTGCATCGGGTAATCCCAGGTCGGCAAAGACATTCCCGGAGCTTTCGGTTACTCGATTATCGTCATGTTTCTTCCTCATGGTTTCTACCTTTGCGCGGCGGACCATCGTTCGTAATCTTTCTGTGCCATCTTCAAACGTCGTCTTACCAACTCGATCTCGTGCCTGGGCGTGGCAATGCCCGACTTCGATTTCTTCTGAAACGCATGAAGCGCATAAACTGCCCCCGCAAAGCGAACGGTGTAAACGGCCCGATACGTATCGCCGTGGTACTCGTCCACGATTTCCAATACACCAGCCCCTCCGAATCCCCTCAACGGCTTCGCGTCCGGGTGCTTACTTCCTCGTTGAGCAACGTCAAGCGCGTAGCCCATCACCCTTCGGACCCCATCGGGAAACTCCCGAAGATCATCCAGAGTCGAACCAATCCAGCGAAGCGGCTTTCTCTCATCCATCATATTATGCCATATTTAGCATATCATGTCAAGTCCGTCATCCTCAAATGCTGGAATCTCGCGTAGGGTTCATCCCAGCGGACGGGGTTGATAGGTTCGTAGGTGGTCAGCTCGAACGATCGGCGGACGAGTTCGCGGGCATCGCGGATGGTGTTGAGCGCGCCGGTGGCGATGGCCTGGACGATGACGTTGCCGACGGCGGTGGCTTCGACGGGGCCGGCGATGACCGGGCGACCCGTCGCGTCGGCGGTCCATTGGCAGAGATGTTTGTTTTGAATGCCGCCGCCAACGGCGTGGATGACTTCGATGTGCCGGCCGGCGCATTCCTCGATGCGGGCCAGCGTCTGGCGGTAGGTGAGGGCGAGGCTTTCGAGGCACGCGCGGATCGTCTCGCCGGGGCCGGCGGGCGGCGACTGCCCGGTGCGGTGGCAATAGGCGTCGATGCGGCCGGGCATGTCGCCGGGGGCGAGGAACGACGGATCGTCGGGGTCGATGATCGCAGCGAACGGCTTGGCGGCGGCGGCGAGGTCGCCGAGTTCCGCGTATTCGTACCTTTGGCCCGCACGCTCCCACGTCCGCCGGCATTCCTGCACCAGCCACAGGCCCATGATGTTCTTGAGGAAGCGGAACGTCCCGCCGACGCCGCCTTCGTTGGTGAAGTTATAGCGGAGCGACCGCTCGTCAATGACCGGCGCTGCCAGCTCCACGCCCATCAGCGACCAGGTGCCGGAGCTGAGGAACGCCCACGGGCGATCGCCGGTGGCCGGGACGGCGGCGACGGCGGAGCCGGTGTCGTGCGTGGCCGGGGCGATGATGGGCACGTCGCGCGCGTTCAGTTCGTCGGCGATGTCGCAGCGCAGCGGGCCGAGCACGGTGCCCGCGGGGATGATCTCACCGAAGATGCGCGTGGGAATCCCGAAGCGGGCGATGAGGTCGGCGGCCCATCCACCTCTGAGATTGATAATGTCCGGGGCACCCTCGACTGAAACCTTCGCTTGCGCTTCGGGCTCGGTTCGGCCGGTACGGAGCCCGGCCGCTACAGCACGTGGATCGAAGGCTTGCGTGGTCGTTGCGTCGGTGAACTCGCAGCACTTGCGGCCGGTGAACCAGAAGTTGAACAGGTCGGGCATCATCAGCAGCGTTTGGGCCGCATTGAGCAGCGGCGAGCCGGCCAACCGCATCGCGAGCAACTGGAACAGCGTGTTGAACTGCATGAACTGGATGCCAGTCTGTCGGAAGATTTCCTCGCGCGGCACGATCTGAAACGCGCGTTCGAGGATGCCGTCGGTGCGAGCGTCGCGATAGTGAAACGGGTTGCCCAGCAGCGTATCGTGCCGGCCGAGCAGGGCGAAGTCCACGCCCCACGTGTCGATGCCGACGCCGCGCAGCTCGCCGCCCGCCGCAGCCGCCTTGCCCACGCCGACTTTCATCTCCGACCAGAGCCGCAGCACGTCCCAGTGCAGCTCGTCGCCGGTGCGGACCGGCCCGTTGGCGAAGCGATGGACCTCGGCAAGCTCCAGCTTGGTGCCCGATAATGCACCGAGCACGACCCGCCCGCTTTCGGCGCCCAGATCGATGGCCGCGAATGTCGCCATGCCGCGCAGATTTAACGTATCGGTCCGCAACGAGCAAGGCGGAACAGCCGATCTGCTGGCGGGAGGTGTGACCTTATGCTCCTCGACATACAGGCACTGCTGTCAGCGGAAACGATGGGTTCCATCCACATGCTCGCAGCGGACGGGCGGTTCAACATCGTGGACTGCCTGACCGGACTGGTTGTGACCGCGATCGTGTGGAGGTTCTTTCGTCCGGTCCGGCTTGGATATCTGGAGGCGGTTGCGCTCAAGCCGGACGACGTGCCGCCCGACGTTCGCGCGTTTTTCGATCGCCAGGATGAAGCTCTCCGCCGGCCGGGGTTCTCGCCCGTCGGAGATTATCAGACCGTGCACGGGAAGTGCCCCAACTATGCCCGGTTTTATTCGTGCCCGCAGGCGGATGTCTTTATCGAGGTGGATGTCTATCGCAAGCTCGAGTCCGGGTGGCTGCGGAAGCGGGACTTTCGCGGCACGGTCTGCGTGAGCGTTTTCGAAGACGGCACGTCGCTGCACACCGGCGATATTTCGCTGCCGGACGGCGGCGCCCACGCTCCGCCGCAACTGGTTTTCCGCGGCCGGCCGGACATGACGCTGGAGGCGATGATCGTGGCCCACCGTCGCGATGTGGCCGAATACGCGGCTCAGCACCACACCGCCGTATTGAAGTACCCGCCGGAGCAACTGGCCAACATATCTGTTTACTACACGCAGTATCAGCGGCGGTATTTTGTGGACAAAGGGGTGATCCCCCCGCCGGAGGGTTTCGAGCGGACACGAGCACTGATCGAAGCCGAAGCCGAAACGCCCGCTCTCAGCGCATAGCCGCAAGATCATCCACAGATTGCGCAGATGAACACAGATTGAACGCAGACGGGGATCGTTTTTCATCTGCGCCCATCTGCGTCATCTGCGGATCAATGTTTGAAATGCCGCGTGCCGGTGACGATCATCGCGACGTTGGCGGCGTCGCAGGCGGTGACGGTTTCGGCGTCGCGGTTGCTGCCGCCGGGGTGAATGATCGCGGTGATGCCCGCGTCGATCAGCTTCTGCGGGCCGTCCGGAACGGGGAAGAACGCCTCGCCCGCCGCCACCGCGCCCATCAATTTGTCGCCATGCCCGCTCTCACGCGCCAGTTGAATCGCCAGATCACAGCTCTTCACGCGGCTCATCTGCCCGGCCCCGTTGCCGATCAACATCCCGTCGCGGCAGATGGTGATCGCGTTGCTTTTGGTGTGCTTGCAGATCAGCCAGGCCAATCTCAAATCTGAAATTTCAGATTCAGTTGGCGTTCGCTTCGTCACGACTTTCCACTGGTCTTCGTTGAGGCCGAGGAGGTCGCGGGTCTGGATGAGGATTCCGCCGGTGATTTTCTTGTAGTCGAGGTCGTTGGGGTCGGGCGGGGTGTCCATACGGCCCGGAGAGATCAGGCGGCACTCAGCGCCCCATTTTCGTTTTTCGGTGGGGGTGGTGATGAGTTCGATGGCGTCCTTGTCAAAATGGGGCGCGATCCAAACGTCGAGTTTGAAAAAGGCGGCGCCGGCGGCTTTTCCCCATTTTGAGAAGGAGTTCATGACAGTGTCGGCGATATCGCGGGTGACGGGGAAGTTCACGCAAAGGACACCACCGGCGGCGGCGATGGGGTCTCCGAGGTAGGCGCGGCGGTAGACGTCAATGGGATCGTCGCCGATGGCGCATCCGCAGGCGTTGGTGTGCTTGATGAAGGCGACGGCGTGTTTTCCCGAGAGGGGCGCGCGGGTGAGTTCCTTTATGAGCGAGAGGGCGGCGTCGCCGTCGACGTAGTTATTGAAGGACATTTCGCCGCCGTAGCACCCGAGGCCCGGCATGACGATGTCACATTCGTCAAAGGTCATTGGGGCTTCGGTTTCAAACCCGACCATTCGGTCAATATGCCAGATACTCGCTTTTTGAAAGGGATTGTCGCCGTAGCGCAGCCTGTCTTCGCCGTGGAGGTGCAGCGCAGCAGGCATTGGGTAAAGAGACGGTTCCTCTCGTCGTCTCATGGCTTCGTGCGCGAGATAGTTATTCACTTCGAGGTCGTAATAGTTCGTCCAGAAAAATGTATTCTGTGCACCGAGGAATCGCTCTTCGAGCGTGGAGCGTCCCTGGTTGGCACGCAACATTTCAAGGATTCTGGAATAATCACTCGTGGATGGCACGACGAGAACGCCGGAGTGGTTTTTCGCGGCGGCGCGGAGCATGCAGGGGCCGCCGATGTCGATCATTTCGATGGCATCTTCAAAGCGGCAGTCGGGTTTCGCGATGGTTTGCGCGAAGGGGTAAAGGTTGACGACGACCATATCGAGGGGCTGAATGTTGTGTGCGGCGAGCTGCTCCATGTGCTCGGGTTTGCTACGGTCGGCGAGGATGGCGGCGTGGATCTTCGGATGCAGCGTCTTGACGCGGCCGTCGAGCAGCTCGGGGAAGCCGGTGACTTCCTCAACCATCGTGACCGGGATTCCGGCGTCCTTGAGGTGTTTGGCCGTGCCGCCGGTGCTGATGATCTCGATGTCGAACTCGTCCACCAGGGCGCGGGCGAACTCGGCGATGCCGGTCTTGTCGTAGACGGCGATGAGGGCACGTTTGATGCGGATGTCGGCCATGTCGTTTCTATTCCTCGGACATCGCAGGAAAGGATTCCGGCGTGTGTGCGTGCGAGAAGGGATGCTCGCACCAACAGGCTTTTGATGGGGGCGAGAAATGATTCTCGCACCGGGACACATGTTGCCGTTGGCAACGACATTCTGAATGGAAAGAGCTTTCACGCCAACGGCGTCGCGCCCTCCAGCCCAGGGTTGCCGCGCAGCGGCTACCCTGGGAACGGGTCGCCCGGGCCAGACAACCCCAACGGGGTTGTGACGCAACCCCGTTGGGGTTGCCAATACGTACGGTACGCAGACCCAGGGTAGCGCCTGCGGCGCAACCCTGGGCTGGAGGACATAGCCCCGTTGGGGCATTTTCAGAGCAGCGATTCTCGCGCCAACGTTTGATGCGGATGTCGCTCATAACGCCGTATGATAGCGATACCGGGAGCGGGTGAAAAACCGGGGTTCGTGGGCAGACGGAGGAGTAACGCGCTGAGCGAGCTCGGCGGCCAAATGTGTGTTTATTTGTCGAATACCGGGTGGACCAGCTTCTGAATTTCAGGCTCGTTCAGATTGTCCGCCGTGACCAGCACCGCCCCGGTGTCGATCTTCTCATCCACCTTCTCGCCGGCCCGGTGCTTGAGCAGCGTTTTGACGCCCAGGTAGCCCATCTTGATCGGGTTCTGCACCACGACGCCGTGCAGCACGCCGGCCTTAATGGCGTCGAGCAGCCGCTGGTTGCGGTCGAACCCGACGAACTTCACCTTCCCGCCGAGCTGGCGGTCCTGCATGGCCAGCAGCATGCCCTCGGTGCTCGATTCGTTGGGGCAGAAGATCGCGTCGAACTTGCCGGCGTGGGCGGTGAGCATGTTCTCGGCCGCCTTCTTGGCGGAGTTCACGTCGGCGCCGGCATACTGCGGCGGATCGATCACCTTCACGTCGGGGGCCAACACTTTCAACGCCTCCAGGAAGCCCTGTTCGCGCTCGTTGGTACTGGCCGAGCTTTCGGCGTAACGCAGCAGCAGCACGGTCCGCCGGCCACTGGGGGCCGGCGCTACGCTGGGGGCGGACGCTGCGCTGGCGAGCAGCTCCGCCATTCGCCCGCCGCCGAGTTTCCCCGCGTTAAAGTTGTCGGTGCCGACGTACGCGACAAAATCCTCACCGACCTTGCCGCGAAGCCCCGAGTCGATGATGACCACGGGGATGCCGGCTTTGACCGCCATCCGCACCGGAGCGACCAGCGCCTGATCGCTGAGCGGCGCGAGCACGATGCCATCGACGCGGCTGCTCACAAAGCTCTGCACCAGGTTGATCTGCTGATTGGTATCGTCCTCCTTGGGCGGCCCCTGCCAGACGATCTTCACGTTGCCGGCTTCCCGCGCAGCCTGCTGAGCGCCCGCTTCCACAGATTTCCAGTGCTCGTGCGTGAGGCCCTTGGGGATGACGGCGATGGTGATCTGGCCGGCTTGAGTTGTGGGAGCCGAGCCGGATTGGTCCTTGCCGCCCTTGCTGTCACATCCTGTAAGCAAAAGCGTGGCAAAGATGATCCCAACCATCGATGCTGCAATACGTCTCGGGTTCAAATCAGGATTCAACACGTCTGCTCGTCCGCCTTTCTCGCTTCGATCCGCATCTTGCAATCCGCAATCCGAAATTCGCAATTCGCAATCAGTTCAGCTTCCCAACTCGCGCCCGCGCTGAAACGCCGCCTTGACCGCATCGCGTATCGCCGCACTCACGCCGCATTGCTCCATGTGTTCGAGTGCGGCCTGCGTCGTGCCGCCCTTGCTGGTCACTTTGCGGCGAAGCTCCGCGGGCGGCTCGCCGGTTTCGAGCATCATCCTGGCCGCTCCGAGGCACGTATGTTCCGCGAGCTTCAGCGCGTCGGCTTCGGAAAGCCCGCAGGCCACGCCGCCCGCCACCATCGCCTCGACGAAGGCGTAAAAATACGCCGGCCCCGACCCGGAGACCGCCGTCACCGCATCCATCAACGATTCATCGTTCAGGAGCACCGTGCCGCCGCCGGCATCGAAGATCGCCCGCGCGACGGCGATATCCTCCGCGGTCGCATGTCGGCCCGCGCAGACACCGGCGATGCCCGCGCCGACGCGGATGGGCAGATTCGGCATCACCCGCACCACGCGGACGCCTGTGTGCTGAGTGCTGAGTGCTGAGTGCTGAGTTGAGGCATGTTCATTGAGCCGTAACGCCGCCTCGATTCGTTTCGTGCTCACGCCGGCCATGATACTGATGAAAAATTGATCCGGCCGCGTCACATCCGCCACGCTGGCCGCGACTTCCTCGAAACTCTGCGGCTTGACCGCCAGCATCACCACCGCCGAATCCGCCACCAGCCGCCGGTTATCCTCCGTGACCGCCACGCCGTACTGCCGCGCGAACAGCTCCCGCCGCTCAGCCACCGGATCGGACACCACGATCGCCGCCGGCGCATACATCTTCTTCTGCAAAACGGCCGCAACAATCCCCTCGGCCATGTTGCCGGCACCGATCGATCCAAGACTGTGTGGGCGAGCCATATTGATGGCGCTCCAGTCTCATAACCCGTTCTCAAGGGGTGCCGGCATTCTAATGTGCGGTCCGGGGTCCCTCAAAGAATCCTGAGGGAGATCGGCGTGTCCTTGAAAGAATGGCTGGCGCTCTGATCAACTCGCCGCCTTCTGGGAAGCTTTGGGGACTTTCAGTCGGATTCCATTGACCACCGGAAGGCGGTCGCCAAACCGTATCCCCAGAAGCAGCCAGTCTTCGAGCGTGCCCTGTAATTCCCGCCGGCATTCTTCCAGCGTCCGAGCATTCGCCCATAGGCCCTTGAACCCCGGGATTCGGCCGTAATAGCTGCCGTCGTCCGGCAGGATTTCGTATTCGGCCCGTTCCATTGCGGCCTGGATGTATTCGAGCAGCATTGGTTTCCTCGTTTGCTTCCGCTATTAAATCATCCGCGGTCGGGTGGGACAAGCCCCAGTACCCCTGCATCGGGCCACTGGGGTTCAGCAGGAGTGATTCAATTCATTCGGATGGCCATGGCGGTGATGTCGTCGTCAAGGCCGTGGGCAGGGTATTCGCCGCTTTCGATGCGCTCGCGGATGTCGGCCAGGGCCGCTTCGGGACCATTCACGGCGATCTCCTCCAGCCATCCCGACCGCAGGATCGCCGATTCGCCGCAACACAAATGCCGGTCGAGAAGAAGCGCTTCCAGCCCATCCGTGTAGAAGAGCAGCGTGTCACCCGGTTCGAGCTGGTGGGTCACGGTCTCAAATGTTTGGTCCACCAGCACGCCCATGAGGCTGCCGCCGCTGCGAATCTGACGCGGTCGTTCGCCCGGCCGCAGCAGGATCGGATAGGGCGAACCACCCCGCGCCCAGCGGATCTGATGGCTCGTGCGGTCGAAGATCGCATGCAGGCCGGTGATGAACTGACAATGCGAGAGTCCGGTGCTGAGCAGCTCTTCGTTGAGCCGCCGGAGCAGTTCGGCCGGTTCAATGATCCGGCATGAGCCGTGCACCATTTCCCGACCGCGGAACGAGTTTCTGATCAGGAAGGTGAGCAGCGCGGCGGGCAGGCCGTGCCCGCTGGCGTCGCCGATCGAGAAGCTGAAGTGGTCCTCGTCGAGCCGCTGCACGTCGTAGATGTCGCCGCTGATGTGATCGGCCGGCAAATAGAGTGTGTGCACGCTGAGCGGGCTCGCATCGAACGTCGCGCCCGGCAGGAGATCCGACTGAACCTGGCCCGCGAGGCGAAGTTGCTCTTCACGCTCGCGCGCCGCCCCGGTCATTTCAGCATCGCGCTCGCGGAGCCGCTGGATCTCCTCGCGCATCCGCTTCAACGTCGCCACGCGGCCGTTCGCTCGCTTCGGGGCGGCCTGCCGCAGGGGCTGACGCGCCGAACAATCGAGAACGAGCTGAACGTCTGACATCTTCGCGCCTGATCCTTCCCAGACGTAAACGCGGCCGGCAACCGTCTGCGCCGCCCGCGGCCGGATAGATGTAGATTCGGATATTCGGACCCGCGACTTGATTTAACCGCCACGGAATCGGATTTTCTGGGACTTTTTCGCGCGCCCCGGTTATTTCATCGCTTCTTCAAAGCCCCGGGCAGGCCTGTCCGGGGGTTTAATGCGAGCGCGGGACTCGACGACGGACGGTGAGCGGTTATTGTGGTGCGGCGACCTGACGCATGGCGGGAGCGACTATGACGATTTTGCTGTGGATCGGTTTCATCCTGTTCGTGCTGCTGATGCTGGCACTCGATCTCGGCGTGTTCAACCGCGAAGCGCACGTGATTCGCACGGCCGAGGCCCTGCGGTGGACCGGGCTGTGCGTGGTGCTGGCACTGTTCTTTACGGTTTTCGTGTATTTCGCTTATGAACGCGACTGGTTCAGCGTCGCCAGCAAAGCTCCGACCCCCCTGGAATTGTTCTTCAACTCTCGCGGGGCGACGGCGGCCATCGATTTCTTCACCGGCTATGTCATCGAGATGTCGCTCAGCATGGACAACATCTTCGTCATCGCCCTGATATTCGCATATTTCAAAGTCGATCGCATCCACCAGCATCGCGTGCTCTTCTGGGGCATCCTCGGGGCCCTGGTCATGCGCGGATTCATGATCCTGGCCGGGACCGAGCTGATCAAACAGCTCCACTGGTTTATCTATGTTTTCGGGGTCCTGCTGATCGTCACCGCAATCAAGATGCTGCTCGCCGACGAGGAGAAGGTCGAGCCGGATCGCAACCCGCTGGTGCGGATCGCCCGAAAGCTCTACCCCGTCACGCCAACCTTCGAGGGCGAAAAATTCTTCGTGCGGATGGACGGCAGGAGGGCGATTACGCCGCTGTTTCTCGCGCTGCTCATCGTGGAGAGCACCGACGTCCTCTTCGCCGTCGACTCGATCCCCGCCATCTTCGCGATCACGCTGGATCCGTTCATCGTGTTCACGTCGAACGTGTTCGCCATTTTGTGCCTGCGGTCGATGTATTTCGCGCTGGCCGGCATGATCGAGCTGTTCCATTATCTCAAGTACAGCCTGGTGTTCCTGTTGATGTATGTCGGCGTGAAGATGCTGATCTCGCCGGGCCTGGTGAAGATCGACACGTGGGTTTCGCTGATCATCATCGTGGCAGCACTGGCGGCGGGCATCATCGCTTCACTCATGCATCGGCCACCGCACAAGGATGATTCAGCGGGATGAAAGGCGCTTTCGCCTCATCAGGAATGGACCGGCGATCGCGAGCAGCAGCGACGCCGTGGGTTCCGGGGTGAGCGTCACATTGTCCACGCCGGCGGAGTCGTCGCCGCTCATGGCTTCCAGCTCGATGGTAAAGCTGTCGACATCGGCCAGGATCGCCGACCATGTCGCCTGCGAGACTCCCCAATCTGCGGCGGCGAATGGTTTGGAGTAGGTGGTCCACACATGAGCCGCCGGATTGGCAGCGGCAAAGTCGAGCGAAGCCGTCCCCCCCGGCCCGATGAGTCGCACCGTCCCGAAGCCGCTGTTGTCGAAGGTGCCGCTGGAGAAGACATAGACGTCGAACGAGAAGGTCCCGCCATCGTAGGCGCTGATACTGTTCAGGAACTTGGCCGGTGCATTGGCTTTGAATTTATCCGCGCCGAACTGGTTCGCGTCCCCAATCTTGAAGAAACCGCCAGGACTGCCACCTGAGCCGATAAATGTGCCCAGACTCGCGCCGTTGTCGATGGCCACCCAACCGTCGGCGTTTGAATCGAAAGTGCTGGCGATCGGCGTGAGCAACGGCCCCGCGATCAGTCTGCTCGATGCGATCAAAATAAGGATGGCAACCGCCAAGCCATTGACGGGAAGCCGCAGTGCGCGCGGCGCATAGCCCATTTCTCTCTCTCCCTTTTTCCCGCGCGGACAGGCGCTGCTGTCACTTCGCGGTCACATCGTTGCCAAATGAGGCAAGCCTCTCTCCCTGTTTGAGGCGGCTTGACCTACTCAGTAACAATTAAACCACGATCGAGGCGGCTTGTCAACCCAAATCCGGGGGTTTTTCGGCCCACGCGAACCGTTTGTCACGTTCGCCATTGCGGTTATAATCTGGGGCAATGGGATTCAACGTATTTTCAAGCCGGTCAGATGTCGGGGCGGCCCCGCCTCGTGTGCGGGTTTCGTCGATGGGTTTGGCCGCCATGGCCGCGATTCTGCACCTGGCGGTCCTGGCTGCCCGCGTGTCCGCACGCTGCCCGCACGCCCGGCCGATAATCCACGCCATCGCCGTTTGCGATTCCGGCCCAATGACCACGCACGTCGATCCCGACAACAAGCCCTCCCACCCGATGCAGACATACTGCGTCGGCCAGATCGCCCTCAACGTCGGGATGGCGGTCGTCGCGCTCGCCCTGTGGCTGCACATCATGCGGATGAGCAGCGCTCACGCCAATTGAAACTTTCAACAAGTAGGGTGGGTCAGCAGACCCATCAATGGCCGAAACAGGTGATTTTGGTGGGTCTGCTGACCCACCCTACTGTTGGACAGGGAACCATAACGTGATCGTCATCGATACTCTTGGCAGAGTGTTTCGCAAGGTCTTCGGCACGCGCAACGAGCGTTTGCTCAAGCGATTCGGCACCATCGCTGACCGGGTGATGGAGTTTGAGGCGGAGTACCGCGCCTTCACGCCGGAGCAGCTTCTGGCCAAGTCCGCGGAGCTCAAGCAGCGGCTGGCCATTGGAGAACCGGTGGCCGGCGTGCTGCCCGAAGCGTTCGCCGCCCTGCGCGAGGCGTCGGATCGCGCGCAAGCCCACCAGCACTTCCACTGCCAGCTCATCGGCGGGCAGGTCCTGTATGAGAGTAACGTCGCCGAGATGAAGACCGGCGAGGGCAAGACCATCGTTTGTCACCTCGCGGCGTACACGAAATTCCTCCAGGGCAAGAAGGTGCACATTGTCACGGTGAACGATTATCTCGTGCGCCGCGACGCCGAGTTCGCCCGGCCGATCTTCGAGCTGCTCGGCGCCACCGTCGGCTTTATCCAGGCCCAGCAGGACCCCGGCGGCCACGAAGGCATCCGGCGGCAGGCCTACGCGTGCGATCTCACCTACGGCACCAACAGCGAGTTCGGCTTCGACTATCTTCGCGACAACATGAAAATCCGCAAGGAGGAGCAGGTCCAGGGCCGGCTCGATTTCGCCATCGTGGACGAAGTGGACTCGATCCTCATCGACGAGGCCCGCACGCCGCTCATTATCAGCGGGCCGGCGCACGACGACGTCAGCCGCTACAAGTGGTCCGACGCGCTGGCGCGATCGTTGGTGCGAGAACAGGGGGTGCTCAACAACGAGACCGTCAAACGAATCGCCGACTGGGGCGACAAACTGCCGGAGGACCTGCTGAAGAACCCGAAGTTCGATGATGCCCGCAAGCGCTTCCGCGTCGATCCGGCGATGCTAACGGAGGACGAAGCCGAGGCCATCCTGCACAAGCAACTGTTCGTCGTACAGCGCGATCGCAAGCAGGTTCACCTCACGCATGACGGCGTGGCCCACGCGCAGGACGAAGCCGGCATCGGCAGCTTCTACGTCGGCGCGAACATGGAAGTGCCGCATCTGCTGGAGAACGCCCTGCGGGCGCACGTAGTCTACGAGCGCGACAAGGAATACGTCGTGCAGGACCGCCAGGTGATCATCGTCGATGAGTTCACCGGCCGGTTGATGCACGGGCGGCAGTGGTCGGACGGGCTGCACCAATCCGTCGAGGCCAAGGAGGCGGTGCCGGTCAAGGAAGAGACGCAGACGCTCGCCACCATCACCATTCAAAACTTTTTCAAGCTGTATGCGAAGAACGCCGGCATGACCGGGACGGCCATGACCGAGTCGGACGAGTTCATGAAAATCTACAAGCTCGAAGTCGTCGCCATCCCCACGAACCGCCCCGTAAACCGCCTCGAGCACAACGACAAGATCTACCGCACGATCCAGGGCAAATACGAGATGATCGTGGAGGAAATCCACGAGATGCACCGCAAGGGCCGGCCGAACGATCCCTTCCTGCTGGCGGAGATCTTCAGGCGGCTGCGGCCGATCGTCGCGCTGGAACAGGGCCTGACGCCGGAGCAGATTCGCGAAAAGGAGGAGCGGATCGATCAGGCCCTTGAGCGGTTCAACAACGCCGAGAACGGCGATACCGAGGCCGTCCAGTTCATGATGGAGGCGTACGATTTCTGCATGGGGCGGCTGGCGATGGGCCGGCCGATCCTGGTGGGTACGACCTCTGTTGAGAACTCAGAGAAGCTGTCGAAGCTGCTGGAGCGGACCTACGGCATCGAGCACGAGGTGCTCAACGCCAAAAATCACGCCCGCGAGGCCGAGATCGTCGCCAAGGCGGGCCATCGGCATCCGCCGACCCGCGGCAACGACAAGACGCCGCTCGGCAACGTCACCATCGCCACCAACATGGCCGGCCGCGGTACGGACATCAAGCTTGAAGCCGGCGTAGTCAACCCCGACTGCAAGGTGCCGCTCGACGTGCTCGAGATGCAGCCGAATACGCCGGAATCGTCACTCGCGCTATTCCCCATCGGCAGCACCAAGTGCTGCATCAACTGCCCGGAGTATGACCCGTCCACCAACTGCGCCCACTGCTTCAAACCGAAGCTCGACCCGCGCTTCCCCGCCTTGGGCCGCAAGATTTGTTCGCTGAATTCGCCGTGCGGGCTGCACATCATCGGCACCGAGCGCCACGAAGCCCGCCGCATCGACAATCAGCTCCGCGGCCGATCCGGCCGGCAGGGCGACCCCGGCTCCAGCCGCTTTTTCCTCTCGCTGGAGGACGATTTGCTCAAGCTGTTCATGCCCGACTGGATGCTCAAGATGATGGAGAAGCTCGGCTTCACCGAAGGCGTCAGCCTCGAAGACAAGCGCATCAGCAAGGGCATCGAGCGTGCGCAGAAGAAAGTCGAGGAGCGGAACTTTTCCATCCGCAAGCACCTGCTCGAATGGGACGAGCCGATGGATTACCAGCGGCGGGCGTTCTACAGCGAGCGGCAGCGCATCCTGGAGGGCCGCCGGCTCAGCGATCTCATCTGGCGGATGATCGATGAGGTTATCGATCAGGTGGTGATTGACTATCTGGCCGAGGACTACACCGCCCGCCGCATCAGCGACTGGTGCAAGAGCACGCTCGATCTCCAGATCGAGCACGAGCTGCTGAACGACGAAGATGCCGCGTACCTCGAACGCAAAATCCGCGAGAAGGCCAAGGACGAAATCCGCGACGCCATCCACACGTCGCTCGGCGAGTACATCGATCAGGATGAGCCGTCGTCGGCGTGGGACGTGGGCGGGCTGCTCAAGTGGGCGCAGCGCATGTTCAGCGTGTCCATCACGCAGAACCAGATGCGCAAGATGGAGCCGCCGGAGATCGAGGAGCTGCTGATCGAGGCGGCGGACGCGCACTACGACCAGGTTGATCTCTCGCCGATCGAGGCCTACCTCGATCCGCAGTACGGCCGGCGGGCGCTGACCGACTGGGCGAGGGCCAAGTTCAGCATCGAACTGAAGAGCGATGAACTCGTGGAGGGCTCGGCGCAGGAGGTCGCGAAAATCCTCCGCGACAAGGTGCGCGAAGCGTACGCTCGCCGGGAAATCTATTACCCCGTCGAGACGCTGATCAACCGCGCGTTCGAGAACGCCGGCACCGACAACGTCTACGCCCTTCAGGAAATCGTCGGCTGGGCCAACTCCAAGTTCAACGCCGGCTGGACCACCGAGATGCTGGCGAACAAGCCGGTCGAAGCGATCGCCAATGAGCTGGTCTCACTCACGCGCAACTTCCTCGAAAACGGCGTGCTGGACAAGGAAATCGATGAGGCGCTCTCCCGCTTTGGGAACAGGGAACAGGGAACAGGGGTCAGGGAGCAGCAGCCGGTACTCATCACTCCGGCGACCGGCACTTCCCCGAATGGCGAACTGAAGGAATGGGCCGTCAAACGGTTTGGCCACGCCGTCGATGTGGGCGCCTTGGAGTCGCCGGATCACGACCCACGCGAGATCCTCCGACAGGCCGGCCGCGAGCTGGTCCGCTGGGAGCTGACGCAGCTCGAGCGATATGTGCTGCTGCGGATTTACGATCAGGGCTGGAAGGACCACCTGCTGGAGATGGACCATCTCAAGCACGCGATCATGCAGCGGCCGATGGGCGGCGATCAGACGCACCCCCAGAGCCAGTACGCGATTGAGGGCCGCGACCTGTTCGAGCAGATGTGGAAGATCATCCGCGACCGCGTGACCGATATGATCTTCAAGGTGTCCGCGGGCGTCGATGGAGCGGGCGGAGGAGGAACGACCACGACCGGCGGAGGTCCGGGCCGGCCCTCGCCCCAGATGCAGATGCGGCACGACTCAGCCGCCGGCGCGGGTTTCAGCAGTGCCGATCGGGACGCGGCCATGCGCGCCCAAGGCGAAGCCAAAATCGCCACCATCCGCCGCGAGCAGCCCCGCGTCGGCCGCAACGACCCCTGCCCTTGCGGATCGGGCAAGAAATACAAACAATGTCACGGCAGGAAGGCATGATCCGCTATAATAATTTTACAAGGTTGTCTGGCAGTCCGGCCGGTCAGAACCGGCGAGTCGTCGGTCATGTGCAGGTGTGAGCGAATGGTGTATCACGGAACCGTCAGAGGCGGCAAGATCGAACTCGATGATGCGGAAGCTCTCCCAGAGGGTGCGCGCGTGCAGGTCGAGCTGACTGCAGAGGAGTGGATGCGCCGGTGGGATGAACTCTCGCGCGAGATATCAAAGAAGTGGAAGTCGCCGCTTTCAGCGGTGGAGCTTCTTTCCGAGATGCGACGATGAGCCTCGTTATCGATGCCAGCGTCTTTGTGGCCGGTTGTCTCCAATCGGACCCTAATCATGCAACCAGTTTACGTTTTTTGAGGGAATTGCTCACCTCGCGGCATACTGCATACAGTCCCACATTGCTCCTGCCGGAATGCGCGGCGGCGATCGCCCGGGGCGTTGACGACAACGATGAGGCCCGTGGTGTTCTGCTCCTGATTGGCGGCATCAAATCGCTCGAACTGGTGCCGCTCTCAGCGTCGCTGGCTATCGTCGCTGCTGATATCGCGACAACTTGCAGGCTCCGGGGCGCTGACGCATGTTATTCGGCGACCGCGCGTGATACGCAATCGATCATACTCACTTGGGACCGCGAGATGTTGAAGAGAGTCCCTGAAGGTACAGATGCGATGACCCCGGACGCTTGGCTTCGTGAACAACGGTTGACCTGAATCACTTAGGAGTCTCTTCGCTATGCCCCTCGACGATCGGCGATTCGATAAGCGCTTCCAGAACCAAAGCGAAAAGAAGAAAGTAACCAAGGCGGGCCTGCCCGGTGAGGACGACCAGCCGCTGCCGCCGCCCGTCGATCCGATTCAGTCGCCCAGGACCGTCGGGCGGAACGATCCGTGCCCCTGCGGATCGGGCAAAAAATACAAGAAGTGCTGCGGCAAATGATCGTTCCTCCCGCTCTGCTCACGCTCGCCGCTGCGGCTCAAATACAACCGCTGGGTCATTCCGCAGGCATGCTCGCCTCCAGCCCGCCATTGCTCGAACAGCTCCGCGACCCCTGGACCTGGTTCGGCTTCGGAGCCAACGGACTGTTCTTCATGCGGTTCTTCTGGCAATGGATCGTCAGCGAGAAGCGCAAGCGCAGCACCGTGCCGGTCGCGTTCTGGTATCTCTCCCTGGGCGGAGCGGCGTGCATGTTCATCTACGGGTTGCACCTGCGCAATCTGGTGGTCATGCTCGGCGGGTTCCTGCCGTGCATCATCTACATCCGGAATCTGATGCTCATCTACAGCCACGGAAATCAGGGACAGCCACCTATTTAATTGACATCCGCGCAGGGAAATCAGGGACAGCCACCTATTTAATTGACATCCGCGCGGCTTGGTGGTAATGTGTTCGCCATGCCTCGCGTCGCCCGAATCGTCGTGCCCGGTCTGCCGCACCACGTCACGCAGCGCGGCAACAACCGTCAGCCCGTCTTCTTCGTGGACGACGACCGGCGGATGTTCCTGCGGCTGCTCAAAGAGCGCTCCGAAGCGGCCGGCGTGCGGGTGCTGGCCTACTGCCTGATGACCAATCACGTGCATCTGGTCGCCATCCCCTCCACCGAGGCGTCGCTGGCCGCGGCCATCGGGCGGACGGACTTCCTCTACACGCAGTACATCAACCGCATGCACCGCCGCAGCGGGCACCTCTGGCAGAACCGCTTCTACTCGTGCGCCCTGGACGAGGTGCACACCTGGCGGGCGATGTGCTACGTGGAGCGCAACCCGGTCCGCGCCCGGATGGTGCGGCTGGCCTGGCGATACCCGTGGTCCAGCGCGGCTTCGCACACCGGACAGCAGGATGACACCGGCCTACTGGATCTGGCGGCGTGGTCGCGCGAATGGCGTCCGGCCCGGTGGCAGAAGCAGCTTCGCGACCCGCAGGATGAAAAAGAGATGCGTAACCTGCGACTGAGCACGCACACCGGCCGGCCTCTGGCGACAGATAGTTTTCTGAGTAAGCTGGAATACCGGCTGAGCCGGCGGCTACGACCCTTGCCGGTCGGCCGACCGCCCAAGGCGAAGAAGACCGGGAAGGCCGGAAGTCCGAGGTCGAGCCGAAAGCAGAAGAAATAGGTGACTGTCCCTTGTTTACCCTTGTTTACCTTCCTGTTTGCCCTTGTTTACCTGTTTACACTCTTGTTTGCCCTTTTTTACCATTCGGGTCAGGCTCCCTTTGTCGGAACGGCCCTTCGGGTGCTACGCATAAAGGGAGCCCGCCCCCTTTACGTCTGGCGGTGCCAGCGTGTGTTCCACCATCCATTGCACCAGATCGCGCAGCGTGATGATGCCCACCAGTCGCTGCTCGGCGTCGATCACCGGCAGGCAGGAGACGCGGTGCTCGATCATGATTCGGGCGGCGTCCGAAGCGGAGCTGTCCGGGTTGATGGCCACAAGCTGACGGGTCATAATCTGGTGGATTCGTTTCCTGAGCGTGGCGACATCCTGCGGGCGCTCGGACAGGGGGGCGCCGACAAACGGGCTAATGTTTTTGAGCAGATCGCGATCGGACAGCACGCCGACCGGCTGGTTCCGCTCCATCACGATGAGATGGTGGAACCCGCAGCGATTGAAAACCTGGCGAGCGGCCTGAAGCGTCTCGTCCATGCTGATGCTCACGACATGCGTGCTCATCAACGATTTGACGGTTAACGTCTCACCGAGCATAGGGCCATTCCATATTACGGCATGCCGTCTGTAGACCTTTCTTTCCTATCAGAGTTCATCGGATACTTGGCGGGCGAACTGTGTGGTCGACGAATAAAGAACGACGCGGCGGGCATGTTATCGGGCTCGGCACGCCGCTTGCCGAGAAAGATATACATGGCTCTCCCGGCGATTTTCACGCTTTGCTTCTGCCTGAGCGGCTCGGATAGCAATCCGGCGCTGCCCCTCGATCGCCGACCTGAATGGCTTGAGCGCGAGGGCATTGTCATGGTTGGCAGTTGGGAGCCGCTGCTGTTCCGCGTCCGTCGGGACGGCGGCGACGGTTACACGCCCACGCCGCAGCAGCGGGCAGGCTACGACCGCGAGCATAGCCCTGACATGATCGCCGAGTTCAAGAAGCTCGGGGCCAATTTCGTGATGATGCACGGATATAAAGGTTTTGGTCTTCGTGCCGAGCGCGAGAGCATGGACGACGCGGCGCGGTTCGCGAAATCGTGTCATGAAGCGGGTCTGCACGTCGGCGTTTACGCCAGCAGCGGGACTTTGGGGTGGGAGCTGTTTTTTCAGGAGCAGCCGCAGGCCAAAGACTGGATTCTGCTCAACGAAAAGGGCGCCCCGATCCCCTATGGCTCCGCGGGATACCGCTATTATTACAATCGCAATCATCCAGCGCTGGTCAAGTACCAGCGAGATATGATCCGGTTTGAGGTGGAGAAGATCCAACCGGACCTGCTGCACTTCGACAATTACTGCGTCGGGCCCGGAACCGACCCGGAATCAGTGCGGAGTTTTCGCGATTATTTGCGACGGAAATTGACATTGTCACAGCTCGAACATGTGGGCATCGACGTTCAGACAGCGCTCCCGCCCACCAGGGATACGCCCGACGGCCCGTTGCGTCGGTGCTGGCTGGACTTCTCCTGTCAGTGGCTGGCAGACTCGTACAGTGATCTGTCCGGTTATGCCCGCTCGCTCCGTGACGACATCCTTGTCGAGTGCAATCCCGGCGGCGTCTCATCGCGCATCGCGCCGCCGATCGACCATGCCCGCTTACTTTCAAGTGGCGAAGCTTTCTGGGACGAAGGCGTGAAACCCGGTTATCGCGACAACAAGCTCCAGTCCCGCATTCGCACATACAAAACGGCGCGGATCATGAACAACGTCACTTTCGCGTACGCGACGGCGCCGCTTGAAGCCGCCGAATCAATGGCCTTCAATTTGAATTGCCTGGGTTGTATCGGCTGGTTTGAATATGGCAAACTGGTCGCGTGCCCAGGGTCCACCGATCCGATCTCAAGCAACCTTGCACCCTACATCCATTTTTTCAACACCCATCGGGAGCTGTTCCGCAACACACAAGTGCTAGCTGATGTCGCCATCTGGCGGAGTTTCGCATCTCAGGTCTTAGCCGCTCCGGCTTGTTCTCAACTGACAGCCGTTGTTGAAGAACGTCTCATCCAGGATCGGATTCCGTTTCAGATCATCTTTGATCAGCAACTGAATGATCTGAAGCAATACCGCGCTCTTGTTCTGGCCGGTTGTGTTGCCGTCTCGGATATTCAGATCGGATATTTGCGGGAGTACGTGCGCAGCGGTGGTCATCTGTGCATCATCGACGATTTCGCTACCCATGATCAATGGATGAATCCGCGAGAATCGAATCCCTTCGCGGACCTACCGCCCGATCGCCTGATTCGCGTCGGACCATCGGCTGACTGGATCACAGCCATTCGCCGGGCCTGCGGTGGCAAACTGACCGTTTCTGTCGATGCAAAGCCCGGCGTCTGTATGGAAGTCATCGCCCAACCAGGTCGTCGGCTCATCCATCTGGTCAATTACCGCTCGGAGGCCGCGAACAATGTGACAGTGAGTCTGAAGTTGCCGCACGCCACGCATGTTCACAATGTAATGCTGACAAGTCCGGAGCGAACGGAAGATATGGCACTGGCCTTTGTCCAAACAAAGAATATGGCGACGTTTACCGTAGCTACCGTGAAAACCTACGAGATCGCGGTCGTGAACTTTGAGGGCAGCAAGCAATAGCGCAGCCGGAGCAGCTCGAAATTGCACAGGCTTACCTGAATCTCGCCATTTTCATCCCTCTGCAGTTCTCCGTCTGGGGTCATGGTCAGCAACAGGTGGTTTCCCCCCAGATTGGGCGCCTCGCATCCAACGGCGTCCAGTTTCGTCTTTGCCTGCTCGACGATACTGCGATAGATCGGTTCGCCGATCAACTTGTATTCGTAAGCGGTCAGCGCGTCGATACACCAGATGACCTCCAGATCGCCGCCGACATCACGGCGAAGCGTTCCCCGATGATCGAAGAGAAGGATAAACTGGTAATCGTCAATGATCGGGTCGGTCAAGCCGAGGCTGACCAAGCGTTGGCGCGTTCGCTGAAGCACGCGGCGGTATTCTTCTTCGTTCAACAAATGATCGTCAAAAGCTTTTGCCGCATCAATGAAACCCCAATGCCCCTGTGGACGATAATATTTGTGCGGGTCCACTCCCCTGTAATAACCCCAGATCGTGTAATAATCATGCTGCGGACTCAGGATCGGCTCGCACTCCGGTTCCGGGATAAGCAGTCCGGTGTGGGTGCGGTAGCGTTGTTCGTCGTGCAAGTAACCGGCTTTAACCGACTCGTGGCCCGTACGGTAGATGGCCCGCGGGTAGACCGTGGAAATACCCGCCCGGCGCAGGGTCTCCGCGACGGCCACATCCTCGAACGGGCTGTTGTAACCTTGCTCGCGGATGCGTTTGCCCTGTTCGTAGAATGGATCGACGTAAGGCCGCTCGC
>CAYLLT010000099.1:0-1324 GCA_964384465.1 uncultured Planctomycetales bacterium | reverse complement strand
GGCGTCCGCCGCCAGCGGTCGGGCAGGAAGAAGTCGAACAATTCGGGATCATTTCCCACCACCCACACCTTGCCACCGTTGGGGGCGGTGCCGTAGATGTAGTTCACGCCGAATATCTTCATCCGCTTGAGGTGCGGCGGAAGCGCGGCTGTCGGCGCTTCCAATCGGTGACTCTGTAATTGCCAGTATCGAACCCGCCGATCGTATCTGAATTGTTGTTGACATTCCGTGGTCCGCTGGAGCAATTCGAAATCCACCAGACCGTATACGATCCTGCCGCCGCGGCGGATGAGTCTGCCGCCGCCGTTCCAGCGCCGTACGATGAAATGCTTCGGCTTGTTGTCCAGGACACGAAAGCCTTTGGTCCGCAACTCCCCAATGACCCGCTGCGTCAGCTCGTGAAGTTCAGTTTCGTTCATGTCGCC
Source organism: uncultured Planctomycetales bacterium (assembly GCA_964384465.1). Classification (GTDB taxonomy): domain Bacteria; phylum Planctomycetota; class Phycisphaerae; order UBA1845; family PWPN01; genus CAYLLT01. The sequence goes on along the minus strand of CAYLLT010000099.1, from coordinate 899 downwards.
GGCGAGGAATGCTTCTTCGGCATTCATTCCCTTGATCCAACTGTACAACAGCACGTAATCGCGGCGGATATCGAGTTCGATGGCCGTATCGCTCTTCTCCTGGTCCTCGTCTAACAACCGTTGATGCACGTAGAAAGAACTTTGGCTCCGGCCCAATTGCCAAAGCTCAAACTTTTCGCGTGGGACATAAATCGCCAGCGGACGCTGGGCCAGCAGATGAACATCTTTCGGGCCGTACCATCCGCGACGCATCTCCATGACCAGCCCGAACTCCTCCATCGGGCTGTTGAATCGGGCATTGGCCAGATCCTCCGGCGATATGTGATCGGGGAAAGAGGTAGCCACCTCCAGCGGAACATCCTGCCCCACACGGGAAAACTTCACCACCACATCGATACTCGGAGCGTGGATAGGTTTGGTTGGTACGCGATACACGTTGCCGGTCGATCCCGGCAACCGCTCACCGGCCCGGCTGTACCATTGCTCCGCATACCAGCTTTCCGGCAGCAACTGACGCACCAAGGGCCAGCCCGCTCGGGTGACATATAGATCCCCGCCGAACAGCGGCTGTACGAGGGCATAATCCACGCCGAAGGCGCGAATCGTCTCGTCCGCCGGAAGCCGCTCGAATGGCAGCCCATTGACGGACGATTTTTGTCCGACGTCAGCAGTGCTCGTCGAATTCACAAAGGACCAAGGGCAAATGCGATGCCAGTTTTTTATGTTCGCGCTGGCACACATCTTGCTAATCCCCCTTGTATGAAACGGCTGCGGTGGGAAGGATCCCGATCATTCGGCGATACGCCGAACAGCGTCAGCCCTGTCCAATCCGACCTTCGATAACTTGAAAGGGAAGGCCAATGGAAAGGCCGCGCGATAGCAGGGGCAAGGTCTGGCTG
>CAYLLT010000098.1:0-23600 GCA_964384465.1 uncultured Planctomycetales bacterium | reverse complement strand
ATGGCTGGTTTTCACCCGCCCCAACCTGGCTGGTTTTGCCCGCCCGGCGACACCCGGCGTAAACCGGGCACCTTTTTGTTCCCCCAGTAAGCGAACTGGCATAGCTCCCCGACTTGGAATCGGGGGCGTTCGGGGTTCGAATCCCCGCTGGGGGAATGCGCGCCATTATAACACGCGCCCTTGTCGTCGGTCTAGTGGTTGTCTGTAGTAAAGTCGTTTCCCGTCTGCGGCGCGGATCGCGGCGGCGTGGTCGGGTTTAACATGGTCACCCCCCAAAGAAGTCGTCATCGCTGATCCCGTGCTCTGGAAGCAACTCAAATGCTCGCCGGAGCGGCTTGAGGTAAGCGGGCGAAACGTCTTTCTGCTGAGATTTTGGCAGCGGATAAACCCGACGAATCTTCGTCTTATGGCTCAGCCCGACGAATGCCCCATGAGAACCCTTGCCCACCTTGGAATCCCATGCAATGAGGTAGCCAGCAAGCCGCTCGCGGAGTGTTTTGAATTTCACGTCATGCCGGCTCTAGCTGTCTCAGGTCACATTGGGTTTCGACATTGATGTGCTTTTCGGCTCCGCGTGACGCGCGCTTGTTCGCATTAAAAATGATTCGCTCTTTAAGCTCTTTGGGCAATGGCTTGGCGTTAGCCAGCTTATCCCAGTATTCTTTGGGGGCATCGCGAAATGGGTTAGCGTTATACTTGCGGGCCGCATCAAGGGCAGCTTCAATTGTTTCGAGAACTCCAGAAACGGCGCTTTCCACGCAGTCATCTAGCGCCACCACGTCCATATTCAAGCAGTGAGCCGTGAATCTCCCGCCCCCCTCATCCTCGGAAGCATAAATTACAATCGGGAAATTCATGATCATGTAACCCATTTTACGCTTTCCCTGGTGTGACTTCTCCTCCTCGAACACCACATCATAAGTTGCAATCGGCTCTGTTTCAAGGGCACTGCATAATAGCCTCATGCACGGATGTCAAGTCCGAAAAGATAGGCTGGCAAGCCACCCTAGCTTTTGATTGTATCGGAGGTCACGAAAAATCCATCGTCAATCCGAGCAATTTTTTGACAATCGCCATTGCGTCAAGTATCATAATGTCATGAGCAAGCGAAAACTCTACAAGCCCAACCCGGAAATACGACGCTTTGCCGAAACCATCGACGAGCTGCCAAGAGCCTGTAGCGATGAGGCGGCAGCCGTTGAATTCATCGAAAAGCAGCGCTGGGGCGATACTCCGGCCTGCCCACACTGCGGCGGATCCAACGTCTACAAGATGGTGGACGCCAAGACCGGCGAACGGAGCAAGCGGTTTCTGTGGAGATGCCACGGCTGCAAAAAACAGTTCACCGTGCGGATTGGAACAGTTTTCGAGGACTCGCGCATTCCGCTGCGTCACTGGTGCTACGGATTCTGGAGAGCGGCGACCAGCAAGAAAGGCGTGGCCGCACTGGAGATCATGCGGCAGACCGGGCTTTCCTACAAAAGCTCGCTGTTTCTGCTGCACCGTATCCGGTTCGCGATGTCGTCAGATTCACCACCGAAGCTGTCGGGCACCGTCGAAGTCGATGAGGCATATATTGGTGGGACGGCCCGGAATCGCCATGATCGCGGGAGTGGTCGCGGAACGCAGAAGGTGCCGGTTGTGGGCCTGCTACAGCGTGGGGGCCAGGTTCGCTGCCGCCCAGTTGCCAACGTCACGTCAGCCACGCTCCGCCGCGTTATCACTGAGCACGTCGAGCAAACGTCCCGGCTGATGACTGACGACTTCTTCGGCTATCGCCTGATCGGCCGCGAGTATGCCGATCATCAGGTTGTCCGTCACGGCCTCGGGGAGTACGCCAGAGGGGACGCTACAACGAATGGGATCGAGGGGTTTTTCAGCCTCATCAAGCGGGGGATGAACGGGATTTATCACAAGGTCAGCAAGCAATACCTGCCGCTCTATCTGAACGAGTTTGAATTCCGCTACAACCGTCGCGAGATGAACGACGGCGACCGCATCACCGCCGCGATCCGGGCCGCTGATGGGAAGCGCCTCATGTATCGCGATCCACGCGCCAAATCCTAATTCACTGCCTCACTGACGGACTGCCGCCTAAGTCCACGGCCACTTGCGTTTGGTACACATTTCCCAAAAAAGAAAGCACCAGGTGCCCTAGGGCAAACCCGGTGCTTTCCGGAGGGGAAAGAAGCCATTTTTGTCCACCGCTGGCGGACCCGATAATCCCCTTATGAAGCCGTTGAGCTGTCTCCAGCCCATTTATTATACGCACCAAATCGTATCAAGTATCGGCATTTGGCGCGGACTATATTTACTACTTCGTCCTATTGTAAACGGTTTTATCGAAAAAGGTAGCCCATATTTGCAGATTTTAGAGGACTTTTTCAGATTGGCTGTGAAATTTCACTATTCGGGGCCAGCCGGCCTCATCTGCATTCCCCAAGCTACCTGATCCTTTGGGCGGCTATCTCAGCACTGAGCCCAGCCGCACTTATAGCACTTGTTACAACCCTCGGCAAAGACCAGCGATTCCCCGCATTCGGGGCACTTGATTATGAAGGCCAGTCGGGCCGCCGTCGAGGCGCCTGCATTCCCAGCACTCACAGGCGCCTCGTCGGCCCGGGTTTCATGAGCCGTCGTAGCGTGGCGCACTTCCGAAACATGCTCATGACCTTGAGGCTCCCCGTCACCAATATGCTTCCCGTTACCGTTGCCGTGCCCATTGCCCGTCCCCACGCCGGGGCGGTCCAGCTCCGACAGATCGCACTCGCCCAGCAGCAGACTGCGAAGCCCGAAACGCTCCTTGGCCCGCTGATACTTCTGGAGTGCCCGTGCCAGACCATCTCCCAGGCTCATGATTTTTCCGTCCCGGGTGGGGACCTGAAGGCTGGAGCCGATGTCCTTGAGTTGGCGGATCACGTGCTTGAACCCGCCGCCGGCCCGCAGCCAGAGAGAAATCATCCGGCAGATCGCCTCCAGATCGCTGTTGGCGATGTCGCCGCCTTTGCCGAGCTGGGCGAACACTTCCAGCTCGCGATCGCTTCGCGGATCGACCGTGATCTTCACGTGCATATTCCCGAACGGCGTCATCTGGCGGATGCGCAGCCCGCTGACGATTTCCGGGATGTCCCGCGGTTCAAACTCCATCTCGTCGTGTGAATGCATGGTCGCCTCGATCTTTCCCGCCGGCTTCTCAATCGCCTGTTTAGCCGCGGTTTGCAAAACCGCGTTTTTCTCGGCGGGTGCGTGCTCGTGCTTACCCTTGTGCTTGTCCTCCGAATCCTTGAGCGCCATCGGCTGAGACGAGCGGCAGCCGTCGCGGTACACAGTCACACCCTTGCACCGCATGGCGTACGCCATGCGATAGATGGTCTCGACATCCTCCAGCGTGGCATCGTGAGGGAAGTTGATCGTCTTGGAGATCGACGAATCGCAATGCGGCTGGAACGCCGCCTGCATCCTCACGTGCCACTCTGGGGTAATGTCGTGGGCACAGACGAACACGTGTTTCACGTCTTCGGGAATGCCTTCAATAACAGCGAGGGTGCCATCCCTGGCAATCCGATCCATGAGACCCTCGCCGTAGAACCCTTTGTCGCGGGCAACCCCCTCGAAGATTTCGTTGATTTCGATCATCGGCGCCTTTTCCCGGTCCTGGCCCTTGAGCACGTTTCGGAAAAAGGCCAAACTGAAAAGCGGCTCGATGCCGCCCGAACAGCCGGCGATGATGCTGATGGTTCCCGTCGGGGCGACCGTGGTGCAGCAGGCGTTGCGCATGGGCCGGTGATGCTGCGTATCCCAGATGCTGCCTTTCCAGTTCGGGAACGATCCCCGCTCGCCGGCCAGCTTCTCGCCGTAGTCGTGCGACTCGTCGTTGACGAATTTCATGAACCGCTCGCCCCAGGCGACGCCTTCCTCGGACGAGTAGCGGACATTGAGCATGAACAGCGCGTCGGCAAAGCCCATGATGCCCAGCCCGATCTTGCGATTGGCTTTGCACATCGCGTCGATCTGCGGCAACTGATAGTTGTTGGCGTCGATCACGTTATCGAGGAAGCGCATCGTCTCGTGTACCGTCTCGCGCAGGGCATCCCAGTCGACTTCGGCTGTCGGCGCGCACGGATTCCGGACGAACTTCGCCAGATTAATGCTGCCCAGGTTGCACGCCTCATACGGCAACAGGGGCTGTTCGCCGCAGGGATTCGTCGCTTCCATGCGCCCGACGTGCGGCGTCGGATTGAATTCGTTGATCCGGTCGATGAACACCACGCCCGGCTCGCCGGTGGCATGGGCGTTTTGGACGATGATGTTCCATATCTCGCGCTTGGTATAGATCGGCGTCGGCCACGGTGAACCGGCGGCGAACACCTCGCCCGTCGGCTGGCTCGTTTCGCGATCGACAACCTGAAGCCCGCCGGTAGAATCCCGCCTCACGGGAATCAGCGATCGAATGTCATACGACCATATGCCCAAGTCTCGCGGGAGAACGTACTCTCGCTGCGTCCGCGGATTACGGCAGATCTGCGGCGAATCGGCGTCCTTCAGGAACTCGCCCATCCACTCGTCGGTCATCTTGACCGAGATGTTGTAGTTGGTGAACTGCGTCAGGTCCTGCTTGGCGTACAGGAACTTGAGGATGTCGGGATGATGAATGTTCATCATGCCCATGTTGGCCCCGCGGCGGAACGCCCCCTGCTGGATGGCGTTGGTCGCCTCGCTGAAGGCCCGCCAGAAGCTGATCGGGCCGGACGTCGTGCCGCCGGAGCTCTTGATGTAATCGCCGGTCGGCCGAAGCTCGTCAAACGCGAACCCCGTGCCGCCGCCGGCCTTCTGGATCAACGCCGTATGTTTGATCGAGTCGAAGATCTCATCGATGCTGTCCCGGACGGGCAGCACGAAACAGGCGCTGAGCATGCCCATCTCGCGCCCGGCATTCATCAGCGTCGGGCTGTTGGGCATGTACCGCCCGCTGACCATCAGGTCGTAGAACCTGTCTTCCCACTCGCTGCGGACCGTCGCAGCGTTCTTGTACACCGACGTCTCCACGTCGGCGATCGTCCGGGCCACCCGCCGGAACAGCTCCTCCGGCGTCTCGACCACCCTTCCGTGTTCATCCTTCTTGAGGTACCGCGAGCGGAGCACGCGCAGGGCATTCGATGACAGTTGCAGATCGCAACCGCGATCGACCGTCTGCTTCCCCCCGAGTCCGTCCATGACTCCGGCTTGTTCATCCGTGACCAAGGCGGTCATAACCTACTCCTTGACCGGCCCCGATGGGCTAACCATTCATCCACAGGAAACAACCCAAAATCGCCCAATATGGGTGCGCACCCACCCCGGCAGTGAAACGCCTCCTGCGTTTCAAAGTCTAGCTAACTCCTGGTTAAAACAGGGTTGGCCGAAAGACCTGCCTCCCCCATATCTGGGGGGCACGTGCTTTAATACCTCAAGACCTTGGTGCTGTCAAACAGATTTTTCATCAGAATCTCACCAAAAACTCGCGAAGACCGTAAATCTCATGGATTTCAGTGGTTTAGGTCCGAAAAACTTTTTTTATCACAGCCCCATACGCTATTTGTCGGCATAAAGGATACTACCACCACAATATTTTGTGGGTTCTCGCGGTGTTTGTCAAGCTGAGCGGCTGACCTGCTGCGCGATGCCGGGGAAAGTCACACTTAATACCGCGCGACGACCTCCTGTTTCCCTTCGAGCGTGCCGGGCAGGATGACCCATTCCTTCGCGGCGTCGAATTTGTCGTGGGGCTTGCCGTTCAGGGTTACGCTCTTGATGGGTTTGGATTTCGGGTGCCGCAGACGCAGGTAAATCTGCTCCGGGCGGTTGCGCTCGGGCGGCGAGAACACCGCCTCGATCCGGCCCTCGTCAACGTGCGAAACGATGTGCAGCGACATCGGGCCGAAGTGCGTCGCTGCCCGCTCGATGCCGATGCTCCGGCCGTTCTCCAGCCAATAGCGCGGCACCGCCTGGCTGAGGTACAACTGCTTTCCATCCTCGTGCACGAACATGAGCCGCAGCCAATACGTGGACTGAGCTTCGTCGGACGTTTTGAACATATCGCCCGCCGGATAGCCCAGCTCGGGAAGCGAATGTTCGTTGCACATGCGGATTTCTGGCTCGAACGCCGAGGCAAACGCGTTGAAGTAGGTCCGCAGGAAGTGCTTGACTTCATCACGCTGAATGTACGGGACCGGACTGTCCAGCAATTGGGCTTGCATGCAAAACCCGCCGCGCGAGAACCAGAAGCGATCGAACGTGGGGATCGAATAGCCGTAGCGCTCGGAAATGTACCGGTTGTCCTCGTAGTCCTTCATCGTCCAGAGCGCTTCGGGCGACTTGGGATCGATCAATCCCATGATCGGCATGAAGATGCCCCCTTCGAGCGTCTCGCGAATCCAGCCGAAGCACCGCCCGCGGGTATAAACCTCTGAAGGGATCTCCGGAACATAGGTGCCGTCGCGCAATCGAACCACCGGCGAGCGAATCGCGGCGTCACGGAACCCGCGGGCGACATCGTCGTGATACGCTTTCGCTTCCTTCACCAGCCGATCGGCCTGGGGATGCCCGTACTCGGCCAGTGACTCGGCCACCGCATCAAAGCCCCACACCGTTGCCGAGTTCGTTCCCAGCCAGAACCAGAAATCCTGCACATCCTCCAACCCGCCCGCCGGCAGGAAACCATATTCAAATGCGCGGCTGCCGTCCGGATTGGTGGTCATGGTCGCTTTGCGTTCGCTGATGATCCAATCGCAACCCTTGACCAGCTTCGGCGCCGCATGTTCCATCCATTTCCGATCGTGCGTAAACCGCCAGTGCTCGGCCATGCTCCACATCGCATAGCCGTGGTGCTTGTTATAACTTCCCGACTCGTGGCGGTTCACGCCGTAGAAGATCCCGTCCTTGCTCTTAAACGTGCCGTTCAACATCACCGATCCCTGGTATTCCAGCCACGAATCGATGCACCGCTCGGCCAGGTCGTGATACCCGCGACGGTCGAAGTCCGACACCATCATCACCGACTCATTCGCGTACACGCCGTAGGAGAACGTGCCCACGTGCGGGAACAGCCGTTGCGAGCCCGATTCCCTCTGGCTGTTGATCATCATGTGCATCAACTGCGACTTGTAGAACCCGTTGAGCCACGGCTCGGGCGTTTCGATCTGCGTGCCGCGCTCGACCTGCTTCTTCCAAAAATCGCAAACCCTCGTGCAGTCGGCGTCGAAATCGCGTTTGCGCAATGCGTCGATCTCTTCATCGGTGTCCAGCGTGATCGACGGCACGGCCACAAACAGATCGTGCGACTGTCCCGGGGCCAATTCCATCGACCAGTGCACGATATCGCCGTCCGGCTTGAATTCGCCCGGCCCGCCGGTGCGAATCAGGAAGCGGAAACGCGGCCCGCCCTTGGCATGTCCGATCCCGCGATCGCCGTCGATAGTCAGCTTGTCCCCGCTGTCGTGGTGCGAACTCAGATGCAGCGACGCCCTGGCCGCCGCCGCCGCAGAGGTATTGACCACCCGAATCTTCATCAGCACCACCGTCGGATCGTCCAGCAGCACGTCGCTCAAGTCCGGCTCGATCTTGTCCATGATGGTGGTCTGCTCGTAATAGATCGGACCGTCCTGCCACCAAGTCCGCAACTGCGGTAAATATCCGTCGCGCAGTTCGCGCCCGCCGCGTACGTGATCCGGGAAGCCGAACCCGACGCTCAACCATTGCCCATCCCAAGTTTTGCGTTTCGCATCCTTCGCCGTCTTGGGCCGGAACCAGTGCGGAGAATTGGTGATCCGCAGATCGCCGTTCGGCGCCTGCTGCATGGCGTTGCGATCGCCGGGCAGCCCGTGCACGAACGCCATCGGGTGCCGGATGGGCATATCGCCCCACGCCCCCATCAGCGTCTGCTCTCCGTGAGCGGCCACGCGGTCGTAAATCGTCTTGCCCGGAAATTCCTTGCGAAGCTGCCGATAACCCTCCAGCGTGATCGCATCATCCCCGCGCACCACCAGCGCCCCCAGATCGTCCACCAGGATGCGATCTCCACGGGCAATTTCATCCGCCGCAAACGAAAATGGTCGATACTTCGACCGCACGGTCACGATGGTGCGGTCGTACCGCCCGTCGGTGGGATCGACCGCCATGCGAAGGTTGACGCCGATGCTGCCGAGATCGCCGCTGCAAGTCCACTGTGGCTGGCCTTTCAGCACAGGTCTGCCGGGTCCGCTGTCGTTCGCGCCGGTCTGCACGAGGGATTCGAGAGAGCCGTTGTATACTTCGATGGCGCCCTCGTCGTTGCCGTCGATCTTGATGCTAGGTTCGGCGGGTTTACCGAACAGGATACGGACCGACAGCGGCCGGCTGACGGCATCAGTGATGGCCTGAAACAGCTTGATCTTCGGCAATGCCCCATCCGCGGACAGTCGCAGCTTCAGCGTCTTGCGATAACTCACGCCCGGATGGCCGAGATCCTTGAACTCTTTCTCGCCGGTCGGGGCGAACGTGAACGCGAACCGCTCGCCTTCTTTTTTCAGGCGCGCGTCGGCGTCTTTCCACTGGCCATTGGTCCAGTCGTCCATCGCTGTCCAGCCCTGCCCGCCCGCAGCCCCCTCGGCGAGGATCGGATCAGGCCGCCCATCCCACGCTCCGTGCCAGTATTGCAGTTTCACCTTTTCCGCTGCGGGCGCATCGTGATCGAACTCCACCACGACGGTGCGAACCTTCCGCGGCTCCGCCCAGCGCACGATGTACGCCTTGCCCGGCTGGCCCTCGATCATGCCAAACGGGGCAGCATCGAAAGCGTCACCACCTGGGGAGGTCGCACCAAAAGATGTCGAAACTAAACCTGCGGTCAAGCATGTGATGCAGACGGCAATGGTTCCCTTCACAATCCGCATGATGAAAGACTCCTGTGTTTACATCCGTGGGTATCAGACCGGGGTTGACGCGTTGGCGTTGACCGTAGTGGCTCTCACGGACGGTGTCAACGGTTCGAGCGGGTACGCTACGCCGCAAGCGGCGGTGTTGGGTATTATGTCATGCGCACTGGAGGATTTGCGAGGCGGGGAAGCTCACCTGGAGGCGGTTCAGCAGCGAGCCGCCCATGACCACGTCCATTTCGAGCGTGCCGTTGGAGTAGCGGCGATCGAGGACTTCGGAATGTTTTTCGAGGAACGCGATGGCCCGGCCGTCGATGGTGGGCAGCCGGACGGTGGCGCGCTTGAGCGGTCCGGCGATCAGATGGCGCACGCGCTCGACCAATTCCGGCAGGCCGGCGCCGGTTTTGGCCGAGATGGCCAGCGAATCGGCGAGTTTGTGACGCAGAATGTGTACGGCCGCCACGTCCTCGGCGACATCGACCTTGTTCAACAGGACCAGCGTGTTGTGGCCGGCACAGTCCAGTTCCGCCAGCACGCCGGTGACTGCTTCATACTGCTCCCAGGCGGTCGGCGACGACGCATCGACCACGTGCAGCAGCAGATCGGCATGAATCGCCTCTTCGAGCGTCGCGCGGAATGAGGCGATGAGATGGTGCGGCAGGCGGCGGACGAATCCGACGGTGTCGCTCAGCAGCGCATAGTCGCCGCCGCCGAGGTTCCACTTGCGCGTCTGCGTATCCAACGTGGCGAACAGGCGATCCTCGACGTGCGCGCCGGCATCCGTGAGCGCGTTCATCAGCGTGCTCTTGCCGGCGTTGGTGTAACCGACGAGCGAGATGTTGAAGTGCTCATGACGCGACAGCACCTGCCGGACCTTGCGTTTGTCGATCTCGGCGATCTGGCGCTTCAGCATCGTCGTCCGTCGCGAAACGATGCGGCGGTCGATTTCAATCTGCCGCTCGCCCGGTCCGCGCGTGCCAATACCGCCGACTTTGCCGACACCCGTCCCGCCGCCGGCGCCGGCGATACGCTCCAGGTGCGTCCACATGCCGCGGAGGCGCGGGGCGGTGTATTCGAGCTGGGCGAGTTCGACCTGGAGGCGGGCCTCGTGCGTACGCGCCCGGCCGGCGAAGATGTCGAGGATCAGCTCGCTGCGGTCGAGCACTTTGCGCTCGCAGACTTCCTCGATTTCACGAAGCTGGGCCGGCGAGAGATCGTCGTCGAAGATGATGACGTCGGCGTCGTGCTGCGCCACGCGGCCGGCCAGCTCATCGACCTTCCCGCGGCCAATGTAGAACCGTGCATCGACGCGGTCGCGCCGCTGGAGAATGCGATCGACCACGATCGCGCCGGCGGATTCGGCGAGGGCCTCCAATTCATCAAGGGATTCGGCGGCGGAAACTGAGCCGTTGCGGAGACTGAGGCCCACCAGGAGGGCCCGTTCCTGCCGGATGGATAGTTCTGTGCGGTGGTCCTTGTGCAAATCTGTCGTTTCTTCCCGCCGAGAGTCGAAGGGTTTGTCTTAACTCAAGCTTATCATAGCATTGCGCGACGCGGGCAGTCAACGATATTTTCACCCATCCGAGCCGCGCCCGTGAGGAAGCGGGGCATTTCACCGGCGAGAACCGCTCCCTCACGGTCGCGGCTCGGATCGCCGGTCACGTGAACGCAGGGGCGATAACTGCATAACGGGCGATGATGGGCTCGATATCGTGATAGAGGCGGGCCCGGCGGGCAAGAAACTCGTGCTGGCGGGGCATGGACTGGCGCCGGCAGGCCTCGGCTAGCAGGGCGTGAACCAGGGCCGCCCGCGGCGAATCCAATAGTTCGGCAATCTGAACCTTCTCCGGCAACCCCTGCACGGCTGAGGCGGCATGGTCAGCGGCCAGCTCGTACCGCAACTGGATGGGCAGGAGCTTCATCCGGTCGGCCAGCGAGAGCGGGGTGTCGTAGACCGGCCGCATCGCCTCGTACGCTTCACTCACGCGGTCGAGCATGAGCAGGCTGTCGCTGAGCATGAGCCGCGTGTTGATGAGCGCGTTGCGCACGCTGCCCAGCCGCTGCCGCAGCAGAACGCGGCAGATGGCCACCACGTCCTGGTGAGCCTCCTTACGAAAGTATAAAGAAGCAAGCTGCTGGCAGGCCATGATCTTGGCCTGGAGGGACAGCGAAAAACGCTGGAGGCTGTCGCGCAGCCACTGCTCGGCCCGGTCGAGTTGGCCGGTGGCGACGAGGATGCTGCCGGCCTGCACCTCCCGCGCGCGGCGGATGGTGTCGAGCATGAGCAGGATCCAGAGGACGACTCCGGCCGCGGCGAAGAGGAATGCCGCCCGGTGGCCCGTCGAGCCATCCAGCCCCGATGCCCACAGCATCACCGCCATGAAAGACAGCAATGCCGCCACGCGAATCAAACGAATCGCCGCGACATGCCAGCGAAACGTTCGCAGCAGATTATGCAGTGGCGTGGCACTCATAACGCAAACTCCGCCGCCGGATATTTCGCGGCCACACCCGCCAGCTCATCGAAGCGAGCGGTCAACTGAGCGGGCTGAACCAGCAGCGTGGCGTCCCGCCAGAACGCCCGTGCCGTGTCCTCTTTCGCGACGCGATCGAATGCCGCCGCCAGCAGGCCATATCCGTATGCCGCCCGCGTGCTCAAATATTGCCGAAACAGCTCTCGCCGCTCCTCGGCCCGCGCGATGCTCGCTTCGGCCTGGCCCATGGCGACTTCGCGGAACAGCGCGACCAGCTCGACCTGTGCCCGCAGCGCGTCCGGCAATTCAATTCGTTCGAGCCGCTCGATGAGATCGACGGCATCCGTCGTCTGACCATTACGCAACATCACCGCCGCGAGCGACACGCGGGCCGCGTGCAACTGGAGCGGATCGGCCGAATTCTCTTCGAGCAAGCCTTCGTAAATCCGCTGGGCGGCCGGATAATCCCGCCGGGATTCGTGTACCGCGGCCAGAGCCAGCAGCGATTCGGCTCGCGCCAGCGTGTAGCGAATGGGCCGCCGCAGAAGCTGATTCAACGCCTCTTCCGCGCGCAGCCAATCCTTCAGTTGCACCGCTTCGAACGCCGTTTCCATCAAGCGGGATTTCTGCCGCTGCCGCAGCGTGTTGCGGATGACCAACACGACCATCAGCACCAGCACCACCTGCGGCAGGATCGAACCCAGCGGCCCGCTCCAGACCAGCAGGCCCGGATCGGCCCACATCGCGCCCAGGAACAGGGACAATCCCAGCAGGATGAGCATGGACCCGCGCAGGCCCCGGTGCCGGGGCTGTGAGGAGGCGATCAGTTCGTCAATCGTGTTTAGATCCATCTCCGGCGTTCCAGTCATTCAGAGGCGAGACTTCAAGCCTCAGGTTACCGCGGTCTGTCCCGCATCTTGTGCCTTCCGGCCCTGAGGCATATTGTAGCATAAACTCGCGGCCCACGCCCACGCATCGCTTGCAGACGGTCGTGTCCTAAACGCGCTCAAGGCCGGTGCCACTCCTCGCACGCGGCACACAGCGGCATCGCCTGATAGGATCCGCCGACGTGCGATTCGCGAACCGCAGCCATGGTGCGGCCGGACCACAGTTCGGATAGCGACGATTCAACGAGTGTGCCGATCGCGTGCCGGCCGCGGAAATCCTGATCGCAAACGGTCACGCGACCGTCGGCCAGCACCATCGCCCGCGAGAAAATGCGGCCGCACGGGAATCGCGTCGGCGGCGCCATTCGCATGACGGACCGGTCCGGCCACTGTCCGGCGTATGTACTTGGGCCGGTGATGACCGCCGCCCCGCCCCGCTGAATCCAATAGTCGTAGAACGCTTCCATCTCCCCCATCGTTTCGCGCGTCTTGATCATCTCGCACACCACCAGCGGCAACGGCTGTTTGGTGTGTCGATGGGCTTCGAAGACACGATCGAGGTTGGCCCGCACGCGGTCAAAGTGATCCGCGCCATGCAAACGGCGATAGGTCTCGGCCGTGCTGGCATCCAGCAGCACGTTGAGCACATCCACGCGCGCGTCAATCAAATGCTGCACTGCCGGTTCGTCGAGATGCACCGCCGGTGTACGCACGGCGACAGCAAAGATGCCCTTCGCCCGGCACAGCGAAACCAGCGCCGGCCACGACGGATGCATCAGCGAATCGCCGAACCCGCCCAAGACGACGCGCACATCGTCCCGCCCGGCCAGCTCGGCAATGATTCGCGCGAACAGCTTCTCATTCATGCAGCCACGCCGCTCCAACGCCTGCCCCCGCGGACGCAGCGTCGATGCCGGCAACGGATCGTCCGTGGTCAGCTCGATCTCGACTTCCGCCGGCAGCGACTCGACACAGGCGTACCGGTGATCGTTCAACCACCGTGAGACGGTTTCGGTATTCAGTGTGCCCTCGCATTCGCGCAGGATCGCCGCTACGCGCTTCACCGCGGCATCGGTGTCGGCGACACAGCGGCCCACCGCGTGCGCGATTACCGCGTCACTGGCATAGAAACAAGATTGCATCACCATGTCGCGCTGCGGGTCGGCGGGCCGGTACGCCATCACCTTCGCGAGCGGATGCCCCGCCTTGGCCAGATCCGCCAGCATCGACGGCATATAAATCGCCGCCGACAACCCCGGCGCCGACTGCGTGAACACCATTCGCACGTCCTGCCGCACCTGCTCGTAATACGCGATCATCCGGTCGAGCAGCCTGGCATCGAACAGCGGTGCCGCCGCCGGGATCGCCGCCACGCCGTCCGCCCCCTCCCGTCGGGCCAGCGCCTCCAGCACCCACGGGTTGAGCGTCTCATCGAAGACGGTCGAACCGCCGATCCCGCCCCGCCACGCGTCGAGCGACCACTTGCGCGAACTCCGCACATAAGCCGCCCACGGCACCGCCCCAGCGCTGTGCGTTTCCACCGCCACATCCAACCCAGACGCCGCCTCCCGCGCCATTTTCTCCTGCGAAGCCTCCACCACGAGATGCACACTCGCGACGCCCGCCGCAGCCCGTGCGCGCTTCAGCGTCCGCCGCAGAACAGTTTCCCCCATCAACTCCTCGCGCAGCCGCGACCGCGTCCCCAGCGCCCCGCGCTCAAAGTCCGCCTCAATGACGGCGATAATCTTCACGGTTCACTCACCCTGTGAACTAAAAAAGAAATGCAACCGCAGAAACACAGCGCGGGCTTTGCCCGCGCTGTGTCTCTGCGGTTCATCTTTGTCGAACAAGTGCCTGTGAATTTCAGACGAGCGACATCTCCTCTTCGCGTTCGGCCGCGATCGGCGCGCCGGAGTCCGCGGGTGATGCGGTCGGCTGAACCGGCATCATCTCGCCGCCGCGGAGCTGCCGTTCCAACTCGGCCAGGTGCGCCTCGATCTCGGCCCGTTTGCGCTTTTTCGTGAGCATGTCCTCGCGGTAACGCTTGAGGAAATACGCGATCGTCTCGATGCGGATCTTGATTGAGCCGGTGGGCTTGTTCTCGTCGATGTCCTTGAAGCTGAAGTACGGCGTGCCCGAGTTCTCGATGATCTGCTCGATGTTCGAGTAGATGGGCGCGTCGTGCCCGCACTTGAAGCTGGACAGCTCCAGGGCGACCAGGCTCGGATGGCGGGCGGTGTACTTGGCCGCCCACACCTTGCGGTTGGTGTTCTCGGAATAACTGTTCTTCCACACGTCGTCGAGCGACAGCGCCGACTGGAAATGCTTCGCCCGCACTTCGTCGCCGAACAGCCGCTCCAGAAGATCCGGATCGATCGGCAACATATCCTGATAAAAGATCGGATAGCCGAGCTTCTGAAGCTCCTCGCAGATCTCGTGATTGACGCCGGGGTCGTTGTGGTACGGCCGGGCCAGCACGACGACGCCGAGCCGATCCTCGCGCTCGAGTTGTTCGAGCACGTCGCGCGACTGCTTGCGTAGGCGGCTGTCGAACGTGGCCAGCGCTTTGAGGCCCTGTGCCGTCGCGCGTTCCGCCTCTTCGTACGAGAGGCCCAGTTCGTCTTTCCAGTCCTCAAACATCTGCCGTGCGCAGAGGCCGGCCTTATCCATGTTGACGAACGTCTTCTTGAAGACGATGCCCTTCTCCTTGAATAGATCGCCTTCCTTGATGAACGCGGCGTGCGTCGCTTCCACCGTCGAGACCACCGTCGGACACGCCCGGCTGGCCTGCACGTTCTCCAGGAACGTGGGGAACGAATCCACCATCGGGAAGAAGATGTGCGTCAGCGGCGTCTTGGCGTGCTGGATGTACAGCAAATCGTGCACGTGCGGGATGCCCAGCTTGCTGGGGAAGCACGGATCGATCGAGCCGCGCTTGGCCCCGCGCTTGTACAGCTCTTCGCTCGTGTATTCCGAGAACACCAGGTTCCGGTGCTGCACGCCCAGCGACATGAAGAAGCCGATGAAGAACGGCGACTGGCTGTACATGTTCAGCACGCGAGGCATGCCGATTACGAGATTCTTCCGCCGCTCCATCATCTCACGGCGCTGCTTGAGGACTTGCCTCCTCGCGGGCAGGTACCACGGTTTTACTTCAGGCAGCGGGTCTTGAACGTTCTCAACTTCATAGGGTTTGAACGCATCATGCGCCGCGATGTGCATCAGGTTCGGGTTCGCCTTCTTGACGGCGTCCAGCCCGCTCTTGATGTCGCGCATGTCGTTGATGTCTTCGACGGTGCCCTTTTCGCAGGTGGCGATGATGAGCCGCTGCTCACCGGCTTCGAGCGGCACCTTGCTCTTGGATTTTGTGGATGCGGCTTTCACCGCTTCTCTCGCCGCCTCGGTCGGGTCGAGTGCTGAGTGCTCCGCCTCATCGTCCCCTCTCCCCTTCTCCCCCTCTCCCCCTCTCGCCTCGACCGGCGGTCCATGTTTGATCCGCGTCGGGTGCCCGGCTTCCGGGCCGCTCTTGATCACATGTGTCGAAAGATCGATGAGAGACCCCGGCGCTCGCGCTTCGGGCTCGGCGCCCGTCTTCACGTCGATGAACGTCCGCAGGCACTTGTTCTTGCAGAAGTAACAGCGGGTCTTTTCTTCTCGTGTCGTGCGGAACTGAATCTTCTGCACGCGGTCCAGCCCGATGAATTGCGTGACGTGCCCGTGCTCGACGACGAGCCGGCGGGCCTCGATCGCACAGCCGACCGCCCCCGATTCGCCGCAGTGCTTGTGGACGATGACCTCCGGCGTAATCCCCGTGCCGATGAAACGCGATTCGATGAAATCGACCTGCGTCTTGACCGCCGCCAGATTGTGCTGCGTGCCGCCCTGGAGCACGAACTTGCGGCCCAGCTTGGCGAGATTCGGAATCTGCGCGACGTACAGCCAGATATTCTTCGGCAGCACCGCCGCCAGGCCGGCCATGATCTCCGTCGGCGTCCAGCCCTGACGCTGGAAATCGACTATGTCCGACTGCATGAACACCGCGCAGCCGTAGCCGAACTCCGGCATGGCCTGCGCGCTGAACGCGAGGTCGGCATACTCGTGCACATCGTAGCCGAAGCCGACGGCGGTGGACTGGAGGAAGTAGCCGTTGCCGGCCGAGCATTGCGTATTGAGCTTGAAGTCTTTGACGCGGCCGTTCTTGAGCACGATCAGCTTGATGTCCTGACCGCCGACATCGACGATCACGTCGGTGCCGGGGTAGAAGTGCAGGCCGCTCTCGGTGTGGGCGACGGTCTCGACGAGAGCAACGTCCGCGTTGAGCACGTCCTTGAGGATGTCCTTGGCGTAACCCGTGGTGCCGACGCCGAGAACTTTCAGCGTACAGCCCTGACTGGTCACCTGTTCTTCCACCAGCCGGAAGATGTCCATGGTGTCTTCGATCGGGTTGCCTTTGGAGAGCTGATACGCCTTGGCCAGGATGTTCTTGTCTTTGTCGATCAGCACGGCCTTGGTGCTGGTCGAACCGCCGTCGAGGCCGAGGAAGCCTTCGACCACCGTGCCCGCCGCCAACGTGGCCGGTTCCCATTTTTCTTTCTTGAAGCGATCTTTGAAACGGGCCAGCTCGTCGTCGTTCTTGATCAGCCCGCCGGCGCCGGCCGATTTCTTCTCCTCGACGCGGCCGACCTCCAGATACCACTTCAGTGAATCCAGCCCTAGGTACACGCCCTGGTCCGGGTTGTCCTCCACCTCGACCTTCGCGTACTCGACCGCGCCCAGCGCGGCGAAATACTGCGCATTGTCCGGCACGATGATCTGATCTTCCGGCGTGACGCCCTCGGGCAGCTCGACGTTCCGTTCCTTCCACACGATCGGAATGTTGTGCCGCCAGCAGTCGCGCATGCCCTTGATGTAGCAGTTCGGCCCGCCCAGCAGGAGCACCTTCGGCCGCAGCGTGTGCCCGCGGGTCAGCACCGACAGGTTCTGCTGAATGATCGACTCGAACAGCGACGCCATGAGTTCGTCCCGCGGGACGCCCTGCTTCTGTAACCCGTTGATGTCCGTCTCGGCGAAGACGCCGCACTTACCCGCCACCGGGTGCAGCCGCAAACCCTCGTAGCCCATCTGGCCAAGCTGGTCGGCGGGGATCTTGAGCTTGGCATTGATCTTGTCGATCACCGCGCCGGTCCCGCCCGCGCACTTGTCGTTCATCGACGGGATTTTCTTTTTTTTGCCAGTCTCCTCGTCCGTCTTGAAGACAATGATCTTGGCGTCCTGTCCGCCCAGCTCGACCACGCTCTGAACATCGGGATAGAGCTTCTCCACGGCGAGGGACACCGCGTTCACCTCCTGCACGAACTTGGCCCCGATGTGCTTGCCGACACCACCGCCGCCCGAACCGGTCATGAACACGCGATACGCATTCCGCGGCACGTCGGCGAATTGCTGCTCGATCGTTGTCAGCATCTCCATGCACTTTTCCGGCTGCCGCGTATCGTGCCGCTGATAATCCTTGAGCAGGATTTCGTCGGTGACCGGATCGACCACGACGAATTTGACGGTGGTCGATCCCACGTCAAGCCCGATCATCAGCCCCTGCGGATACTTGTACGTCCCGCGGAACGGCTCGATCTCCACGTTCGGCTTGACGCGTTCCGCCTTGACCAGCCCGACATTGAGCTGCACGAGACTCGCCGGTTGCGCAGTTTCGCCGTTCGATTTCGACCCACATCCGCCGGAGCCGCACCCGCCGCTGCCGCACCCGCCGCCACCGTGCGAATGATCCGATTTAAGTTGGATTGCTCGATTCATCGGTATACCTTATAATTCAAGGATGAAACCCACGATGACCAAAGCTGACGCACGCGCCTGGATGCAGCGATGGGAGATTGTTAACGAAGCCGAGCGCGCTGAACTTCGCGCCATGTCCATGGAAACCAAATTTCGTCAACTCGCCAGATTGATGCACACCGCTCGGAGACTGAAATGGCACACCTCGACTGAGGAGGAGACTCAGATGGTTCGGGATCGTTGGTTGCGTCTCAAGAGGGGCCATCGTGGAACGCGATGAAGCCCTCCTGGAGTTGACCAATGCGCTTCGTGATCTAACCGCATGGTTGAGCGGCAAAGACATCCCGCACGTGATCGTGGGCGGTGTCGCTGTAGCATTTGTGGGAAAACCCCGGATTACGGAAGACATAGACGCCGTCATTCTCGCCGGTGAACTCGACCCTAAAAGTCTTCTCGCGGACGCGAAGGCCCACGGCTTCCTGCCACGACGGACTGACGCCGCCGAGTTCGCTCTTGCAAATCGAATGCTGCTGCTCCAGCACGAAGACGACGGGATCGGGGTTGACATCTCCCTCGGCTGGCTTCCCTTCGAGCATGAGATGATCGCGCGCGCAACACGAGCGCGCATGGAGAACGCGGAATTTCCCATACCGACGCCGGAGGATCTCATCGTTATGAAGACAATTGCCTTCCGAGGCAAGGACGTTGTCGATATCGAGTCTGTTCTGGACGCGCGCGAACCAATAGACCTGAAGCGAGTGCGCCGCTGGGTAGGAATGCTGGCTGAAGCCCTCGAAGAGCCCGAAGTTACTGAACGTCTTGAGACATTGCTCGCCCAGCGCAAGCAACGACTTGCGAAAAAACCTCGTAAGAAGAAGTAGACCCATCGCCGCATTCGTCTTTCCAAATCTGGACGCTATTAACTCAACAAGAACGCGGATCGTCGCCTGCTGCCGGTCAATCAGGCTTCGACCGCAGCGAGTGTGGTCTCACTCGCCAGCATACCTTCCACCTTCATCTTCTCCGCCACATACAGCACGAAGTTGGCCGCCCGGCCGATCACGCCCTTCTGATGCGGCATGTGCTGGAGCGGCCGTCGCAGGTCGCGGTTTTCCGGCCGATTCACGTATTCGCGAATCTGATCGATCGTGTAGCCGGTCTGCGCGACAACGCGTTTGAACTCGTTCTTGCACTTCACCTTCGCTTCACCGAGGGCCATCTGCACGCGGCTATGCGCGTTGATGTCGCCTTCGCCGCTGGTTTCGATCGGCAGGAAGATCAATTCGGGGAAGTGCGACACGACCGCCGCCTGCGCCCCATCCGACTGCGTGCTCGGCATGCAGCCGAACGGTTTGAGGCTGAGCACCATGTGGCACATGTCCTTGTTGCAGTAGTAGATGGACTTGGCGACTTCGAGGTGCCCTTCGCCGCCGCTGCTGCGGCTGTTGTAGTACGGGTGTCCCATGCGCTGGAGCTCGAGCTGGTTCGCCAGCGGATGAGAGGTGCCGCCCAGGGCGTTTCGCAGCCGATCGTACTCACGCCACAGGATCTTCTCGGCGAGGGTAAAGATGAACAGCTTCTTGTAGTAAGACTTCTGAAGTCCCAGCCGCTTGCCGATCTCCAGCCGCCCCGGCCGCTCGTTGTTCGCATCCAGACCGCGTTTATCTTTCACTTCCGTGCGGGCCTGGCTGATCAGGTACGCGATCCACGTGCCGATCGGCTCGACCAGCACCTCCGCGCCCTCGCGCTCCAGGAACGGGAACATGTTGAAGTTTCCGTCGCCCTCGGTGGTCTGCGCCCAGAACTCGCCAGTGATCTTGACGGTCGGCTTCGGCCGCGTGTAATCGACTTCGACTTCCTCCTGCAACATTTTGGCGCACTGCTGAAACGCGGACGTGTAGTAGTCGCCGCGGAGTTGATCAAGGAACGTCTCGGCCTCATCGGCGTCGCTGACCGGCGCGACCTTGCTGAGCAGCGCGGCGAGCTTGCCGCCCTGGATCTCGTCGTAGTTCTTGGATCGCAGCCGATCCTGGCAGAGGGCCACGCATTTCTCGAAGACTTCGTTCGTTTTGCCGGGAATAACTTCGTAAGGCCGGATGTGGTAGGCAACCTCATTGAGCAGATCGCCCATTAACATGCCGTTGAGCATACTGAGGAAGAAGTTGAGGTTGAACTCCAGCCCCGCTTCCATCTCCGACTGGTTCAGCCCGCCGCCCTGCTGGAACAGCAGCACGCGGAAGCCGGCGAAGCCGCTGTTCTGAAGCGCGAGCCGGTACTCCGATTCGTACATGCCGAATCGGCACGGCCCGCACGCACCGGCGGTGATGAACACGTAATTGTCGAGGATGTCCTCGCGCGACAGCCCCTGTTTGTCGCGCAGGTCCTTGAGATAATTGACCAGCGCCCCGACCGTGAAGTAGGTCGGATTACATTGGCCATTGTTGCCATACTCTTTGCCCGCCTGGAAATCCGCTTTCTTGGCTGTGGGGACGAGCGCCACCTTGTACTCCAGCCCTTCCAGTGCGGCCACCAGCAGCTTGTCGTGCCGCATGGTCAGACCGCCGAAGAGAATGGTCGTATGGTCGCGTTGCTGCTTCGTGAACGGCCGCTCCTCCGGCCGGCGGAAGTGCGCGATCGGCCCGATGTTCAGCCCCGCCTCGGCCATCAGCCGCTCGCGCTCGGCCTGTATCGTCGCCTCAACCGATCGTTGACCCACGATCGGCAGCGAGATGGTGCCCGCGGTGTCTCGGCCCAATGCCGTGTCCGTCATCGTCGCGCTCATGTTTTAGCCCTCGTGAAATGTGCTCCGACTGGGAAGTTTCGGAAGCTAGTAAACACTAACATACGCGAACAAGAAAAAACGCGCCTGAAATCGCTCAATCAACCGCGCCCGACTCATCTTGAGTTTCAGCGTTTAATGACCGGCCCGCGCACAAACACCATCGCCATTAAACGCTAGCATTCGCTAACTTAGTCGCGTGAATAATACTTCGCAAAAAAGCCGATGGCAAGAAAAATCGTCTCGGAATCAGAAAAAATCGTTACCGCCCAGGTGGCGGAATTTCGTCGGTATCGAGATTAAAATGGGAACATTCCCTCTACTGCGGCTAAATCCCGGTGCCATTGTCACGGACAGAGAACTTACAGCCCTGGTCCCCCGATAATCGGCAACCAAGGCAAGCCCTGATAACGATCCAGCACACGCTTCACGACGTCGGCCATCATGTCCAGAAAGATCGGATGATCGTTCACGGCTGCCGCGCGTACCATCGTGATCCCCAATTCGCGGCACAGCGCGGCCGCTTCGGTGTCGAGGTCATATAACACTTCGATGTGATCGCAGAGGAAACCGATGGGTGCGATCGCAACGGTTCGCAGTCCCTTGCCGGCCTGGTCGCGCAGGTAATCGCAGATATCCGGTTCCAGCCACGGGTCCGTCGGTCGGCCGCTGCGGCTCTGATAAACCAGGGCCCAATCATCTCTGGTCAATCGTTCGACGATCAGCCGCGCGGAGGTCACCAACTGCTCGGCGTATCGGCTATTACGGGCCATTTCCAACGGGATGCTGTGGGCGGTGAAGACGATCCGTGCCTCATCGCGAGCATCGGTCGGCAACCGCTGGAGCGCGGCTTCGCGCTGGTGAACGTTCGCCGCAATAAATCCCTCGTGGTTGTGCCAACTGTCCACATACGTGATCTCAATGTCCGCTAAGCCGCGGGCGGCCAGCGCGCGGCGGGCGTCGGTCACGTTCTCCCGGTACTGGCCGCAGCTCGAATAGGATTGGTGCGCGGCGGCGATGAAACCGATCGCCCGGCGGACGCCGGCCCGCGACATCTCGACCAGCGTGTCCGCCAGCAGCGGGGGCCAGTTGCGCATACCGACGTATACGGGCAGATCGATCCCCTGCTGCGACAAGCGCCGGCGGAGCCCCTCGGCCTGCCGCTGTGTGATTTCGGTAATCGGGGAGACACCGCCGAACAATTCGTAATGATGCGCGACTTGCTCCACGCGCTCCGGCGGCACACGCCGGCCGCGAAGCACGTTGGCCAGGAACGGGCGGACATCCGCCATCCGTTGCGGGCCGCCGAACCCGATAATCAGAACAGCATCGAAAGGCTTATCGGACAAAGAGCACATCCGCCGAATTGTAAACCCGCCACACCGATATCGCGACAACGTTTAGCCGCGAGCGCAGGCGAGCGCGGGCCCGCGGGGTCATCTTCGAAATCCGGACGTGTGCAAGCGCCGCCACTACTTGACTGCTAACTCCTTACCATCTCGCCCCCTAAGCACCCATTTCAAAAAACATCGCAAAAACATTTGGCACATGCGGTTTATATCTTACCGTTAGAGCGTTCGCAGCGGCGACACGAGCCGAGCGACAATGAGAGGAAGGACACGGCAGGGAGGGGACGGGGCTGGAAGCTGGAGAGGGGACGGCAAGGGGAGAAGGGGTAAGAAGCAGGAGCAGGGGACGGGCAGGGACACGGCGGCAAGCCAGGTGCTTTCGGGAGGGGATTGACGGCCGGCGGAATAGAGGCCGGCCCAGGATTTCGACCGGGGATCGTGCGGGGAAACACCGCCTCGGTAAATATAGGGGAGAGGAGTCACATGGGGCTGGATGGCACTGCCTGTCATCCAGCCCCTGCTCTCTTTCGCCTCCTCTGCTACGGCAACACCGTGACCGTCAAGCCGGTGACGGGCGTCACTGGTTGCTGCGAGTAAGCCGGATCGGTGTGAAATGCGTCGATCACCGACACCGTGTGCACGCCCGGCACGCCGGCCACATGCAGCGTGAACGTCGCCACCTGATGCTGTCCCACCGGCAGCGGCGAGCGGAAGATCCCGCCCAACTGCCCGTCCAACATGTACACGTTCCCGCGCTGCGCATTGAACCAGCCGCACCGCTCGTCCAGCGGCAGCGCCCACCCCTCCACCCAGATCAGGTCCGGGTCTTGAAGCGACCCGAGCGATTCCGACACCTCATCGATCTGTCCGTCGTGGTCGTGATCCAGAAACGACTGCCAAAGGAACCGCGACATGTCGTAATGGCTGAGCAGGGCCGGCGCGGCGAGTCCGTTGGACTGACGCACGTTGTCCGCCATCGTCCAGTCGCCGGCGTCGAGATAGATCACGTTCGGCGCCGTCGCGGCCAACCCGGCAAAAAAGTCCCGCACCGGCTCTCCGGCGTCGAGCACCAGATCGACGGCGATCGTCCCGCCGCCCGCCGTCAGCGTTACCACGCTGCTCTGGCTGCCGTGCAACATCAGCGATGCGGTCACGCCATTCAGAGCCCCAAGCGCCAGCGCGGGGTTGCCGCCCTCTTCACTGGTCGTGCTGCTGCCTTCGCCCGCTATCATCGCGCTTTCACCCCCGCCGCCGGCCATCATCCCCTCCCCCTCGCACGCATCGCCGATCCCGTCCTCATCGCCGTCCGCCTGGTCCGGGTTCCAGGTATCCGGGCAGTTGTCGCACGCATCCCCCGTTCCGTCGCCGATCCCGACCACATCCTCATCCGCCTGGTCCGGGTTGTACGTCTGCGGGCAGTTGTCGCAAGCGTC
>CAYLLT010000097.1:6356-24170 GCA_964384465.1 uncultured Planctomycetales bacterium | reverse complement strand
CTGCTCCAGCGGGAACGTCTCCCTGCCGATGGTGACCTGCCGCTCCTGCATGGCTTCGAGCAGCGCGCTCTGCACCTTGGCCGGCGCGCGGTTGATCTCGTCGGCGAGAATGATGTTGGCGAAGATCGGGCCCTTCTGCACGACGAAAGCTCCGTCCTGCGGCCGATAGATCAGCGTCCCGATCAGGTCGGCCGGGAGGAGGTCCGGCGTGAACTGGATTCGCTGGAATCCCGTGTGCAACCCGGACGCCAGACAGGACACCGCCGTCGTCTTGGCCAGGCCGGGCACGCCCTCGATCAAAATGTGCCCGTTGGCCAGCAGACCGAGCAGCATCTGGTGCAACAGCGCATCCTGCCCCACGATCACCCGGTGCAACTGATCGAGCAGCCGCTGGAACGGCTCGCTCTTGGCCTTGACCTCCTCCGCGATCTGCCTGACCTCGAACTGCGTCGTCATCCGGTCACCTCCTGACAATGGAACGGGCGGGTCAACTGGGACGTTGCCCGCCCGAGGAACCACTATCGTAAGAATCTTGTACCCGCCCCTCAAGCGGCGCCCTTCGCCAGAAAATACGTCGGGCGATGGCGGTGGTTCGGCGATTCCGCGAGCAGCGGTGCTGTAATCGGGACTCGGCTTCGCACGCGATCACGCGGGACTGTCAACCACGCCCGGCGCAACTCCTGGAATCTTCGCATCCAGAACCGCGCCGCACTCCGGACAGCGGTCTGACGTCAACATGAATAATAGATAGTCGCACTGCGGGCAACGGGGCTCTTCCACGCTCAGGTTGAAGCGCAGGCGGCATGTGGGGCATGCGGCCTCTCCCACCGGAAGGGTCTGCTTCCTTTGGCATCCCGGGCATATGATCGTCAGTTCCCGAATCTGGGACAGCACCGGCGCGTGATCGGTCATCCTGCGGTTCATGCGGGCGAGCACCACGAGTGCGAGTGAGCCGCATGCGGCCATGACGCCCGCCGCCCCGGCGAGCCGGCCGGCAAACTCCCCGTCCGAACCGTGAGCGAGTGAAAGGCTCACGTTGACAAAGACCGCAGTACATGCGGCGGCAGCGATCGTCGCCAGCCTGACCCATCGCTGACCGGTCTTTAACGGAGCGGCGAAACAAAGATTCGCGTGTGCGATGACCGCCGCCAGCGAGAGCGGAATGCGGAACAGGCCGGTGTCTTCGTGCAGGT
Source organism: uncultured Planctomycetales bacterium (assembly GCA_964384465.1). GTDB lineage: Bacteria > Planctomycetota > Phycisphaerae > UBA1845 > PWPN01 > CAYLLT01. The sequence continues at coordinate 22,977 of CAYLLT010000097.1, read as the reverse complement.
TGAGCCAGATCGCCTCTAATCCAACGTAGAGGGCGACTGAAGCGGCCAACGCGCCGATGATCCGGCCCAGCAGCGCCGGGCGAGATCCGCCGGGTACGCCGACGCCGATCAGGCAGCCGGCGAACAGGACGCCTATTCCACCGACCGCCCCGCCGCTGGCGAACCAGTGCTCCCTTGCACTCCACCCGGTTGCCCACCAGGAGCCGACCATGAGAAGCACGAACGCGGCAACCGCGAGGATCAGGCCGGCTATGGCCGTTGTCCGAGTATTCGGCTCATAATACACCCGCAGAAGCCCGACGGCCGGCGCACCGCAGAGGAATAAATAAAGCGACGTCAGCGCGATGGATTCTGCGTACTGTCTGCCGCCGATTGCGGGAAAGACGTCCCAGATCAACATGAGCAGCAGGAAGAACTCGGCGACGATCAGCAGCATGCCGACAACGCCGGCGGTACGCCCCGATTTCCGCTCGGAGAGGCCGGATGCGCCCATCATCAGCGCTGCCGCGACGGCTGCGGTAAACGTCGTCCCGCTCACCCGCCAGATGGCGGTGCCGCCGCCGGCCAGGATAGCAAAAGCGCCCAGCACGGCGCCGATGCCCAACGACCACAACATGATCCGCAGGAGAATGCCGCGTAGAGACATGAGCTGCGCTCCATTCAGGGCCGGCGGATTTGCGTAGTGCGATGACCACTTCAGCCGGTATCTTCCACTTCATGAAATGATCATTCTATGGATTAACCCAACTGCTGTCACACGGACGATCGCACGGGACGCATGTCCATACCTGAGCGGTCTACCTTTTTGGAGTGCGGCGGCAACGACGCCGCTTTGGCTTCGCGCAGAGCGCTTTGCAGCTCGGAACGCCGGATGGTCTCTCATCGCCCGACGCGGCTTCGCCGCAATCCAATGCGCCGCCGCTGGTGACGCACTCCACATGCAACCGACGCACGCTCGTGGCACGTCGATCGTCCTGGAGAGATGCAAGGTTGTCGAATGCTGTTACCGATATGTTCGCAACACGCCGATGACCACGCCCTGAATCTGGACGTTGTTGGCGTAGATGGGTTCGAAGTCGTCGTTGGCGGGCTGGAGACGGATGCGGTTCGCCTCTTTATAGAACTTCTTGAGCGTGGCGTCGCCGTCTTCCAGCAAGGCGACCACCGTCTCACCGTTGCGGGCGGTGTTTCGGCGTTCGACGATCACCAGGTCGCCGTCGCGGATCTGCTCGTCGATCATGCTGTTCCCGCGGACCCGCAGGACGAACGTGCCGCCGCGGCCGCTGAACAGTTCCTCCAGATCGATCTGCTCCTGATTCTCAACGGCTTCGATCGGGGAGCCGGCGGCGATGTGGCCGACCAGCGGGATAATCGTGGTTCGCGATTCATCCGGGAACACCATGCGCGAGGTGAGCTCCAAAGAACGTGCCCTGTGACGGGAACGGCGGAGCAGCCCTTTCTTTTCGAGGCCGGTGACGTGCTCGAAGACGGTGACTTTGGTGACGCCGAGCGTGTCGGCGAGCTCCTGCATCGTCGGGGAATAACCATGCTTGCGCTGGTAATCCCGGATGAGCGTGAGGATACGAAGCTGCTTGGGCGTGAGCCGGTAGGACGCGGCACCTGACATGTTCGGTCTCCATGAACGGCTCGAGCCCCCCCGGCCCGAGCGCTACCAGCGGCCACCCGGCGGTCATGGGCAGGGGGTTCGACGCGGTTGAACCCCCTGCGCCATGACACCTGCCGATGGCGATATCCCATTTTCTCAGGCATGCATCGCCAGACTCATGCCCTAATGATTCACAACCCAGCGCGTGTCGAGCGAGCCGCAAGTCTTCGCCTCGGCCGGTATCGCCAGACACCCTCAGACCGAGCAGTTCGAGCAGCCGGTTCAAAAACCCCGGCACGTCCCGACGCCTCGCCGGCGGAAGCACAGCCCTGCGGAAATCACCACCCGGCCCGGTGACGCACAGCGGAAGATCGACATCCGTGTAATGACCGCCCATGACTGCCGCCTCCTTGCGGCGCCGGGTGACGACTCGCCCATCGCAACCACCGGGCTGTCGGAACCCGCGACTGAAAACGTCCTCGTGCGGGTTGCGTGCCCGAGCGGCCGCTTTGTTGTTCTCTTTTTGTACGGTCATAAATATACCCTAACCTGGTCCAAACGTCAAGGGGAAAATCAGATTTTTTCATTTGTCAGATCAGAAGTTACGTTATCGGACGGCATAACCATATATGGTGGTCGCCATCTTTCGGCCGCACAACGACTAGCCTATATCGGCGAGCAACCGCGAGCATCCAGAGTCGATTTCACGCCGCGTCATTTCTCCCGTTGGAGCACGGAGTTAGCGTCGGCGGCTATTTCGGCACGGCATCAGTCTGCGGTGAGCGGTTTTTCAAGTCGGGCTAAACGGCCTCCGGGACACCGGTGAGAGGAAGAAGAACGTATGGTGATCGAATCGTAATCGAGTCCGCGCGGTGCTGGATGATGTTTGCTCAATGTCTTACGATAGTAGTGGTCATGATCGAGCTTCACTGCAACAGTTGCGGCAAACTGGTTCGGGCGCCGCGCGAAGCGGCCGGGCGACAGGCGAAATGCCCCCGCTGCGGCAACGGCGTCTACATCCCCACGCCGGAGGAAGAGCTGGAAGAATTGCCGCTGAAGCCGGAGGACGCGCACGAAAGGGAACGCGAGGCGGCCCTACAGGAAGAACGGCGGCGGCTGGACCGCATCCTCGCGCACGAGCGCGGTGAAGCCGACGAGTCCGCGGCGCGACCCGCCGCCCGGCAAGCGTCATCTGAGGCCAGTGCCGTCACGGTCGAGGATGCGGTCATTGCCTATCTGATGGCGATGCGCGATGCAGAACTGGAGCGGGCACAACAATGGCTGCCCGTGCTGCAACGCCGGCGCTCGGAGGCTTTGAACATCATCGACCGATTGGTCGCGGATCAACTGCCACCCGCCGCGATGGCGAATATCCCGCCGAACGTTTACCACGGCTTTCTGAGGAACCTGAGAGCGCAGTTCTGAAAAACCGCGGTCTTTCAAACCGCGGCTAAAGCGCTTCCCACATCAGCGGACGAGATATTGTCGAACCAGCACGAAGCGCAAGCGAGCGCCTTCTGCCACAGGCACTCGCTTGTGCTTCGTGCTGGTATCGTCCACTGACTTGGGAACCACTTAAACTGCAAATCAGTTCAGTTCGCCGCCGGGTTTGGCCGCGGGGGCAGGCTGCTCCGGTGGGCTACCCATACCACCCCCCATCAACATCATGATCTGCCCCGCCACGTCCTTGACCGAGACCATCAACTCGATGGGCACCAGGATCTCCGCCTGCGCGGCCAGGTCGCCCACTCGGGTGGACGTAAACGCGATGGGGGCCGCGTTGTTCAGGGCCAGTGGGACGGGCAGCGGCTGGCCCATCTGGTTCATCGTCGTGCTGATCAGCGTGAGCAGATGATCGAGACACAAGTAACCTTCGGCCATCCGCGGACCCTTCGGCAGACGGGCGGCCACTTTCTTGATCTCTTTGCTCTCGGCCAGTTCCGACTGCTTGCTCTTCACATTCTGTACGATCTGCGTGAAACGCTTGCTCCCGCCACCGAAAGTCACCACCACATGATCGGCGCCGACGGCTGCGACCCGGATCAATACGCCCTCTTTGCCGATGAAACTCTTGACCTTCTCCAACTCGGCCTTGTTCCGCTCGGCCGCATCCTTGTCCTTTTCGGCGGCGGCAATCGCGTCAATATCCAGGACGAAATGATCGACGACCGCGTCCTCGGTCTTCTCGGCTTTTTCCTTCCATTGCACGGCGTCGGCGACGGCCTTGACCACATCTTCGGGCGCGCCGTGTTTCTTGGCTATCTCGACAACCAGCGTTTTGATCATGTCGAAGAACTTGCGGGCCTCGGCCTGCCATTGCTGACTGTTCTTGACTTTCGCGACCATGACTAATCCCAGCCGGCCGTCGCCGCCCTCCACCGGCAGGACGGAAAAGCTCATCGCCAGCCGCTCCATGTCCACCAGGAGCTTCACCAGCGGATCCTTCAGGTTGGTCAGCTTGCCGGGCTCGATGGGCACGCCGAGCGTACTCAACATGCCCTCGTACATCTTGAAGACCTGACTGAACACCTGGTCCATCTGCTTGGCGTACGCGGGGTCGCCGTTCCCACCGACGCTGCCAAGGGCAAAGATGGTCGGCTCATTGGGCAAGCCCGCGAGCAGCGAACCCTCGACGCCTTTCATCGCGCCCATCTGTTTGGCCATGTCGGTGCCGGCTTTGACTTTCCCGTACCAGCTCAGAACCAGGCCCGTCTTGGGATCGGCTGAAATGCCCAGCGAAAGCTCCTGCGATTGTTCGATGGCCTTATCCAGTTGATCGCCGGGGCCGCCTTCGGCCGGCATCGCACCGCCCAGGGCGCCCATGGCCATCATGCCGCTCAGGGCGTCTTTGACCTGCTGACGAAGCTCTTTGGAGATCGTGCTCGGATTCGCCCAGGCGAACACGTCCTGCTTCGCGAATTCCTTGACGCGGTCGGGCGACATGGTGCTGATGACGCCGCCGCCCTTCGCGTTCAACACCAGCTTGAGCGTCTCGGCTTTTTCGGCCACCACCAGGAACTTGTCCTTGGGAGCGGCGACCGATTCCTTGTCCATGATCTTGACCGTGGTCACGTCGCCGGCCTTCACGCCGCCCATCGCCTGGAGCAGCGCGGCCGGATCGCCGGCCGGAATCAGCAGCGCGAGCTTGTTGCCGATCTCGCCGGGGGTCTTGACGTCGCCGCAGTTCAATATGACGAACGCCACGCCGCCGTTCTCGTTCAAGCCCTGGTTAATGTTTGTCGTGCGCTTCACCCAATCGAGCGGGCTGGGCACGATGCCCTGCAACTGAAGCTGCTGCGCGATGCCCATCACGTGGGTATCGAGCGCTTTTAGGTTGCCGACGGCGATGAAGGCGGTGGCATCGGCGGGGATGACCTTCAGCAGGGCCATGGGATCCGCCGGCATTGCGGGTGTCGCCGGTTTGGGCGATTCAGTGCCCGGTTGAGCCAGCACGGCAGCCGGACAGGTCAGGAGGAGACAGAACGCGGCCATTTTTGTCCAGTTCTTGAGCATGTGCATGAGTGATTCCTTATTTTTGCGAATTTCTCAGTATTTCGACATCAGGTCAACAGTACGCCTATATCCGCGCCGGGCGATACCGTCAAGACAACATTCCATGTTACACCCGAAAACGCATCTCTCCAAGTCCGAGGCGCATACCGGTCGTGCCCGTGCAGACGGTCCCATGTCCGGCAGTTTTCAGCGGTGAAACCCGCCTGGCGGGACTCTAAACGCGGTGGCACGGCTTCGTTTGGTTGTGGCACTCTTTGCAACATGTGTACGAACCTCCGGCGGCGGAGTTCGCTCCGCGCCATGGGTATATATCACGGGGAGCGTTCCGCTCGAAGTGCGGGATGTGGAACAGGCGGGATACCCTTATGGGAGATGTGGTGTCGCTGAACGGGAGAGTGGGGTTTTGAGAGCGCGAGTGGGGCTTCAGCCACCGAGCTTCTCGTGCAGCTTGGATGGGCGGCCGGCAGCGGGCTGGGATGCTCACTTTTCATCGAGCCGGAGGTCGGCTTCGATCTCCTGGCGGTTGTCGAAGTAGTAAGCCAAGGCCGCATGCACGTCGCCCAGAGTCAAGCCGGGGAACAGTGTGACGATCTCATCGGTTGCGTAGCCGCGATGCTCATGCCAGACGACGATGTCGGCCACGCGAATACGGTGTCCGGCGATACAGGCTCGGCCTCCGCACACGTTCGGGGTTTTGACGATGTGGTGAGTCAACACGTCCGGCATAATGGGTTCTCCGCGAAAGCCGCTCGCCGGCCACAGGACCAGGACGGCGGTTGATGACATTGTACCTCATTCTCTCCGGGCGGGCCATGACATCTACCGGCGAAGCACGCGAACAACAGCACCGCGGGATTGAACGCTGCCTGATGATGTACTATAAGAGAAGTGGAGGATACCATCCATGAGCGAGCTGGAACGAATCGAGAAGGCCATCGAAGCGCTGCCCCTGTCTGAGCGGCTTCGGCTCTATGGAGACATGCCGCAACTGATCGGGCGAAAGGTCGAGGACCTCGACTGGCAGCGGCTGGCCCTTGAAAACTTCTTCGAGGACGATTCGCCGGACGACCAAGTCTATGAGCAAGCTTAAGGTCGGCGATGTTGTTTCGGTGGAGTTTCCGTTCAGTGACCTGCGGACCCACAAGCGCCGGCCGGGTCTGGTCCTGGTCAGTGGAGATGTGGATCTTGTGGTTGCCCGCGTGACCACGCATCCGCCGCGCGATTCATCGGATGTCGTACTCAACCGCTGGGCTGAGACCGGTTTGCCCCGAGCATCGACCGTTCGGTTGACCAAGCTCGCCACGATTGACCGTCGCCTGGTCCATCACAGAATTGGGGACCTGCATCCCGAAGACAGTCGGATGGTGGCGCGAGCCTGGCAGGAGCTGACCACCACCATCCTCACCGGACTGCGAAGGTAACGGGAGCGGGCCTGGATCATCTATCCCGGCCGGGATCGCTATCCGGTCCACCCCAACGTCGAGGTCCTGCCGCTCTTCGAAGCGGTCAGGTAGTTGCGGTTTGGAGGTTGAACCGGTTGACCCTTGACAAGCGACGCGGCGGCGCCGCTCAGTGCATACGCGTCCGTCGCGAATCAAGGGCGACGCGGGCAAGGCCCGCATTGAATCGCTTCGCGACGAGTCGCGCGTCAAGGGTTGACCGCATGCCTGACCGACCGAAGTGGGGACAGCGGTCCTCGCGTTCTTGTCGTTGAAACATTGAGTTCGAACGGTTGCCGCGTTCTGAGTCGCAGCAGAAAACAATCGTAACTGTCCCGTTTTCCCGTCCCACGATGAATATGTCCTCGTATTTCTGTAGTATGGATTCAGATTTGCAAGGAGCGATTGCCCGATGGTTCGGCGACCCCGCCACCTCACGCAGTCGCCATCACACGCTCGATCGTTTCCGGGGAGAACTGCCACGCGGCTGGAATCTCGTCCGTGGTGCCTGCCGCCTGCGCCCGCGGTCCATAGCACTTCCTCTCCTCCAGGATCGTGTCTCCTCGTCCTTTGGCGGAGCCCTTCATGTGGGCCGCTATTTCGGCTGGCGTGGCGAGGTACACGCGAGGCATTTCCATAATAGGCACGCCGCGGAACTGCACCAAGCAGAGAACGGTACGCGGCTCGTGCTTGTCCTGCCAGCGGTTGATGGCCTCGTGATAGTCGGCCTTGCCCTTTTTGAGGTATGACTGGGTGAGGCCCCACCCGCCGTCCTGGCTGCGCTTGACGGATACTTTCAGCATCTCTTTGCCTCGGACGACGATGAGGTCGTACTCGGGCTGGTTCGCGCCGTACTGCACGGACACGTCATAGCCACAGCGTGCGAACAAGGCCGCCGCAAACGCTTCCGCGGCGATGCTTACGTGAAACTGATTCATCTTGGGGTCAGCACGCTTCACCAACGTGATGCCATCCATGCCCTCACCCACAAACCTGGACTCAGTCTGGCCCATTGCCCGCCGTTGTGCCGCCCGTTCAATGGATGCGATGACCCTGTCTGAACCACGATCCTCTGCCTCAAACATCTGCTCAGCTAGTTTATCCATCTCATCCATGTTTCACCTTTATCGTGACGGTTGACTTGATACCCTCCATGTCTTTGACCGCCGCAAAGGTCGCATCGAGCGACATGACTGGATTGTACTGTCAGCGCTGGGTGCTTGTCACTAACAACGCCGCAAGCCGATCGTAGCCCGCGGCTACGTTCGCCGCGACGACCTCCATGCCGATGGCGATAGTCGCGTGGCGGGCCTTCTTCGACGGGTGAAGCACCGTGAGCGTGGCCCTGCCGCCCGCCGCTCACGAGAGCGGAAACACGCCCTCGGCGAGGAGTTCCGCCCGCAGTTCAACACGGTCGGACGCGTTCATGTCGAGGACCGCGACCGTCGCACGGCCGGTTTGCGTGCGGCCGATGATCCGTGGGCCCTCGAGGCGGAAATGTCGCGACCAGCGCTGGCGGCGCGGATCGAAGAGGCGAACGATGTTGCCCGACTGCGTGTCGCGTCCCGAGAGATTCGTTCCCTTTTTCTCATTGCAGCGATGGCAGGCCAGCGCAAGATTGCCGGGATCATCCGTGCCGCCATGCACTTTGGCGACGATGTGCTCGACGTGGAAACGGTAGAAGAGATCGTGTTCTTGTTGAAATCGGCAGTACTCGCAACGATCGCTTGCCCGGCCCCGGACCAACTGGCGCGTCACGGAGTCCATCAGGCCGGCTCGTGTTCCTTCAGAAGTCTCCGTGCCTTAGCCTGAAGGATCGCGAGGTAGTTGGCGAAACGGATGCTAGTCTCGTACTCATCGCGCTCCTCGGGTGTGAGCTGTCCTTCATTGCACAGTTCGGCCAGCTCGTCCATGCGGGCCTGCAGCTCAGGGTCGGCGCGGAGTTCGGTCAGCGCCCGGGCGACTTCAGGGGTGAATGTGCGGACCACGGGTTCGACGAGGCGGTCGAGGGTAGCGCTGGTCTGACTCATCCTTGATAGCATAGCAGAATTCGTTCCACGAATCACCCCGCCGACGCCGGCTACGGGGGGCCGGCGCTACGGTTCGCGCATGACTTCGGCGAGTGTCGTCGGCGTGATCTCGTCCGAACGATGACACGCCACCAGATGGTCCGGTTCGCATCCCTCGTGCCGGACCAGCGGCGGCATCTCGCGCCGGCAGAGATCGACGGCCAGCGGGCAGCGCGGATGAAACGGGCAGCCGGGCGGCGGGTTGATCGGGCTGGGCACTTCGCCGCCCAGCACGATCCGCGTGCTGCGGTGCGTCGGGTCCGGGTCGGGGATGGCCGACAGCAGCGCCTGCGTGTACGGATGTTTCGGATTTCGGTAGATCGACTCGGCCGGAGCCAACTCGACAATCTTGCCCAGGTACATGACCGCCACGTCGTCGCTGAAATGCTCGACCACCGCCAGATTGTGGGCGATGAACAGGTAGCTCAGCCCGCGCTCCCGCTGAAGGTCGGTCAGCAGGTTGAGAATTTGCGATTGAATCGAGACATCGAGCGCGCTGACCGGCTCGTCACAGACGATCAGGTCCGGGTCGAGCGCGAGCGCCCGGGCGATGCCAATCCGCTGACGCTGCCCGCCGGAGAATTCATGCGGATAGCGGTTCATGTGGGATGGGCTGAGTCCGCAGCGTTCGAGCAGGGCCGCCACCCGCCGGTTCCGCTCCTTGCCCCAGGCGATCTTGTGCACGCTGAGGGCTTCGCCGACGATCGAACCGACCGTCATCCGCGGATTGAGGCTGCCCACCGGGTCCTGGAAAATGACCTGCATGCGGCGGCGCAGGGCGCGGAGCTCGCGGCGATGAAGTCCGAAGACGTCCACCCCCTCGAAGCTGACGCCGCCGGAGGTGGCGGGAATGAGCCGGAGGATCGTGCGGCCGACGGTGGTCTTGCCGCAGCCGCTTTCGCCGACCAGCCCCAGCGTCTTTCCGCGGCGAACCTCGAAGCTGACGCCGTCCACGGCCTTGACGTACTCTTTCTGCCGCGACAGGAGCCCGCCACGAACGGGAAAGTACGTCCGCAGATCGCGGACCTGGAGGAGCGTATCGCCATTGCCAGCGGAAGATGCCATCGTGACAATAGGTTAGGGGAGAGAATAGTAAATGCCAAACGGGTGCATGTCCGGATATGTCGTGCGGTCCGGGCGCATATGGAGTGCGTTGCCAGCGGCGGCGCTTTGGCTGGCGGTGAAGCCGCGTCTGACGATGAGAGACGTTCCGGCGTCCTGAGCTGCAAAGCGCTCCGCGCGAAGCCAAAGCGGCGTCGCAGCCGCCGCACTCCACAAAGGCAGGGCGCGCAGGTACGGTCATGCGCCCATGCCAAACCGCTGACGTGCACGTACAAGAGAGAGTGCTGTCATGGATGATTTATCATCGGCTATCGCAGCAGCTCCTGCGCCGCCGCCACCTCGTCCGCGTCGGTTCTTCCGGCGATTGGGAACCCGCGTGCTGATTTACGCTTCGCTGGCTTACGTCGCCTGGTGCGCTGCTCTGTACTTTTATCAGGATCATCTGGTGTTCCCGGCGGACATGGCCCCGCCGCCGCTGAAGGGCGCCCCCGTCCGGGCCGTGGTTTCCAGGCTCGATCTGCCCACCGGCGGAACGACCGAGGCGTGGTTCCTGCCGGCGCCCGGCGTATCAGCGCAAAAGCCCGGCCCGGTGGTCGTATTCCTGCACGGCAATGCCGAGATCATCGACTATCAGGACGGCCTCGTCTCCTCTTATCACCAGTGGGGCTGCTCGGTGCTGTTGCCGGAGTATCGGGGCTATGGCCGTGCGGCGGGTCAACCGTCGGAAGCCGGCATCGTCGCCGACACCGTTCATTTTTACGACGAGATGGTCAGCCGAAGTGACGTGGATCGATCGCGCATCGTTTTCCACGGGCGTTCGCTCGGCGGGGGCGTGGCCGCTCAACTGGCCGCCCGACGCAAGCCCGCCGCCATGATCATCGAATCGTCCTTCTCCAGCGTCGCGGTTATGGCCCACGACTATTGGGCACCTTCATTCCTGGCCACCAGCCCGTTCAGGACCGACCGCGTCATCGGCGGCATGGATATCCCATTGCTCATCTTTCATGGCACGCAGGACACGATCATCCCCGTCGCACACGCGCGCAGGCTGCACGAACTGGCCCCGCATTCGGTCCTTATCGAATACCCTTGTGGGCACAACGATTTTCCCTGCCCCGAAAACAGCGAAGCCTACCGGGAGCGGATCGAGCGTTTTCTTTCCGGCGCCGGGATTATAAGATAGAGCCCGCATTCCAGCGGGTGGGCCTCGCATGACCGCATTGACAGATCGACTGAGACGTGCAACGTATGGGATGATCTTTGCGCTCACCCCGTTCATGTCGTCCTGCGGGCCGGCGGCGCTGCTGAACGTGAATGGGCTGCCCGCCAACTTTCATGTCGTCGATGAGGGCCGGCTCTATCGCTCGGCCCAGCCCTCGGGCGACGAGTTGAAGGCGGCTATCGAGAATTATTCCATCCGCACGGTCGTGAATCTGCGGGGCAATAATCAGGGTAAACCCTGGTACGATGCCGAGGTGGAAGCTTGTCGAGCCGCGGGCGTGACGATGGTCGATCATTCGATGAGCGCCCGTTCGTTGCCCTCCGGCGAGCTGCTCGGTGCGGTTCTCAAAACGCTTCAGACGGGTGAGTACCCCATGCTCATTCATTGCAGCGGCGGATCCGACCGTACCGGCGCGGTCTCCGCGATCTATCGCATGTCGATCCTGGGCGAAGAGAAGTCCGACGCAATGGCGGAACTCTCGCAGGAATATCTCCATTTCAGCCAATTCACGCCCTGCATGGATACGCTCGCGGAGGCATTCGAGCCGGGCCCGGCGTGGCTGGCCACGTATTCCGCGAAGGTCAACGAGATGACATGTACGCCCTGACTATTGCGGATTGCGAATTGAACAGAAAAGGGCGTAAGCTCTTTCGATACACATTCGCAATCCGAAATTGTATTTCGCTTTCGCTCAGTTGCGAGAGAAATGTCTCCGCGACGTGGCATCGACGAAGGAACCGCTTCAGGCCCTGCTTCATCCAGAACGATTTCAGCGTCGCATCGTAAATAAGCTCGATAAGATCCAATCTACAGCATTCGGTTATATCACGCATGCCACCCCATGGAAGCAATGCCGGTGGATGCCGGTGTTTTCAGTTGCTGGACCCGATCCGCAGATTCTGTCGCTCGGCGTCGCGGCAGGCGTCGCGCAGCCGAGCGATCTCGTCCTTCCAGACTCGGTCGAGGCTGATCGGCTGGTAACGGATGCATTCGCAGCCAAAGAAGTCGTAGTAGAAACTGGACGGCAGATCGAGGAGGTTTTGGCCGTCGGCCAGCAGGACGGCCGGGCCGCGCCAATAGGGGACGGCGGGAAGATCGGCCGCAGGGTGGCCGTCGTGCACGGGAAGCTGCCATTCGAATTGCTCGGCGGAGACGTGAGCGAACTCACGCCAGTCCGAGGCCGCCCGGAGGGTGTCGTCCGTCGCAGCGACCAGGATCAATCGGTTGTCGGCAGCAATCAAGCTGCACGGCGGATCGGGTGAGAGGAGGCACCCGGTTATCTGATTGTCGATCACTTCGAATTTGCACCACGTGGTGATGAGCTGAGCAGGCGGGCTGAGCGGCTGCGGGCAGTATTGGATCATCGTCAGATCCACCCGGCCCGCACGGGGATTGATAAACGGCCACTCGATGGCGCGCAGCAGCGAATCGAGACGGTCCACCTCCGCCAACACGGCCGCCGGCTCGAAGCTGCTGTCGTTGTCAGGCTCGAGAAGTTTCTGCATGATCGGAAAGGATGCAGCCTGAAGGTCTGAGCGATAATGCGGCAGGTTATAGACGAGGTACGGGAAGGATTTCAGTGAGTAGTCGTACGCACTCACATAAGCGTTGGAGCTGTCGAGAAAATACAGATCAAAGCCCATCGGGGAACCCTGAGAGGAGGCGCCTGGGTGGCGGTGAGCATACCCGGGATACCACGGTCGTTCTACGTATTCACTTCTGTGCTTTCAGGTATGCGATCAAATCCGCCATCTGCCGCGGATCAATCGTCTTCTCCAGGTCCTCCGGCATCATGGAGATGCTGGAGGCGTACAGGCTTTTAATGTTGGAACGCAGGACGGTTTGCTCGACGCCTTCGCGCTGGCGGAGCGTGACCGCCGAAGCCGATTCACCGGCGATCACGCCATCGAGCGATTCGCCGTCTTCGGTGTCGATGATGTAGTAGCTATAACCGGCGGTGAGCGACTGAGAAGGCATGATGATCTCGCTCAGCAGGGCGGCCGGTTCGCGGTCGCGAACCCCCTTCAGGTCGGGGCCGACGACGCTGCCCATGCCCTCTAATTGATGGCATGCGGCGCAGTGGGTCTTGAACACCAGTTTGCCGCGATCCGCGTCGCCGGGCGGATCGAGCGACTTCTTGTATCGCTCGTACACGGCTTGCCGATCCGCGCCGGCCGTTTTCGACAGCAGGCTCGCCGCCTTGGACCGGATCGTCGCATCCTTGTGTTCGAGCAGGCGTTTCTGCTGCCCGGCGCTCAGCGCCCAAGCCGGCACGTCGCCCGCTTCGATCGCCGACAGCAGGAGCGGCAGATATTCGGGTAGCCGGAAAACAGCCGCCAGCACTGCGTCCCGCACGGCTGGCGTATAGCCTTGCCACCGCTTTCTGGCAAGGAGCGCCTGGACTTCCGCCGCCACATGCGTCCGCACCAAGGAATTCACAAAAGCCTTCTGAATCTCCGCTGGCTGGTCCGGAGATAGCAATTTAAGCCCTGTCGGTGGCATTGTTAACCGGTGGGATGGGTCAGCGCTCAGAAACTCGATAGCACTGATCCGTTCCTCTAGGTCCGCAGAACTATCTAGTGCGATGGCCTCATCACGTTTCATCTGAAGGTCCAGCACAGGTGTTGGCGCCCACGTCAATCGACTCGCCAGATGGCGCGCGCTAATCCGGACGGTCGGAATCGTGCTGTCGGTGAGCAGGAGCACTTTGACCATCCACGGCGATGCGCTGCTGCGGGTGGACAGTTTCTTGGCCGCACCCGATCGTTCGATACCCTCGGCCAGACCCTTGAGCGCGGCTTCCTGCCACCAGGCATCGTCGGAGCCTTTGCCCGAGGCGATCACGTCGAGTGCGGCGGTTAGTTCGACATCGGCAGCCTGTGCGCCAACAACGGCCATCAGTTCGCGTGCCCACGCGATGGCCTCCGGTGACGAATGCTCGAACAACTGACATGGCGATTGATGCAGCGCCCGCCATAAGCCACTCGGCTGACGCCCGACTGAACTCAGGACGGCGGTTCTGATCCACTCGTCACCTGCGTCCTGTTGTGCGATCTGCGCCAACGCCGCCAGCGCCCGCGGGCCATCGATGAAACCCAGCGTGGACGCCAATTGAAACCGCACGCGCACCGACGGATCGTTCACCAATCCCAGCACCGTGTCGATCAACAGGCCGCGAATCTCATCCCGCTCGGCCAGCCGCAGTCCATGCTCGCGGATGTGCGGCTCCGGATCGTTGAGCGCCGCCCGCACCTCCTCAGCCGTCAGCGCGCCCAGCCCGTCCAATGTATACATCGCATGCAATCGGGCCAGCGGGTTCTTGCTGCTCACCAGCGCTTTGAGCGGCTCAACTGCGGACGAATCCTTCCGCTCGACCAGTAGTCGCTGCGCGGTCATCCGCTGCCAAACATTGACATGCCCGAGCAGCGGCACCAGCTCCGCCGCCGACGCGCGGCTCAAGGCCAATGGCGATCGGCTGTACGGCTCGCCTTTCGGACGAATTCGATAAATGCGGCCCTGGTTTTTCCCCGCCGACATGTCGATCGTTTTGAGAATGTCCGCCGGGATCGAGTCCGGCGTCTCGATGATCTGCCGGTACATATCCACGACGTACATGGCCCCGTCCGGCCCGTTCACCGTGGTGATTGGGCGGAACCAGTTGTCCTTTGACGCGAGAAAATCCTTCTCCTCATCGCTCGTCCGCTGAGCGACGAACGTCACGCCACTGGGCACCAGCCGGTCGCGATGGATCAGGTTGTTTGCGGCGTCGCAGGTGAACGAATCGCCGTAGTATTCGCGGGGCAGGTTATCGCCGCGATAGATGTTGATGCCGCAGGACGCGGTGAAATATCCACCCGGCTCCAGCTCGCTGGCCGGATATTTCGACGCCATGGTGGCCGCCCGCTGCCGTGTGCGGACGACGCGCCACTCCTCCAACGGGCTGATCCGGTAAATCCGCGCCGCCGGCTCGTGGTCGGGGATGTTCAGCAGCACGTCGGAGGCCGCCAGATACGGGTTCCGCCGCAGATACTCGTCGCGCAGGACGTAGTGCCGGATGTGGCTGGGATTATTGCAGGTGAACCAGTCGTCCCAATCGGTGGCGGTGAGCCCGAACTGCCCGCCGCCGGAAAGCAACTCGAACGTCGCCGCCTCGGTAGGTCCCGCCTGCCGGGCGGGACCGGTCCCGCCCGGCAGGCGGGACCTACAGTCCGGCGGTTTGAACCGAAATCGCAGATTGCGGTTACCGATTTCAACTGCCGCCACGTCGGGTGGATCGATCGGTCGAATGTCGCCGCCCGCCCCGCCGCTGGCCACGTGCACCCAGTTGTCCAGACCCCACTGAAAGGAGTTTAACAACTGCTCATGGTTCTTCCGGCCGAACCCGGTGAAGAGCACCTTGCGCACGTCGGCCCGCCCATCGCCGTCGGTATCCTTGAAGAACAGGATGTCCGGCGCGCATCCGACCAGTAGCCCGCCATACGCCGGCATGACCGCGGTCGGATAATACATGTCGCCGGCGAAAACGGTGTGGTGCTCGAAGCGGCCGTCGCCGTCGCGGTCCTCCAGCATCGTGACGCGGCCGACGCCGGGGATGCCCTTGGCATCCGGCCCCTGCTGAAACCCGCGCATCTCGACCACGTAAAGCCGGCCGTCCTCATCGAACGCCATGCCGACGGGGTCTTCGATCGCCGGCTCCGACGCCACCAACTCGATGGTCAGCCGATCGTCCGCGAGCTGAAACGCCCGCAACGCCTCATCGGGCGTGAGCGGTCCAGCCAGCGCGGCGCCGGTTATACACAACGACGTGAGCAGCAACTGGGTAGCACCGACAAGCATCGTAGGGTGGGTCTTGACCCACCTTCGACAAGTCACCCGCTGCTGGTGGGTCAAGACCCACCCTGCGAGTCTCGTGGAAGCACGCACAAAAACAGACTTGTGCGTGCCACCCTGTTCGCAGCCAAAGCGGGGTCGATGCCCCCGCACTCCAAATCTACAAATCAACATCTTCCCCCTATGTCCGCAGCAACTGGCGCATCGCCGCGTTCAACATCCCCTCCGCCTTCGGCCCCACCCACGCCATGGTCACCTCGTATCCGCCCTGCGGATAGGCGGCGACGGTGGGAATATACGCCGGCCCGCCGTCGCCGTAACCCGCGACGGTCACAAACGGGTTCGTCCGAAAGGGGTCAGGTTCGATTGTGCCCAAGGCACCCGCAGGGCCGCTTTGCGGCAATCGAACCTGACCCCTTTCGGCGGCCTCCGCGGCCATCTTCTGTGCCGCCAACTGAAATTCGATGAACGGCTCGCCGGGCAGATGCAGCACAGCCACATTGTTGATGCGCAGGCAAGCGATATCGATCTTACGACCCGCTTCGTAGCGATCCCACCACGCGATGCCCATCGCGCCCTTCACCTTGTCCGCCACGGATGCTTTTTCTCCCCGCATGCGGCTGGTGAAATAATCGCGCGTGAACTCCTCGCTCATGGGCAGATGCACGGCCTCCGTTTGCCAGGCGACCGCTTCGATCCGCTGCCGATGCGTATCCGCCAGCGCCCCCTTCATGCCGTCGTACATCCGTTGCGTGAGCACCGGCCGCACCGGCGGCGAGCCGTCGTTGTATTTGCCGGCGGCAACGTTCCCGGCGCAACCGGTGAAATAGATGTGGGCGGTCTCGGGCTGCTCTTTTCGCAGCCGCTCGCGCGCCAGGCC
>CAYLLT010000097.1:0-6346 GCA_964384465.1 uncultured Planctomycetales bacterium | reverse complement strand
GAAGTCGGACGAGACGCCGCCCTGCCCGTAATAGCTCATCGGATGCGTGGCATAATAGTGCAACGCCGCGACCGCCCGATCGCCGTCCCACAAGCTGATGCACTTGAGATACGGATCGATCAAGCCTTCCGGAGCGGCCCGCGCCTGGGCATTGGTGCACGAGCTGCCCCGCCACAACTCGACCTTCCCGCTGGCGCCCACCACCCGGCGGTTGCACGCGACCATGTCCACCTTGGCCTGGCCCGTGCCGACATGCGTCACCGTTTGCGATTTCTGCCGCGCCGCACGCGCCGCAGCGGCCGATCGTTTCAACAGTTCTTTATAGAAGTCCAGGTCCATCGTCTTGAGCGGGATCTTCTCGCGCGCCAGGATCCGATCCGCATCGGGCGAGGCCATCGGCGCATCGTGCTGGTGAACGCAGTGGATGGCCACTCGACTCGGCAACGTCTCCACCGCATCCGCCAGCGCCTCGCGCCACATTTCATGCGCTTCACTGCGGATCCAGCACCAGTCCACCGCCAACAGCACGATGGGCTCAGAGTTGCCGGGGTCGAGGATGACGCCATGAGCGAACTGGGGATCGACGATTTCCTTGGCCGGCGGAATCCACCCGCCGCACAGCGGATGCCCCAGCGGCGGCGTCACGTCTAAACTGAATGGTGCTGCTTTCATTCATCACCTCCGCGAACGCGACGGTCGATCGTCCTTGTGCGTGGACGACGCGGGGGACAGGTCCCGCCCGGCAGGCGGGACCTACCGATCGACCTTGTGCGTGGAAGACACCACGGCGCTCGCCTCACGCTCCGACGTCACCGTCCGTTTCTGCCTGATGGTCATCTTCCGTTCGCCGCCGCCGACGGGCGGCGTCAGCGTCATCTCGATTTCCATTTCCCGTCGGCTGGTTTGTTCGAGCGCGTGCGAGTTCCAGTCGATGCGCTGCGCGATCGTATGCGAAGCGGACTTGATCGCCGGCTGGAGGGCCGCGGGCACGCTCTGGAGAATTTCCGGCGCGTTGACGATTTCGCCGGTGACTTCCGTTCGGGCAAACCGCACGCCGGCCGGATCAGTCCCAATCTCCAGCAGTTCTCCGCGCACATGCGAGTTCAACCGGGCGACCAGCGGGATGTTCGCTTCAATATCAGTTTCCCAATAGTCACCCACCCGCACCGGCGCGAAAGGCATCGGCGGGAACAACGCCTCCGACGCGAGTTCGATCATGCCCGCATCGCGAAACATCCAATGCACCGGCAGCAACGGGGGCGGCGGCATCAGCAGGTTCGCCCGGCCCCAGATCGCGTCCAGGCCCCTGAGCCCGCGCAATCGCCTGGTCTCCGCAATCCGCAAAGTCAACTCCGCGTCAACCACGTGTGACAGCAGGTCCGCGAGCGGATTGCCCGTATCCGGCCGATCGGCGGTTGAATCGTAGCTGAGCACGGCATCCGGGCGATCCGACGCGCTGAAGCGCACGCGGATCTGCCGCAACACCAGTTTGACTTCCGTCTCACGGCGCGCCGTCTGAGGCGCCCGCGCGTTGAGCGTGCCGCTGATTTCGATCCGCATCTCGTGCACCACGGCCGGCACATCCTTGCCGCCCGTCTCGCGCCATTCCTCAAGCTGAATCCGAAACGGTTGCGGGCGCACATCGGGCAGCATCGCCGTGCGCAGCGCTACCGCATTCGACGGCTTGCGGGGTTCCCCAGCGGGTTGACTCTCGGCCTGGCTGACGGGCTGTGTGGCGGCCGATTCGCGGTGCACCCGCGGCCTGCTCGAACAGCCGACGGCGATGACGACCATCATCAGCCCCCAACCGGCTCCAGCTCGCCCGACGCGTGGCATAAGCGGTTATGTTAAATGTGCGTAGCGGAATTACAACCGAGAGGTTTTTACACGGTGACGGGCGTAAATGACCCGCGCGACTCGAGGTCGTTGAAAAAGAGATCGACGGCGGTATTGGTCATCGTCCGCACGCTGGTGATGAGCGCGGATTGGATCTGTGGATCACAGCCGCCGTTGGCGGTCAGGGTCAGGAGCAAGCCGTTGCCGGCGAGCACGAGCAGCAGTCGAAGCAGGCGCTGACGGGTGGGTACGCGCGATGTCATCAGGGCCCCTCTCATGAGGCCCAAAGTTTACTGCGAGGATCGCGCTTGCGAAAGAAGTAGCGGGAACGGCAAGCGATGGGCCTCCGCCACAAGTGCGGCGATGCGCGGACGGCCATGCCCTGCCGCTCGCCGCGCGTCGGACTCCCTGCCGGGATGGATGGAGCACCGCAGCCGCTCTACGCGGTGCCGCCGGTGGTGGCGGGGGTGGTCGTATCTCCCTGCGACTCTATGTTCAGGAAGAAGGCCTGAACCACGCTGGTCGCCAGGGACTGGAACCCGCCCAGGACAGTGGTCCGCACGTTCGGGTCGCAGCCGGTGGCCACGCCAAACAGCATCCCGCTGGTCCCGATAAGGATCATTGCCTTCCGTAACGTTCGCTGGCAGATGGGGCCTGAATCCATGCCCATCCTCCTGTTAAAAGTTCCGGCCCCGCTAGCTTGGGAAGCGGGCGCCATTTGGCTCAATCTTATACCCGTAGTCCGATCATCGGTTTCCACGAGTCTGGAGTTGAGTGCGGTTTTTCGTCAGAACGCGATCCACCCCGCAAGGGCCGCTGGCGCTACTGAAAACAGGGCTGCTTGCGAGACTGTCTCACAACCCCAAGTGGCAACCGGCGTCCCGCCGGTGGGTTGTGGCACGGGCGTCTCGCCCGTGGGGGTGGCTTTACCCCGGCCCGGCCGCCCGCAGCGCCTTCAGGCGATTGTTGAGGTTGCTCCGGGAGAAATATCGGCCAGGGCAATCCGTGGATTTTAGCTGGCCATGCAGATAGACGCGATTGGCCGGGATACCACAGGTCCGCGCGAGAAAATCGACCAGCCGTGCCAGGGAAGCCATCTGCTGCTCGGTGGGCGAAAACCGGTCAAAATCCCCCACCAGGGCGATGCCGATTCCATGCTCGTTGTAATAATTGCCGTCCTGTCCGCTGGGCCGGCCGAACAGCCGCGTGTGAGCGCCCGTGAGCTGGTCCCGCCAGCGCGGCCCAATCTGGATCTGCCCATTGCCGGAACGCGTGCCGTTGCCGATGACGAAATGGTACCCGCAGCAGTCCCACCCCTGCCCGCGGTGCCAGCGATCGACATCATTGAGCGAGCCGACATCCGTGGCCGTGTGATGAATGACGATGCTGTTCCAGCGGCTGGACAGCCCGCGCGGCGGGAGCCAGCTCTCAGCCGGACGGGATGTGGATTCGGATTTTGGGGCCGGAGGCTGACCCGGCGACGGCGGCCCCTCCTCCCGGTGCTCCATGTACAGCGGATCGGGCAAGCGATCCAACGCGGCCGGCTGGCTGCTGTTCTGGCAACTGGCCACCATGACCAGTCCCAGCCCCAGCAGCACGCCGCGGCGGACGCCTTCCTGGCACCGAATACATTCCCGCATCCGTCCGCTGCTCCCGCCATGTGGCACCGGCGTCTCGCCGGTGTGTGGCACGGGCGTTTCGCCCGTGTGCAAAAACAGTCTCAAAGCGACACAACTTTAATCGACAAGCCGGACCGATTTCCAGTCGGAAAACCGGTCAACGTGCCTTAACCGCTCCGGCGCCGCGCATATTCGAGGATTGCCTGTCGATTTGCGCGCGTCTCTTGTTGAAAAGAACATCAAACGAGCGGACAATCGCGAACCAGTGATGGGTTTTCTTGTCTCCTGACGCGAAGCGACGTCAATGCACCTTCAACAAACCAAAGCGGACAGCCGAACATCGGGCGGACCACAGTACTATTTCCACGACGTGCCCAAACCGATAAAAGAGTTCCTCCGCAGACGGGGAGCCTGCCCCGTCGTACTCCAGACGCCCTACGGGATAGCCGCCAGCCCCTTCATGGCTGTAGATCGAGATCATAAACTTGGGAAGGACGGTCGGCCTGTTCCGGGAAGGGTTGGGCACGACCGAATCCAGCAGGGTAGCGGTGAACAATCGATCGGCGAAGCCATCCGTTACTGGTACGGCATCAGAGACGGACAGGATTTTGAAACCATCGAGGTGGAAGCAGTAATCCACCGTGATGGTCACTTCATTCTCGTACCCACAACTGTGAAAATGCGGGATAAGAAACGAGATCAAGTTTTGGAAAAGGTGAGTTCGCCCCTGTCATTTCACCACGATTACCAAAGCAAGCTCTGGAGGCAGCAGATCGAATCGAAAAGGCGCGAATCTTTATCCGATGTGGTCTGGGCCGCGACTCAGATAACGCAAGTGGTCGCCGAACATCGCGATTCTAATGCGAAGAACATCCTGGAATCTGATTTGCTACGAACCGCTGGCGCGCTGTCACTATTAGGGCTTGAGCTGAGCGCTTATCTGGGAAAGGGCTATGATTGCATAAGCAGTCGCTTCACTTTCGGGGAACTGCCCGTGTACCCGTGCCCGGTAGAAATCAAGAAGAGATCAAAAGGATTCAGTTATCAAGTGACCAAATACACGATGCTTCCGCGGGCAGTCGTGCTTTGTATGGAGCACAATCTGGTAAACCCGCCAGAGCACATCGATATCGTCGAATTGCCGACCTTGGCGGAGTACATGAGTCACTGACATGACACGCGCCGTCATACAGCCCATCCTGAAAGCGATCCCTGCTGTCCGGCAGCAGGATGCGCGACATTATGGCGTGCATCCATACTTCACGCGCCGCCCTCCCAACGTCGTGCGGGCTTACATCGAACAGTATAGCCGTGAAGGCGATGTCGTGTTCGATCCTTTTGGCGGAACAGGCGTCACGGCAATTGAGGCATTTTTGATCGGGCGGCGTGCCATACACAACGACCTTAATCCATTCGCCAACTTCATCGCCGGCAACATCGCGGATACGACTTTAGGCTCCACCCTTCCCTTGCGCGAAGCGTTCGCACGTGTAGAGGATGCTTGCGTTGAAACGTTACGAGACATCGAGGCAGATGAGAAAGCTGCCAAAAAACTGCTTAGACGTTTGCCGCTTCCAGAGAATATCAAGCTGCCTCGCAACTCCGATGCCGAAGTTTTCTTCGACATGTTCACCCCGCGCCAATTAGCCGGCCTGGCCGTGCTCAAACAGGCAATCGACTCTGAGCCGGCCGGACCAATCCGCGACTCACTTCTGTTGGCGTGGTCCGCCTCCGTTGCCAAACTGAATAAGACATTCCTCTCCGCCAAAGGACGAGCGGCGAGCCGTGGCGGCTCCAGCATCTTCAGCATTTATCGCTATAAGCTCGCCACAGAGTGTGTGGAGTTGCCGATCTGGGAGACCTTCCATGGTCGTTTCCTGAACGTTCTTGCCGCCAAGAAAGAAGTCTTACAGTGCCGAACGTATCGAGAGCAACATTCCCAGGGCTTGCAGACTCTTGATAGTCGACGCGATTTCCGAGTTCTCTCGCATGATGCGGCAGTGCTGGATCAGGTGCTTGAGCCGGAGAGCGTCGATTACATCTTTACGGACCCGCCGTATGGGGCGTTCATCAGCTATTTGGATCTTTCGATCCTCTGGAATCATTGGCTGGGCTTTCCCGTTACCGAGGAAGCACGAGAACAGGAAACGATTGTCGGCGGTGAACGAGGTCACACGGAGGAACATTACAAGCAGAGCCTCGCAAAGAGCATCCGAACCTCTTTCCGACTGTTGCGCCCCGACCGCTGGATTTCCATCGTCTTCCAACATTGGGACTTGAGCTACTTCGCGACAATCCTCGAAACCGCCAGTGAGTGCGGCGCGGAATTGAAGGCCGCGATCACCCAAACCGGGGATGTCATCTGGTCCATGCATAAGAAGAAAAACTCCGCCAGCGTGCTGGCCGGGGAAATGATCATCACGTTCTACAAACCCCTCAAGCCCCCGGACGCGAAAAGACCACCGAGGCGCACTACCGAGGACGATCCCGCGTCAATCCTCTCCGAGGTTTTCGACACTTGTCTCAGTAATGGCATTAAGAACTTCACGAGCGAGGCATTGTTCAACAGGTTGGTGATTGAGCTTTGGCACCGCCGAGCTTTGGGCTGCCTCTCGCTGGATCGTAGGGAATTCGCCAGCCGCTTGGAACAACGAGGGTGGACCTACAATCCGCACACGCACCTCTGGTCAACCGGCGAAAACAAGGTCGGCACAACAGGCGAACCGATGCTATTCGGCTCCTAAGAACCACGCATCGCAGAAGCACAAGTCCCGCTTTAATTCGCACACGCCGGATCGGCCGGCACGTTCGCCGCAGTGTGACAGCGGTTCCAGATGGTGTCGCCGGGCGGGCAAAACCAGCCAGGTTGGGGCGGGTGAAAACCAGCCATC
>CAYLLT010000096.1:0-24363 GCA_964384465.1 uncultured Planctomycetales bacterium | reverse complement strand
GAAGGCGTGGAGGCGCAATCGGAGACCATCTGGCGGCAGGCGGACAAGTATCACGTGCCGCGGCTGTGCTTCATCAACAAGATGGACAAGGTGGGGGCGGATTTCGAGTTCTCGTTCCGCTCGATCCGCGATCGGCTGGGGGCGAATCCCGTCGCGGTGCAGATTCCGATCGGCGCCGAGCTGCACCTGGAGGGGCTGATTGACCTGATCACGATGAAGGCCATTTACTATCAGCAGGAACAGCTCGGCTCGCGCTTCGAGGAGCGGCCGATCCCGCCCGAGCTGGAGGAACAGGCCCGCCGCTGGCGGCACGAGTTGGAGGAGCGCGCGGCCGAAACTTCCGATGCGCTGATGGAAAAGTTCATCCACGATCAGCCGATTGGGGCAGATGAGCTGCGGGCGGCGCTGCGGGCGGCCACCATCGCCCAACATATTCAGCCGGTGTTCTGCGGCTCAGCGCTCAACTACATCGGCGTGCAGCGGCTGCTCGACGGCGTGATCGACTATCTGCCCAGCCCGCTGGACGTGCCCCCGATGGTCGGGCATCTGCCGGCAGTGCCGGGCAGGAAATCCGAAACCGTCGGGTGCAAGTGCGACCCGGCCGCGCCGCTAGTCGCCTATGCGTTCAAGATCATCGGCGAGAAGCCGATGGACATCCATTTCGTCCGCATCTACTCCGGCACACTCAAGTCCGGCTCGCGCGTGTTCAACCCGGTCCGCGACCGCAAGGAGAACATCAGCCGCCTCTTCCGCGTGTTCGCCAAGAAACGCGAGGCCATCGAGTCGGCCCCCGCAGGCGATATCGTCGCGGTGGCCGGGCTGAAGGAAACGCTCACCGGCGATACGCTCTGCGATGCGAAACACCCGGTGATCCTGGAGAAGATCGAATTCCCGGAGACGGTGGTGAGCATGTCCATCGAGCCGCGTTCGTCGGCCGACCGCGACAAGCTCATCGAGGCGCTGGCCCTGCTCACCCGCGAGAACCCGACGTTCACCTACCGCGTCAACGAAGAGACCGGCCAGACGCTCATCAGCGGCATGGGCGAGCTGCACCTGGAGGTGCTGGTTAACCGGTTGCGGCGGGACATGAACGTCGATGTGCGCGTGTATCCGCCGCAGGTGTCGTATCGCGAGACGATCACGAGCGTGGCCGAGCACGAGGAGGAATTCAAGCGTCAGGCCGGCGCCGGCCGCGGGCAATACGCGAAGGTCAAGCTGAAAGTCGAGCCGTTCAAGCCCGAGGAGGGGCAGGAAAGCGTGCAGTTCGTCAACGAAGCGCCGGAGGGCGTAGTCCGCAAGGAGTTTTTGAGGTCCGCGGAAATGGGCATCCGAGACGCCGCCAAGACCGGCGTGCTGGCCGGCTACGCGATGCTCAATCTGAAAGTGACGCTCCTCTCGGCCGAGGAAAACGAAGTGGACAGCACCGAAGGCTCGTTCGAAGCCGCCGGCCGGATCGCCTTCGACAAAGCCGCCGCCGCCGCGTCGCCCGTGCTGATGGAGCCGATCATGAAAGTCGAGGTGGTCACGCCGGAAGCCTACTTCGGCGTGGTCAGCGGCGACTTATCGCGCCGCCGCGGCGTGGTTTACAACTCCGTGCTCCGCGGCGACCAGCGCGTCCTCGATGCCCACGTCCCGCTCAAAGAAATGTTCGGATACGCCACCGAGCTGCGCAGCCTCACCCAGGGCCGCGGCACCTGGACGATGGAACCATCCCATTACGCGATCGTCCCGGCGCAAATCGCCGATTCGATCCTCGGCGCGAGGTAACCAGTATTGCCTTTTCGCCCTGAAAGCCGATTATTGTTCATGGGGGGCGTGACCCGGAGACACGTCTTGTGCTAGAATGAACACGGAGCTTGAGCGAACATGACGCTACAGATCTCACTCACGCCAGATGCCGAGACGCGACTCTGTGAGCGCGCCGCCGAGGCCGGTGTGCAACCGGCCGAACTTGCAAGCCGCATCATTGAGCGTCAGGTTCATCGCCCGACGCTCGAAGAAATCAGCGGTCCCATCTATAAACAATTCCTCGAAAGCAGCACCACCGAAGACGAACTCATCGAAGAGCTTGAGCAGGCCAAGCACGAGATGCGCGCGGAACGCCGCACTCGAAAACCCTCATGAGCGGCGATGAGACGAGCCGTGTTGTTCTCGACTGCACGGTCTTTGCCAGGGCGTTGATCAACCCGAAGGGGCCGGCGGGCCTCTGCGTGTATCACGCTCAGCAAGGAAGCTTCACACTCATTCTCAGCGAGTACGTGCTTGCCGAGATTCGCGAGCTGCCGGGCAAAATCAAGCCGAACCGAGGGGTGAGCGTGGAACGGGTCGAGGCGCTCATTCAAGACGTGAGCATCAACGCGGAGTCATGGGCCGACGTGCTGGCCGTATTCACACATCCAATTGATCCCGATGATTCGCACTATGTCAATCTCGCCCACGCAGCCGGGGCCTCGCACATCCTCACCAATGACAAACACCTGCTGGCACTCCGAGACTCGGCTACGCCCATGGGGCAGGCATTCAGGAAACAGTTTCCGCACCTGAGCGTCGCAACGCCGGAAGAATACCTGCGCGTGCTTGAGCCGCGAAAGCATCCTGCTGATGTGGTTGAACCGACACGCGAAGTGGAGCAGGGCGGTCCCGAAGGGGAATCGTAATCAGAAAACTTTGGTGGGGCGGAGGTGAGGCCGACAGCGGCAAAGAAGGGTTCGGGTACCCCACCGCTGCGTAATGGGCCTGTATGCACTCCAGAAGCGTTTGACCGGTCGGGGACGGGTGAGTTATAATTTGTTTGACGTAAGACTCTTGCGGAAGCACGGCCCATGCACGGTAACAATGGCGTACAACTTGATGAAGCGCTTCAACGGCGAGTTCAGGAATTCGCCCAGGCCAAGGGCGCGAGTGAAGCGGCGATCGTGAAGGAAGCGATCGAAGAGTACCTGGCCATCCACACACCGGAAACACTTTTCGATCGCGCTCAACGGGCGGGACTCGTCGGCTGCCTGCCGGGTACGCCGCACGATCTGAGCACAAACAAGGACCATTTCGAAGGGTTCGGGCGTGGCTAGCCGCGTGCTGGTTGATACCGGCCCTCTTGTCGCCATCCTCTGTCCGGACGACGAACACCACCTCTCGTGCCGCGCTGAACTTCAGCGGCACAATGAGCCACTGCTCACCTGCTGGCCGGTCATGACCGAAGCGGCCTGGCTGGTGCGGAACGAACCTGACGGCGTGAAGCGTCTTTTCGAGTTCGTCAGCAACAACATCGTCAAACTCGTCGAGCTGGACGATGCGGCTCCCGCCTGGATTTCAAGTTTCGTGCAGCGGTACCAGTCGATCAAAGCTCAGGTGGCGGACGCGGCGCTCGTGTATCTGGCCGAACAACGGGGCATCGATCGCGTGTTCACGACGGACCGTCGAGACTTTTCCGTTTACCGCTTGAGCAGTGGCAAGGCGCTGCGACTTCTTCCGGAAGGGTAAGCACGGGTGCTCAACCTGGTCCATCCCAACGGTGGGGAATGCGAAGATTGATTGGATACGGCGCTTCCATGCGCCTTTGGTACTGAAGAAAAACGGACGTTTGTTGATGCAATTCGTCCCGTTTTATTCCCCCCATACCAGGAGATTGCCGAGTGGGGCGCCACGCAAGAGCCTTTCGGTCCTCGCGGGTGTCGCCCACACTCGGCAGACTCGCTATAAGCCTGGGGCCAAAGGCCCAAGGCTCACGTCCCGGTGAGTCCACCGAGCAAAATCAGTGGCAGAAGGCCCGTGAGGCTCTCCAGGTTGCAGCTCCCCAGACCCAGGCCCGCAAACAGCAGACCGCTTCCGAGCAGCGCCCAACGCAGGCTGATTGACTTCGACATGTTCGACTCCATCCGGCGCCAAGAATTATTATGACCGCCGCTCCGACGCGCCGATACCGCAGCGGCAAGTCACAAACGCAAGCCTTATCGAAAAGATCGTCCTCCCGCTCATGGAGAAGAGGCGGTGTTCAGTGCATTCACGATGGCCGACTCCAGCAGGGCCAGGGGGTCACTGGCGAGGTCAGCGGGGGCGTCGGGCAAGCCAAGGGATGAGCGAATATCCTGAAAAACAACGTGGATCGCCTCGATCATCAGCAGCGTCCATTCGCTTTTCAGGAGTTGCTTGATGCTGACGTTCCCATCACCCGACGTGGAGCTTCCCGCGGCGGTCGTGTCAACTCCCGAAGGAGCGGCGGCGGCCGGGACCGACGAGCTGCCGCTCTGAGCGAACGCGGGTGCCGTCAGCAGAAACATCACCAACCCCGCTGCGGACCACGTACGACGATTCATGCACATCTCCCGCCTTGTGTGGCTGACTCACATCGCCACCCCGCCATGGGGCGCGTGCCTCACTTCTCTTACGCGATAAAAGCGGGCACAATCCGCAGCGGAAAAATGGGACGCAGAGGATTAAAATCCGACTGGTCCTGTTGCTGCTGCGGGCTGCTCAGCCGGGCAGGAGACGAAATCAGAGAGAGCGTGATGATGATGTGGCGCATGTTATTGCCGCTGGCAGCGGCCGTGTGGGCATCGCCTCCATTTGGAGGCGTTGCATCACAGCCGGCGAGCGCCCCAGCGTCCGCCACCAGTGCTCCTGCCGGTCAGGAGTACGAATGGACGCGGGTAAATCCCGCCGCCGCGTTCGCCGCACGCGACGGGGCCGGCGCGCTGGTTTATAGCGGCCGCATGTGGCTGCTCGGAGGTTGGAACCCGCGAGACAAAACTCATTTCCCGAAGACCTGCAACAGCGAGGTGTGGTCTTCGCGCGACGGCGTGGCATGGACCCTGGTCAACCCGCGGGCGCCGTGGGAGGAAAGACACACCGCCGGGTATGTCGTGCACCGCGGGCGAATGTGGGTCGTCGGGGGCGATCCCATTCAGGGCCATTATCAGCATGACGTCTGGGCCAGCCGCGACGGGATCGACTGGCGGAACGTGGCCGAGAAGGTGCCGTGGGCGCCGCGGGCACTGCACTACACGGTCGCGTTCAACGATCGCATCTGGGTGATGGGCGGCCAGACGATGCCGCGCTTCGCGCCGGCCCCCGAAGTGTTTTACAACGACGTGTGGAGCACGCAAGACGGAGCGACATGGACGCGCGTCGTCGAGCACGCGCCTTGGCCGCCGCGGGGCATGATCGGCGGGAGCGTGGTCTTCAAGGGGCGGATCTGGCTGCTGGGCGGCGGGACCTACGACACGCCCAACACGCCGAGACGATTCTACAACGACGCCTGGAGCACGGCTGACGGCCTGCACTGGGAGCGGCACCTCGAACACGCCCCCTGGCCGCCGCGCCAGTACCATGATGTGGCCGTGTTCGATGACCGCATGTGGGTGCTGGAGGGGTGGAACCAGTCCAACCGCGCCGACGTGTGGTTTTCATCGGACGGTGTGAACTGGCGGGAGCTGCCCGCGACGCCCTGGGCGCCGAGACATGCGGCCAGCGTGTTCGTTCATGACCAAGCACTCTGGATGGTCGCCGGCAACAACATGGAGCCGGATGTCTGGAAGCTCATTCGAAACAGGTGAATGCGGCCGGAGACTTCAGAGGGACATGGCGCAGAAAAAGAGCCCCAATTGGGATCTCCGCTGAGCCGCGTGCCGGTGTTATTCCATAATTCTTTTATTAGCATAGAGTTATATCAATCGGAGAACGAGTCGAACCGACGGCTACCGAGGGCCGCCCCCAGGCAGCGGTTAGTGCCCAATTCGGCCGCCAACAGGGGTTGACAGTTGCTGTGTAACGACTACACTAACTGGTCTGCGTCCAAATTATGGACGAGCTGGAAGTCAGGTCGTGAACGGGTAAGTCATGCAGGGCGAACGGATTCGGATCAGAATGGAGGCGTACGACCCGCGGGCGCTGGATGCGTCGGCGCGCGAGATCGTCGATCACGCCAAGCGGACCAACGCCCGCGTTTGCGGGCCGATCCCTCTTCCTACCCGTATTGAGAGGTATACGGTGCTGCGGTCGCCGCACATCGACAAGAAGTCGCGCGAGCAGTTCGAGATGCGGACGCACAAGCGGCTCATAGACATTTACGAACCGACGGCACGGACGGTGGAGGCGTTGAACCGGCTGGTCGTGCCGGCGGGAGTTTTCGTGAAGATCAAGGCTTAATGGTGCCGGACGCCTGCAGGGTGCGGGCCCGCGAGTGGCTCGACGGATTTGCGGCGACGGTTTTCACATTTACTCTTTCGAATAATTCGGCCGCATGAGCTTCATCGTGCGGCACCCGGAACCGCCAAAGGTCCCCTGGGGCCTCGAAGGGATGTCTGTCTGTTATGGTCGCCGCGCTGCTGGGCAAGAAAATCGGCATGACTCGGATCTACACCGAGAAGGGTGTGTCCGTGCCGGTGACGGTCATTCAGGCGGGCCCATGCCCCGTGCTCCAGGTGAAGTCGAACGAGACCGGCGACAGCTACAACGCCGTGCAACTGGGCTTCGAGGACGTCAAGCCGCATCGTTCGACCGTGCCGATGATCGGCCACGCGGGCAAGGCGGGCACCGGCCCGAAGAAGTTCATCAGAGAAGTTCGCCTGAGCCAGCCGGCGGAGGCCAACCTCGGCGACGTGTGGACGGTGGAGGCATTTGAGACCGCCGGCACGCGGCATGTGGACATCGTGGCCACGACCAAGGGTGCGGGCTTCACCGGCGTGATGAAACGCTACGGCTTCGGCGGCCTGCCCGGCTCGCACGGCACCGAGCGCAAGCATCGCTCGGCGGGCGGCATCGGGGGCAACGCCCCGCGCGGCACCGGCCAAAGCGTCAAGAAGGGCAAGCGCATGGCCGGCCACATGGGCCACGCCCGCCGGACCTCGCGGAACCAGGAACTGGTCCGCGTGGATAAAGAAAACAACCTGTTGCTGGTCAAGGGCAGCGTGCCCGGCCCCAACGGCGGTTTCGTGCTCGTCCGTCAGGCGAAGACGAAGAAGTAACGATTAGCGAGTTTGGTCTGGCTGATAGCTGACTGCTGAAAGCTGAGAGCTTTTTGATGATCGACGTGCCCGTATACAACATGACCGGCGAGCAGACCGGCACCGTGCAGATCGATGAGAGCACGCTCGGCCGGCGGGTCCGTCTCGACCTGCTCAAGCAGGCGGTGGTGATGTTCAACTCGAATCAGCGTCACGGCTCGGCCCGCACGAAAAGCCGCGGCATGGTCGAGGGCTCGACCCGCAAGATCTACCGCCAGAAGGGCACGGGCAACGCCCGCATGGGCCCAGTCCGCCAGCCGGTCCGGCGGGGCGGCGGCGTGGCCTTCGCCAAGCTCGAGCGGAGCTTCCGACGCGGGATGCCGCGGAAGATGAAGCAACTGGCCCGCAACAGCGCGCTGCTCGCCAAGCTCAAGAGCGGCAACGTGGCCATCGTCGATCCGCTGAAGATCGATCAGCCCAAGACCAAGACGCTGTACGCGGTGCTCAAGGCGATCCGGGCGAATGAGGGTTGCCTGCTGGCCTTGGATGCGCCGAACGCGGTGGTGTTCCGTTCCGGCCGGAACATTCCGGATACTGACATCCGCCAGGTACACGAGTTGAACGCTTACGAGATCCTCCGGCGGCGAAAATTGATTTTCACGCGGCCGGCGTTTGATGCGGTGGTGGCGAACCCGCAGACCTATAAGGCCGGGGCCGCCGCTGAGGCTTAGGAGGAGTGTGGCACAGGCGTCTCGCCTGTGCATTTACCGCCGGGACGGCGGTGCCACACAGGACGCAACATCATGGATATCTATCATACAGTCGTTCGCCCGCTGGTGACGGAGAAGGGCACGCACCAGAGCCAGGTGTCTCACGAGGCCACGCGAACGCGCGGCGCCCGCGGCGGAGCCTACAGCTTCGAGGTGCACCCGGAAGCCAACAAGGCCCAGATCCGCCAGGCGGTGGAGAAGATATACAACGTGAAGGTGCAGTCGGTGCGGACGGCGACGCGGCCGGGCAAGCGGCGCCGGCACCGGTTTACCGTGGGACAGACACGCAGTTGGAAGAAGGCGATCGTGGTGCTCCGGCCAGAGTACCACATTGATTTGTTCTGACGAAGTGAGAACGTGCGATAGTGAGAAGGTGAGAAGGTGCGAAAGTGAGAAAGTGCGAAAGTGCGAAAGTGCGAAAGTGCGAAAGTGCGAAAGTGAGAAAGTGCGAAAGTGAGAAAGTGAGAAAGTATTCGCGGGAAGGAGTTCCCGCGGTCGTTTTGAAAGTGTCGTGAGAACATGGCGGTCAGATTTTACAACCCCACCTCGCCCGGTCGCCGCAAATCGTCGGTGAACGACTTTGCGGAGCTCACCGACAAGCGCCGTCGGCCGACCAAGAGCCTGCTCGAGCCCAAGCCGAAGACCGGCGGCCGCAACCATCACGGCATGATCACGTCCTGGTGGCGGGGCGGCGGGCACAAGAAAATGTATCGACGCATCGATTTCAAACGGCGAAAGGACGGCGTCCGCGCGACGGTTGATGCCATCGAGTACGATCCCAACCGCTCGTGTCACATCGCCCTCATCAGCTATGCCGACGGAATCAAGAGCTACATCCTGGCCCCGAATGGTTTGAAAGCGGGCGACTGGGTCGAGAGCGGATCCGACGTGGAGCCGAAGACCGGCAACGCCATGCCGCTCAAGCGCATCCCCGTCGGCATGGATGTCCATAATATTGAAATGATCGCCGGCCAGGGCGGCAAACTCGTCCGTGCGGCCGGCGGTTCGGCCCGCCTGGTCGCCCGCGAAGGCGACTGGGCCACGCTGCTCATGCCCTCCGGCGAGATGCGGCAGATCCGCGTCGAGTGCCGCGCGACCATCGGGCAGGTCGGCAACACCGAACATCAGAACGTTCGCATCGGCAAGGCCGGACGCAAACGTCACATGGGCCGGCGGCCGCACAACCGCGGCACATCGATGAACCCGGTGGCTCATCCGCTGGGCGGCGGTGAGGGCCGCAGCGGCGGCGGTCGTCACCCGTGCAGTGCCTGGGGCCAGCTCGCCAAGGGCGGCCGGACGCGCTCGCCGAATAAGAATTCCAATAAGCGAATCCTGCGCCGGCGCAAGAGCGTGCGGTACGGGCGATTGGTATTGAAGAAAAGATAACTGTTCCGAGCCGGGCCCTGTGAGCCCGGTGATTCCCGGCCTCACCGTGGCCGGCTCTGATCGGGTCAATTGATATGTCACGAAGTTTGAAAAAAGGTCCTTTTGTGGATGAGAAGCTGTTCCTCAAGGTTCAGCGCGCCAAGCAGACCGACCAGCGGGCGCCGATCCGCACCTGGTCGCGTCGCTGCACGATCGTGCCGGAGTTCATCGGCGCGACCTTCGAGGTCCATAACGGCAAGATGTTCCACAAGGTGTTCATCAGTGAGGAGATGGTGGGGCACAAGCTTGGCGAGTTCAGCCCGACGCGCACCTTCCGGGGCCACTCGGGCAGCAAGCGGGCGGCGTCCGGAGCGGCGGCGGCGCCGGCGGCGACGTAGGTTGTGTGGCACAGGCGTCTCGCCTGTGCGCACCGCCGGGACGGCGGTGCCACACCCGAATGAGGTAGTACGGTGGCAGAGGCAGTAGAAACAAAAAAGAGGCAATGGCGAGCGGTTCATCGCTTCGCGCGGGTCAGCCCGCGCAAGGCCCGCCTGGTCATCGACCTGATCCGCGGGCTGCACGTGAACCAGGCCCAGGACGTCCTGCGGTTCACCCGCAAGCGCGTCACCGCCCAGATCTCCAAGGTGCTGGCCTCCGCGATCGCCAACGCCAATGAGCAGGAAGCGGACGTGCGTACGCTGTTTGTGGCTGATGCGAGAGTCGATGAGGGCCCGTTTTTCCGCCGATGGCGGCCGAAGGATCGCGGGCGAGCTCATCAGATCCTCAAGCGGATGAGCCATATCAAGGTGACGGTGGAGGAACGGTAGGCTTATCAGAGCCCGGAGCGCAAGCGACGGGTTTGGTGTTGCCGAGCATCGGTCGGAGCCCACGGAGCAATCATGGGACAAAAAGTCAATCCAATCGGTTTCCGCACCGGCATCACGCTGGACTGGAAGAGCCGCTGGTACGCGCCCAAGGCTGCGTACGGCGAGTTCCTCATCGAGGACTACCGCCTCCGTCATTTCATCGACGAAGCGTTGAACCGCCAGCCGCCGTATGCCGCCGTCAGCAAAGTTGAGATCGAGCGAACGCGAAACGACGTGCGGGTCATTTTGTTCACCGCCCGGCCCGGTCTGGTGATCGGCCCCAAGGGGGCGGAGGTCGATAAGCTCCGTGAGAAGTTGGAAGAACTGATCGACCGCAAGATCAGCCTGAACATCGTCGAGGTCAAGCAGCCGGATTTGAACGGCCAACTGGTGGCCGAGGGCATCGCCGAGCAGCTCAAGAAGCGGACCAGCTTCCGCCGGGCGATGAAGATGAAGTGTGATGCGACGATGGCCGCGGGGGCCAAGGGCATCCGCGTGCTGTGCAGCGGCCGGCTGGGCGGTGCTGAGATGGCCCGCACCGAGTTGCAGAAGCGCGGCTCCATTCCGCTCCAGACGCTCCAGGCCAACGTCGATTACGGCTTCGCCGAGGCGCGCACGACCTACGGCAAGATCGGCGTCAAGGTGTGGATCCATCTCGGCAAGTTTGGAGCCACCGACGTGCCGGCCGAAGAGACGGAAGAAACCCGTCCACGCCGGCGAGGGAGACTGTGACGAATTGCGGATCGAACTGATCTCGCGGATATCGATTTGAAATCCGCAATCCGAAATTCGCAATCCGCAATCGAGATGGTTGGAGACGTGTGGTCATGGCCTTGATGCCCAAGCGATTGAAGTTCCGCAAATCCCAGCGCGGGAAAATGCGCGGGGTCGCCCAGCGCGGCAACACCGTTGCCTACGGCGAATACGGTCTTCAGTCGCTGGACAAAGGCTGGCTGACCGGCCGCCAGATCGAGGCCGGTCGAATGTCGGCGACGCATTTTTTGCATCGCGAAGGCCGCGTGTACATCCGCGTGTTTCCGCACAAGCCGGTTTCGTCGAAGCCGCTGGAAACGCGCATGGGCAAGGGCAAGGGCGAGCCGGAGTATTACGTGGCCATCGTCAAAGAAGGGACCATGCTGTTTGAAATCGGCGGCGTGCCGGAAGACGTGGCCCGGCGGGCGTTCTCCCGCGTGGCGCACAAGATGCCGTTCCGCTGCCGGTTTGTGACCCGCCGACACGCGGTATAGGAAGTCGCCTCTGTGGCAGGAATTGGTGTGGTATGACGATCAAAGAAATCCGCGACATGAAGACCGAGGAGTTGCACGGCGAACTGGACCGCCTCCGCCGGCACGCTTTCGATCTGCGAAGCCAGGCGGTCACGGAAAAACTTCAGGATCCCTCGCTGCTGACCAAAACCAAGCGACATATCGCGAGGATCTTTACGGTCCTCCGCGAGCGCGGCGAGACGGGTATCGAACAGAAGCAGTATCACCTGGAAGCGCTGGCCACGCACAAGTGAGGCGGGTGAGGAGACTTTTGAGAAACAGGTAACGCATGGCAGAGAACGCGGCAAAACAGGCACAGCAGCAACGTAAAGCCCGCCGGACGATCGTCGGCGTGGTGACCTCGGCTCAGAAGACGCCGAAGACCATTCGCGTCGAGGTGGAGTCGCTCACCAAGCATGCCAAGTACGGCAAGTACGTTCGCAAGACAGCCCGGCTGCATGCTCATGATGAGAAGAGCGAGGCCAAGCTCGGCGACCGCGTTCAGGTGATGGAGTGCCGCCCGATGTCCAAGACCAAGAACTGGCGGCTGGTGAAAGTGCTGGAGTCCGCTCCACAGGATTGAGCCGAACGGAGTCCGAAGCGCAAGCGAGGTTTGAGCAACAGTCCGAGCCGCGAGCGCAAGCGAGCGGTTAGCGGTTATGGAATGAGACGCAAGCAATGATTCAGCTCCAGACGGTTGTGGATGTGGCGGACAACACCGGCGCTAAGCAGGTGATGGTGATCCGCGTGCTGGGAGGCAGCACCTCCCGCGTCGGCAAATCGCGCCGCAAGACGGCCGGCGTCGGTGATCTGGTGGTTTGTGCGGTGAAGAAGGCGCTGGCCAACAGCGACTTCATGAAGCCGGGTAACAAGAAGGCCCGCGTGGTCAAGGCGGTGGTCGTTCGGTCGAGCAACCCGACCCGCCGGCCGGACGGCAGCTATGTGCGTTTCGATCGCAACGCGGTCGTGTTGTTGGACGACAAGAATGAGCCCCGCGGCACGCGCATCTTCGGTGCGGTGGCCCGTGAACTCCGCGAGCGCGGATACATGAAGATTATTTCGCTCGCGGATGAAGTGGTTTGATATTTAGCCCCCGGCATGCCGGGGGTGATATGAGATGGATTCGTGACGCATGGCCTTTCACGTCAGAAAAGATGATGTCGTCGAGGTGATCGCGGGGGCCCACCAGGGCGAGCGCGGCAAGGTGCTCAAGGTGATTCCCGGCCGCGGGCTGGTGCTCGTGCAGGGCGTGAACATGGTGTTTCGCCACGTGAAGCCCAGCCGCAAGAACCCGCAGGGCGGCCGGCTCCAGAAGGAAGCGCCGATCCAGATCTCGAACGTCATGCCGGTGGATGAGAAGACCGGCCGCGGGACGCGCGTCCGCTTCGAGGTCGAGCGCGACGACAAGGGCCACGTTACCAATAAGTATCGCGTGTCCTCGGGCGGCACGCGGCTGAGTGAACTGACCCGCGCTAAAGCGGAAAGATAAGTCATGGCTCGCATGCTCGAAAAGTACAGGCAGGAGGTCCTTCCGGGGCTCCTTCAGGAAGCGGGGACGAAGAACCCGATGGCCGTGCCGCGCCTCAAGAAGGTGGTCGTGTCCATGGGCGTGGGCAGCGCCGTCACTGAAAAGAAGCGGATCGAGCTGGCCGCCAAGGATCTGACCGTCATCACCGGGCAGAAGCCGCTGGTTTGCAAGGCCCGCAAGAGCGTGTCGAATTTCAAGGTTCGCGCGGGGCAGGATACGGGCCTGAAGGTGACGCTGCGGGGCAAACGGATGTATGAGTTTCTGGATCGGCTGATCCACATCGCCATCCCGCGTATTCGCGACTTCCGCGGGCTGAACCCGCAGAGCTTTGACGGCCGCGGTAACTATTCGATGGGCGTGACCGAGCAGACGATCTTCCCGGAGATTGATTCGGCCGCGGTGGAGTGGCCGCAGGGCATGAACATCACCGTGGTCACCACGGCCAAGAACGATCGGGAGTGCCGGGAGTTGCTGAAGCGTCTGGGCATGCCGTTCCGCACCGAGCGGGCGGCCGGCGGCGACGGCAAGGCCAAGGCGGCGGCGAGCAAGTGAGTTTCGGCTGCCCGTCGGACGGGTGGCGAACGGGACGGTATGGAATGGCAACAAAAGCGTGGGTTTTCAAAGCTAATCAGAAGCCGAAGTTCAAGAGCCGCGTAGTTCGCCGCTGTCAGATTTGCGGCCGATCGCGGGCGGTTTATCGAAAGTTCAAGCTGTGCCGCATCTGTTTCCGGAAGCTGGCCAACGAGGGCAAGATCCCGGGCGTGAAGAAGGCGAGCTGGTAATCAGAGGGATGAATAAAGATGTGGAGTGATCCGATCGCCGACATGTTGACGCGCATTCGTAACGCGGTGCGCATGCATCAGCGCGAGGTCGTCATCCCGGCGTCGAAGCTCAAGGAAGGCTTGGCCAAGGTGCTGCGGCAGGAAGGTTACATCCTCGGCTACGACCGCATCGAGGACACGCGGCAGGGCAAGCTGCGGGTGCAACTCAAGTACAGTCCGCTGGGCGAGCCGGTGATCACCAGCCTGAAGCGCGAATCGAAGCCCGGCCGGCGCGATTTTCGAGGCGTGGAGAAACTGCCGCGGGTGCTCAACGGCATGGGCATCTGCATCGTCTCGACGAGCCACGGCGTGCTGAGCGATCGCGAGTGCAAAGAGAAGAAAGTCGGCGGCGAGCTGCTCTGCACGGTGAGTTAGGTATTTAGCCCCCGGCATGCCGGGGGAGGTCGAATCAATGTCCCGCATCGGCAACAAAGCGATCGCA
Source organism: uncultured Planctomycetales bacterium (assembly GCA_964384465.1). Lineage (GTDB taxonomy): Bacteria > Planctomycetota > Phycisphaerae > UBA1845 > PWPN01 > CAYLLT01. The sequence continues at coordinate 10,365 of CAYLLT010000096.1, read as the reverse complement.
GTGCCCAAGAATGTGAAGGTCGAGCTGCGCGACCATACCGTCAAGACCAGCGGCCCCAAGGGCGAGCTGTCCTGGCAATACCCCGACGGGGTCGCGGTGGAGTTTGACGCCTCCGCCGGCCAGATCCGCGTCACGCGCGCCCAGGACACAGCTCAGGGTCGCGCGATCCACGGCCTGGCCCGTGCCCTCATCGCCAACATGGTGGCCGGCGTCGAGAAGGGCTACGACAAGAAACTGGAGATCTACGGCACCGGCTACGGATGCAAGCTCGCGGGCACGCGGCTGCTGCTCAACGTCGGTTTCATGGGCCGGGGCGTTGACCATGCCGGCAAGCCCAAGGAGGCCCAGTTCGTACTGGATATCCCCAAGGGTTTGACCGTAACGGTGGAGGTCCCGGCGGCCCGCGGCGAGAGCGACCCGGCCAAGATGACCATTCAGGGTGCGGACAAGCATATGGTCGGCCAGTTTGCCGCCAACGTACGCGCCATCCGCCCGCCCGAGCCCTATAAAGGCAAAGGCATTCGCTACGCCGGCGAGTACGTTCGGCGCAAGCAGGGCAAGGCGTTCGCCAGCGGCAGCGGCGGTTGATCCGCCGGATTGTGTGTTGGGTGTTGTGATGACTGCGACCACGGAAAAAGTCGAACGACGGCAGCGCCGCAAGCTGCGGATCCGCAAGCGCGTGTTCGGAACGCCCGAGCGCCCGCGGCTCACGGTGTTCCGTAGCTTGAAGAACATTTACGTGCAGCTCATCGATGACGTGAGTGGGCGGACGCTGGTGGAAGCCAGTACACGGAACAAGGATCTGGCAAGTTCGATCGGCTACGGCGGAAACAAACAGGCGGCGGCCCGCGTGGGCAAGCTGCTCGGCGAGCGGGCACTGGCGGCAGGTATCACACAGGCCGCCTTCGACCGCAACGGCTACAAGTTTCACGGCCGCATCAAAGCGCTGGCCGATGCCGCCCGCGAGGCGGGATTGAAGATGTAATAGCGGATCCGAGCCGCGACCGTAAGTGAGCGGTGTTGGGTGAAGCGCTCCCTTACGGTCGCGGCTCGGAAGGTGACACAGAACGATAGAGGTGCCGATTGGCAGAAGATTTGAACAACCCACCACAGAACCAGACGCCCGGTCAGGACGCGCCGGCTTCGGCCGCCGCAAGTGCTCCCGCCGAGGGCGATCGCGATCAGCGCGGGGGCCGAGGCCGCCGCGGTGGGCGAGGGCCCGGCGGCGGACGCCCCGGTGGCGGCGGTCGTGGCGGCGGGGGCGGTGAAGGCGAAGGCGATGAGAACGTCGTTAAAGTTTATCGCTGCGCCACCGTGGTCAAGGGCGGCCGGCGGTTCAGCTTCGCCGCGCTGGTGGTCGTTGGCGATCGCCGGGGCCGCGTCGGCATCGGCTACGGCAAGGCCAACGAGGTGCCCAGCGCCGTTGAAAAAGCGACCAAGACGGCCCGGCGCAACATGGTGCCCATCAACCTGAGCGGGACAACTATTCCACATCTTGTGGAAGCAAAATATGGTGCCAGCCGCGTGACGCTGATCCCCGCCGGCGAGGGGACGGGCGTTATCGCCGGGGCCAGTGTCCGGGCGGTGATGGAGCTGGCAGGCGTCAAGGACGTGCTGACCAAGTGTTACGGCTCGACCAGCCCCAAGAACCTCGTGCGGGCGGCGTTCGAGGGACTGCGGACGCTCCGCTCTCGCGATCACGTGGCCAAGCTTCGTGACGTTCAGCTCGTTTCGTAGGCGGGCTCGGAGGTTTGAGCGATGATGATCTCGGATGTGCTCTCCAGGGCCGGCAGGAACAAGCGCCGCAAGCGCATCGGCCGCGGCATCGGTTCGGGCCACGGCAAGACCAGCGGCCGCGGGTCCAAGGGCCTTGGCGCTCGCGCCGGCGGCTCCACGCGGCTGCTCACTGAAGGCGGCCAGATGCCGCTCTTCCGCCGACTGCCCAAGCGCGGGTTCAACAACGCCCAGTTCCGCACTGTTTATCAGGTGGTGAACGTGGGCACGCTGGACGAGCGGTTCGAGAGCAATGCCAAAGTGACGCCGGGGGCTCTCGCCACGGCCGGATTGATTGCCGACGCCAAGAAGCCGGTCAAGATCCTCGGCACCGGCGACATCAGTAAGAAACTGGATATCGAGGCGACGCGCTTCAGCAAGTCGGCTTCGGAAAAAATTACCAAAGCCGGCGGACAGGCCCGGCAGGTGGGCAAAAAAACGCCCAACGTCAAGAATAAAAGTAAGAAATCGCCGGACAAACCGGCGCCGAAATGATGTGATCGCCGGGCCGGATCCGGCGTCTTTAAGGTTGTGACTCGGATGTTCAGTACGTTAGCCAATATTTTTCGCATCCCGGAACTGCGGCGGAAGATCGGCTTCACGCTGTTCCTGCTGATCGTGTACCGGCTGGGGTTCTATGTGCCCCTGCCCGGCATCGACCAGCGGGTGATGTCCGAGGCCATCGAAAAGGGCGGTGGGGGAACGGGCTTCGGTCAGTTGGCAGCGGCGTTCTCGCTGTTCACCGGCGGCAATCTGCAGCAAAGCACCGTATTCGGGCTCGGGATCATGCCCTACATTTCCGCCAGTATCATCTTTCAATTGCTGGCCACGGTTATTCCGTCGCTCGAAAAGCTGCAAAAAGAAGGTGAGTCTGGCCGCAAGAAGATCAACGAGTATACCCGCTACGCCACCGTCGGCCTCTGCCTCATCCAGGCGGTCATGTGGGTGCGCTACATGGAGAACCAGAAATACGTGCTCTTCGAATTCGAGAACTCGATAGCCTTCTGGACGATCGGCGTTCTCGGTCTGACCACCGGCACCATCTTCCTCATGTGGCTGGGCGAGCAGATCGACGAATACGGGATCGGCAACGGCATCAGTCTGATCATCATGGCCGGCATCGTCGCGCGCATGCCGAATGCGGTTGTTGACATGATCCACAACGCAGATTTCAAGGGCACGGGCGGCGGCAGCGCGATGAGCCCGCCGAAGATCCTGTTCATCATTGCGGCGTTCATCTGCGTGGTAGCCGCGGCGATCCTCATCACGCAGGCTCAGCGGCGCATCCCCATCCAGCAGGCCAAGCACACGCGCGGCCGGCGCGTCATGGGCGGGCAGCGGCAGTATCTGCCTCTGCGGGTCAATCACGGCGGCGTCATGCCCATCATCTTCGCCAGCTCGCTGATGATCTTTCCCGGCATTATCTTCGGCTATCTGGCTCAGTCTTTTCCGAGCGTGGCCTTCTTCGCTTTCTTCGCCGAAGAGTTGAGCGGAGGCAGCTACCTCTATGAAGTCGGCTACATCGGGCTGGTGTTCTTCTTCGCCTACTTCTGGACGGCCGTTCAGTTCCAGCCGAAGGAGATGGCCAACAATCTGCGCGATTACGGCAGTTTCATCCCCGGCTTGCGGCCGGGCAAGCGTACCGCCGACTACCTGGAGCGCGTGATGACGCGCATCACCTACGTCGGCGCCGCGTTCCTGGCCATGATCGCGGTGATTCCGTCCGTGCTCGCCCATCTGCTGAAGATCCCGTTCTCGATCTCGTCGTTCCTGGGTGGGACGGGTCTGCTGATCGTGGTGAGCGTGGCCCTGGACGTCGTGCAGCGGATCGAGGCGAACCTGGTCATGCGGAATTACAAGGGCTTTCTGAGCAGCGAATAAGCGGGTCGGTGCAGAAGGGTGCGTATGGATGATACTGGTTCTGCTGGGGCCGCCGGGGGCAGGCAAAGGCACGCAAGCGGCGCGTCTGGCCGCCGCCTTTGGAATGCGGCATTTGTCCAGTGGAGACCTGCTTCGGTCGGAGCGTAAAAAAGGAACCGAGTTGGGCGGCCGCGTCGGCGGCTACATGGACGCCGGGCATCTCGTCCCGGACAACATCATTGTGGAGGTGATTCTCGCCGAGTTGCAATCGGCGAAGCGCGAGGCGGGCGTGATCCTGGATGGCTTCCCGCGGACAGTTTCGCAGGCCGGGAGTTTGGATGAGGCACTTTCCAGGATCGCCCAGAAGGTGGACCTGGTGATCAGCCTCCAGGTGCCCGACCGCGAGATCGTGGCTCGCATCACCGGGCGGCGGATTTGTTCGACCTGTGGCGGCGTCTATCATGTGGTGAAACATCCGCCTGCTCAGCCGGGACGTTGCGACCGGGATCAAACACCCCTGATCCATCGCCCGGACGATACGGAGGACGTGGTTCAGCAGCGGCTGGCGGCGTATCACGCACAAACCGAACCTCTTGAGGCCTATTTCCGCCGCAAGGGGATTCTGGTCGAGGTGGACGGGACGCCGGATGCCGATTCGGTATTTGCCGAGCTGCAACGCATGGTGAAGCAGCGGCTGGGCGAGGCAGTATCGTGAAGAGCATCATGAAGCGGACGGGGTCCGCTAAACTGAAAAACGCGCAGGAAATCGAGCGAATGCGCCGCGCGGGACGCCTGGTTTTTGAAGTGCTGGGACGGATGAAGGAGATGGCCAGGGCGGGTGTAACCACCGCCGAACTGAATGCCGCCGCGGAAGAGATGATTACCAAGGCGGGTGGGACCGCGCTTTTTCGCGGCCAGCAGACAAAACAGGCCAAGTTCCCCTTCCCGGCCGCGCTGTGCATCAGCGTGAACGAGCAGGTGGTCCACGGGATCCCCTCGAACCGGCTGCTGCGGGAAGGCGATGTGGTGAGTGTCGATTGCGGCGTGCGGCTGGACGGTTATTGCGGCGACAGTGCGACGACGATTCCCATCGGGCAGGTCACGCCGCAGGTGCGGCGGCTGCTGGATGTCACGCTGGAGTCGCTGCACATCGCCATCCGGGAGGTCCGCCCGAAGCGATGGTGGAGCGAGGTGGCCGCGGTGATTCAGGCGCACGTGGAGTCGGCGGGTTTTTCGGTGGTTCGCGAGTTTGTCGGACACGGCATCGGCCGCGACATGCACGAGGAGCCGAAGATTCCGAACTATGTCGATCGCAAGGAGAAGAAGCAGGATTTCCTGATCCTGGAGGGCATGACGCTGGCGGTCGAACCGATGGTGAACATGGGTACGCACGAGGTGGAATACGGCGATCGGACCGGCTGGCCGGTGGTGACCAAGGACGGCCTGTACGCCGCCCATTTTGAGCACACCATCGCCGTGACGCCCCGCGGGGCGGATGTGCTCACGGATGGTAGATAGAAAAGGTAAACCTGTTTTTGGTCAGCCCCCGGAATATCGGGGGTTATATGAGTTGAGAGCATCGTCATGAAAGTCCGCAGCAGTGTCCGCCGCATCTGTGAGAACTGCAAGATCATCCGCCGCCGCGGCGTAGTCCGGGTGATCTGCACCAACCCGCGGCACAAGCAGCGGCAAGGATGAGAGGAATTGCGGATTGCGGATTGCGAATTTCGGATTGGATGCGGCAGGACGGTCTTTCAATCCGCAATTCGCAATCCGAAATCCGCAATGGAAGGATTCAGAGCTGGTTTTGAACATTGGTTGTCAGTAGAAGGAGACTTTTGTGCCGCGTATTGCTGGCGTGGACGTACCGAACGACAAGCGGATCGTGATCTCGCTTCAGTATATCTACGGGATAGGACAGCATCTGGCCGGCCAGGTGCTCAAGGAAGCCGGCATCAGTCAGGATGTCCGCTCCAAGGATCTGACCGAGGACGAGGTGACGCGGATCGCCGGCGTGATCGATCGCAATTTCGTGGTCGAGGGCCAGCTCCGCCGCCAGGTTCAGCAGAACATCGCCCGTTTGCGGGACATCGGGTGTTATCGCGGGATGCGTCATCGCCGCGGTTTGCCGGTGCGCGGACAGCGGACGCGGTCGAACGCCCGCACGCGGAAGGGCCCGCGGAAGACGGTCGCAGGCAAGAAAGGCGTGAAGGAGATGCATCGTGGCTAAGGCAGCGGAAGCAGCAAAAAGTGGCGGCAAGAAAAAGCAACGTCGCAGCGTGTCGCGCGGCATCGCGCACATCAAGGCGACCTTCAACAACACGATGATCACGATCACCGACACGGCCGGCGAAACGCTGGCGTGGGCGTCGGCAGGCACGGCCGGCTTCAAGGGCACCCGCAAGAGCACGCCCTTCGCCGCCCAGCGGGCCGCCGAAACGGTGGCCCAGGCCGCCCGCAAGTTCGGCGTGAACGAGATCGAGATCCGCGTGAAGGGCCCCGGCTCCGGCCGCGAGTCGGCGATCACCGCCTTGCAGGCCGCCGGTTTGCGTATTCAGTCCATCGAGGACGTGACGCCGCTGCCGCACAACGGCTGCCGGCCGCCGAAGAAACGCCGGGTGTGAGAAGAATTTCCAATTTCCGATTTCTAATTTAATCGGAAATCGGGAAATTTGAAATCGGCAATCACGAAGAGGAATCGAGAATGTCAAGGTACATCGGTCCGGTCTGCCGGCTCTGCCGGCGCGAGGGCATCAAGCTGATGCTCAAGGGCACGCGGTGTGAAACCGCCAAGTGCCCCATGGAAAAGCAGTGGCGTTCCAACCCGCCGGGGATGCACGCCTGGCGTCGCGGCAAGGGGAGCAACTACGCCGTCCGCCTGCGTGAAAAACAGAAGGTGAAGCGCTATTACGGGCTTATGGAAAAACAGTTCATGCTCTACTTCCGTTTGGCGGAACGCTCCAAGGATAACACCGGGACCGCGCTGCTGTCGTTGCTCGAACGCCGGTTGGACAATGTTCTATGGAAATCGAATCTCGCCCCGTCGCGCAAGGCGGGCCGCAACATGATCGTCCACGGGCACGTCTACATGAACGGCCGAAAGGTAAACCGGCCCGGCTATCTGGTGAGCCAGGGCGACCGCATCGCGGTGAAGCCCACGGAGCGCAGCCGCAACGTGGCCAAGACGCACCTCGCTCTGGTCGAAGGGCGACCGATTCAGCCGTGGTTGCAGCTCGACGCCGAGAAACTCGAAGTCACGATATTGGCACTGCCCTCGCGCGAAGATGTCCAGATCCCCGTCGAGGAACAGTTGATTGTTGAAATGTGCAGCCGGTAGAAACGATTGCGAATTGCCAATTGCGTAATGAAGACGAAGCTGTTGCGAAGTGATCCAATTCGCAATCCGAAATCCGAAATCCGCTCGCCACGGCGTAGCCGCTAGGCGTAGCAGGGCAATCCGTTTGGAGGTATCCCAAATGAGAATCAGGTGGCGTGGCCTTGAATTGCCGACTCAGTTGGTCCGAGACGAGGCGAACAGCACCGATACGTACACCAAGCTCACGATCGAGCCCTTCGAGCGGGGTTTCGGCACGACCGTTGGTAACAGTCTCCGCCGTATCCTGCTGTCCAGCCTCGAAGGCGCTGCCGTCACCAAGGTGCGCATCGCCGGGGCCAACCACGAGTTCATGAGCCTGCCCGGCGTCCTTGAGGACGTGACGGACATCATCCTGAACGTCAAGAGCCTGGTGATCCGCCTGGAAGGTGAAGGCGAGAAGACCATGCGCCTGGTCCGCAAGGGCCGCGGCGAGGTTTTCGCCCGCGACATCGAGGCCGACCCGGCCATCAAGATCATCAACGAAGGGCAATTGATCGCCACGCTCACGCAGGATGTCGAGTTGTCCATCGAGTTCTGGGTGAGCCCCGGCCGCGGCTACCGCACCGCCGATGAGAATCGCAACCCGGAGGACGAGCTCGGCATCATCGCCGTGGACTCCGTTTTCTCGCCAGTGACGCGCGTCCGCTACAAGACCGAGGAAACCCGCGTCGGCCAGCGGACCAACTACGACCGGCTGATCCTGGAGATCTGGACCAAGGGCACGATCCGGCCGGACGACGCGCTGGTCGAGGCGGCCAAGATCCTGCGCAAGCACCTCAACCCGTTCATCCAGTATCGCGAACTCGGCAGCGAGACGGTGACCAACGAGGGCGGCGAGGAAGAGGTGGAGATTGAGGGCCCGATGGACAAGGGCCTTCAGGAGCGGCTGTCGCTGCCGATCTCGCAGCTCGACCTCTCCGTGCGGGCCAGCAACTGTCTCGAATCCGCGAAGCTGACCACCGTCGGCGAACTCGCCCGGATGAGCGAATCCGACTTGCTCAAGGTGCGCAGCTTCGGCCGCACGTCGCTTCGCGAGGTGAAGCGCAAGCTGGCCGATCTGGGCCTAAGCCTGGGCATGAATCTGCCCGGCGGCACGCCTCGCCAGGAGGAGCAGGCGGGCAATTCGCCCTCCGGCGCCGATGGCAGTAACGATCAGACGCCCGGCGGCAACGATACCGTCACCGCCGACATGAGCATAAATTGAGACAGGTAGGGCGGGCACTGCCCGCCTTTCTGCATCCAAACAAGAGGTTGGCGGGCAATGCCCGCCCTACGAGTTGAGATTGAAGTCATGCGTCACCGCGTCGCCTTACGAAAGCTGAATCGGACCAAGGAACATCGTCTGGCCCTGCGCCGCAACATGGCTCAGAGCCTCTTCGAGCACGGCCAGGTCACCACGACACTGATCAAAGCCAAAGATCTGCGGCCGTTCGCCGAGCGGCTGATCACATTGGCCCGCAGGGCGCGCGGCGGCAGTCTGGCGGCCAGGCAGCGATTGATCTCCATCATGGGCGATCGCGCGGTGATCCCCGCCGAGCACCAGGAAGAATACGAAGAGATGTCGGACCCCGCCCGCGCCCGCGTCCTCGGCTCTCGTAGCGGCCGCCGTCACCGCCTCGGCCAGCCCAGAGGCGGCCAGAAGTTCACCGCCACCTCGATCGTGCATCACCTCATCACCAACGTCGCGCCCAATTTCGAGGATCGCCCCGGCGGTTACACCCGCGTCATCAAGCTCGGCCGCACGCACAAGGGTGACAGCTCGCCGCTCGCGGTTCTCCAGTTGATCGGTCAGGAGGAATCGCCGGGCACGGTGACTCGCCCGGAGAGGAGCGCTCGCCAGCGCCGCATCGAGCGCCGCTACGCAGCCGCCGCCAAGGCCGTTCGCAAAACTCGCCGCCCCGGCGGCGACAAGCCCGCCGCCGAGGAGACGCCCGAATCTCCGGCGCCGGACAGCGCCGCGCCGGAAACAACGCAGGAGTAAGCTTCCTCGCGCACGTTTATCCGCGGTTTGAAAAACCGCGCGTGAGGACTACCCGATCGCAAGCATCTTCAAACCCTCCGCAATAGGGTAGACTCACATCGAGGAGGATTACCCCATGAGCGACTCCAACTGCATCTTCTGCAAAATCGTGGCCGGCCAAATCCCCGTCTTGAAGGTAGCGGAAGATGAGGTCTCGCTGGCTTTCCTGGACGTCGGCCCGCTGGCCGAAGGGCACCTGCTGGTCATCCCCAAAGACCATTTTGAGCGACTGGACGAGATGCCGCCCGAGCTCGTCGGCCGGGTGACGGCTCATCTGCCCCGGCTCTCGCGGGCGGTGATGCAACTCACGTCCGCGGAAGGCTTTAACATCCTCCAGAACAACGGCTCCGTCGCCGGCCAGCACGTCCCCCACGTCCATTTCCACATCATTCCGCGGGTCGGCACGGACGGCCTCGGCTATCGCTGGTTAAAATCCACGTACGCACCGGGACGGGCGGAGCAGGTCCAGCGGCAGTTGCGCGATATACTGCGGAGTTGACCGCTTGACGATCGTCGGCCGCAGCGTCATCATCTTGCCCTTTCGTGCCGCCGGTGCGAGAATCTCTGCTGGCTTGCTGTCCGGGGTAGCTTTACGCATCATTGAGTCAGCCTCAAGGTCTCATCACTCCCATGCTCGACAACCCGATCACCTCTCATCCTTCCTTTGTCCCGGCCTTCCTCACGGTCTATGTGATCGTGCTGGGCATCGTCTGCGTGTACGGGCTGCACCGTTACCACCTCGTGCACCTCTACTACAAGTACCGCCGGAATACGCCCGAAATCGGGGCGTGCTTCCTGAAACTGCCGCGGGTCACCATCCAGCTTCCGATGTTTAACGAGCGGGCGGTCGCCCGGCGGGTGATCGACGCCACCTGCCGCGTGGACTACCCGCGCGATCGGCTCGAGATTCAGGTCCTCGATGACTCCACGGATGACTCCGTCGAGATTTGCCGCGAGGCCGTCAAGCGATGGCGGGCGCAGGGCTTCGACATCCGGCATCTGCATCGCGAGAAACGCACCGGTTTCAAAGCCGGGGCATTGGCCGACGGCATGAAATTAGCCACCGGCGAATTCATCCTGATCTTCGACGCCGATTTCGTCCCGCCGCCGGAGATCGTCCGCCAGACCATCGACTACTTCACCGACCCGCGCGTCGGCATGGTCCAGGCCCGCTGGGAGCATCTCAACCGCGACCAGTCGCTGCTCACCAAAACGCAGGCCATTTTGCTCGACGGCCATTTCGTCGTGGAGCACGGTGCCCGCAACCGTTCGGGCCGGTTCATGAGCTTCAACGGCACCGCCGGCATGTGGCGGCGGACCTGTATCGAGGACGCCG
>CAYLLT010000095.1:0-24701 GCA_964384465.1 uncultured Planctomycetales bacterium | reverse complement strand
GCGGGAAAGCGCCGTGAACGGCGCTGCTCACGACCCGCCGATAGTGTCACGCACCCGAAGGCACCGTCGACCCGGCGCGCGAGCGTCCGAAGGGGGACTCCCATGTGCGTAAAAGTAGTGAGTTCGCGGGGGTCATAATCGCACTCAACTTCGCCGATGTTCGCCTGAATGAGCATGTTCACGATGGCAGTCAGGTAGGCGGGTCTTTTCTTGTCGCCCTTCTGCTTGTTCATCGGAACGGACAGCTTCGATTTTGTGGCCTTCTGCACGCGGGCGAACGCTTTGCCTGCTTGCTCGGCATTCATCAAGCGTGGCTCGACGAAGTTATTGAGTACGTCAGCGCGGTACGCGAAGTACGCCACAAGCGAGTCGCCGATAGGGGTCGCTCGACCGTCAAGATCAATTACGTGGGTAGTTCCCAGATCAAGTTCGCCGAGCGCCCTCACAACAACGCCAAGTTCGGGAACGAGTATCTGCCCTGTGCCACGTGCGGTGTAACCGACGTGCTGGCTGATGGAACGCACGTTCGCCCAGAAGTGTTTGGGCTGGTTCAGGAATCGCGGGTCAGGTTTCAATCGGATTCACTCTCAAGCCGGCGAACAAACTCATCGAGAGACACGCCGAGGCTCATGCAGATTTGTCGAAGCTCGAGCACATCGATCCGCCGTTCGCCGGACTCGTACTTGCTTACGAACGACTGCGGCTGCCCGAGTTTGCGGGCCAGATCGACTTGGCGCAGCCCCGCCTCAACACGCATCTGGCGCAAGAGAGAGAGAAGTCGTTGCTTGCCAGCAGCTTTGGTGCGGGAGGCCATCTAGCGGAGACTAAACGCACTTGACGAAAATCCCAAAACAGGATATTGTTTATGCGAGTTCGGGACTTGAGTCATGGGAACTTTTGTACGAGGATGGCTAAATGCAAAGACTCCTGTTCGGCAACGGTCAAAATGTCGAAATCGCCCCGTTCACGGCCGGACTGCTGAAATGGGTCGGCAACAAGCAGCGCATGGCTCACGAGATCGTTTCGAATTTCCCGCCGGAGTTTGGGGGGTACTTCGAGCCGTTCCTAGGGAGCGGGGCAGTGATGGGTACGCTCCAGCCCAAGCGAGCAACCGGATCTGACACATTCGCGCCGCTCATCGAGATTTGGCAGACACTCCACGCTGATCCAGTCAAGCTTAAACGGTGGTACACCGACCGCTATGAACGCATGATGAGCGGCGCGAAGGTCGAGGAATACGAGCGGATCAAAGCCTCATACAACAAGAAACCGAACGGTGCCGATCTGCTGTTCCTGTGCCGCACATGCTATGCAGGTGTTGTCCGGTTCCGTCAAGCCGACGGATACATGTCCACGCCCTGCGGACCGCACAGCCCGGTACCGCCCGAGAGGTTCGCCAAGCGGGTGGACGAATGGCAACGCCGGACTCGAGGGACGGAGTTTAGACGGATCGACTACCGTGAGGCATTGGCCCTGGCGAAACACGGCGATCTCGTGTACTGCGATCCACCGTATACGCACAGTCAAGCGATTCTCTACGGGGCGCAGCGGTTCCGTCTATACCAACTACTGAGCGCGATCGCAGAATGCAAGGCGCGCGGCGTCTTTGTCGCCCTGAGCATCGACGGCACGAAACGCTCCGGCGACCACGTCTGCAAACTTCCTATACCTGCGGACCTATTCGAACGGGAAGTCTTGATCAGTTGCGGACGCTCGATGCTCCGCCGCTTGCAGATGGGGGGAAAGACCCTTGAGGGAGAAGTCGTTGCCGATCGGCTCCTTCTGACGTATTGAAACGCTGAGGTGTGACCCACGTGCCGATTGCCGACGCCGCCAAGGCGCTGAACGAGCAGCGCGAGCGCTGGCTGAACCCGCCGGAGTGGATCGAACCCACCGCCGCGAAGATTGACGCGGAGGATGCTTTCGCCGACGTTCCCGCCGACGCCCGGCCGCTGATTCGGCAATCGGCCATCATGGCCGCCGCCGCCCAGGATGCCCGGCTCAAAAAGCGCACGCTCACCAACCTGTACAACGAACGCCCGACGTGGCTGCGCATCGCCCACCAGCAGCTCGACCGCGCCGTGCTGGCCGCCTACGCCGCCGTCGATCCGCAGGGCGGCTGGTCCGAGGATTGGGCCGAAGTATGGACCGAAACCGGTGCGGGCCAGCCGCTGCCCCACCGGCGAGACGCCGGTGCCACACCTGAGGAGCACCCCCTCGCCGCCCGCCGCCGCGAAATCGACGAGCGCGTGCTCGCGAACCTGCTCCGATCGAATTTGGCCCGCTCCTCGTAATCTCGTTATCGGGCGGAGCACCGATTCCACCGCTGGCACGCCACGCAAGGCACGCATTCCGACGTTGTCCTTTTGGGCTTCCCGCCGCGGTGTAAGGAGGATATCCTTAATCCCCGCGGTAGGGGCTACCGAAAGGACGCTCAGCGCCAACGGTAGGCTCTCGGCTACAATTTGAAGTGCCGCTCCTGAGCTTGCGCTGAGAAAATCGGTTAAACCGCTCTGAGTCGAGCGTCTGAGGCATTCTCGTGCTTCATCGAGGTAGAATACAAGCTCAGGGTGGCGGAACACAGAAATCGGTGACTTGGGATCAAGACACACCTCCCACAGCAGCCGAGGGTTTTCAGATGCTAGAGCGCCTAAAAGCGATGCTGACGCCGTCAGAGCGAAGTGCTCGAGAGAAGGCTTTCACGGAAACTTTTTGAACCCCAATGGAAAGCAAACCTAAACCAAACCACAAACCTATTCGCGGCCGCTTCATGAGGTGCTTCTTGCCCAATCGCTGGCTGCCATGGAAATGGCCCTTAACAAATCGTTCGCGTTCCAGTGGAAATGCGCCAGGGTTGGTCATTAGACGAAGACAAATGATAAACACAAGCGATCACAATTGGATCGATTTATCAAGAGAGATTCACCGGATAAGTGTTTGGGTATCAGAAGAGGTGCTGACTCAACTATTGACATTGATTTTTGAGACGTATGGTTTCGATTCAGTGCAGATGCAGATCGGACCGGATGGTTGTGAATACGTCGGCCGCCTTGACACACCAGTAGGATGGAATTTGCTGCTGCAGACGACCACTGCAACACTTTATCAGATTCCAAGAGAAGAACTGACCACCCTGAGATCCTTTTTCCGCCGGATCGCGCGCGCCCCGTGCGTTTTCTATTTTCAATGCCAAGATGCTCCGGAGCTCGGGCAGTCGGCCATTCAGGACTGTTACCCGGGTATATTTCTGGAACACTCTGTTAGTTGGTATATACTGGTTATTGTAGATGCGGACGGAGATTTCCTGAATTGCCACTTGCCGCAAGATAATCATGCTGGCGAACTAATCACTAAGCTTATTGAATCAGGATTGGCAAGTTGGGCTAAGGATGAGAACCTGACCAGAACTTGCGCAACGTGCGGCTATAGTTTGATCGGCAACGTTAGTCGTATCTGTCCAGAATGTAGGCAGATTGTGGAACGGGGACGTAGCGAATTATTGGGGCAAGAAAAGGTGCCAGGAACCGAATAAATAACCTCACATCTTTTCCGGACAGAGAAAGGTTCCTGACACCTTTTCCGACTCTGACACCTTTTCCGACTCTCCCTCTGGAGCCGTGAGCGACCGCCACCTACTTCCTTCGCACCCGCACGCGGCCCCCGATGGCTCCCCGAGGATAGCCACCTATTTCTGTCGCGCCCGCACACGACGTCATCTCACCACCCGCCGCCCAGATCTTCCAGTTCATCGGAGTCACGCAACCAGCGTGTGGTGCGCCGCCTTGGCGGCGTAGAGAATTGCAGCCTCGATGTCTGCGCGCGCTGTGCGAAGGAAGCGTGTCAGGAACCGATTAAAGGGGAGAGATGCGGTTTAACTTCGTGGCATTGGGGACGAGCTCGATTGGGCACCTCGACCCTGAAGGACAGGTGCCGCACGGTTCAGTAGTGGTAGCGGCAGGAGAGGATAATGAGGGAATCGTCCGTCACCTTGTACACGAGACGGTGTTCATCGGTGATGCGGCGCGACCAGCAGCCTTTGAGTTCGTGTTTGAGCGGTTCCGGTTTGCCGATGCCGCCGAACGGCTCGCGCAGGGTTTCGACGATCAGACGTGTCACGCGCTCAAAAAGTTTCGGATCGCGCGTGGACCATTCCGTGTAATCGCGGAAGGCGTCGGCATGAAACGTAACTGTCCTCATCTGAACGGCGTCTGGTCGGGCGTGACGACGTTGCAGCCGGCCTCGACATCGGCCACCGCTTTCAGGAGATGATCCCGGTTGGCAGGTGAACGCAGGAGATAGTCCGTCTCATCGGCTTCGGACACGGCAATCTCGATTTCTTTATGACCAAACGCCGACTTCAAGCTCTCGATAAACCTGCTGTCGAGTTCGTCCGCCTTGAGCCGGTAAATGGTATACATGTCGTGCGGTCCTTTTGATGATCATATGATAGCGTTGTTTGCAGTCGCTCGCAACCAGAGAAACGGGTGGCCGGCGTGTTCGTGCTCACTGACCACATGAGGCTGCCGGCTGCTCCCACCTTCCACTCCTCACCCATCCAGGTCATCCGCGGCTTGCAGCGGAACGCCTGCTGTGTTCTCATCCGAGGCCCACGGAGCATAGGTTTCACCGCGGGAGGACCGGACTGACCGTGAAAACGCCACGACGAAACGAACCCATGCAAACCCCCTTTTCGACCCCGCCAGCGGGGTTTTCGATCTTGCGCATGGCTTCGTTCCTCAACTCGAAGCCATCAGCGGTTGCCCGGCAGCCCATACTCGCCGCGGTGAGAGTGGTTTACCATGACAGTACGGAGTTGGCGCTTGAAGCTCAAAGATAAACTCGCAGGAAAGTTCATCGTCTTCGACGGCCCAGACGGCTCGGGCAAGGGCACGCAGATCCAACTGCTCGCCGACAAGCTGTCGTCGGGTGGCCTGGAGGTGGTGCGGGCCAAAGATCCCGGCGGCACAGTGATCGGCGACCGCATCCGCTCGGTACTGCTCGACTTCGACCTGGCCGAGATGGACGTGCGCTGCGAGACGTTCCTGTTCATGGCCTCGCGGGCGCAACTGGTGGGGCAGGTGATCGAACCGGCGATGAAGGCGCGGAAGGTCGTCTTATGCGACCGATTCATCTCCGCCACCTGCGCGTATCAGGGCGCTGCCGGTTACGACATCCGGCGCATCATCGAACTCGGTCAATATGCCGTGGGCGATACCTGGCCGCACCTGACCATCATCCTCGACGTGCCGCCGGACGAGGGTTTCAAACGCACCGGCCGCAAACCGCAGCATGCCGGCCGCAACCGCAAGCGGCACGACGGCAACCAGGCCACACTGCTCAGCGACATTCAACACGACGCGATGGAGGCCCGCCCGCTGGACTATCACCGCAAGGTGCACAAGCTCTTTCTGTCGTTGCCGCGCGAATATCCGGGCCGCGTCGAAGTCGTGAGCGGTGTGGGTACCGCCGCCGAGGTCCACGACCGCATCATGGAGCTGCTCGATCGTGTCGATGTCTGATCAACCCGTTGGTCATTGTGGTGCAGGCGTCTCGCCTGCACGTGCAGCCGAGACGGCTGCACCACAAAGGTGAGAGCTGAATCATCGTGTCGATGTCTGACGTAGAGCATCAGCCGCGGGCGCACCGCATCCTTCAGCAGGCGCTGGCCAGTCAACGGATGCCGCACGCGTATCTGTTCTCCGGGCCGGAAGGCGTGGGCAAGGAGATGATGGCGATGGGACTGGCCCAGACGCTGCTGTGCTCGTCGCCAGTACGACGGCGGAATGATCCGAGCCGCGACCGTGAGGGAGCGGTATCCGCAAGTCCGCTCCCTCACGGTCGCGGCTCGGAAGCGCCTTCTCACCCGCGCTCAGAGGAAATCGTCGACGCCTGCGGGCAGTGTCAGGATTGCCGGCTGGCGTCGGCGGGCACGCACCCGGACCTGGCGGTCATCTATCGGCAACTCAACCGGCAACATCCCGACTCGACCATCCGCAAGCAAAAGGCGCTAGTGCTGGTGGTCGATGTGATACGGCACTTCCTCGTTGAGAAGGCGGGCACTTTTCCGAACCGCGGGCGGGCCAGAGTGTTCATCGTCCGCGAGGCCGAGCGGATGAACGATGCCGCCCAGAACAGCCTGCTCAAGACGCTGGAGGAGCCGCCGAAATCGACCTTCCTGATCCTGCTGACCAGTTCGATGGACCGCATGCTGCCGACCACGCGCTCGCGCTGTCAGCAGGTGCAGTTTCAGACACTGCCGGCGGAATTCATTCTGAAGCGGCTCAAGGCCCTTCGGCCAGACGCAGGTGCGCCCCCGATCACGTACGCCGCCCGCCACACCGGCGGTAGTCTCGGCGCCGCCCTGCGGCAGATCGATGACGGGTTGTTCGAGATCAAGCGCGGCTGGGGCCAGCGGCTGATCGAGCTGTCTGAACCGGGTGTCGCCCCGCACGCGCTGGCCAAACCCTTCGAAGCAGACGCGAAGATCCTGGGCAAAGCGGTGAGCGAGCGCGACCCGGACGTGTCGGATACTGATGCGACGCGGGCCGGCCTCCAGGTACTGCTCTCCGTGCTGGCGGACTTTCACGTGGACGCTCTGCGAAAAGCAACCGGCGCGAACCTCCCGCCGATCAACGAAGATCAGCCGGAAGTCATCCGCAAACTGGCCGCCGCCCACACGACAGATTCGATACTCGCATCTCTAAGGCATCTCCGCGAGGCCGACGCGAACCTCGGGCGAAACGCCAACATCGAGCTGACGCTGGAGTCGTTGTTTATCCGACTGGCGCAGGCCAATCGCGCGCAGGTCGCTGTCTAACAACAGTTGCCGGTCGTTTCGGAAATGGCTACGACGGCATGGCGAACGCGAATCGGATCGCGGCAAAGACATCGTCCATCGTATTTTTTGACAGCTTGGTGATTCTTCTAATAAGAACTGATTGGGGTATCGTGACGATATTATCCAATGAAATAGCGGATGATGATGGAAGCCCATGGGCGGACGATACAACCACCTCCGACTTTATGTTTCGAATCGTTCGCGTCAGCGGCGCTACGGTCACATTCGTCAGTTTTGCGATGACATCACTGCGCGTAAGAATGAGAGTCGGCCTTCGACCGGCCGGCAGCGGCAATTGGGCCCACCAAACTTCTCCCTGATGGAATTCAGACACCTAAAGCCTCCCAATCGCTAAAATCATCCGGAGGCCATACCTGATTGGCGAGTTCCACACCCGCTATTCCCAACCTTTCAAATTCATCCGCTGGACTAACCAGATCCACATCTGGAATGAACACCACGAGATCGCGTCTCCGACCTGGAACCCGGAACTCAACAAAAGCGTGCATGCGGTCGCACGCTCCGCGCAACTGCCGGGCCAATAGTCCGGCGCCTACCGAGCCGGAAAAATCGACGTTGAGGGACTTCTGGCCGGAGACGCGCAGAATGGATCCGCGCACATAGCCGGAAGGTGCGCTCATCTCGAAGGCGGGCGTCTGGGCTTCCATGATTTTGAGGCGATTCAGATTATCTTCTGTCACCGTGATGGTGAACCAGGCACGTTCGTGCGTCGCAGCCTGATCCAGTTGTGCGGCCAATGCTTCAGCAGCCTGGCGGTCCAGGCGGACCCGGTAGAACGGCGCGCCGGTACCACGATTCAACACACCATCCGCACCCAATATGTAGCCAAGCTTTTCTCGTACTTTGCCTTTAATCATGAATCAGCTCCATCATGAGATGTATCAATTCTAGTGTTCCGCAGAATAGGTGTCAAGGACCCTGTGTATTCAAGCTTAATTCCTTTAATGGCAATATGTTAACAATTAGTGTTTTTGAAATACACAGTGAGAGAGGGAAGCGGTCAGACCCAGATATCATTGAAACCGTTATCTCACCCACTTCTCCGCCGCTTTGCGCAGCTTCGGGGCGAGGTCGGTTTTTTCCCAGGTGAAGCCGTTGCCGGTTCGGCCGAAGTGGCCGTTGCGGGCGGTTTCGCGGTAGACCGGGCGTAGAAGTTTAAGGTGGTTTATGATTTCATAAGGACGCAGCGGGAAGAAGTCGCGGACGAGGCCGGACAGGCGCTTTTCATCGATGCGGCCGGTGCAGTGCGTCTCGATGTTGACGCTCACCGGGTCGGCCACGCCGATGGCATACGCCAGTTGCACTTCGCATTCAGCGGCCAGCCGGGCGGCGACAATGTTCTTGGCGATGTAGCGGGCCATGTACGCGGCCGAGCGGTCAACCTTGCTCGGATCTTTTCCGCTGAACGCCCCGCCGCCATGTCGCCCGCGACCACCGTAGGTGTCCACGATGATCTTCCGGCCGGTCAGGCCCGAATCGCCATGCGGCCCGCCGACCACGAACCGGCCCGTCGGATTGATGTGGAACCGGATGCCGCTTCGCCACATGCCGGGGCACTCTTTCATGATGACCGGGCGCACGACCTTGTCGATGATCTTTTTGCGTGCGGCGGCGGACATGTTGCCGCTTCGGTCGATCACTTCCTCGGTATGCTGCGTCGAAACGACAATGGTATCGATCTGCGTCGGTTTGAGGTCCTCGTAACGGACAGTGACCTGGCTCTTGCTGTCCGGCCGCAGCCACTTGATCTCGCCGGATTCGCGGGCGTCGGTCAGCCGCTCGACCAGCCGGTGAGCCAGATGGATCGGCAGCGGCATGAGCTCCGGCGTCTCATTGCAGGCAAAGCCGAACATCATGCCCTGGTCGCCGGCGCCCTGGTCCTGGGACTTCTTGCGGCTCACGCCCTGGCTGATATCGGGCGACTGCGAATGGATCGCTCGCACCACGGCGCAACTGCGGTAATCAAACCCCGTCTCCGGGTCGTCATAGCCGATCTCGCGGACGGTTTCGCGGGCGGTCTGCTCGATATCGGCCAGCGCGCACTCCGCCCCGCGGTTGTGCACGGTCACTTCGCCGGCAATCACGATCAGCCCCGTCGTGCACAGCGTTTCGACCGCCGCGCGGGCGTGCGGATCGTGACGGAGCAGGCTGTCGAGAATCGCATCCGAGATCTGGTCGGAGACTTTGTCGGGATGGCCCTGCGAGACCGATTCCGACGTGAAGAGGTAACTCTTGTTCCGCTTGGCCACTGGCTGTTCCTTTCGCTGGCGACTGGGTTTGTGTGCGAAAATCCTTCAGCGCCGCGCCCGCGAGGGGGCGGCCGCTCCCGGCTGACGCTCGCCGATTCGCCTGAAGGACGAAGGACAGCGCATCATAGAAAAAACCCCGCAGACTGACAAGACGCCGGCGGGAAAGACGAAAGTCGAAAATCGACAGTCGAAATTGGAGGGGGCAAGTGAATCCGCAGATGGACGCAGATGGAACGCAGATGGGGACGGGGAACGGGGGAGACGGAGAGACGGAGAGACGGAGAGACGGAGAGATAGAGAGATGGAGAGATGGAGAGCGGGAGAGGCACGGCTTTGGCCACGGGGTGACGGTGGGAAAACCGGCGTGGCGGGGGCGAAAATGCGGTTCGACGGGTTCGTTTGGTCGTGGCGCTTTTTCTCGCATGCCGGTACTCCCCTATCGCGGAAACCCTCCGCGCCAATCGAATGATAACACGTTGGTTGTTCCGCTGGGTGAGCCGGTGGCAGAACGGTGCTGCGACATGCTGACCGGGATGAGGGTTATTCGCCGAGAATCGACGCAAGCTCATCGCCCCAGTCTCGCCCGTGTGGCTGAGCCTCATCGAGAATTTGAAAGCGAAAGACATGGTCGGCGAAGCCTTCGCCAAGCTGTTGCCAGGTGACCTTTTGGCCCACGCGATCGAAATAGTTCGCGACCTTGCGCTTATACGTCGTGTTCGGATTACCTTCGAGGTGTTTTCCCTTACTTTCGATCACAATGACGCGATGAATCGGTTTTCCGTTTCGAGCGCTCTGCACGACAAAATCGGGGTATATCCTGCCGCGCTTATAGCCTTGAACAGTGAAGTTCTCAGGGCCGACGAGATTGCGATACCACCAAAGAACGTTCGCATCGCGGTCGAGGCAGAGGGCGACGCCCCACTCGTACCGGTTGTGCGCATGATCTTGGCCGACTTATGAAGGGATTTTCAGAATGCGTTCGCCACGGCCCGAATGTCGCACAGCGTTCCCGAGAAAAAAGACTCGGGACCGATCGACCGCACCCAAGATAGGACAGCCGACACCGGAGCGTTGACGCCCGCGCGGCGAACACGCGCCACCGCCCTTTTTTCGCGCTCGGTGATGCTTTCCGGCGCCAGATACGGCGGATAATCCTCGACGGCGATCAAGACTTCTTCAATACAGCGATCGATACGATTCAAGTCGTGCTCCCAGAAGCGAATCACGCGGAAGCCCAATGCCCGCAATCGTCGGGTAGTCTGTCGATCGCGCTGACGATTTCTAGTGATTTTGGCATTCCAGTACGATCGGCGTGTCCTCGGCACATGACCGCAGGTAGTACATCCGTGCCAGAAGCAGCCATCGACAAAGATGGCAACCCTTGCCTCGGGGAACAAGAAGTCGGGATTCCCCAGCACTTCTCGATTGCGCGTGGTCCAGCCGCGCAGGCCGGCTCCGACCAACGCGAACCGGAAGCGCTGCTCTGTGGTTCTGTTGCCACTTCCGCGAACCGCGCGCATGGCACTTGAGCGCGCCGGCGTAACGCTTCCGAATGTTCCATTCCGTAAGTGTTTTCTCAGGGCCTTCTCCACCCGGTCAAATCCCTTCGTCGTAGAAGGCCGTCATGGCACTCATGAACCAAAAGAGTTCGCTTTCCGAAAGGTCGTCGCGGACCCACGACGGCAGGATTTTGCGTGGCAACATGAGTCCGCGGAGCGCCTCGGAGAGGGCTAGAATCTTGGCGTTTATCCGGGTCTCCAAATCCGCTGCGGCCATCGCATCGGATAGGGCCTTTGTAAGAGCAAGCAGGACTTCCAGAAAGACAAAAGATGCCCTCGGCGGGTCTTCGGGGTTTCCGATGAGCGACCAAAAATCTCGTCCTATACGACGATAGACCCTCACAGAGCGGTGTTTTTTGTCAATCAATACTCCGGGGCTTCCATTTCGGTCTTCCTCAACGAAGCCCTTTCCAAGCAATTTGGCGAGGATTTGGTTTTCCTTATTGTTGGTCGTCCTGTCTGTACCGTAGGTGAGGCCGATTGCCACTTCAAGGTGCCGGACGGCGGGATAAGTCTCACGGGTTTTCTTGAACCATGTGGGATGGTTGGCGAGGATGGCCCTCGCCATTTCTGCGACCTGAGTATCGTTGATGGTGTTCGGCCCGCTCTTAATGCTGACAACGTATCGTCGGTCGCCGATGACGCAAGACTTGTCGATTTCCCGCCAGACAGAATCGACACGTCGAACGGCCTTATCTTGGTTGCTGAGGCCAACCAGTTCGGCGGCCTCGGCAACTTTCTCCGGTGGGTCAATCCAGTGGTGGGCAGCACTCGAGTGCAGCGGGTACTCAGCGACAAACGCGGCCTCAATGGACTTGCCGAAGGATGTCTCAAGTCCCATGTAGAGCTTGTTGTTAAAGAGGAAATCGGCGAAGCGAGCCGGGTCTGACAGGCGCATCACATTGGCGGATGTCATAAGCACGTAGGGATTGGTTCGGTAGTCGGACAAACCGTCTCGTTTTTCAATCGCGGCAGGCAGGTTCTTTCCGATGTAAATGGCCAAGCTCGCGGCGAGCGAGCGGACCCGGGCCTCGTCAACTTGGGCAAAGAGCGTGACGATTTCTTTCGGGTCGTAGTGGTGGCGGGGGGCCTTCAACACTTCGAAAAGTGGATTCTTGCCTTTGGCCACTCTATTATGCTCCACTATATTCTGGTCGTCTTTCGCTTTGTTTTCGGGGCCGCGTACGTGGCGTGTCCGTTATCCTCGCCATCGTTCCAGACAAACGTCTCCCCATCCTTGAACCACTGACGGGTTCGCACATGCGATTGTACGTAAATAATTCGGTATGCGGTGGGCTTCCTTGCACACGGCAGCCAATCGCGCTCTCGCAGGGCGTCCGATTGTTTGGCGATGACTTCGCCGGCGACGCGGCCGAGACGCACGGGGACAGCATTGCCGATCTGGGCGTATTGCTGTGCTGGTGTGCCGCAAACCTGCCAGTCGTTTGGGAATTCTTGGATGCGGGCGTACTCGTGGAGGGTCAGTGCTCGAAGCTCCGTGGGATGACACAGAGCGGTCCCCGCGTGGTTCGGCATAGTGACGAGTGTTGGGCACGGGAGGTCGAAGGTCAATCGTCGCCACCACCCAGACCGCCCGCCCTTCGCGTGCCAAGCCGTGCCCATCGATTCCTTTTGTATAGGAACCGGCAAACTTCGCCAGTTGGAACCTGGCGGAACCATTGCGAGATACTTCTTCTTCCTTGGGCTGAAATCCATGATTACAGGGTTGGTTTCTCGCAAGTCGCAGATGGCGTCCGCGAGCGTGGCCCACGGCAAGAGCTTCCCGTCCTGCGAGTCGAATAGAGACGCCTGCTTCTGCTCTGCGTGGCCAGGTCCGTGCGTCGGGTCGGGGAAATCGACCTGGGCGTTATAGCGATTGCCGATGAACAAGGCACGTTCGCGGAGCTGAGGGGCACCGTAGTTGACGGCGTTCACTTCAAAACAATCCATGTGGTAAGTGGCCCCTGGAATCTTTCCCATGTCGTCTGCAAAGGCACGAACGACGGAGCCGGGTTCTTCGTCTGGGGCAAGTGGTGGACCTCCCTTTTCGGGTCGCTGGGCGATCGGGCGGTGATGCAAAGCGGCAGAGAGAAGCCCCCTGACGTTCTCCATCAAAAAGAACCGGGGCTTCATCGCTTCGATGAATCGGAGAAAGTGCCAAAGCAACGTGCCACGAGGGTCTTGCGTGGTGCCTCTTTTCCCGGCGGTACTGAACGATTGGCAGGGCGGACCGCCGGCGAGTAGATCAAGCTCGCCAGGCTTTAGCCCGACGGCATCCAGAATGTGGTGCGGATCAAGTTGTGCGATGTCTCCCTCGAAAACTTTCACCCTGCTGTCGAGGCGGCCTCCTTTGACATTGGCCCGAATCGTCTGACAGAAGGCGTGCTCCTTCTCGACGCACGCAATCACCCTGAACCTGTCGCACTGCTCTAGACCAATGTCGAGGCCCATCGCACCGGAGAACAACGAGATAACGTTGTATTTTTTAGTCGGCATTACTAACCAATCACACGAGACGCGAGATCGCCCACCTTGCCGAGGGTCTTGCCGATCCATTCCTTGATCTGCGGCTGCGTGAGGTTGTCGTTGTAGATCCAGCCCTCGTTGCCGGTGTTGTAGGGCGGGTCGATGTAGATGCACTTGATCCGACCGGCGTGGGTCGGCAGGAGGGCCTTGAGGGCCAGGAGGTTGTCGCCCTCGATGATGAGGTTGCCTTCGAGGCCGGGCTTTTCGCCTTTGGGCAGCAGGGAGAGTTTTTCGTCAAACTCCAAACGGTGATGCGGCACCGTGTGGTGATACGTCTCGATGACCGATTTGCCTTTGAACTGGATGGTCGGCATAGCTTTTCCGCTGGATTTCAGGGCCGACGATCACCCGCCACGGACATGAACGGAGCGCCGACGGTGTACGGTATCCGTTCGCTGGCGTTGATTCAAGACCGCCGATACTCGCCGGCGTCACTTTTCGGTGTTTTGGCTTTTCGTGATTGCCTTTGCCTGGTTGGCTGAGATATGGAATGCCGCTCGGGGCTTGGAAGAATTGCGGCAGGTCTGACGACCTGCCCCATCTACGAAACTACGAAACTCCAAGCCATACACCGGCGAGACGCCGGTGCCACATTGGCCGCGGCCGCTGTGAAATTGTGAAAAGTCTGGGTCTTGGTCAGGTGAGAACCTGGTGGTATAATGTCACAGTCGCGGAGAAACGGCCGGTAACGCTTCATTTGCGGAGCGGCGCCGGTTGGTGCGGGCCGCCTGGGGCCGATATGCCGGGGTTTGCGGAGAATACACTGTGAAGCACTGCGCCTCCCGTTGGTACGGCGTCCTGCTGCTGGCGGTCTGCACGTCACCGGTCGCCGGACAGACGGTCAAGATCCTCGACTGGAACCTCTACAGCTACAACAACCCCTCAGACGCCCGCTATCCGGCGATGGTGCGAATCGTCCAGGTCATCAACCCGGACATTATTCTCTTCCAGGAAGCGGACGACGCCAGCGGCCGATCCGCTTTCATGACCCAGTTCGCCTCGCGCTATCCCTACAATTACCTCGGCGCCCCGACCAACGAAAACCCGAGGAACCAGATTCTCAGCGCGTATCCGCTCTCGAACAAATTGCAGATTTTCACGGAGGACCCGAACGGCGGTAATTTCGAGCGTCCGACGATCCGCGCTGACGTGGACATTCTTCCCCTCGCCCCCGGCACCGAACTGCGCGTGTACTCCGCCCATCACAAGTCCGGAACCGCAGCGCGGGACGAGACGCTCAAGCTCAACCAGGCGACGGACGATGCCGCCGATATTACGGCATACATCGGCAGCAACCCCGGAGCGCGAATCTTTTATGCCGGCGATCTCAATGCCGTGGTGGGCGATCCGTCCATCAACAAGCTTCTGGAGCCGCAGACCACGCTCAGCCGTGTCACCATTCTGGACCCAATCAATGGAAGCCCCATCACGCGACCGGAGTCCAGCAAGACCATCGACCACATTCTCCGCTCCGCCACGCTGAACGGCATGGTGCTCACCCCGTTCATCTTTAACACGCGGAGTTATAATCCGCCCTCCAGCGTGCCGCCGCCCGCGCAGCCGACGGATTCGGCCTCGCCGGTGAGCGGCGAAAACGACGGCACGGGCACCATCACCGCCAGCGATCATCTGACCCTGGTGGCCAGTATTCAGATCACGCCCATACTGCTCAATGAAGTGCTGGTGCGCCACACCGGGGCCAGCGAGAACCTGGAGTTCATCGAGATCAGCGCCGGCAGCGGGCAGACGCTGACCGGACTGGCGGTGGTGATCATCGAAGGAGATTCCGATCAGAATCCGGGCCAGGTCGATCAGGTGTGGGACCTCACCGGCCAGACGGTGCCGGCCGGCGGATACTACGCCCTCGGCGATACCGCGATGGCCCCGAACTTTTCGATCGGCACGCAGGACGTGCTGGAGAACGGCACGCAGACGATCCTCCTCGTCCAGGGCGTGACGGTGAGCGCCGGGCAGGACATCGATCCCAATGATGACGGCGTGGCGGATGTGTCCACCGGCCAGATCAAGGACAGCGTCGCGCTCACCGACGGGGGAGGCGGCGATCGGACTTATCTCCTCGCCTCAGTCGTGGGCCCGGCCGGCTCGGACGTACCGCCCGGCGCGGCCCGTTGCCCGGACAGCAACGACACCGATTCGGCCACCGACTGGGTCACGCTCAGTTTTCTGATGAACGGCAACGACAGCGGCTCCATCCCTTCGCCCAAAGCCAAGAACAAGCTGGTGGGCGATCTGGATAACAACTGCGCGGTCAACCTGGGCGATTTGAACATCTTCCTGACCTGCATGACCGGCCCCAACATCGGCCCGCCGACCGGCAACTGCGCCGGTGCCAACCTGGACGGGGACAACGATGCCGATATCGCGGACTTCGGCCTGCTCCAGCGTTATTACACGCCCTGAAGGTGGAATTGCGGAACGCGGATTGCGAATTGCGGATTGAAAACGGGAGTCGGTGCTCGCCTCCAATCCGAAATCCGAAATTCGCAATCAAAGCCCTCCCGTCTTGAACCCTGGCCGAAAAACGCTATCCTGTACCCATCGTCCGGCCGACGAAACGGCGCGGGGACTCGCGTCGGGAACCGTTGGAGCAGGGAGGATCCTATCGTGCCAAAATCGAAGTACGCTCCGGCATTGTTCGAGGTGATCCGAGGTCAGCAGGAAGCCAAGCCACCCAGCAAACTGGCCTTGCCGAAATGGTGGCGGTCGGGCCGCAATGATGCGCGGGAAGTGGACCGGGAGGAATCGCCCGCCATGATGCCGGCCGACACATCGGAAATGGAGGAAACTCCCGTATCAGAAGGAGCGGCGACCTTCAGCCTGCGCCGCGGTACAGCGGTATTGAAACCAGAAGTGCCGGAGCCGCCGGTCGTACGCGGGCTTGTTCCGCTGGACCACGATTCGCAGGCCGGTCACCCGCCCACGAATGTGCATACCGCATCCGAGCGGTGGGGTGGGGGGGACGCGGATGATTTCACCCCCCGGCGGATACTGAAAGTGGATGCCGGCCGGATCGCGCTATCATTGAACGCGCGACAGGCGGCGCTGATTGGCGGCGTGCTGGTGCTGGCGATATTTGTCAGCTTCGAGGTGGGGCACCTGTTCGGGCGGAGTTCATCCGCTCCGGCGACGGTTGCCAAGGCGTCGGGCGATGAAGTCGAACAGGCACTGCGGCAACCGCCGAATCCGTCGGTGTTGAAGCCGCAGCCGCCGGCGAAGCTCCCGCGACCGTCGGGCTTGAAGGAGCCGGCAAGATCGCCGGAAGCCGCGGCGAAGAATTCGGCTCAGAAAGCGTCGGTCGTTCAGCCGACGCCTGCTGCCCAACAGAAGCCGATGGCCCCAGTAGAAGTTCAGCCCGCCAAACCGGCGGGCCCGCTGACTTACGTGGTTCTGGAGACGTTCGATGCCAGTCACAAAGGTTCGGCTGAATTCGCCCAGCAGTGGCTGCAAAAGAAGAACGTGGCGACTACGCTGGAGAAAAAGGGCAATCGTTGGCGGCTGGTCAGTGCGCAAGGGTTCGATTTCAGCTCACCGGACGGCTCGCAGAAGACGCAACAATATGTGGAGGAGGTCAAGTCGTTCGGGACCACGATCAACAAGGATTTGATCCGGGCGGGGCTGCCGAATTACGTGTTTTCCAGCCCCGCGAAAGAGCGGATGGAAAGATGACCAGCGCAAGTTGTTTCGTTTAGCCGCGAGCAAATGCGAGTGCGGCAAGATGGAGATTTCACCAAGATGTCCATGGATCGTTCTCTCAAGACGGCGGGTTCACTGACCCGGCATCGCAACGTGCTCACGCGGGCGGAGCGGCTCAAGCGGCTCGCCGATGAAGAGCGCTGGCAGGAAGGTCGCACCGTATTCGGCCTGCCCAAGGTCAGCAACCGCAACGTCAAGGTCGGCAAGAAGGAAAAGAAGAAGGACGAGGCAGCGGAAGGCGCAGCGGCACCGGGCGCAGCTCCGGCGGCCGCGGCGGGATCAGCTCCCGCGGGCGGTGCGAAAGGCGCGGCTCCGGCGGGCAAAGCTCCCGCCGGAAAGGCCCCCGCCGGCAAGGCGTCCGCCGGAAAAGAAAAAGAAGCCAAGAAGAAGTGATGGGCCGACCCGACCCCGAGCGATTTCTCTCCGCGCGCAGCCGCTCGGTGGATTCATCCGGGATCCGCAAGGTCTTCGATCTCGGCGCGAAACTCACCGACCCGATCAATCTGTCCATCGGGCAGCCGGACTTTCCCGTGCCGGAGCCCATCCGCCAGGCGGCGATGGACGCCATCCAGAGCGGTTACAACGGATATACCGTCACGCAGGGTATCGCGCCGCTGCGCGAGCGGATCGCCGCCGACTTACACGCGGAGTTCGGCCTGAGCCTGCCGGTGTTGGTGACGTCCGGCGTCTCGGGCGGCATCCTGCTCGCGCTCCTGGCGTTGCTCAATCCCGGCGACGAGGTCGTCATCAGCGATCCTTACTTCGTGATCTACAAGCATGCGGTGCGGCTGATCGGCGGCGTGCCGGTGCCGGTGGATACGTATCCGGATTTTCGATTTGACGCGGAGCGCTTCACGGCCGCCGTGACGCCCCGGACGAAAGCGCTGGTCATCGCTTCGCCGAGCAACCCGACCGGCGTGGTGCTCACCGCTGCCGAACTCAAGCAAGCGGCCGAAGTGGCCGAGCGGTTTAACCTGATCCTGCTGATCGACGAGATTTACAACCAGCTCACGTATGACGGCCCCTGCCCCTCGGCCATGCCGCTGGCCCCCGATCGCACGCTGCTGCTTCGCGGCTTCAGCAAAAGCTACGCGATGACCGGCTGGCGGTTGGGCTATGCCGCCGGGCCGAAGTTCCTGATCGAGGAGATGACCAAGCTCCAGCAGTACACGTTCGTGTGCGCCCCGAGCATCGTTCAGCACGCCGGCCTGGTCGCCCTCGATACCGACATCTCCGGTCACGTGAACGATTACCGCCGCAAGCGCGACCTGGTGTGGGAACGGCTGTCGCCGGCGTATGACGTGGTCAAGCCCGGTGGAGGTTTTTACTTCTTCCCGCGCATCCCGGCCCGCTTCGAAAATGCCGCCGCGTTCGCCGCCGAAGCCGTCCGCCACAACGTGCTCATCATCCCCGGTTCCGTCTTCAGCGAGCAGGACACGCATTTCCGCCTGAGCTACGCTACAACCGACGAAAAGCTCGAACGTGGTTGTGAGATTCTGTGTACGCTCGCGAAATCATGAGGTCGATATTGATGCGGGTTTATCTGGATAGCTGCTGTTTCAACCGGCCGTTCGATGATCAAACGCAGGCGCGGGTCCGGCTTGAGACAGAAGCCAAACTCGAAGTTCAACAACGGATTCAGGCGAACCGATTGGAACTGGTTTGGTCCTACATGCTCGATTATGAGAACCAGGCCAATCCGTTTGTCGAGCGTCGAGAGGCGATTTCACGGTGGAAGTCTCTGGCCATTATCGACGTTGTAGCCGGCGATGAGCTATTGAATCAAGCCAAAGAGATTCTTCAGCGCACTTTGCGTGCGAAAGATGCCCTCCATGTTGCGTGTGCAATCGCGGCTGGTTGCGAGATATTCTTGACAACGGACGATCTGGTGGTGAAAAAGACGCGCGACCTTGATAGAATAAGGGTGATGAATCCGACGCAATTCGTGATTGAGGTAGGCCCATGACCACCGATACCGAGATCAAGGCCGCAGGCGTCCGTGCACTGGTGGACGCCTTGGGTGAGGTACAAGCCGAAAAATTCATCGCCCTCATTCAAAGAGAGCCCTTCGACTACACCGAGTGGCAGCGAACACTCTGGGCGGATAAGAGCCTGGAGGAGATCAGCGCTGCGGCCATGCGATTGCGCCAAGGGGAACCGTAATCCGCCCGTCGAGAATGTGTCGCTGCTGGTCGCCGAAACGGTCCGCCACAACGTGCTCATCATCCCCGGCTCCGTCTTCAGCGAGCAGGACACGCATTTCCGCCTGAGTTATGCAACGAGTGACGAAAAGCTCGAACGCGGCTGCGAGATTCTGTGCAACCTGGCACGGTCGTGAACCGTCACGCGGGGAAACATCAGGATTGGTGGGCTTTACCCTTCCGGGTTGGCCCGGATCTCTTCCAATCGCGGCCGCAGCTCCGGCGGAATCTGCTCGGCGACGGCGTCGTCGATTAAACCGACCCGGATCATGTCCCGAATGTGTACGCGGTCAATATCGCGAAACGCGATCAGCTTGAGGATCAACAGCTCCCTCAGGTCCATCGCCGGTACGCCGGTCTTGCTGACAATTCCCACCTTAACCGGTGGCGCGGTGACCGGGTCATGCGGTCTGATCTTCTCTTCGGCGAATAGTACATGAACGCCGCGGCTGGGCATCGGATCCTCGCGATCCAGGAATGTCGTCACACCGTTCACTTCGGTCAAGTCGAATCCCGCCGCTGACATGGCTTCGGCCGCGCGTTGCAGATCGCTGCGGGCCAGGAGGATGTCCACGTCTTTGGTATTGCGTACCGCACCCTCGTCGCGCGTGGCGACCCAAACGCCTACCGCGTTGCCGCCGATGACCACGAACGGAACGTTGGCCTGCTTGAGTGCGGTGGCAGCCTTGTGCATGCGCTCCTGCACCTTCTCCGCGGCGCGCTCGGCTTTCATGACCATCTCCCAGGGGAAATAGACCGGCTTGATCGGAATGTCCACGTCCGGGATGCCCATGATTATAATTGTACTCCGGCCATTGGCGGCGGGAAAGACAAAGGCCGTAACTATCTGGCCGCAGAAGTCAACTTCATGAATGCCCGGTCTGGTCGTAGGCATGCCGCGACCGTCTCCTTCCGTGAAGCGTCATGAGCATATCGTGAGAGGGGACCATCTTCCACCGGTGAGACGCCGGTGCCACAATGGGGCTGTGAAGCGGTCTCTTGTTTCTTCAAGACGGTTCCGCCAAGATTTCCACCGAGTTGCCGTCCGGGTCGGTGATGTAGGTTGAGCGTGTGCCGTCGCGGTGCGGGCGGAGGGGGCCGAACTTTTCGGCGTCGGCGCAGGCGAACGAAATGTGCGGCGGGTGCTGGCTGGAGGTGACCAGGGCCATCTGGATGTTGGCGAAGTCGAGCATGGCCCAGGTGTCGTCCTGGTAGCTCACGTTGCATTTGAAGCGCGCGGTGTACCACTCGACGGATTCACGGATGTTGCTGACGGAGATGGCGAGGTGATGCACGCGGTCCAGCACGCTGCCCTGAATGGTCGTTTCCATGATGAAGCCTCCAGCGATTCCGCCCCGCCCACCGATAGCATTCGGTGGCCGTATGAATGTTAGCCGGTACCGCCCGTCCATGCGGCAACCGCGGCTGCGGGGCGTATTCGGCGACTCTCGCGGCCCTCTGGTTGGTCGCTCATAAATAATTGTCGAACATTGGCTTATGTGCACACGCGCGACTGGATTCGGGCCGCCGGATCGGCTATAAAGAGACGTGATTTTCTGACGAAGCTCTACCGCATGAAACTGTTGAGGCGGCTTCCTGTGGTCGCCGTCGCCGGCCACGGGGGCCCAGCGCTACTGAAGGAGTTTCATGCCGATATGCCTAGCGTCACTCGCTTGCGCTTCGTGCTGGTTTTGAGAAGGCGCTACTGAAGGAGTTTTCATGGCCGATACGCCGACGCCGAACCCCACGCCGAAGAACGCGATCACCAATCTGCCGATCGTCGAAGAGCTTCAGGATTCGTATCTCACGTACGCGATGAGCGTGATCATGTCGCGCGCGCTGCCGGATGCGCGGGACGGGCTGAAGCCGTCGCAGCGGCGGATCCTGGTGGCGATGAACGACCTGAACCTGGGTCCGCGGGCGCAGGCGCGCAAGTGCGCGAAGATCGCGGGCGATACTTCTGGTAATTACCACCCGCATGGCGAGGCGGTGATTTACCCGACGCTCGTGCGGCTCGCGCAGGACTGGGCGATGCGCTATCCGCTGGTGCTGGGGCAGGGCAACTTCGGATCGATCGACGGCGATCCGCCGGCGGCGATGCGGTACACCGAAGCGCGGATGGCCGCGCCGGCGGTCGAGATGCTCGCCGACCTCAAGCTGGAAACGGTGGACTATCAACCCAACTACGATGAGACGCGCGAAGAGCCGGCGGTGCTGCCGTCCAAGTTCCCCAACCTGCTGGTCAACGGCGCAACCGGTATCGCCGTCGGCATGGCCACCAACATCCCGTCGCACAACATCCGCGAGATGGCCGACGCGATCGTGAAGGTGATCGACAACCCGCAGGTGACGATTGACGAGCTGATGGAAGTGCTGCCGGGGCCGGACTTCCCCACCGGCGGGTTCATCTGCGGCCGGCGCGGCGTCGAAGATGCGTACCGCACGGGCCGGGGCAGCCTGGTGGTGCGAGGGAAAGTGCACACCGAGGAACATCGCGGCCGCACGCTCATCGTGATCGATGAAGTGCCGTACCAGGTGCTGCGCAGCACGGTCAAGGACAAGGTCGTCGAGTGCGTCAAGGGCGGCCGGATGCCGGAAGTCGGCGACGTGCGCGACGAGTCCGACCGCCAGTACCCCACGCGCCTGGTCGTCGAGTTGAAGAGGGACGGCAACGCCGACGTGGTGCTCAACCAGTTGTACGAGTTCACGCCGCTCCAGACGACTTACACGGTGATGAACATCGCGGTCGTCGGCCGCCAGCCGCGGACGCTGAATCTGCGGCAGATGATCGACCTCTATATCGAGCATCGCCGCGACGTAATCCGCCGGCGAACGACGTTCCTGCTGCGCAAGGCGCGGCAGCGGGCCCACGTGATCGAGGGTTTGATCCTGGCGGTGGGCGACATCGACGCCATCATCGATCTGATCAAGAAGTCGGCGGACCCGGAGTCGGCGAAGCAGGCGATCATGGCCCGCAAGCTGCGGCTGACCGAGAGCGGCACGTTCGTGCGTCTGCTGCCGGAGGCATTCGTGAAGCGGGCGAGCGGCGCCGATCAGACGCTGACCGGCACGCAGGCGGAAGCGATCCTGTCGATGCAATTGCAGCGGCTGACCGGGCTGGAGCTGGACAAGCTGGCGACGGAGTACGCGAAGCTGACCGAGGAGATCGAAGGTTACGAGGCGATCCTGCGCGACGAGACGCTGGTGATGGACATCATCCGCGAGGACATCTATGAGATGAAGGAGAAGTTCGGCGACGAGCGGCGGACGCAGTTCGTGGGGGCGGTCGGCGAGTTCGACATGGCCGAGCTGATCCCCGAAGAGCAGATGATCGTCACCATCAGCCGCGAGGGGTACATCAAGCGCGTGCCGACCGACGCCTACCGCAAACAGGGCCGCGGCGGCAAGGGCGTCAAGGGCAGCGACACGAAGGAAGGCGACTTCCTGGAACATCTATTTTCCGCCAGCACGCACGATTACCTGCTGTTCTTCACCAATCGCGGCCGCGTGTACTGGCTCAAGGTGTACGACATCCCGGCGATGCAGCGGACCAGCCGCGGGCGGTCGATCGCCAACCTGCTCCAGATGCAGCCGACCGAAGTGCAGAAGGCGGTGCTGCCGGTGCGCGAGTTCGAGGAGCGGTTCGTGTTCTTCGCGACGAGCAAGGGCGTGGTGAAGAAGACGCCGCTCGGCGCGTTCAGCCGGCCGCGGCCCAGCGGGATCATCGCGATGGGGCTTGACCCCGACGACGAGCTGATCGGCGTGGATATGACCAGCGGGACCGACGAGATCGTGCTGGGCACGCGCAACGGCTGGGCCGTCCGCTTCGAGGAGAACGACGTGCGGGCGATGGGCCGCGGCGCACGCGGCGTGCGCGGCATCGCGCTGCGCGGCGACGACGCGGTGGTGGACCTGGTGGTGACGGGCGTGGAAGCGTCGCTGCTGACCGTCTGCCAGAACGGCTACGGCAAACGGACGCAGGTCGGCGAATACCGCAAGACCCGCCGCGGCGGCAAGGGCATCATCAACATCAAGACGACGGAGCGCAACGGCCGCGTGGTGGCGCTCAAGAGCGTGACCGACACCGACGAGTTGATGGTGATCTCGGCGAAGGGCATCGCGCTGCGGACGGACCTGTCGCAGCTCCGCGAGATCGGCCGGGCCACGCAGGGCGTGCGGCTGATCCGGCTGGAAGAGGGCGACGAAGTTGTGGCCGTGGCCAAGATTGTCCGCGAAGAGGACGATGATAATGGTGAGGCAGGTGCGGCCGGCGAAGCGGGGGCCGCGGGCGAAACCGCTACACCGTCGCCCGATGGGACGCCACAGATGCAGCAGCCATCGCCGCCGGCCGAGCCGGACGATACCGACGCGAACGAGGGCACCGGCGGACCTGAAAATGAGGATTCACCGCCGGCGGATGCGTAAAAACGGGCGACCCGCGACAATCGGCCGGCTCCGGCGTATAAACTCAGTAGTTTCGGAGTCATACCCTGATGTTTAACCAGCAGCGCCT
Organism: uncultured Planctomycetales bacterium; assembly: GCA_964384465.1. GTDB lineage: Bacteria > Planctomycetota > Phycisphaerae > UBA1845 > PWPN01 > CAYLLT01. The sequence goes on along the minus strand of CAYLLT010000095.1, from coordinate 1,080 downwards.
ATTCGTTTGGGCCTTGACGCTCGCGGCCGTAGTGCAGTTCCGGCCAAATGCCGCTCTTGGACAAACCACGACGCAACCCGGTGGATCGACGGGCGGCTTAGGGGCCGGGTTGCATCCGGCCGTCCCGACCAGCGCGACTCCGGGCCAGTGGGTGCGGGCGGCAGTAGCTGAATTCACGGTCCGCCAGAATACAATGCTGGGACTGCACGGCGGGGCCACACTGGCCGCCGCGAGCACGACGCCGTCGGCCCGTAACGTCTTCCTGGTCGGGTTTCTGAAAGCGATATTCGACGGACTCAACGAATACCTCCTGTCGGTGTTCGCCAACTCGACGACCGGCAACGCCCTGCCGCCCACCACGCAGCCGAGCGGTTGACCGGCGCGGGCTGTAACTTGAAACCGCCGATACACGCCGATAAACGCAGATATATAAGAATAAGTGAGGTAGGGCAGGTCATCAGACCTGCCGTTACTGTTCCGCGCGTCCAGATATTTGCGGCAGGTCGTTGACCCGCCCTACCCGGCTCGGAGAACGGGCGTTCAGACGTTGAGGAGGAATCCCAAGGAAGCGGAAGAGAAGCGGCGCGCGGTGTTCGATCGCGAGCTGGCAGTCAGTGTCATGCATAGAACCCGCGGTATAGAGGGCGGTAAGCAAGGGGCGGAAACAGAGATTGGGCCGGGGGAAGGTCGTCTCCCGGCAAGTCTTGCGGGATTGACCATGCGACTGTGGGAATCATGCTCACGACTCCTAATTCGCTCGCCGACTGGAAGCCGATTCGCAGGCGAATGCCTGATCGTCATCCATCACAATCCTGCTGGTCGGTTTATCGACCATTCGACTATCAAAGAACTCCTTGATTTCAGTAATACCCTTGAGAGCGGGGAGGAAATCGAAGTGGAATATCAAAAACGCATCATCACTTTTGGGCGGTACTATTAGTGTAGCCTGATTCAGAATAACGCGGCCAAGCACATTGAACGGAACTTCGCCGCCATATGCGCCATCTGTCCTTTTATGGGCATTTCTTAGCAGCCCGTGGCAGAAGTCGCAATTCCGCGAGTCTTATGCCGCGGTCAGCA
>CAYLLT010000094.1:0-25033 GCA_964384465.1 uncultured Planctomycetales bacterium | reverse complement strand
CGCTCGGAGGATGGCATGGCCTCGTTCTCCTGGTTCGACGGGGGCGGCCGGTTCATGGCCGCAGTGACGCCGTTGGCTATTGACGCACCCACGGTGCCGAAGCTGCGCAGCCTGGTAGGCATGGTCGGCAACAAGGTCGACGATGTCAAAGTCGTCCTTCGGAAGGTGGAGCGGTTACCGGACGGTGGGTTCTCGGCCGGCTTCAGCGTCAACCGCGGTCCCGATTTCGGCATAAAAGAACGGCTGATGATGGTGGCGCTGGCGGATGGACGCGTGGTGTACGCGGAATGGTTCGACTCGCAGCCGACTGGGAACACGCCGGAGGTCCGCACAGGGCTCATATTCCTGGAGGATGATCCGTTTTGGCTCCGAGGCAGGAAGCCGATTGTCTACTGCCCCGGTGGAGTATTCGATCTGAAACCTGAACGGGTCTTGCTCGGGGGCGAGGATGCTCGCTGGATCAATTACAACAATCGGTTTGGCATTGTGCTGCGTGGAACGAGACAAGTGTTGCTTGAGGGAAACCAACTTGTGCTCAACTACCGTGCGCCAGAGGGCGGCAAACTGCCGGCCTTTTATGTGGCGGTTTTGTATCCTAACGCCACGAAGGAGATGACTGCCAAGCGCGACGAGGTTGTCAGAATCAACAAGCCAGGCAATGGGTCATACGAACTGCTGCTGGGGGACGTTGCGATAGCGCTCGATCCCGCCGAAAAGGCGGTTCCCACCCGCCAGCATGATCGGAGGCGAACACAATGAACACGGCAACAGATTCTTCAGGAGGGCATGTCGATTGAAACTTCAACTATTGTGTGCGTTAGCAGTTCTGGCATCGCTGAGCCTGGCGACGCTCCCGTCGCGCGCGGACAATCTGCTTCACAATCCGCCGCCTTCTACCTGGACGGGGCGGAAGACCCTCACCTGGCTGGATAGCAAAAACGAGATCAGGTATGTGGATGTTTACGTGCCGAAGTCATACAAGAAGGCGAAAGGCGGCGTCCCCGTTGTGATGTGGTTTATGGGTTCCAGAAGGAACGTTAGAAAAGACTACCACTACCTTGGCCTATCGTATGAGGACTGCGGCATCGCTCCTTACGCTGAGAAGAACGGCTTCATGCTCGTCGTGATAGATCAGAAGCATATTGATGATAAGGGCTGGGGTATGTTGGAGGCAGACGACAGGGACGAGTCCCTGACCCTGGACGTGCTGGCCTATCTGAAGAAGACGTTCCCGGTTGACGCAAACCGCGTCTATCTCTGGGGCATTTCCGCCGGCGGAAAGCTGTCCCAATTGATGGCCGCCAAACATTCGGACCTCTTCACGGCGGTGGTTTCGTTTTCCGGTGTCGTTGACGATCCGAAAAGCCAGTTCTGGAAAGACTTCTCTGAGTGCATCAAGAATTCACCGCGCAAGTTCCCAATCCAGCACTGGCAGACAGCGGGCGACTACGAGAGCCTGATCGAGTACATGCCCTACATGCTCAGGTTATATCGTGAGAATGGGCATCGCGTAGAATTTATCTGGCTGGATAATATGCCCGGAAGGACGCTGAAACACGAGTGGTATGCCGACCTGTACAATCAGAAGATGTGGGACTGGTGCAAGCAGTTCAGTAAATAAAAAAGCAGAAAAGATGTCAGGATGATTTTTCAGCGCCGCATTATTCTTCCTGAGACCTTTCTTCACTCACCTTTTCTTCACCCTTTCTTCACTCGCGAAGAGGCCGGCGCCATTCACTACTACGGGGAATAGGTTTCTTCGCTGGCGCGGGCGGTTTCCTGGGCGGGGAGGCGGATGCGGAAGGTGGTGCCTTCGCCGACGGTGCTGTCGACGACGATGCGGCCGCGATGCTCGCGGACGATCTTGCGGGCGACGGCCAGGCCGAGGCCGGTGCCGCTCTGGCCTTTGCCGGAGGTGAACGGCTCAAAAATCTCCTCGATCATGTCCCGCTCGATGCCCGGCCCATTGTCGGACACGACCAGATCGGCGATGCCCTCGTCCGGATTGAAATGGGTGTTGACGTTGACGATCCCTGTGCCGGAGGCGACGGCGTCGATCGCATTGCTGACCACGTTGAGCGCCACCTGATGGATGCCGTCGGCGTCCAGCGGGATCGGCGGGAACGGCTCCTCCAGATCGGTGAGCAGGATCACGTCGTGCTCGTCGGCCTTCTTCTGCACCAGCGACACGGCGTCGGCGACGATCTTGTTCAGGTTGGTCGGCTGGAGCCGGGGTTCGCGCGTCTTGCTGAAGGCGAGCATGTTCATGGTGAGCTGGAGGATGCGTTCGAGATTGTGCTGGACGATGGTCCAGCCTTTTCCGAGCGTGTCCATGTTCTGCTGCCTGAGGGCGATGTCCACCAGGTCGGAGCCGCTCTGCATGCCCTGGAGGATGGCCAAGAAAGCGGGACAGGTTCGATTGATTCAGCCTCTTTCCGCGGCGATCATTGGTCCGACTACAGGCCGAGCTGTCGCTTAACCTGCTCCAGAGGGATCGTGTCCGTCTGTCGCGCTCGTTCATCGAGGAGGGCCATCAGCTTGGCGTTCGCGCGCGTGCGGGCAATCTCCTGGTCGAATTCGTCGATGGCGGTCATGAGGAACTCGGCGCCGTCGGCTGCACAAATCAGAATGTCTTCTTCGCGGGCGTGCTCCAGCAGCGAATTCACACCCTTCGCATCCATCGGGACGGTGATGGTCTTCATAGTTGCCCGCTATATTTGAAACTCGCCCTGTCCCCTGGGCTGGTCGGAGTCGTGGTGTTTGAGCACTTTCAGCTGAGGCGCCTTGATCGAGACGATCGAATCGGGCGGCACGCTGCTGGTCAGGAAAACCGAGCCGCCGATCACCGAGCCCGCGCCGATCGTCGTCTGCCCGCCGAGCACGATCGCGTTGGCGTAGATGGTCACGTTGTCATCGACGGTGGGGTGCCGCTTCTGCCCGCGGATCAGCCGGCCGCGTTCGTCCTTCGCGAAGGACAGGGCGCCGAGCGTGACGCCCTGATACAGCTTCACGTTGTCGCCGATGTGCGTGGTCTCGCCGATCACCACGCCGGTGCCGTGGTCGATGAAGAAGTTTTTGCCAATCAGGGCGCCGGGATGGATGTCCACGCCGGTCTTCATGTGGGCCCACTCGGTCATGACCCGCGGAATGTGCGGCACGCCCATCAGGTGCAGCTCGTGCGCGAAGCGGTACACCGTGACCGCCAGCACGCCGGGATAGGCGAGGATGACCTCGTCCGTATTCGTCGCCGCGGGGTCGCCGTCGTAGGCCGCCTGTACGTCGCCGGCGAGCATGTCGCGGACGGCCGGGATGCGTTCGAGGAAATCGAGTGTAATCCGCCGTCCCTTTTTCTCGCACGGCGATTTGTCTGAAGCCCGCCCTTCGACCTCGTCCTGATAGCACAGCGCCTGGTGGACCTGCTCGAAGAGCAGATCGCCGATCCGCGGCAGCAGCTCGCCCACGTGGTATTTCACGTTGTGCTGGTTGAGGTTCTGCCGGCCGTAGTAGCCGGGGTACACCAGCTCCAGTATGAGCTGGAGCACCTCAACCACCGATTCGCGGTTGGGCAGGTACGCGCGATCCAGGTGCCGCGTGCGCTCGTCGCCGTTGTAGCTGTTGACGATCTTGTCCACCAGGTGGAGGAGTTGTTCACCAAACTGAAATTTCGTCGGCATGACGGGTCTCCAGTATATCCGCCGCAGCAGCAGACACAAACCGCCGTAGCACTTGCGATGGACATCAAGGCTGGTATAGCATGACAGCGAGCAGGCGGCGCTCCAGGCGCGGTTCAGCGCTGCCCTGTGGGGTTTGGACGCCTGTTTCCGTCATTCAACCATCATGTGAGAGAAATTCCATGTACCGATTGACGCTAAGTTTACTGGCCGTCGCATCGCTTATTCCGAGGTGCCAGGTCGAGACGCCGCAGCCGGGCCCGAACCCGCCCTCCGGCGTGGGCGTGCGCGTGCTGACGGTGGTCGAGGCGGCCGACTTCCCCGTGGCCATGGCCATGGCGCCCGACGGACGTATCTTCTACACCGAGAAGGAGACCGGCCGCATCCGCATCCTGACCGCTGACGGGCAACTCCTCCCGGATCCGTTCGCCACGGTTCCGCCCAGCACCAGCAGCGAGCGCGGGCTGCTCGGCATCGCGCTGCACCCCGACTTTGTCAGCAACGGGTGGCTTTACGTCTATTACACGCGCTCAAATACCGGGGCCCCGGACGGCGGATTCTTTTCCGCGGAGGACAACCGGGTGGTCCGGTTCACCGCGGCCGGTAACGTCGCTGGCGGTGCCGAGACGGTCATATTCCGGTTGCCTGCTTTGGTAGGACCGGTTCACAATGGAGGCAACATTCACTTCGGACCCGACCGCAAGCTGTACGTTACGATCGGAGAGCTGGCGGACCCGCCGGCCGCGCAAAGCGTCAATAACCTCCGCGGGAAAATTATGCGCATCAACGACGACGGCGGCATTCCCGATGACAATCCCTTCGGGGCGGGCAGTCCGGTTTTCGCGCTGGGTGTGCGCAACAGCTTTGATTTCACGTTTGATCCGGTCAGCCAGGTCCTCATCGCCACGGAGAACGGGCTGCACTCGAACGATGAAATCAATCGGATCGTCGCGGGCGGAAACTATGGCTGGCCCGAGGTCGAGGGGGTGAGGGACACGGCGAGCGAGCTCGCGTTTTCCCCTGAATCCGGCACGTTGACCGATCCTATCGTAGACCTGATCGAAACGGTGGCGCCGACCGGCATCGATTTTGCGCCCGACGACACATTTGGGGCCGGCACAAAGAACCAGATGTTCATCGGTGAATACAAAACCGGGCAGGTGATGCGCTATACGCTGAATGCGGACCGGACCGGCGTGATCGCGGGTCCCGCGACGGCTCTGGTGAACGACCTTCCCGGCGGCATTACGGACATCGCCTTTGCCGCAGACGGCACGCTGTACGTAACGACTACGAGTAAAATCCTGCACGTCGTACCGGAATAGTGAAGCAGTTCTTGCGGGTTGCTCACTCATGTTCGGTGGGCGGGGGCAGTGCGGCCAACTCCCGGAAATCCTGCTGGACATACGGGTCTAACTGGTCGGCAAAGGAGGGTGGCAGCGAAAGCAGGTGGATGATATCGAGCACGTCGGAGCGGTCCTTGATGCGGTGTGGCGCGGAGCGCGCGCTGGCCAGCTTCAGCTCAATCAGCGTTTTCAAGTTGACGAAGGAAAGGCCCTCGGCCGAGCGGTCGGCCACGAGTTGCGGTTCGGGAAACTGAACCGGCTTGGGCTTTCCGTCACCGGGGAATTCTCCCGCCACGAGAAACTCGACGCGCACCCTGGTGACCTCATCACGCAGGTGGCGGCTCTGCGGATTCTTGCGAACAAAGCCGTGGTCCAGCAATTTCTGGTGCAGCTTCTCCAGATCGTCCTGTGAGCCGATGAGGAAATCGACATCCTGCGTGGATCGTTGGAGGCCGAAATGCTGAAGGGCGATGCCGCCCAGAATGGCGTACGGAATTTTCAGCCGATCCAATTCGTCCGCCACCGTGCGCAGCGTCCTCCAAACGTAGCCCGTCTTTTCGGCTTGCCGGTCCGCTTCCATCAGTGCTTCCTGAAGAGGAGTGGTCATCGCACATTTATCTCCGGGCTACGATCGCGTCAATGCCATTATAATCGTGGACTCCCGCCCATGCGACCGTCCTATGCCGCGCATGCCGCATTGCGTTGCATTTGAATCTTCCGCGACGTAGACTCCAGCGCACAGCATCAGCAGAGGACAAGGAGACGGTTCAATGCCGATCGAGGTCGCCGCCGACCAAACGCCGAAAGCGATTGATGAATCGCTCGCCGCCGCGTACCTTGCGGAAACCAGACTGACGCTTGCGCACGCCCTGACCAAAATCCGGCACTGCCTCGATCAGCTCACCGATGAAGACTTGTGGTGGCGTGCCGACGAATCACATAACAGTGTCCAGAACATGATCCTGCATCTGTGTGGAAACGTGAGGCAGTGGATCCTGCACGGCGTGGGCGGCGTGCCCGACCGGCGCGATCGACCGCGGGAGTTCTCTGATCGCCGGCCGATTCCCAAAGCGGAGTTGCTGGAGATGCTCAGCGAGGTGGTGGGCGAGGCCGACCGGGTGCTCGCTGACTGCCCCCCCGCGCGGCTGTTGGAGACAAGGCGCATCCAGGGTTTTACTTGCTCGGCACTCTCGGCCATCTTCGACTCCGTGAGCCACTTCGTGGGTCATACTCACCAGATCGTCTACATCACGCGGTTGCGGATAGGCGGGGCTTACCGATTTCAATGGGTCCCGGATGGGGTCTCGCAGAGTGGAACCGCCTGATAACGCCGGCGCGACCGACTATTCGAGGTGGTCGGCACGCGGAGCATTTGGTTGCGGACGGTCTTCGTCCTGCGGTCAGCCAATTCTCCAGCCCTCTAGCCCCGCCCCCGCGGTATGAGGAGAACGATAAGGATTGAACGATGAGCAAAGCGAGGAAAAAAAGAAGAGGCAGAAAGCCCCCGCCAAGCTGCAAGGCAATGCTGATTTGTCGCAGCACCATAGTAGAGGCGATTACCGGCAACCACAGTCTCATCTGCACCTTCAACACGTTCCACATCAAGAATTTGCCCGCCAAGATCGGCGGCTTCACGATCTTCATTCAGCTTACTGACGGAATCGGAAAGCACGACTTCATATTGGAGGTGCACGACCTGCGTGAAAGTACGATCATCGGCCGCGCAGGGGCATTTTCCTTGACTTGGCCGGAACGCCTCCTTACCATGAATCTGTCAATCGTCGTCGGCGGATTGCCGATAGAACACGAAGGCTTTTACGATCTGGTGCTCATTGCAGACGGCCAAGAAATCGCGAGGCAGAAATTTGAAGCACGCACGCCACACCACGAAGGCGGCACGGAAGCCGAAGAGCAAGAATAGACCAGCCGCGATTCAACTGCGCCCTCTCTCTGGCCACAAGCCGTTGACGCAAGCCGATCTCATGCTTCCAGCAAATTGCATTGTCTTGGAGATGAAGGCTCTTGACCCGCCGGAGCCGATCCGCCGACGCCCAAAGGCTCGCCGAAGATAGAGATCCTTCACGTCCCCGCCAACAACGCCGTCGTGGAAGTCTCCGCCGATGATCTAGTCTGGCGTTTTCTCAAACTGACCCACTACCTCGCACTTGCGGCGAACGCGTTGCAATTGAATCTTCGGCGACGTAGACTCCACGCGCGGCAGAGTAAAAGAGAGTTGCCGCGCGGGATTTTCCATGCGGACCGCTTACTTCGATTGCTTCAGTGGAGCCAGTGGAGACATGATCCTGGCCTCTTTTCTCGGGGCGGGCCTGGAGATCGAAACGCTCCGTCAGGACCTGGCGGCGCTCGGTGTCGAAGGCTTTACCGTTGACGCTCAATCCGTACGCAAGCAAGGTTTCGCGGCGACACAGTTCGAAGTGCGCGTCGATCCGGCGACCGAAAAACCGCACCGCCACCTGAAGCATATCCGGCAGATCATCGAGGACAGCCGGTTGCCCGAAGCGGTCCGCCAACGGTCGATGGCGATATTCAATCGGCTGGCGGAGGCTGAGGCCGCCGTGCATGGCACGACTGTTGAGAAGGTGCACTTCCACGAGGTCGGCGCGATCGATGCCATCGTCGATATCGTCGGAGCGTGTATCGCTCTGGATCGACTGGGGATTGAACGGGTTTACTGTTCACCCATCCCCACCGGCAGCGGCACGGTGCAATGCGATCACGGCTTGATGCCGGTGCCGACGCCCGCTACGGCCGTACTGCTGACCGGCGTGCCCATTGCCGCCTGCGAAGAAGTCGGCGAGCTGATCACGCCCACCGGCGCCGCCATTCTCACCACCATCGCGGAGTCCTACGGTGCCATGCCCCCGATGCGTCTCGAGCGCGTTGGGGTGGGGGCCGGACGCCGGGAGGGAAAGACGCGGGCGAACATTCTCCGGTTGTTGGTCGGCGAGTCAACCGATTCTTTCAACGACGAGGAGTCCGACGAAATCATCGTGCTCGAAGCCAATCTTGACGATGTCTCCGGTGAAGTGATCGGCTACGTGTACGATCGGCTCTTCGAAGCCGGCGCATTGGACGTGTATACCACGCCGATCTCCATGAAGAAGAATCGTCCGGCCACCCAGCTCACGGTGCTCGCTCCGCCGGCGCTGCGTGAGTCGATCGAGGAAATCCTGTTCACCGAAACGAGCACGTTCGGCGTGCGCGGCTACACGGCCGGCCGCCGAAAGCTGTCGCGCACGATCGAGACCGTACAGACCGAAGTGGGCCCCATTCGCATCAAGGTCGGGCGCCGCGGAGGCAAGCTGCTGAAGGGCTCGCCGGAATTCGAGGATTGCCGGGCCGCCGCCCAGCGGTCGGGCCGACCGCTGGCGGAGATCATGGAACTGGCCGCGCGGGTCTGGGCCGATCTGCGGCGAAGCTGAGTCGCTTTCGCTAATGCCTTGATTGGGGCCGTGAACTTGCTCGGAGTGCGATTCATGGGGACGAGTGTCCTGCCTTCGCTGGGTAGCGGGCTTTCCGACCAACTCGTGCTGTTAGGCGTGGGCATTGTGGCCATCGTTCTGCTCATATCGTCGATTCGCAAGCGACAGAATCAGCTCAAACAGCCGACGCCCCCGCGGCCCGCAAGTCCGCCTCGCGCTGCCTCGCCCGGCAACCCCGAGGCCTCGATGCGCCGCGATCTGAACGAACTCATGGTCGAGCTACAGGAACTGTCGCGGCGCATCAGCGCGGAGATTGATACCCGTTTCGCCAAGCTCGAAGCCGCCATTCGCGATGCCGACCGGCGGATCGTGGTGCTCAACCGGCTCAGCCGCCAGGCAGCGGGCGGCGCTGCCGAGCCATCGAACGCACTCAACGGACACGACATCCGTCACACGGTCGTCTACGAGCTGGCCGACGCCGGTCTCACGCCCATTGAGATCGCCCGAGACCTGGGCAAAACACCCGGCGAAGTCGAGCTGATCCTGAACCTGCGTAAGCAGACCGCCACGTGAAGCGACGCACATTTGAGACCTCAAATCTGACATTTGAGATTTCAAATTTGAAATCTGAAAATTGAAATATGAAATCCGAGATTTGAAATATGAAATCTGAGATTTGAAATATGAAATTTGAAATCTCCCGCCTCATTGCCTTCCGCCGACATTCCGGGAAGAATGGTGCGTTGGCGTGACCAATGCGTTCATCTGTTTCCCATTACAGTGAGGATTCCCTCATGATGCAGCGACGGCCCGTGACGCGGAGTTGGATCGTTTTCTTCCTTTCCACCGCCCTCCTGGGCGTGGCCGGGCAGTCGTGTCCGAGGACTTTTTTCCCGCCACCGGCCGACTTTGTCACGGTGGAACTGATCAACGAGACGGATTTCCCGGTCGATCCCGGTTTGTTCGTGGACGGGCTCGAATTTGTGCTGGAGGGAGACCCATTGCTGGCCGCCGGTGAGATCGTCACGCTCGAGTTCGACTGCTTCGCGGGGACCAAGTTGCAGACCGACGCCATTTTGCTGGCCCCGGAAGGCCAGATCCTTAGCGACAACGTCCCACTTGTTGAAGAAGGCTTCGAGTTCCTCTGCGGCGATGTGGTCAGCTTCATCTTCATCGACAATGGCGTGGACCCGTTCTACACGGAGGTTGATGTCAACGGAGAATTCGTCATGGATTAGTTTCGGGCGGAGTCGACACGCCGACCGACGGGTATCCTTGGGGCGGCAGGCGTATCATGGCGCGCATGAGCATCGACCCGGAGAGTTTGCTTCAAGATTGCGCGGGGGGTACGGCAGAACATCATCCAGGGCCTCTATCGGCACGCGACCTGGCGCTGCGGGTGCTGTCGGACCTGCGCGAAGGGCGGAAGACGGCGCGCGAGTCGATTCATGCGCTCGTCGGGCAGTATCCGGTGAACGATCAGGAGCTGCGTCTGGCAACGGAGCTGGTGATGGGAGTCGTGCGGCACCGGCTCACGCTGGCCCGCGTTCTCGATGGGTTCGCGCGCCATCGATGGAAGCGGATCAACCGGCGGTTGCAGGATATTCTGCTGCTGGGGGCGTATCAGCTCATCTGGCTGGACGCGATACCGGAATTTGCGGCGGTACACTCGGCTGTCGAGCAGGCGAAGGGAGAGGGCGGCGCGCCGGCGGGGCGGTTCGTTAACGCGGTCCTGCGGCAACTGCTGCGCGAGATCGAGTCGCGCCGGATTCCGCGGGCGAAGGCCGATCCGGCCCGCGCGATTCCGATCGATGCGCAGACGAGCTGCCAGTTCCGGCGGGCGGTGCTGCCCGATCCAGGCGAAAAGCGGATCGAGCACCTGGCGGATGCAACGTCGCATCCCGCGTGGCTGGTCTCACGCTGGGCCAAAACGTTCGGCGCGGCGGCCGCCGCGAAGATCTGTTTGGTGGGCATGTGCCGGCCGCCGCTGGTGCTCCGAGCGAATCCATTGCGGACGGATGTGCCGGTATTGGTCGCTCGACTCCAAAAGGAGGAGATTGCTGCTGAGGCGACGCCGGATGGTTTGGCGGTGATGGTAACAGAAGCCGCGCCGGTCATGCGGTCGCGGGCATTTGCGGAGGGGTTGTTTCAGCCGCAGGATCGTACGTCGATGGAAGTGGTCCGGCAGATGTCGCTGTCGCCGGGGCAGGTGGTGCTCGATCTGTGCGCCGGGCTGGGCACCAAGGGCACGCAGATGGCGGAGATCATGCGAGACCGGGGAACGGTCATCGCATGCGATAAGGAGGAAATTAAACTGAAGTTGTTGCGGGCGAATTGTGAGCGGCTGGGGCTGAAGAGTGTCCGGTCGGTATCACTGAGCGAGTTGATGAGGTTCGCGGCAGAAATCCAGCGGTTGGATTGGATTCTCATCGACGCGCCGTGCAGTAACACGGGCGTGCTTGCGCGGCGGCCGGAGGCGCGATATCGGCTCAATGCGCGGGCGCTGGAGTCCTTGTCGCGGATGCAGCTTCAACTGCTCGAACAGGCGGCGGGGCTGGCCCGGCCGCAAACCCGCCTGCTGTACAGCACGTGCAGCATCGACCCGCAGGAAAACGAGCAGGTCTCTGCCCGGTTCGCGTACGGCCATCCGGACTGGCGACTGATGAACAGCGCGCTCACGCTGCCGACAGCGGGGACGACGCCCGCTGAATGGCGGGACGGCGGCTACTGGGCGGTGTGGGTCCGAGAATCACCGCGTTAGCAGCACGGAAAGGACTCACCACGAAGACACCGAGACACGGAGAAGAATAATCCGCCGGCGGTCGATATTAGGGAACCGTCTCAGCAGACCGTTTGAACGTCTGAATTGCAGATGAGGACGCCTGTTGCATGCAGTTTCTTCAAGAACATCCCTGGCTGGCTGCGGCGATCCTTTCGATGGGTGTGCTGATTTTTATGCGCATGGTCGCCAATGAGAAGCATCGACGAGAGAGATACCTCGAACTGCGAATGGCGGCAAAGTTGAAGCAAATCGAGAATCGGAACCGGCAGAATGATGGCCGCACCCCCAGTGATCTGCCGGGCGGGAATATTGCCGCGTGAGCCTCTCATCTGAGCGCCCTACCGAGATGGGCTGCGTTGACTTCTCATTTTCCGGGTCGTAAATTGCTGTAGCCGAAAGCGGCGTCTTTCTCGCTCATTGGTCGGCGCACTCCAGGAGTTCTTCACTTGTCAGATACCCCAATACGCAATCGCCCCCTTCGACAATGGGCATTTGTCGTCATGCTGGTGGCGGTGGTCGGCGGGATCGTGCTGCTCACGGCGGGGGTATACATGCTGCTTCCGCCGGTATCGCAGCCGCTGGGGGCGATGGTGCTGGCGGGGGGGCTCATTCTGCTCATATTCGCCGCGCTGGTGCACGTGGTCATCCTCCTGCTGCTCAAAACGGAAGGCAACATCAACCGCATCCACCACGATACGCTGGACCTGATGGACATGGTGCGTCGCGTGGAACCGGTGGTGAAAGCGATCTCGGAAAATACGCGGATTTCGGACGCCGGCCGATCGATCGCCCACCGCGAACTCGAACGCGACATGCTGCGGCAGGCGATCCGCGAGGAGATGTACGGCGGCGACTGGGAGGCCGCCCACTACCTGATCGAGCAGATGGAGCGGCGGTTCGGCTACATGCAGGAGGCCAAGACGCTGCGGGCGGAGATCAACCAGGTCCGCGACATGACCATCGAGGACAAGATCGGCGAGGTGCTTCAGCACATCGACGCGCACATGAAGGAGCACCGCTGGGAGCGGGCCCGGCAGGAGTCGGAGCGGCTGATGAAGCTGTTTCCGCGTCACGAGCGGGTGATGAATTTGCCGGCCGAGTTGAACCGCCGCCGCGAGGCGCACAAGCAGGACTTGCTCCAGCGGTGGAAGCAGACGGTCGAGCGGAACGAGATCGACCAGGGCATCGCCATCCTCACCGAGCTGGATGCGTATCTGACGCCGCAGGAGGCGCAGTCGCTGCGTGACTCGGCCCGGCACGTGTTCAAGGCGCATTTGCTTAATCTAGGCGTGCAGTTTAGCCTCGCCGTGCAGGAGCAGCGCTGGCGCGACGCGCTGGAAGTCGGCCTACAAATCCGCCAGGAATTCCCCAACAGTCGCATGGCCCAGGAAGTCGCCGCCAAGATCGACGTCCTCCGCATTCGCGCGGGTTTCGTCACCGACGCGGAAGTCACGCAACGCCGCGCTCCGGCCGCACGGTGACGCATTGGGTTTCTGCATTGCCTGTGGTCGACGGAAAGGTTATAATCAAAGCATCATGGTTCTAATTCGATTTCCAGATACCACCTCCGAGCGCCGGGCCTTGGGGTACCTTGCCGGCCGTTTCTCGTTCAAAACGTGGGCCAACGGGCAGACGCTGGTACCCGAATCCGCCTTGCCATTCCTCGCGGTGGAGGGTATCTCGTTCACCGTCGAAGGTCCTGCCACTTATGAGCACAGCGTTCCGACGCTTCGAGGTTCTGTTGCCCCTGCGGTTTAACGACGGCCGGGCCGTCCCGGAAGGCCTGATCGCGGATACGTTGCTCGAACTGCGGGAGCGGTTCGGGGCAGTCTCCAGCGAAACGCAGACCATTCGCGGCGTGTGGCAACACGAAGGTCAGGTCTTCCGGGACGATCTGGTACGGGTGTTTGTGGACGCGCCGGATCTTCCGGACAGCCGCGAGTTTTTTCAACAGTTTAAGGAGCGTGCCAAATCCCGCTTCGCCCAGATCGACATCTGGATGATCACGTATCCTATCGAAGTTCTATGACGCTGCGGAAGCTTGTAGAACCCGTGCCGGTTACTTTGCGATTCGCCGGATGCGCTGACCGAGCGCGCAGATGATTTCGTAGGGGATCGTGCCGAGCTGGCGGGCCAGGGATTCGACGCTGTTGGAGGCGGCCGGATCGTTGTCGATCAACACGACCGGATCACCCACCCGCGCGTCTCTCACCTCAGTGAGATCGACGGACAACTGGTCCATGCTCACGCGGCCGATCACCGGTGTGAGTATTCGCGGCTGCCCGCGGCGCGCTTCGACGGTTACCACAGCATTGTTGCCCAGCGCGCGGCGGTAACCGTCAGCGTATCCGACAGGGACGACGCCGATGATGCTGTCGCGCGAGGTGTGAAACGTGCGGCCGTAGCCGACCGAGTGGCCGGCGAGCAACCGTCGGACTGCGACGAGGCGACTCACGAGGCGCATCGCCGGTTGAAGTTCCTTCGGCCGGTCGTCGGGAGCGCCGCCCCAGTAGCCGTACACCGCCAAGCCGGGGCGAACCATATCCAAGTGTGATTCCGGCAGGCGAAAGATGGCGGCGGAGTTGGCAGCGTGGAAGCGGGGCACCGGGGCGCCGCGGGCCTGAAGCGTTCGCATCAGCTCGAGGAAACACGCGAGCTGCTGCCGGGCGAAGGCCGGGTCGGGCTCATCGGCGGTGGCAAAGTGCGTATAGACGCCTTCGATGATGACGTGAGGACACGCCGAGATTTCCGTCAGGAGTTCGGCGGCGTTTGGAGGCAACGTGCCCATCCTTCCCATGCCGCTGTCGATCTTGATCTCGACGCGGGCGGGGCGGTCCATGCGGGCGGCTTCGTCCGAGAGCCGGCGGGCTTCGTCGAGCGAACCGACGTTGCACTGAATATCGGCGGCGATGGCCTCGCGTGCCCGCAGGCGGCAATCGGCTTCGTTGCTGCCGCAGAGCGGTGCGCCCAGGCAGAGGATGGGCCGGGTCCAGCCCAGGCTTCTGAGCTGCAACGCCTCTTCCAGGTGGGCGACGGCCAGGGACTCCACGCCCTCGGCGGCAAGGGCGGGCAGGACCACGTCGATGCCATGCCCGTACGCATCGGCTTTGACCGCTGCACAGAGGGGTGTGGCGGCCGAAACCTGGCGGCGGAGCGTCCGGAGGTTGCCGCGAATGGCATCGAGGCGGATTTCGGCGGTGACGAAGGGGTGCATGGCGCGGGCGACTGTACCTGTCGGGACGGCGGGGGGTCAAGCACGCCTTGAGCACGCGACACGCTCGCCTGCGCTCGCGGCTAAACGGCGTTTCAGGACTTGTTGGCGGTCCGTTGCGTTGGGGGTTATAATCTTCGACCTGGATTGAGCATCCGTGAGATTCATCCAGATCCGGTGCGAGCGGTTGTTGACGTTACATGCATAAACAGCTTCATCTGCCGACTGCCTTTGCGGAACTCGGTATCGACACGCCTCTGCTACGCGCCCTCGAAAAGGCCGGATTCGTCGAACCCACCGAAATCCAGCAGCACATGATCCCGCTGGTGCTCCAGGGCAAGGACGTGCTCGGCCAGGCGCGGACGGGCACCGGCAAGACGGCGGCGTTTGGGCTGCCGCTGCTTCAGATGATCTCGCCGGACAAGCGGCTTCAGTCGCTGATCCTGGTGCCGACGCGCGAGCTGGCGGTGCAGGTGGCGGCGGAAATACGGCGGCTCAGCGACTCGACCGGCCTGCACGTCGTCCCGGTGTACGGCGGTCAGAAGATCGTGCACCAGTTGCACCTGCTGGGCAAGAAACCGCACATCGTGGTCGGCACGCCGGGGCGCGTGATGGACTTCATGGAGCGGCGGGTCCTGCGGTTCGACGACATCCGGATGGCGATCCTCGACGAAGTCGATCGCATGTTGGATATCGGCTTCCGCGACGACATCCGCAAGATCCTCTCGGTCATCGTGCACCCGCACCAGACGGTGTTCGTCTCCGCGACGCTCAACGACGAGATCAAACGGCTGGCCCGGCAGTACATGACCGACCCGGTCGAGGTGAACGTGTCGCAGGACGATCTCACCGTCGAGCACGTCAAGCAGGTGTATATGACGGTCGATCCGTGGGACAAATTTGAACTGCTGAGGCGGTTGTTGAAATTCGAGGGCCCGAAGCTGGCCATTATTTTCTGCAACACGAAGCACGCGGCCCGCAAACTGGCCAAGCGGCTGCACGATGCGGGCGAGGACGCCAAGGAAATTCACGGCGATCTGGTTCAGCAGAAGCGCGAAAAGGTGATGGAGCGTTTCCGCCGGCACAACATTCACCTGCTGGTGGCGACGGACCTGGCGGCTCGCGGGATCGACGTCAGCGGCATCACGCATATTATCAACTACGACACGCCGCCGGACCCGCACATGTACGTGCACCGGATCGGGCGGACGGCACGCATGGGTTCCTTCGGGAAAGCGATTACGTTCGTGACCCGGGAGCAGGGCAGTCAACTGACTGAAATCGAGCGGTTGATCAACAAGGAGATCGAGCAGCAGCAGATCGAGGGTTTTGTGCCGCGGTCGGCGCCGGACGACTATCAGTCCAGGCCGTCGACGATGCCGCCCGCGCGTTCGCGTTATGCCGCGCCGGTGTTCAGCGAGGTGCCGGCAGCGCCCACGCAGGAGACAACGGAGACGGTCGCTCGTCCGAAACGATTGGGTGCGAAATTCAAACCCGCTCGGCGGCGGCGGCGGTGAAGGGGGTCGCGTCCTCCTCCATCCAGCGCTCGCCTTTGCTCGCGGCTAAACGTTTAGCCGCGAGCGAAGGCGAGCGCGTCCGCGAGCAACATTGCTTGCTTTTATTTGGGACCGCGATTTATACTTGCGAGCGTTGGCGTGATGGAGCGGTTGATGCCGATTTATGAATATCGATGCAGTGCCTGTGAGTCCGATTTCGAGGAACTGGTGCGTACGGCGGCTGAATCGGCGGACGTCAAATGCCCGGAGTGTGGCAGCCGGCGCGTGGAACGGCGGCTGAGCGTGTTCGCCGCACGCGATGCGGGCAATGCTCCGACCCAATTATCCTCGCCGGGGCCTTGCGGTCGTTGTGGAGACCCGCGTGGGTCGTGCCAAAGTTGATCTAACTTCTCGAAAGCCGCGAAACAGATGAAATCCGCATCACCCACCGGCAACGACGTACTCCGCATGCCCATCGCGGGCATGCTCGCGTGGCTCCTGCCCGGCGCGGGGCATCTGTATATCGGGCAGCGCGTCCGCGGCATCATCTTCATGACCGCCATCGCGGTGACGTTTTGGGGTGGCGTGGCCATCGGCGGGGTGAAGAACACGGTGAACCCGACGGATCGTTCGCTGTGGTTCCTCGGGCAGATTTGCGCGGGCAGCCACACGCTGGCCGTGCTGGCCTGGAGCAAGCAGATCCCGGATCCGAAGCCGGAAGAGGCGTCGCTGTGGATCGCGTATGGAGATTCCGAAGAAGTTTCGGTCGTCTACACCGCGATCTGCGGGATGCTCAATATCCTGGTCATTTTTGACGTGCTGGTGCGAGCGGAGAAGGGACCGATCGAGCTGGCCAAGCGGGGTCCGCCAACACCTGTGCGAAGGGGGGCCACATGACGGACCTCCTGGCGGTGCTGATCCACCCGGTCGAGCTGACCAAGTTTCAGCAGATGCTGCTGCTCCTGCCGCTGTGCCTGACCATCAGCGTCGTCTACAAGACGACCAAGTGCGACGACGTCCGCGAGATCCCGCTGGCCGCACTGGTGAGCTGGATCACGGTTGTCATCGGCATGTACGCGGTGGGGGGGGCACTCCTCTTGCTCTACCATCTTCTGGCGTGAATGTTCAACTCTCGCCGGTCGTCGTTTGATTCAACAGAAACAGCACCGCCATCCGAATCGCCAGGCCGTTGGAGACTTGCCGGAGGATCGAACTGTTGGGTCCGTCGGCCACGTCGCTGGCCAGCTCGACGCCGCGGTTGATCGGCCCCGGGTGCATCACCAGCACGTCGGGCTTGGCCTGCTGAAGGCGCTCGCGCGTGAGGCCGAACAGGCGGATATATTCCTGAATGCTGGGGAAGACTTTGCTGGTCATGCGTTCGTGCTGGACGCGGAGCATGTTGACCACGTCGGCATCCTTGAGGACAGCATCGAGGTCGTGGCTGATGCGCGCGCCCATCCTTTCAAACACGCGCGGCACCAGCGTGCTGGGGCCGACCAGCGTGACGTTGGCCCCCAGTCGCTTGAGCCCCCAGAAGTTGGAACGGGCCACGCGCGAGTTGGCGATGTCGCCGACGATGGCGACATTCAGGCCCTCGATGCGGCCCTTGCGCTCGAGGATGGTGAAGATGTCGATCAAACCCTGCGTGGGGTGCTCGTGCTGGCCGTCGCCGGCGTTGATCACGTGGCAGTTGGTGCAGCGGGTGATGTAGTGTGGCGCGCCGGCCGCGGTGTGGCGAATGATGAACGTGTCCACGCCCATCGCCTCAATGTTGCGGACGGTGTCGCGAAGCGATTCGCCTTTGGAGATCGAGGATTTGCCGGCGTTGAATTCGAGCACGTCGGCCGAGAGCCGCTGGGCGGCCAGCGTGAAGCTCATTCGCGTTCTCGTCGAGTCCTCGAAGAAAAGATTGACGATCACGCGGCCGCGGAGGGCGGGCACCTTCTTGATGCTGCGGGTCGAGACCTCCTGAAACCCCTCGGCCGTGCGGAAGATGTGGAGCAGTTCGTCTTTGGATAATTCCTCCAGGCCGAGCAGGTGTTTTCGCGTCCAGGTGAAAACAGGTTGTGACTGGACAACGGGTTTGGCCGGCGAGGGCGTGCTGATCGGTTGCGCGGTAGCGTCTGCTTTCATCCGACTCGCACCTCATCTACACCGTCGGACTCGGTCAAGAGGACGGTGACGGGGGCATCGTCGCGGGACACCCGGATCCCGACGAAGTCCGGCTGGATGGGCAGTTCCCGGCCTAGACGATCGACCAGAACGGCCAATCGAATCGCCTTCGGGCGGCCGAGGTCAACCAGTGCGTCCAGCGCGGCCCGCACGGACCGGCCGGTATACAGCACGTCATCGACCAGAATGATATAGCGCCCGCTCACGTCGAAGTCGATCTCGGTCTTACGCAGGATCGCCTGCGGTCCGCGTTCGGCGAGGTCGTCGCGGTAGAGGGTGATGTCCAGCGTGCCGACGTCGATTCCCTCGACGCCCTGCTGCCTTAAGGCGGCGACCAATCGCGCCGCAAGCACTTCACCACGACTGCGAATCCCAATGACGCCGACCGGAACATCGGGCGGCAGACTCGCAAGGATATCGCTGCTAAGGCGGCGCAGCGTTTTGGTGATGCCTTGGTGGTCAAGGAGAACTTCGATAGGCCCGTGGCTCATGTGGTATAGACAGTAACTGATTATTTCGACGGATGAAATCAGCCCGTAGCGCGTTTCCGACGAATCAGCATCTTTTTCCCTTGTGATCGGATGATCTCCTTGCACGCGCGGAGTGCTCGATTGACAGATTCAGAATCGGGGAAGACCTCCGCCACATCTGGAGATAACACGACCACATTAGTGCCGCGCGCATACCGCGCCGCGTATTTGCCACGTACGCCACCACGAAAATCATATTCGGGTAGCATGTCTTCTTTTGGGGTTCGTTTACTGGGCTTCTTCATAAGTATTCCTTTCGCGCGGGGTCGCTTTCCTGGCGCTGATGATGCGGATTCGGTCGCCTCGATCACAGTGTACCACAATTAGGATTCGTCGGCGATGCGATGTACCGATGGTAACAAAACGTTCCTCCGTCGCATCGGAGTGCAAGGGATCTGAAGTGGTCATCGATAGTGGATCTCTGAAGACAGACGAGGCTTCTTCGAATGTGGCGCCATGCTTCAGCTCATTCGCCTTTGCCTTGTTGCTATCCCATTCAAAGAGCAAGCCCATGCTTTAACGCCTGACAATTATCTATCATGCGGGGGTCTGCGCGAAATGTTCCTCGACCAACTCGCAGACCATGTGATAAGCAAGCTGGTGAATCTCCTGGATGCGGTCGCTGGTGTCGTGGTCCACGCAGAGGCAGTGGTCGCACGCGGATTTGAGCTTACCGCCGCCCCGGCCGGTGAAGCCGATGACCACGGCCTCCAGACTCTGGGCGGCGTGGGCGGCTTCCACAACGTTGGCGGAGTTTCCCGAGGTCGAGAGGGCCCACACGATGTCACCGGGACGGACATACGCTTCGATCTGTCGGGTGAAGACGTGGCCGAAGCCGTAGTCGTTGCTGATGGACAGGAGCGTCGAGGTGTCGGTGGTCAGGGCCTGGGCGGGCAGCGGACGGCGGTCGCGGCGGAATCGGCCGACCAGCTCGGCGGCAATGTGCTGAGCGTCAGCGGCGCTGCCGCCGTTGCCCAGAACGTAGATACGATGTTCATCCTCGATGGCCGTGATAATCGCTTTGGTGATGCGGCCTATCAGGTCAAACTGACCACGCAGTGCCTCGACGAGGCGGGCATGATCGCTCAGAGCCGCAAGAAGGTGCTCGCTCATCGGCCGCTCCCTCCGCGAATACGCTCGATGAGACAGGTCGTACTGACCCCGTCCACCAGCGGCAGGAGCACGACCTTGCCCCCACTCGCCTCGACATGCTCACGGCCGATCACCCCTCTTTCAGCCCAGTCTTCCCCTTTCACGAGCACGTCCGGTGATACCTTTTCCACGATCTCCTTCGGCGTCGGCTCATCGAAGACGACCACGTAGTCCACCGCCTGGAGAGCGGCGATGATTTCCGCCCGCTGATTCTGCGGGATGATCGGGCGGTCTTTGGCTTTGTTCTGTGCCTGCACGGAGGCATCGGAGTTGAGCCCGACGACGACGATGTTACCCAGCTCGCGGCAGCGTTCGAGGAAGCGGGTATGACCGACGTGGAGCAGGTCGTAGCAGCCATTGGTGAAGACGACGCTTTCGCCGCGGCTGCGGCGAAGGGCCAGCTCGGCGGTGAGTTCGTCGGGCCGGCGGATCTTGCCGGCGGCGGTGCCCGCGCTGAGCCGCAGGTCGGCGATGATCTCGCCGCGGGTGATGGGCACGCAACCGAATTTTTCGACTTCCAGCCCGCCGGCCACATTGGTCAGGCGGGCAGCCTCTTCCCAAGTGCCCCCGGCGACGCGGGCCGCCGCCAGCATGGCCAGCACGGCGTCGCCCGCGCCGGTGTTGTCGTACACCATCCGCGGACGCGTGGGGATATGCTGCGGCTCCTGATCGCGAATCGCCAGCAGCGAGCCTTCGCGGTCGAGCGTGACCAGCAGGCCGCCCAGATCGTATCGTTTGATGAAAGCAGCGACGTGTGATCGTATGGTCGCCAGCGAATCATCGCGGCAGCCGGCGGCGAGCGAGAACTCCGCACGATTGGGCGTGAGCACCGTCGCACCGCGATATTTGGAGTAATCCGCTAATCGGGCGGGATCGACGAACACCGGCTTATTGGCCGCAACAGCGGCGGCGATCACCCGTTGACAGAGATGTTCCGTGAGCAATCCTTTGTCGTAATCCTCAATGCAGACGGCGGCGACATCGCGTATGGCCGGCACGACGGCTTCGACGAAGCGGACCGCATCCTGATCGGCGAGGCAGCGCGTTTCCTCGTCGTCCACGCGGATGAGCTGCTGACGATGGCGGTGTTGAGCCAGACCGATAAAACGTGTTTTGGTCGTGGTGGGCCGGCCGGGAATGGAGACGATTCCGCGCGTGCCGACCTGCATGTTTTCGAGCATGGCCCGTACGCGGTGCCCGGCGTCATCGAGCCCGACGATGCCGCAGCAGACCACCTCGACGCCCAGCTCGCGCAGGTTGGCCGCGACACTGCCGGCCCCGCCGACACGTTCTTCGTCATTTCGCTTGCGGAGAACGACCACGGGAGCTTCGGGGCTGATCCGCTCGGCATCGCCGTAGATGTAGCGATCCAGGATGAGATCGCCGATCAGCAGGACGCGCCCGCGCCCGATAGAATCCACCAGTTGAATGAGTCGAGAAACCAACTCGAACTCCCCGGGTCGAAAAGTACGCAGAAGACTCGCGTAAGCGCCCTGATTTTCGCTGGTTAGGAGAGGGGAGTCAACATTCACGGATTCGTTTCATTGATGGCGGGCCGAGCCGATCATGCGGTTGCGCTACACCGCAGGCGGCCCGTCTGACGACAATAATACCGGATAGTCTGTTGACAAACTCAGCGGGGTTGCAGGTTGCAATGCAGGTTCGCGCGGTTTAACATTGGAGTCGGCACAAGTTCATTAAAGGGGTGATTCCATGCAACGACGTGATTTTCTCCGTCAGGTTGGGTCGGGTGTGCTCGGCGGTGCACTCGCTCCTGCCGTTTTGAGCGCGGAGACGTCGTCGCCGGCGACACGCCCGGCCGTGGGTAGCATCAAGGACCTGCCGACGCGCCGACTCGGCCGGATCGGCATCCAGGTGCCGCTGCTGAGTTTCGGTACGGCGGCGATGGGACATGCCTTCTTTACACGTGAGCCGTTCGAGGAGGTGACCAACGCGGTGCTCGACGCCGGCGTGAAGTATGTGGACACCGCGCCGATCTACGACGTGGCCGAAGAGCGGCTCGGGCCGGTCATGGCCAGGCGCCGCAAAGAAGTGTTCCTGGTCTGCAAGAGTCACAAACCCACGTCCGATGCCGTGCTCGGCGATATCGAGAACACGCTTCGCAAGACGCAGACCGATCACGTCGATCTGTGCCACGTCCACAATTGCGGCGAATTCACTTACGAGGAGGTGGCGGGCAAAGGGGGCATGCTGGACGGTTTGCGCGAAGCGAAGAAGCGCGGCTGGATCAAGCATATCGGCATCAGCGGTCACCAGCGGGCTCAACGCTTCATCCCGGTCATCGAGACGGGCGAGATCGATCTGATCATGGTGGCCATGAATTATGTGCATCGCCACATTTACAACTTCGAGGAGACCGTGCTGCCCGTCGCCCGCAAACACGACTGCGCCATCGTGTGCATGAAGGTGATGGGCGGGGCGCAGGGCAAGGCTTTCGAGGGGTACAAGAAGCGTGCGCCGGGGCGGCTTTCGTCAGATGAGTTGCGGCAGGACGCTTTCGATTACGCCCTGAGCATCCCGGGTGTGGCCACGCTGGTGGTGGGGATGAAGTCGCTCGAAGAGGTCCGGCTGGCCATCCAGGCGGTGCGAAATCACCGGCCGCTGGAGGGTGAGCGGCGGGAGCGGGTGCTGGCCAAAGGGGCTGAACTGGCCAAGGAGTGGAAAGACCACTTCGGGCCGGTGGCCTGACTCAGGGGGCCACTGCTCTCAAGCAGTGAGGCCATTGGGTGAGTCGATAGCGAGTACTGCTTGAAAGCAGTTGTACACACCTTTCCTTCAAGCATTTCTACAGTTTTACCCGATACATCAGCGGGTTTACGCGCTTAACTCTTTGCCCTGAATGATGCGAGGCATCATGCCGAATGTTCCGCGCCATCTGTGTCCTTATCTGGACCGCCGGGACCCACGATGTGCGGACCTGCTGACGATGACCAATCTTCGTGAGGCGTTTCGTCTCTGCGCGGGCGATCATGAGTCATGCACCATCTACCATCAGATCCGACTGGCTGACCTCCGCACCCACGCCGAATTACCCCTCTCCCAGTCAGCCTGAATCGGCGCCTGAAAAAGGACCGCGGCAACTTGTTGCCGCACCGGCCCTCTCCGAGCTGATCGAGCGTTTTCTGACTCAGCTCTGGGCGGAGGCCGGACTCGCCGAGAACACGTTGTCCGCTTATCGAAGCGACCTGGAGTCGCTGGCCGGGTTCTGCCGGGATACGAATCTGAGTTTCCGTTCGATCTCGCCAACGGATATTCAGTCGTTTCTGATGGAGCTGCGCGAACGCGACGGCCTGGCGATCAGCTCCATCGCCCGGCGTCTCACCGCGGTGAAGATTTTCTGCCGGTTCTGCTTTCAGCAGGGGCAGATCGATCGTGATGTGGCCGCGCTCATCGAACCGCCGAAAAAGTGGCAGTATCTGCCGCAGGTGTTCGGCTACCGTCAGATCGACGAGCTGCTGGCGGTGCCGGATGATAGTGATCCGCTGGCGGCCCGCGATCAGGCCATCCTCGAACTGTTCTATGCCACCGGGCTGCGGGTGAGCGAACTGGTCGGGTTGCGCGTGGAGGATGTGCAACTGGACCTCGGCTATCTGCGCTGCATGGGCAAGGGCCGGCGGGAGCGGGTGGTGCCGATCGGCTCGCGAGCCATCGAATCAGTCCGGGTCTACATGCTCACGTTGCGGCCGCAACTGTCCGACGGGCGCTCCATCGACCGCATCTTTCTATCGCGGACCGGCCGGCCGATGGATCGCACCAATTGCTGGCGACTGGTGGTCAAATACGCCCGCCGGATGGGCATCAGCGGCAAACTGTCGCCGCACACGCTTCGGCACTGCTTCGCGACGCACCTGCTGGCCGGCGGTGCCGACCTGCGCGTCGTTCAGGAAATGCTCGGCCACTCGGATATCGCGACCACGCAAATCTACACCCACGTCGACCACACCCGCCTCAAGGCCGTCCACCAGAAGTTCCACCCGCGGCAGTAGTTCGCGGCACACGCATTTGTTACAATAATGTGATGACAAAACTGGAAGCACTCATCGAAGAAGCTCGCGGCCTTTCCCCAGCGGATCGGGTTCAACTGGCCAAGGCCCTGCTGGAAGAGGCAACCCCTGACGCGGAAATCGAGGAGGAGGGCCTTGCCCTTCGAGGCCTCCTGGCCTGGGGAGAATCGAGCGACGAGGACTGGTCCGAATTCTATCCTAAAGCTCTTAAAGCACAGAAGAGTAAACCGGCGTGACACGCGGGGAAATCTGGTGGGCCGAACTGCCTGGTGATGCTGGTTACCGCCCGGTCGCGATTGTTTCGCGTGCCGAGGGAATCAACCAGCGGCGGTATGTGACCGTCGCGGAAGTGACGCGCGTGGTCCGATCGCTCCCTTGTGAGGTGCCGCTGTTCAAGTCCGACGGAATGCCCGCTGACTGCGTCATCAATACCGACAATCTGCACACGATCCCGCAAGTTCGCCTCAAGGAATCCATCATAGAGCTTTCCGAGGAACAAGTTTTTGCATTGGAGCAGGCGCTGCGCTTTTCTCTCGATCTGGATTGGTGATCTCTCTTACGATAGTCCGCGCATCCACTCTCGCACGGCGTCTGTGGCTACCTTGACAATGGCATCGCTGTCGTCGCCGGCGTCTTCGGCTTCCATCATACGGCGGACCAGGGCGCTGCCGATGATCGCGCCGTCGGCTTCGGAGCAGACCAGCCGGACCTGTTCGGCCGTGCTGATGCCGAACCCGACGATCACCGGCTGGCCGGACACACGTCGGAGTTCGCGGACGTTGCTCACCAGCTCCGGCGGGAGCTGACGGCGTTCGCCGGTGATTCCGGTCACCGACATGTAGTAAACGAACCCGGTGGAGATGGCGGCAATGCGAGCGCGGCGCTGCGGCGTCGAGGTCGGCGAGACCAGCATTGGCATGCGCAGCCCGGCCTTACTCACCAGTTGGGCGGTCTGCGACGCCTCCTCCAGCGAGAGGTCGGGCAGGATCAACCCGTCCAGGCCGGCCTGACGGGCCATCTCGATGAAGCGTTCGAGGCCGATGCGGTACACCAGCGAATACGACAGCATCCCCAGCAGCGGCAGCTCGCTGCGTGTCCGGAAGCGCGACACCATTGCCAATATGTCCTTGACGCGGATGCCGCGCTCCAGCGCGCGGGTGTAAGAAGCTTGAATGGTGGGGCCGTCGGCGATGGGATCGGAATAA
>CAYLLT010000093.1:8589-25101 GCA_964384465.1 uncultured Planctomycetales bacterium | reverse complement strand
TGAAGCCCGCCTGCGGCGGGAAAGCGCCGTGAACGGCGCTGGTCACGACCCGCCGGAAGTGTCACGCACGAGCGGCGGCCGCTGATCGTTGTGGCCCGCGGCACGACGCATTACACTGGTTTGTTGAAGTCCAATCGGGCAGGTCGGTCAAAGACGTTCGAGGAGCCAGCGATGCCGTGCTATCTGGTGGTATACAACCCGCAGACCAGGGTGCGCAGCGAATACACCTGCGATGAGGACACCACGACCCGCGTCGTTGAGGACGATCACGCCGCCGGCGCCGCCGGTGAGTACACGGATGTGAGCGGTCAATCCTTTCGCGTGGACTGGACGCAGTCACGGCTGGTCAGCTTTCTCCGCAAGCGCGTCGATGGTTCGGTGATCGCCTCCGGCGACGCCGATGGAGCGCAGACGGCCGTCCCCTGAGCGCGTCGTCGCCGCCGCGGTCCCGTCACTTTGCCCGCGATGGACATCCGATGGACGTGGAATTCACACGGATGCGAAGAGCGCGTTTATCCGCGGGATCGAGTCGGCCTGGAGCAATGGGCGGCATCCAGATCGCTGAGAGGGTGTGTGAGAAGTTGTAGCGGCCGGGCTCCGTACCGGCCGATCATCGAGTTTGGCGGCCGGTACGGAGCCCGGCCGCTACGGAGAACCGATCCACACGCACTTCTCACACACCCTCTGAGCGTTGTCCCGCGGCGGGGCCTGCTCTATACTGCCATTGACCGCACGCGCGCGGCCCCGTCGTCTAGAGGCCTAGGACATCGGCTTTTCACGCCGACAACACGGGTTCGAATCCCGTCGGGGTCATCCTTCCCGATAGAACTACCGCGCTCCCTTGCGAATGTTCTTGTCCTGAAAGGGCTTGTATATCTTTACCTGATAAGCCGTCCCCTTCGGTTCCCTGATATTCGGCCGGCGGCTCACCGTCCCTTTCTTGACTTGGCGGACTCCGCCTTTTCCAGCGCCCGCATGATCCTGCTCAGCGTCCTTTCATCGGGGTTGACCTTGCCCCGTTCAGCGCGATTCAGTGTTTCAACCCGCAGCTTGGCCGCACGCGCGAGTGCCGCCTGCGACATGCCCACCGCCTCGCGCCGCTGGATGATCTTGCGGGCCAGCAGCGCCCGGCCGTATTCCACCGCGGGCGTCAGCCCTTCCGCGTCCGGCTCCGGCAGCGGGGGCAGCTTGTCGCCCAGCTCCGCGATGATGGCGTCGTATTCCTTGCGCTTGAGGATCACGTATTCCTTGCCGTCCAGCACCAGCCCTTGTGCCATACGTCACCTCACCCGTTCAATCGTAGAACCGGTCCCGATGCCCGATCTTTTCGACGATGATCCTGCCCGCCGCAAAATGGAATTGCACGCGGTAGTCACCCGTGCGAATCCGGTAGTGGCCGGCCAGATCACCGGTCAGCGGCTTGGCCCCGCTCACCGCCGGCCAGGACCGCAACCGCTCCAGTATCACGTTGACCCGCCGCAGGATCGGCATCGGCAGATCGTTCATCGCCTCACGCGCATCGGCGGTCAGGAAAACTTCCACGGACATAGTTTACCTCACAATCGTAATTGAGTCAATCCAGAATCAATCACCACAGAGAATGGGCCTGTGTCGCCAAGGTGTCGCCTGCCGGTTCGCGTTTCAGCCAATGTTTATTGGGGTTTTCGAGGTGCGGGTGTCATCTGAAGTGTCGCCTGTCGCCTATCCATTCTCATTCGCCCACGCGTCCAGATTCCCCGTTTCAGCATCCTTCCGGCCCGTGGGAAGATTCTCCTTCCCCGATTTCTGTGCCGCACGGGCTGCCTTAAATCGGGGCCACTTGTAAAGGGTCTGGCGAGAGCAGGGAACGGCAGCAGCAATTTGCGTATCGGTCCAGCCATCATGCTGTACCAGCAATGCAAGTGCCTTGGCTTCACCAGTCAAAGTTTCTGTCGGCGTCGCGTTTGGCGGGGCCTTGAGATCAGCCGATGGGACCAAAGCCGCTTCCGCCAACGCAGCTTTACCCGCCGGTGTCAGGCGCAGCCCCGGTGATTTTCCCGCGGCATAACGACTGCCGTTCAGCACGGCAGTCCATTGATCCTCTCCAACTTTGGCCACTTCCCCTCGATTGCGCTGCGGGGAGAACCAATGCGGCACGAAGATGTAGTCATCCGGGTTTGGGGAGGGATTCTCCAATGGCCGCATGACCTTCTCTCGGTGTTCCCACCAGCAGACTTCAATCAAGCCCTTGTCGTCGAGAATACGTAGGATACTCTCTGTGAGCTGCGGGGGCCGTTCATTCACCCGGCAGCATTCTGGCGAATCCAAGAGGTGAAGCGCTTCGACGAGTTGGGGGTGTAGAGACATTGCACAATCCTCAGTGGGCCGCGGACCGACGGCGTGCCGGATTGTGCAAGAGCGTAACGCCGGACCACGTTCGCCGGGGATCAGCCGGCTACCTATCAGTTACCGGCCTAAAATCGAATTGATCGCCTCCGTACCTACAGCGAAACCAAGCCCTTCCGCGTCCCCCGTCAATTTGAAATCACAGAGACCAATGACAATCCCTTGTCGATCCACCAGCGGTCCGCCGCTATTGCCTTTGTTGATCGCGGCATCGGTCTGAACGAGCTGCACGCCCCGGAGCGTTCTGGTTGCACTCACGATTCCTTTCGTCACGGTCCCTGACAATCCCTTCGGTGCGCCCAGAGCAAAACATTCTTCCCCAATGTTTAGCGGGCCACCTCTCAGTTGAAGCGGTTGCAGCCCAACTGCTCGGTTAAGCATCAAAAGCGCCAAATCGGAATCAGAGTCAAACCGAAAGACAACAGCAGAGACAGAATCCCCAGCGGGCAAATCCACGAACACCACATTGGTGTTCTCGACAACGTGGGCAGCGGTAATAATCGTGCGAGAATTCTTCACACAGAATCCCGATCCCAGACGGTCATCTGCGCGAATAGTCACGATACCGGCCTGAACGTGGGCCAATGGATCTTTTGATTCTGGTTGGCTGGTCGGCGAGGCGATAAAACTCGGCTGACTCTCTGGCTGGGATGTCGGAACAATGTGGTTCAACAAGTCGTTCACCTTCTCGTCCATTGTGCCGTAATCCCGTTCCGACCTCCATATGTTTTCGATTTCGCTGACGGCCCGCTTCAATGGCGCATCATCCAATGCGAGTAAACCTCGAATCTTCTGGTCCCATCCAGGGGAATACTTCAACACCGCGCCCTCAGCCAACGGGAGAGCGATTCTGCCCGCATAGGTCTGGCCAGGATTGTAAGTAGTAGAAGCCATATTCCCGTAGTAGTAGGTTGTCGCGGTGCCTGGTGACTGATATACAAACGGTCGTTCGACCAGTTCGGACCTCGTAATCAGAAGGATATCTCCACCCTCATGCGCCGCACGTTTCGCCATTGCTTGTTTCAAGGATTGCGTGCTCGTGTATCCGTTTCCGGAAGCCCCAATAAAGCCGATCACCCGGTAATCGTGTGATCCAATCTGAGACGTAAACTCGTGGCGAGCCTCAATGGCAAGGGC
Source organism: uncultured Planctomycetales bacterium (assembly GCA_964384465.1). Lineage (GTDB taxonomy): Bacteria > Planctomycetota > Phycisphaerae > UBA1845 > PWPN01 > CAYLLT01. The sequence goes on along the minus strand of CAYLLT010000093.1, from coordinate 21,579 downwards.
CAGTTTCTCCCGCTCGGAGATATGTGGCAAGGTGCTGCGCTGTCCCAGCTCTTTAGCAGCCCGTGGCAGAAGTCCAGAAAACCGCGTTTTTGACCCCGCCAGAAGGGGTGAAATCGACTTTTGCCACAGGCTGTTAGCCCTGCCGTAGCTTCCATCGACAATCATCGCCTCGGCAACGGGTGGAATCTTGCAAGACGGATAGATCGACTTATATTCAACTCTGTAGAGGCAGCCCGGATAGCAGATGGCGCAGAGGGATACAAACATGATCTTGGCAATTCGCGGTGTGCGCACGTTCATGAGGATTAAACTCCGATCTAAGATTCGCACTGGCCAACGATCAGAGCCATCATTCTACCGCCATTGTCACAGAAGCCCAGCACACCGCGCAAGGTCATTGAGCGCGTCCTTGGCATCGCCGCCCGCGCTCCATCCCTGCACCACCTTGCCGGTGGCGGCGTGCTCGGCCGCTAATGTGTAATTCACCCGTCCGCCCGGCCGAAGGTAGGCATGGGCGGCGGGTGGCACACACAAGTCCGTTTTTGTGCGTGCTGGTCGCGATTTGATCTCACCCTGTTATACAACGTCTCCCGATCGAATGTACCGACAAACAAGAACTTGTCGGTGCCACCCGTCGTCATCAGGCCGGTGTGCTCGCCGCGCTTCATCGTCGCTTTTGCCGCTGGGAGAGGGCGCGCTTGAGCGCCCGGTCGATCTTGTCGATTGTGGGCACGCTGGCCGTGTGCCTGCCCGTCTCGATGCGACACAACGTTTCCACGCGGATGCCCGCCCGCTCGGCCAGTTCCCGCTGGCTCAGGCCGGCCTTGACTCGATCCTTGATGATGTCGCGCGCGATGGACACCCGCACATACTCCACCGCCGGGCAATTTCCATTTTCATCCGGCTCCGGCAACGGCGGCAACTCGGCAATCTCGGCAGTTCGACTTCTCATGGATCTCGAGCTTCAAGAGTTGTGGCTGAGTCGTCCGTCATGCCGAAGCGCTTCATCACCTCTTCGAGCGGTATGCCGGGTTCGCCGGTGTCCTCCAGCTTCGCTCGTCGAAGTTCGAGCAGGTCTTCGGCGTCCTCCAACCGCTCCTGGAGAGCCAGGAACTCTTCATAGGGCAGGACCACGAACTCGATCTTGCCGTTCTTCTTCAACAGTTCAGCATGAAGTTCCATCGCGGCCCTCCGGTTAGCGGCCGTACGCTTCCCGACGGTGAAGGACTCTATGCACCATGATATCCCTTTACGCGTCAGCCGCGCCAGTCACAGCCCTGGCAGTTCGGGGGCAATGGTACGGCATCATAGCGGGCGGGGTCATTATCTATACCCGGACCCAGAGAAATTGCCGACCCAGAAAGCTCCGGTAAACGCGGCTCCCGGCACGTCTGGAGGGGGCACTTTACCGGCCCGATTCCCGAACAAACCGCGGTATTCATGTTGCTCTGTCACCTGGACGACACTAATCTTACTCGTCCAGTGCTCATACTCGAATCGAGCGTGGCGAGGATGTCGGATGTGGCGTAGTGGCCTGAGGCTTGTCAGAAGGCGCGGCCGGCGAAACGGCCGTCTGGCGGGAGTGATCCTGGCGGGTTGCGTGGGCCTGTGCGGCTGTCAGCCGCCTTTCAACGATGTCCTGGAGGGGGCGAATGGCGTTCAGATCCGTCTCACAGCGGTCGACAAGATCCTGAACAATCCGGATCTTACCGAAGAAGAGAAGCGGCAAGCGCTGCGCGATCTCGGGATCACCGATGAAGATCTGATCGACGCGCTCCTCAACCCGATGTGACCTGCCCGGGCCGTTCTCCTCTGAAAACCTGTTTTTCCAAGCGAGGCAAAGGAGATTCATCATGCATACTCTGTGTAAAAAGTGCTGCGGACTTGTGACCGCCGGTCTGTTGCTCGCCTTGGCCGGCTGCTCGCCCAGTGCGAGTGCGCTGTCGAAGTTCCAGAGCGGGCAGATCGGCGCGCTGACCGCCGTGGAATGGCAGGCGCTGGCGGGTCTGGGCAGCAGCTTCGGGCTGACGGTACCGCCGCTGTCGGATCAGCAGGCGCAGGCCGTGGTTGAATTCCTGGACCACAACAACATCGAGACCACCAGTGAGTTGCAGGCGGCCATCGAAAGCGGCACGCTGGAGGTCCCTCAGGAGCTGGCGAATCTCTTCTTTACCGCGCCCATTTGAATGAAATCCACTATGATCTAGCGCATGCGCAATCGACCGTCCTATTCGATCGCCGCCGGTCTGGTGATCGGGGTGGGAATGATCGTGGTGTCACTCGCCTGTACGGCCACGCAGCCGCAGCGGTCTAGCGATTCCACTGCCGCCGAGGACCTGCCCGTGCTGTGGGAAAAGAGCGGGACCTACTCACGAATCGCCCGGCCGATCCGCATCGTGGCTCGCGATCGCGCCACGCTGGCCCAGATCCCGCTGACCGAGGTTCCCGTCGATTTCGATTCGCAGATGGTGCTCATTGCCGGGCTGGGCCCGACGCCGAGCAACGAGCTGGGAATCCGCATCACGCGCGTCTGGCGGCAGGGGCCGCGCGTGCACGTGCAGGAGCGGCAGATTCATCCGGGGTTTGAAGAATCGCCCGGCCTTCACCCGGCCAGCCCCTGGACGGTCGTGCTCGTCCCCAAGAGCGATCTCAACGTCGAGGGATACTCACCCCAAGTTCCCGCTGATCTCTTTGGACAGCACCCGAGTGCCTCGAAAGGATCGTTGATTCCGCGGTGAGAGCACCGATGAACATCGTTCAGCCGGCCGACCCCGTTCAGCTCCGCCAGGCGCTCGCCTTGCTGATCGCACGGCCGGACCTTTCGCGGGCGGAAATCGATCAGCAGATCCAGTACCTGACCGATTACGCGAGTAAGTATCGGCTCTCGCTGGAGCATTGTCTGGTCGCCCGGCGGAATGGCGCCGATGTGGCGGTTTGTCTATGCGTCGATTCGCCCGGCCGGACTTCCAGCCTGTTCATTCCCGCCGTGCTCGATCGCCCGGACGTACGGGAAGCGGTTTGCGTTCTGCTCGAGGAAGCTTCCGTGCGAGCCGGCAACCGGCGGATTCAATTCCTCCAGAGCATGGTGGCGCCGGAATCCGTACAGGAGGCGGCGGTTTATCGTCAAGCGGGTTTTCAAAACTTGGCACAGCTTCTTTATCTTGAAAATGACTTGACGCAGCCGGTGTTGCCGCATAACTTCCCGCCCAAGCTGGATTGGGCGACGTATACCGCGCAAACACACCCGCTTTTCGCGAATGTGGTAGCAGGTTCTTACGAAGAAAGTCTGGATTGCGGCTCGCTGAACGGGCTTCGCGATATCGAGGATATTCTCGCGAGTCACCGGGCGACGGGAATTTTTGATCCGCGGCACTGGCTGCTTGGAACTGTCGATGGGAAGCCAACTGGTGTCATCTTGTTGACCGAGGTGCCCGAGCGGTTTGCGATTGAAGTCGTGTACATGGGATTGCTAAAGCGCTGGCGTGGCATCGGTTACGGGTCTGCGCTGCTGCGGCGGGCGGTGGAGTTGGCGCGCGAGAAGGCGGTGGTTACGTTGATGCTCTCTGTCGACGTGAGGAATGAACCCGCCCGCAAATTGTATCAGCGCTTCGGATTTCAAGAGATTTCCCGGAGAGATGCGTGGATCAAAATCCTTCGATCTCCCTCCGCGGCACAAGCGCCGTGCTGATCTCCGACTATGCCGCACCGAAGCTTGCGCGACTCCCACCGGTTGTCCACATCTTCTCCCCCCGGATGGTGTGCGAAAAATATTTTTTTCACTTAAGTTAAGGTTACATAAAAATCTCTGTGGTTCTTTGTGGGCCTCTATAAAGAAGCTCAAGATTTCCTTGTTGCTTTCGGGCGAACGCGCGTTATGTTAGAGAACGTTGGCGACGGTCCTCTCGGCCCCGACGGGAAGCACACGTCCCGGACCGAGTTCGTGAAGTTCAACCATTCTATTCCGGTCGCAAGACGCGCCCCTTTCTGGACGCGGGAAGGAGTCTCCCTGTGCATGTGCCCCGTATGGATACGGTCCATCTCATTCAATCCCAGTTGGCCGAACGACTCGGCCCGCAACGCTACAAAGTCTGGTTCAAGAATGCCACGCAGTTCCTGGTCGCCGATCGGCACCTCAAGGTCAGCGCTCCCACCAACTTCATCTGCGGCTGGATCGAGCGCCACTATTCAGAGGTAATCGCCGACACCGCAAGGAAGGTGACGGGAGACGATTATCAGATTTCCTACGCGGTGGATCCCAAGCTGCTCCACGCGCTCAAGAAGCGGCAACTGGATTCGCAGGCGGACTTTATCGCCAAGAATCCCGAGCGCGTCGCCCGTCATTACCTGCGGCACGGGGCCCCTCCCGCCGCACGAGCCTTGCGGGGCCGCTTCGATGACCTGGTCGTCGGCTCCACTAATGAACTGGCCGTCTCGGTCGTCCGGCAGATCGCGGACCGGTCGCCCACCGCTTACAGCCCGATCTTCGTCCATGGCGCCTGCGGGCTGGGCAAGACCCACCTGCTGCACGCGCTGGGCAATGAATTGGCCGAGAAGCATTCGGATGTGCGTTGGGAATACGTCACTGGCGACGAATTCACGAATGGTTTCGTCATGGCGGTGCGGGCCAATCAGGTCGAACAGTTCCGGCAGCGGTTCCGCCACCTGGACGTGCTGATTATTGACGACGTTCACTTCTTGGCCAACAAGAAGGCGACTCAGGAGGAGTTCCTTCATACATTCAATGCGATCGACGGCCAACGCAAGAGCATCATACTGGCATCGGATTCGCACCCGAAGCTGATCGGACAGTTCAACGAGCAGCTCCTGAGCCGCTTTATCGCCGGCATGGTGGTCCGCATCGATGTCCCCGATTTTCAGATGCGCTGCGAGATTCTCCGGCGTCGATCACGCCTGGCCACACCGAAACCGGTCCCTGAGGACGTCATTCAGTACATCGCCGAGCATCTACAGGCCAATGTCCGCGAGCTGGAAGGGGCCTTGCTGAAGCTCGTCATGCTGAGCGCGGTGTCGCATCAGAACATCACGCTGTCGCTGGCCAAACGTGCGCTGGCTGACCATTTGCACCGGACACAGCGGAGCGTGGGGCTGGAGGGCATCGATCAAACCGTCGCTACGTATTTTGGTTTAACATCGGCCGATCTCCATACATCGCGAAAAACACGGACGATAGCGCTGGCGCGCGGGATCGCGATGTATCTCGCGAGGAAGCACACGGATATGAGCTTTCCGGAGATCGGCCGTTTTATGGGCAATAAAAACCACTCGACCGTCATCCTCGCCAACCGCAAAATCGGCCAGATGCTGAAGGATGACCAGATCGTTCAGCGCCAAACGCCGGCGGGCTTCCGCGGCGAGCGATTGCGGGACATCGTCGACGGGCTGGAAGGGCAGCTTTGGAAGACGCATGAGCCCGCCGCTTAGTGGTTCTCACGTTGGGTTCCTGGTTTGATATAGCCCCCGCCATGCCGGGGGCTATTTTTTGGGACAGCGCATATTTTGCATGACGGAAGTCCGTCTCGCACAACCACTGTGCAGCACAAGCCGCAGCGATGAGTTACTGGGCAGGAGCGATCCGGCTTACATTTGCGTACCGCACCAGCGTGTTGATGCAAAACATAGGGACACAATGACTTGCGCGTTTCACGCTGAAATCGGTCTTACGTTTCCGGCTTGGCATGCAATCTGCTCTACCCACCGTTGTTGAAACTTCCTTCGGGAGTCCCCAAATTATCTGGCGCCAGTTGATCCGCGAAGCTGCGGGCCGGGTGCCACTCCTGGGATAAAGTGGGCTGGTGGGGGCGTCGGTTGGGTGCCGAACGTTCTTAGGGGGCTGAAAATGAAACAGGCGCGTTTTCAGTCCTCCCACCCGCCCATTTTCTATTGAGCCTGTGTGCCGGGTCCAGACAGCCCGAAGTATTCGGTTGTGCCGTAGCGAGTGAGTGGGGTTCGGCCGTTTCCCCCAAACGCAAATATTCCTCTAGAATTCTAAATGACGATCCGTTAATACTGTGAGACGCTTATCGCTCGGGCTGATCTTCTTCACGCAATGGCGCGGTGCAAGAGGGTAACAATAACGTCTGATTTTATTGAGCGGAACGCCTGTCTGTCACATAGGCTGTTCATGGTGAAATCTGCGAAGGTAAAAACGCTGTGCGGGCGAGCTGATGCCGTCGGCGCAGTAATCGGCATCTGGCCAAGTGGATGGTGGACGCGACAGGGGCCGGCAAGGGCTGCATGCCTCTGGACGTGGATTTTTGTTCAGCGTGGCCATGGTCACGCCTCTTCAGAAGGAGATTGATGATGAGCAGATTGGTTCGCTGGTCGAAGATCATGGCTCTCTTGGGCTCAGGCGGAATGTTGTGGATGTGGGGAGCCGGTAGCTGCGTGCCCTACAACTTCTACGCGAGCCTGTTGGGCGACGGCATTATTGCCACGTTTGTCAGCACCATTGTCGGGGATGCCGCAGCCGGGATTACGCTTCCTGGCGCGGGCACGTAAAACAAGTGCCGGGCAGGTCGGGATACGTTGTGTTCGGCAAGCGAAATCTTTCGCTGCCTGACCCCTCCTGAAAGGAGGTAATCCCTTGTGTAAGTACGACCGAATATTCGCGCCTGCCGTTGGTCTGCTAGCAACCTGCGTGGTGATGGGAGTCTCGGCGGGGATGCCGCTGCGCGCATGGGCGGACGAGCCGGGGCCGATCTCGCTGAAACCTGGCCAGCACGCAGCCGATGAGGCGGCGGCCTTGGAACTCGCCGCAATGGTAAATGACCCGAACGAGCCATCCGAGACAGTCGCCTCACGTACCGAGGAGGAATCGCAACCGACCACCCAGCCGGCTGCTCCGACTTGGCCGCCCGGGCTGCTTCAAAAAGGTCTTGACGCCATCGGACTCGGGAAGCCGATGAAGGATCTCGGCTTGCGGGCGTATGGTTGGGTCGAGTCCGGCTTCACCGGGCGGATACACGGCGGTCCCTCCCGGCACCAGGGTGGCCCGCGACCGCCCCTGTTCCTTCGCGTCTTTGATGGCCACAAGTACAACAACCTCATCCTGAATCAGCTCAAGTTCACGATGGATCGGGTGGTGGATACCAGCAAGGCGATTGACTTCGGCGCGCGCGCCGACTTCATCTATGGAGCGGACTCCCGCAACATCCATTCCTATGGACTGATGGATGGGCACAGTATTGGAGCGAACCCGCCGTACTCCAATCCGCCCAACCCCTGGCCGTTCAACCGCGGCGCGCAACCGGATCTCCAGCAGGCCTACGCCGAGATGTGGATCAAGACCGGCGATCCGGGCGAGGGCCTGGATATTATCTTCGGCAAGTGGGTGACCACGATGGGCGCCGAGGTCATCGATGCTCCGGGCAACTGGCTCTATTCGCGCAGCATGCTATTCGGCTACGCCATCCCGTTCACGCACACCGGGCTGAAGCTCACTTACTATTTCAACCCGACCAACAACGTCTATTTCGCCGTCGTTCGCGGGTGGGACGTTTGGGAGGACAACAACAAGGGCGCCTCTTGGATGGGTGGTTTCCTATTGTCCAGCAAGGAGCAGTGCGGCGCGAATCCGCGTTCCCAGTTCGGGTTGAACGTGATCGCCGGCCCCGAGCAGTTCAGCAGCCCGAGGTTGAGCCTCGCGTACATCGGCGCCAGTCACAGTACCTGGCACAGCAATCCGGGTAACCGCGTGGTCATCGATGGGGTTTGGACCTACCGATGGACCGAAAAACTGACCCAGATCATCAACGCCGATTTTGGTTATGAGGACGATGTGCCCAATGCGATCAACAACGTGGGAGTAGTGCGGAAACGAGACGCCGACTGGTATGGCATCGCGTATTATCTCAACTATGTGTTCAACGACTACGTCAGCACCACCGGCCGCGCGGAGTGGTTCCGGGATCACTACGGCGTGCGCACCGGCTTCCAGGGGGACTTCTACGAGGTGACAACCGGCGTGGGGATTACCCCATTCCCCAAGGACCCCTATCTCAAAGATCTTATGATCCGCCCCGAGCTGCGTTGGGACTGGTCGGCCAACAATGTGCCGTTCGCCGGCAAGCACACGACGGACACCTGGCAGATGACCGCGGGCATCGACGTGATCTTCAAATTCTAGTGTAGTGCATCCAAGAGATTGTAACTATTCTGTCGTTTTTGTGCTCGCGTGGCCTTCTATACAAAACGATTCTCCAATTGCGAGCGCTGACGGTCCGGCGTGCGCTTGAGGGGAAGTGCCGTGGCTGAGTCGAACACCGCCGATGTTGCATCGAACCGCACCGAAATCGACCAGATTGTCGAGGAAGTGGTCGCCGAAACTGGCGTCGATGCGAGTACCTTGCGTCCCGAGGATCGCGCGTATCTCAAAGACCACGCGCTCAAGAAACCGATGGGCGTGCTTCACATCTGGGCCCTCGGCGTCGGCGCCGTCATCACGGGCGAATACTTTGGATGGAACGGCGGGCTGGGCAAGGCCGGTCCGATCGGCATGCTCCTGGCCTCGCTGTTTGTTTGCGCTCTCTACATGACATGGGTACTAGCCCTCTGCGAACTGTCCGTGTCGATGCCTTTTGCCGGTGGACCGCTGGCCTACGGTCGTCGAGCCGTCGGACCGTGGTTCGGTTTCGTCATGGGCTGGTCCATGTTCCTGGAAGCCCTCTTCGCCACGATCGGGACGGCCATGGCCACGGGCGCATACATCTACTTCGTTATCAATCTGCTGACCGGCGGAGTAAACCAGCAAACCGCCACCACGATCGCGGCGTTGGGCACCGTTTTGGTTTTCGCGGTTGTGCAATGGATCGGCGCCAAGGAGCAGGCCAAGATCATGGAGTACATGACCTATGGAGCCATCCTGGCCCTGGTCTGGTTCTGGATCGCCTGCATCCCCGGCGTGCGGCTGGAACGAGTTTTCACACATCCGCTGCTCACCGACGGCTGGTCCGGCGTGCTCAAGGCGATCCCCTTTGCGATCTGGTGGTTGGTGATCATCGAAACGGTGGCGCTGGCGCCGGAAGAGACCCACGAGCCGCACCGCACCATTCCCCGTGGCATGATACTCGCCCAGATCACACTTATTGTGCTGGTCATTTTTACCTGGTTTTTTGCCGTGGCGGCGGGCAACGATTACAAAGTGACCGGTGCCGAAAGCAATTCCTTCCCGCTGCCTCAGGTGTTCAAAGAGGTCTGGTCCAAGCCGTCGGAGCGGCCGCACCTCATCGCGTTCTCGATCGTCGCGATCTTCGGCATGATCGTGAGCTACAACGGGATGATTTACGCCGTGACGCGCATGTCCTTCTCGCTGGGACGCGCCGGCTACCTGCCGCGCATCCTGGGCCATGTGCACCACAACCGCCGCACACCTGATGTATCGATCTTCTTCTGGAGCCTGGTCGTCGCCGGGTTTGTGATCTGGGGTTATTTCAAATACGACGCCGTGATGGTCGCGGTGCTCACCTGCAATCTCACCGCCCTGGTGTGGTACATACTGGCGATGATTTGTCTGTTCATCTTGCGCGTCAAACATCCGAACATGCCGCGCCCGTATAAGGTCCCGCTGTACCCATTCCTGCCCGCCGCGGTCATCGTTATGTGCGTGTTTTCGGCCCTTATTTACGGCTGGCTCAACCAGGGGACCGTGCTTTGGCTGACGCTGATCATGTATTTGGGAGGGATGGCCTACTACGCCTTCTACGCCCGAAACCACCTCGCGTCCGCCGCCCCCGAAGAACTCGCCGCCCGCGCGTCGACGGAACCCGCCCCCACAACTCAATGACGCTCCTTCTTCCACTACGGCCCGCTGCCGGAGGGGGGAAGGATAGACCAGCGCACTTGTTTTGCAGTCCAAAAGCCTGACTTGCGCCCTAGCCAGAAGACTTGGGGGGCTTCTTACACATGCTGCAGCGAATGCCCTCCGAAGCGCAACCGGCACATTTCATCATCCGCTTGCCGTCCTTTTCATAGAGTTCGACCTCGGTTTTGCAACTCTCGCACTTGTACTCTTCGGTCTTGAGCGTGTGGCCGTGCTGGTTCTGGTAATAGAAAGCCTTCTCGTAACAGAACTGACATGGAATAACTTTTCCGTCCATGGACTCCATCGAAGTTTTCGAGTCGGCCTTACATCCTGTGAGCGGAATAATCGTCCCGGTGAGCAATGCGAGTATGGACCCACACATCAGTCTTCTCATGGCCTTATCCTTTTCGCACGAGTCCTATTTTGAGGGGGCACGTTACCCACTCTTCTAAACTCTTTAGATGCCGAACAGTCTATTCTTCTTCGTCCAGATTGGCCAGAGCAGCACCGCCGAGAACAAGCATGGCCGCAGCACCGGCCAACTCGAAGGCGGCGCGATCCAGGACGAGTTCTTCGGCGGCATGTCCGTCAACTGTGGCTGGAGCGGCTGAGCAGCATTCTACCTCCGGTTTTATCTAACAAAATGGGGCGCCGGTCACTACTGATCGGCGCCCCTATTCATTGCCAGATTCTCAGCGAAAAGGGCTTGCTCAGAAGATCCACTCGTAATGAAGGGTGATGCCGGCGCCGAAGTGGGGCGTCTCGTCGCCGCCATCCAGCCCAAAGAGGATGCCCGGACCGATCGATAGTTGCTCATTCACCCGCCACTCAGCCGAAATCTCGCCGCGGTTCTGGTTGTGGCCGCCGCGTAGTTCGCTGCTCTCCATAATGTAGGCCGGGATGATCGCGAAGTTCTCGCTGAGCCGCCACTTGTAGCCGAAACGGAAACCCCACTGGAAGTTGCGGAGATCCTCCCCCTTCTCCTCACACCACAACTGATCCCAGAACGTGCTCTCGTCCTCCAGGTTGTTGCTGCCGTTGGCGGACTTCAGCCAGGCGTTCACGTACGCGGTACCGGGGCCGATGTTCTTGGCCAGCACGCCGGTGAGCGTCCAGTCCACTTTCTCTGAGTGGTATCCAGAGGGAATGCGGATCTCATTGATCGTCGAGAACGTGGGCCACCAGTTGCCCTCCTCCTCCGCGATCCAGCGCTGTTTCCACGCAAACTCGATGTCGCCATTTCCGTCAACTCCGCCATTCCCCAGTTCCAGCGGCACGGCCAAACCGAGCTTCGTGTTTCGGAGCAACTCCTGCTTGAACGTGTACTCGATCTCCGTCTTCATCAGCCAGGGATCCGATTCGCCCGACGTGGTCTCCCACCCATTGAAATAGTTGATCTGAAGTTCGCCCGGCTGGCCCGGCTGGCCATCTTCCAGTGAGGTGTAGGTGTTGAACGACTGGATGTCCTCCATCTCATCCGCAGCCGACGATTTTTTCACCTCGGTGGTCTCGCGCTCGCTGCCGGTCATCTCCTTCTCTTCCTTGTCGGCCGCCGCCAGCCGGACGTCGGGAACGCGATCGAAAACGTTTTTGGTGGCGGCTTTGCCGGACTGAGCTTGAGCCATCGCCGCAGCCGCGAGAAATATCACGCAAGCTGCTCCACTCTTTCGCCAATGCCTGTCACTCATGCGTATTCCTTTCGATGCTCGACGAAGAGAAAGGGAACAGACTCGATGCAGTAATGCACCGCAGGCCAGCCATGAGGTTGTCCCTTTCTTCTGGGTGAAAATGGGTAAAAACTTATCGCGCCAATGTCTAATCACTAATGGTTTGCTCGCCGCCTGTCAAGTATAGATCGGCAGCGCATGGCAGGTGACATGCGAAAAACCGTCTCTATCGGCGGTTTTTGTCCCGCGCGATGACGGCGGGCAAAGCTATGGCGGATTACAGCATTGTCATCTGCGTGTGGTGAGGCAGGTGACTGTGCCGGTGATCGGAGCAGCAGCGATACGCGGCGACGCTGCTTGTGAGATCGCGGGCCGGGGTCTATATTTTGGCGAGCGGTCGGCGGATACGGGTTCATGTTGGGCCGGCCAGGTTTCAGCCAAACGATTGAGAGAAAATTCTATGGCAGCGGGCGATCAACAACTCGACATCATTTTCACCGCGCCGCATCCCGACGATCTGGAGATCGGCTGCGGCGGAACGATCGCGGCACTGGTCGGGCAGGGCTACCGCGTGGGCATGGTCCACCTGACCAACGGCGAGCCGACGCCCCGCGGGACGCCGGAGACGCGGGTGGCCGAAGCGCGGGCGGCGGCGGAAATTCTCGGCGCACAGGTCATGGAAATCCTGCCGCTGACCAATCGGGAGCTGATGGACGGCCCGGACACGCGGTATGCGCTGGCCACGGTATTACGGCGGTATCGGCCGAGGGTCGTGGTGGGGATGGCCGGCCGGACGCCGGGGGGCTCGCCGGATCACTACCAAGCCCAGCTCATCACCGAGGCGGCCCGCTTCTATTCGCAACTGACCAAGTGGGACGATCGATTCGGGGGCACGCCCCCGCACCGCATGGATCATCTGGTCTATAGGCCGGTGCCCATAGCCGCCGAATCGCTGCATTTCCACGGGCAGTTTATAATGGATATTACTTCTACCATCGACAAGAAGCTCGCGGCCATCGAGTGCTACCAGTCTCAGTTTGGCGGCGAACGGTTCGCATGGCTCAAGCACTACGTGCTCAGCGTGGCGGGCGCGGAGGGCGTGCAGTGCGGATACAAGTACGGCGAGCTGTTCGCGTTGCCGCGCCCGGTCGGCGTCAAGGACATGATGAAACTGCTGGGGGAGTGGGAAGTCCCGCCGCCGTTCCGGCCGCATACGCAGGCGTGAGTATTATTCAAACCGGTATGCACCACGGAGGCACGGAGAACACAGAGAATACCGGTTTTTACAGTTATTGCTTGCAGCCACCGGAACTGTTAAAATCGGCGGAGGTGATCCATGAGCACGGCAACCACACACCTGACCGCCGAGGAATTCGCCGAGCGCTATGCGGACGTGCCGTTTTGCGAACTGGTCCGCGGGGAGGTGATTCAATTGACTGCCGCCGGTCTGCGACACAGTCGGGTTACTTTGCGGGCGTGTTACCTGCTCGAATCCTGGGCACG
>CAYLLT010000093.1:0-8579 GCA_964384465.1 uncultured Planctomycetales bacterium | reverse complement strand
GTCGACAGGCCGCGGACGGGTCTTCACTGGCGACACCGGGCTGATCACCGAGCGCGATCCCGACACCGTACGCGGCGCCGACGCAGCGTATTTCTCCTACCAGCGCCTACCGGCCGATAAGGAGCCGATCAGTTTCAGCAAGGTACCCCCCGAACTGGTTGTCGAAGTGGTCGGCAAAGGCCAGGGCTGGGACGCCATGGTCGAAAAGACCGGCGAATACCTGGCCATGGGCGTGAATCGCGCCTGGGTGCTGGACCCGCAGGCCCAGACGCTGCACATCTTCGGCGGCGACGCCCGCCCGATGGAACTGAGCGGCCAGGACGAAGTCCGCGACGAGGCCATCCTGCCGGGCTTTGCCTGCCGGGTCGGCGATTTCTTCCACGACGCACACGTCGAACAGTGACGGCAGGTCTGGCGACCTGCCCTACCCCGCTTATTAAGTCCTGTCAAAACATGATCGCGACATCGATGACGGCCGAAGGCGACGGCAATTCCGGTCATGATAATGAGGGCGGCAAGCGAATTCGGCTCTGGAACCAAAACGAGCGACTCAAAGCCCAACCCGCCGTTTGGTTCGACGATTTCGCCCAAATAGTTTCCGTTGAATCCGAATCGATGGATACCAGGGTCTTGACTCCAACTGCCCCAAACTTCGTCTCCGACGACGGTGAGCGCCTCGAAGCGATCACCGCTTGGAATCAAGTGATGGCCTATGAAGGTTCCGTCAAGTCCATATCGATATATCTCGCCAACGGCCGCGCCGGCACCCCAAACTTCTGCACCTACCACCGTTAACGCTTCCAATCTCAAGCCGCCGTTCGGTTCGATGATTTCGCCGAGATAGGCTCCGTTGAATCCAAATCGGTGGATACCAGGGTCTTGACTCCAACTGCCCCAGACTTCATCTCCGACCACGGTGAGCGCCTCGAAGCGATCACCGCTCGGAATCAAGTGATGGCCAATGAAGGTTCCGTCAAGCCCATATCGATATATCTCACCAACGGCCGCGCCGGCACCCCAAACTTCTGTGCCTACCACCGTTAACGCTTCCAATCTCAAGCCGCCGTTTGGTTCAATGATTTCGCCCAGGTAGGCTCCGTTGAATCCAAATCGGTGGATACCAGGGTCTTGATTCCCACTGCCCCAGACTTCGTCTCCGACGACGGTGAGCGCCTCGAAGCGATCACCGCTCGGAATCAAGTGATGACCCAGGAAGGCCCCGTCGAGATCATAGCGATAGATTTCACCAACGGCTGGCCCGGTGGCCCATACCTCTTGAGAAGCGAAGGCCTCGATCTCGAAGAATGTAACCTGTGCACACGCAACAGCGAGAGTGACAAAGACTTTGCCGCATCGCGTTCTGCTCATCAATTGCCCTCCGTCCACGTAGCCAAATCAGCAGCGGCACCCAGGCGACCACGTGGTTCAATACATGATACACCAGTCCGCCACACAAGCCACCCGCGCCTGTCGGACGAGTGGGGGAATGCTTACCGGAGACGGAAACGTGTCAAAACGGGCCGCGTTCCGTTTTCCCGGTTCATAAGTGCGACTGGGCCATCAGTCCCAACTTTTGAGCCGCGTCCACAACGAACATGGCAAACCTCAAGAACGCGTGTTCCCAGAACGGCCCGTGTCGTTCTATTTGTTCCCAGATCGGACGCTTGTCCTTGTCAGTATGGAAAGCTGAGGCGTTGAAGAGGTATTTCTCGATCTCTACGGAGCTGAGCAAAACGGGATCAGGCGAGCCGTCAAGATGCACCGTAACACCCCACCAAGCATTGCCCTCCTCGTGGAGTTCCCTCTTAATAGCACGAATGGCCTCTTGCTCGCACGAAGATACCCGGATCCGAAGAAGATTCATTACGCGAGCCACGTTCGTGTCTTCGCTATTCGCTCGTAGCTTGCGATAGTCCAAGACAAATGCCTTGAAATCCTCCTTGTCATAGCGTGGGTACTGGTCTACTCGTGTTCCGTTCGGAAGCGTGCCGATGAAGATCGCGCACGATCTCTGCCGGTATTCTTTGAAGAATCGGGAATGAACGATCTCACTCGAGATTCTGCAGAACTGGCGGAGTGTCTCCCGTTCATCCGATGTGAGAGCCTGGCTGCTCATAGAAGATAAAACCCTTGCATGAACCGTTCTCGACCTGCTCCAAGGACGCCCCGTGTCCATCGCTGTCGAGCCAGGTAGGGCAGGTCATTCGACCTGCCTCCACTCTCCGGACCCGCTGAATAGTTTCGGCAGGTCTTACGACCTGCCCTACCGGCCTCAAGATTGGCGGGCGGCTTTCAGGAGTGCGTCGGACCACGCGGCGTCGTCGGCTTCCAGCGGGGGGTCGGGTGGTTTCTTGTAGTCGAGTGTGCGGCCGTAGCGGCCATTGACGTAGGCTTGCTCGATCAGGGGTTGAAGCTGGAGCTCGACCGGCTGTTCGTCGCGGCGCAAGGGTATCTTGATCGCTGGCAGGGGGTGGCGAAGAGAGATCGGATAATAGTAAACGGCATTGGGATCATTGGTCGCGCGAACGGTCGCGCGATACGGTGATCGGACGCCCTTCGGCGTGCTATGCGGCCGGAGCAACTTTCGCCAGTCGCCGGTGCGGACGAGATCGATCTCGACAAAATTGACGTTTCCCGCCAACAGCTTTTCCCGCTTCTCTTTGAAATTCTCTAAGCCCTTCCCCCGTTTGTTGGTCGGGCTCACTAACTCGATGACAGTGACGAGCCGCTCGCCAGTGGCTTCAATGATTTCGATGAAGCGCTCGGTGACGGGCTCGATGAGTGCCACGAGGCGGTAGGGGGCTGACGCGGTCGCACCGCCGGGCGAGGGAAATTGGCTCTCCGCGCCAACAGCCTCAAGGACCCGGACATCGGGGGCCAATTGATCCGGTTCATTCGCATCGGACTCGATGGCGATGCGTTCCTCAGTCCGAGCGATCAAATCGGATGGCAGTCGAATGTTCAGAGCATCTGCCGCGTACGTCACCAACTTCGTATGCACGTCCAGCCAGTGCCGTTCGAGATATGGGTCCATGCCTGGAAAGGGACTCTTCATCGCAATGTCATTATACCCGATGCGAGCGTGACTTGGGGGGTTCACGTTAGATTCAGTATCGCGGGTTGGCGACGGTGCCTTCGTCACTGAGCAGGGCGGCGAGGTTGGCGTTGTTCAGCACGTCGGCGACGAGCATGTTCGCGCCGTCCACGATCATGCTGCGCTTGATGAAGCGGATGCCGTGGCTGTAATCCATGTAATTGATGTCGTGGCCGAGGTAGAGCGGCTGGATGGGCTGGCCGTTGAGCTGGTGCCAGCCGTAGATGGCGACCTTGTTGGGGTTGGTGGCCAGCAGCGGCGTGATGACCACGTCTTTCTTCGTGCCGCCGATGAGCGCGCCGAGCGGGGCGCCGGCCGCCAGGCGCTGACCCTCGATGTATGAGTTGCTCTGGTTGAACACGTCCACCGATTCGATGTTGTAGTCGTTGGGGCTGTACGGGTGTGGGGCGAGCTTCACGCTGGCGGCGGTGTAGATCTGGTTGACCATTTTGCGCGTGGGCAGCAGGCATCCGAACGCGTCGGCGATCGGCTGTGCGGTGAGCGGCCCCATGGGCATGCGGACGAAATCGGCGTCGGAGCCGATGGCCAGGTAGTCCGGCATCACGTCGTACGTGCCGGTGTGCTGCACAGTATTGATGGTAGCGGTCACGGTCACGGGGACGAAGTTGCGGAGGAATTCGGGAATATTCCCGGATGACATTTCACTGAGGATCATCTGCTCGCGTGTGGCCTTGGGCAGACTCCACACCTGAGTGACGAACTGGCTGCCGGTGATGGCGTTTGCGGGCCGCGGGGGGATCGGCGAGAGGCCGGAGCAATCCGGGTCGGCCGGGATGTCGGGCCCGCTCAAACACCGCTGAAAGATGCCGAAATCGGTCTGATCGCTATCCATATCATGGTCGAAATCGGTTGCGACGCAGGCGGGATGAATGGCGCCGGCGGCGGGGCCGGTGAGGCAGGCTTCGAAGAACGTGAAATCGTCGAGGTCCACATCGGTATCGCGATCGAAATCACCGGTGATCGACGGCGGAAGTTCACAGAGTTGCGAGAGGGTATCGATGTAGACGGTGAACGGGCCGGCGTTACCGGTGCAGGCGAAGGCGAGGTGTTCGAGCGTGCCCTTGCCGGTCGCGGAGCTGAGCACGCCGTTTCCGGTGAAGGCCAGAACCGGATCGGCGCCGGCGGCAAAAACCAGCGTCTGCCAGACGCCGGGAAAAGCGGCGAGGAGCTTGCCCTGCGGCGAGCCGCTGATGGTGCCGGTCGCGCCGATCCATTCGATGGTGCCGCTGGTGCCGCCGTTCTGGCCGACCGCGGCGCTGGTCCCGGTCTCGCGGACGCCGAGGCTCACGCGGAGCGAGCCCGATGACGGCGAGTCGATGCGGAAACGGATGCGGATGGGCTTGTTCAATTCGATGGTGGGGTTGGGCACGTTGTCCGCATCAAAGCTGGTCGCGCGAAGCCAGCGGCTGGTGCCGCCATCGACGAACTGCCAGGCGAGCTTGTAACACTTGCTGCCGGCGTCGGGCGTCACCTCGCCGGTGACGCCGCGCGTGTCGGGAGTCGTAGTGAGGTTCGTGCTCGTCGATTGGCTGAAGCGGGGATTCTGGAGGACGACCTCGTCGTTGTCGGCATATCCTTCGAAGTCTGTAATCATTGTGTTGAGGCACTGAGCCGAGGCGTAGCTGGACGGGAGGACAGCGCACAAGACGAGGATTCCCGCCGCGGACGTCAGTCCCCAAGCTGTTCCGACCGGCTTCATGTGCGGAATTGTACCAGATTCCCGCGAATCGACGGCACAACTTTTAATTGTTATGATAGCTAGTTTTCCGTGGCACATTGTGGCCGGATGGAAGGAGCACGAATGAGATCGATCATCGTCTGGATCATGGGGGGCATTTTACTGGCGCCGGCCGCCCGGGCGGAGGACAAGCCGGCGAGTAAACCGGCAGCTCAGATGGAACCGGAGATCCGTCCGCTGGCGATCGGCAGTGCGGCCCCGGATTTCGATCTGCCGGGCGTGGACGGGCGACGCTACACGCTCAAGGACTTCGCCGCCGCGAAGGTGCTGGTCATTGTCTTTACCTGCAACCATTGCCCGACGGCGCAGGCGTATGAGGAGCGGATCAATAAGCTGGCCTCGGAATTGAAGCCGAAGGGTGTGGCGGTGGTGGCGATTTCGCCCAATGATCCGAAAGCGTTGCGGCTGGATGAGCTCGGCTATACCGACCTGGGCGATTCGCTGGAGGACATGAAGATCCGGGCGGGTCATGCCGGCTTCAAGTATCCGTACCTGTACGACGGCGACAAGCAGGAGGTGTCCAGGGCTTACGGGCCGGCGGCGACGCCGACCGTTTTCATTTTTGATGCCGACCGCAAGCTGCGCTACGCCGGACGGTTTGACGATTCGGACCGCGAGAAAGATGTGAAGCATCGCGATACCCGGGAGGCCGTGGACGCGCTGCTGGCGGGCAAACCGATTGCGGTCGAAAGGACGAAGTCGTTCGGCTGCTCGACCAAATGGTCGGAGAAGCGCGAGAGCGTTGCGGCCGCCATGAAAAAGCTGGCGGAGGAGGAGGTCACGCTCGACGACATCGATGTCAAGGACATCAAGGCCCTGGTGCAGAATAAGACGGACAAGCTTCGGCTCATCAATGTGTGGGCGACGTGGTGCGGGCCGTGTGTCGTTGAATTCCCCGATCTGGTCACCATCAATCGCATGTACCGGCAGCGGCCGTTTGAAATGGTAACGCTGAGCACGGACAAACCGGATCGCAAGGAAACCGTGTGGTCATTCTTGAAAACGCGGCAGGCGTCGGGCCTCAATATGATCTTCGCCTCGTCGAACATATATGAGATGCTCGAAGCGGTGGACAAGGACTGGAACGGCGCGTTGCCATTCACGTTGCTGATCCGGCCGGGCGGCCAGGTGGTCTACAGACAGGTCGGCTCGATCAATCCGCTGTCACTTCGGCGAGTCATTGTGAAAGAGCTGGGGCCGCGTTGATTCGAGCGACCGGGTAAGCGGCCTATGCTCACTTGTTGATGATTCAGGCAGGGCGGTGTTCAAGCAATACATCCCGTTCAAGCTCCGTTGGTTCATTTGTCTTCAGGCCAGATCTGGAAAATGATTTTCTGACGGGGATCGTCGCTCTGCCGGTAAGACTTGATCGTTTTGTCCAGCCCCTCCATGAGTCGTGTGATGGTATCGGCGTAACTTTTGTCCGCGGCGGATCGCGCCGGCTCGGCCAAAGCCGGGAGTTTACCCCTTGCCAGGAGGTTTTGCCGTTCGTGAAGCGCGGCAATGCACGCCACGATCAGTTCCGCATGGGCGACCTCGTATCCTTCACCCAGCCCCCGGGCGCGGGCCAGCTTGAGGAAACGCTCAATCTGTCGAGTTGAGGGAGCCGGCGATGTAGCGGGCTGACTCTCGGGTTGGGTCTCCGCCGGTTGCGTGGCCGGACGGGTCGTGAGCTTCGCTCCGCCGAGGGCGATCCGGATGTAAGCGATGTTCGGCGTGTTCGCTTCCGCCAGCGTGATGGATTTGGAATCGAACGTGCTCCAGGGTTTCTCGTTCACCCATACCGCGGTGATCGGCCCGCTCCCGGCGGTCGAGAGGTAGAGCCGCTTCTTACCGAACCGGATCGGGAACCGCTGCTCCAACTCGGTGATGTTCGGCGGGATATGCGGGATGAGGGTCAGACTGTCGCTTCGGTACAGATACTCGAACAATCCGCGGATCAGGGCGGCCGGCGCGCCGAACGCGTCGTAGCAGAGGTTGATCGGCTGATCGGGTTGATACACGTCGCCTCCGAAGTTGATCAGCGGCGCGTCCATCCGCCATCGGCGGGCGAAGGTCATGATCTGCTGCATCGACCGCCGTGCGTCCTCGAATTTTCCGAGCCGGTAGTAGCTCATCACCATCCGCGCCTCGCAGGTGGACCAGTGCCCGCCGTTCACCCATCGGCCGAAGCTCCACAGCCCCGCCGGTTCGTTGTACATGTCGTCGTAGGAGGGATAGTTGGGGATGATCAGATCGTGCGGCCGAAGACCGGGGATCGAGGCCAACTTCGCGTAGATCCTGGCCGCCTGGGCATCATCGACCACGCGGAAACAGATCGCGTCGTGATTCGGCGACGCCTCGAAGTAGCCGTGCTTCTCGGCCCCGAAGACGCCGTGCCGCGTGCCGTCCGGGTCGAGCGAGCGAATGAGATAGCCGTCGGCGGTCGTCAGCGTTGCGAGTCCCTCGCGTGCGGCGTCGCGGCGCTCGGCATAGAGCTTGGCCATATTGCTGTTGCCGGCCAGCCGCTCCAGCTCGATCAGCCGG
The DNA here is from genome assembly GCA_964384465.1 of uncultured Planctomycetales bacterium. Lineage (GTDB taxonomy): Bacteria > Planctomycetota > Phycisphaerae > UBA1845 > PWPN01 > CAYLLT01. Next base: position 1,200 of record CAYLLT010000093.1, on the reverse strand, counting down.
TCCAGCGCGGCGATGTACGTGACCGACAGGCCGGTCAGGTAGGCCATATCATAGGTGCCGTCCGGCTTCTTAAATCCGGCGTAACTCGGCGCCAGCAGGTTGCCGGCCGGCCCGGCCAGGAACAGGTTGTTCTTCGGATCGCGGCGCGACTCGATGAACTTGGCGCAGCGCTCCAGCTTGGGCAGGTATCGCTGAATCTGCTTCGCGTCGCGGTTGATCAGCAGCAGCTCGGCCTGCATGAGCAGACCGGCGGCGGTGAACTCCATGCCCCAGTCGTGGATGTCCACCTCCCCGTCGCCCTGCTTGGCGACGAACCATCCGGGCCGGGCCGCATCGCACAGGCAGCCGTCGGGGGGGATCCATTCGTATCGCTTGCCGGAGAGGCTCACCGGCCGGACGGTGTGGCCGTCGCCCATCTGGTCGAACCACAGGTCGTTCGCGTTCTTCAGGAAGGTGACGAACGGCTCCTGATAGAAGGGCAGTGCGCAGTACGTCGTTCCGTAGCTGTTCTGAATCCACCATGCCCCCCAGGTGGGCCCTTCGGTCAACCCGTTCCATTCCGGCGAATACAGCATGGCCATGTTCTGGAACTCGGGGTCGGGCGCGAACAGGCGGCGGGCGATGTCCAGTAATTGGAGGTATTCGGCGTCACCCTGGCCGCTGAAGAATTTCCCCTCGTAGCGCGGGCCCGCCAGCGCCGGGTGGCGCGAAGCCGTGCATAGGCACAAAACAGCCAGAAGCCGGAGCGTCAGTCGCGGTTTGGACAAGTGCGGTTTCCTCAATTCAGGCACAATCACGGTATCGCCGCCGGCGAGAGATGTAAAATGGGTTCGCCGCGCGGGCCGATTCGCCGCTGGCGTCGGCGGAATCGCGCGCAAGCGACGCAGCGACGAAGAGTTGTGTGCGTCGGATGCGACCTGCCGCACGGCTTCGTTTGGTTGTGGCGCGTTTGCCGGTGCGGGCGCGACGGGTCCGTCCGGCGATTGGTCAGAATTGCTCACCTGTGTTTCGGTCGGCCGTGCTTGCATTCAGTAGATAACACGGAGCGCGTTCCGGAAGTGAGAGGTGAGAAGTGAGAAACGCGGGTCAAGTAGGGTCCGCTGTGCGGACCATGCGGACCATCGCGTGAAGAGGAAGGTCCGCAGAGAGGCTGGGAAACTATCTCAATTGGAACACTGGTCCGTAAATCATCGTGGTCTG
>CAYLLT010000092.1:19220-25200 GCA_964384465.1 uncultured Planctomycetales bacterium | reverse complement strand
GATCGGAACCCCGCACGCAAGTGCGGGGCTTGGCCCGGCACTTGCGTGCCGGGTTCGGATCCGCAATCGCAATTCGCTATGCTATTATGAGAAGTTCGTGAAATGAGTCAATGACTTGAGGCGGTGGGGCGGTGAGCTGCTTGCTGAAAGTTGCGCTCCAAATCGGCTTGATATGGGGCGAGGTCGCACTTGCGGGCGGCGCGCCCATCGCTACGCAACCCACGACGACGGCACCGGGTACCACCGGACCGACGCATCGGCGGGTGGCAGTGTCGGAGACGGAACAGGTTCCCGAATCGAGCGGCGTCGTGGCGAGTCGCCTGAACCCGGATGTCTACTGGACACATAACGATTCCGGCGCTTACCGCCCGCGGCTGTGGGCGTTCCGGCTGTCCGCTGAGGATCGCTCCAAAGGCATCGCCAAAGACATGGGTTACGTGGAGTTGAAGAGCGCCAGCATCGTGGACTGGGAGGACATCGCGGCCGGACCGGACGGCACGCTGTACGTTTTCGACGGCGGCGACAACCGGCGCTGCGACCGCACCGACAAGCGCGTCTACCGCTTCAAAGAGCCGAAGATCGATCCGGCGCAGCCGCCCATACAAACGACCACTGTCTGTGAGAACATGCGCTTCGAATACCCGGATCTCCAACACCCGGATCGGCCGGCATCGAGCAATGATGCCCGGTACGATGCCGAGTGCCTACTCGTACATCCGGCCAGCCGCGACGTGTATATCGTGACCAAGCGCGACCGCAAGCAGGTGCCGGTGACCCGCGTGTACAAGCTGGCGGCGGCGGCGATCAAGTGGGATGGGCATTCAATCAACGTGCTGACGTTCGTCTGCGATCTGGGGTGGAAGGTGCCGCTGCTGGCCACCGGCGGCGACATCCATCCGACCGGCACGCGGGTGGTCATCCGCGACTATCTACGCGCATACGAATTCAGGCTGCCGGCCGGTGAACCGTTCGAGCGAATCTTCGATCGCGAGCCGACCACGATCAACCTGCTCGGTGAACCGAAGGGGGAAGGCATCTGCTATTCGGTCAACGGTGACGAGTTGATCAGCACGTCGGAAGTGCAGAGCTTCGGGCTGCGGAAGTTTCCGGTGTTCGTGACGCGTCTGCCGCCCTGAATGCGAATGCAGGGTTCAGTCCGCGCAGGTGGTGACCGCGGGAACGTCGGGCCCGTTGAGGCAGCGCTGGAGGATGCCAAAGTCGGATGAGTCGGCGTCGCCGTCTCCGTCGAGGTCGGCGTCTTCGCAGCCGGGGGCGGGCGGGCGGACCTCCGCGCCCGTGACGCACGGTGCGAAGGCGTCGAAGTCGGTTCCTTCCACATCGCCGTCGCCGTCGAGATCGCCGGGGACGAACGGCGGGCAGCCGATGTCATCGACCGTCGCGGCGGCGATGGTGTTGGGGCAGTAATCGCAGGCGTCCGGCACGCCGTCGGCATCAGCGTCGGGGCCGGACGAGCACGGCCGTCGGAACCACGGCGCGGAGAAACGTGAGCCGAGCATGAAATTGAGCAGCATGGTGCCGACCTTGGTCTCACCGGACATCGACGGGTGCGTGCCGTCGGACTGGAGGTCCGCGCACGGCCAGGTGAGTCCGTCGCTTCGCGGAGTGAGGCCGTCCGCCCAGAGGTACGGCCCCCAGCCGATCCACGGCACAACGGTATTGTAATTCAGGTCGCCGGCCTGCGCGTCAATTCCACCGCCGGCCATCTGCCTGGTCTGGGCTTCGATGAGCCACTTGCATGCGAAGCCGGATTCGTAGGCGTAGGGTTCCGGGTTCAGCGTGCTGACGCCATCGGCATAACCGGCGTAGATGCGGCTGGAGAGGAACATCAACTTGATGTTCGGGTAGCGGATTTTCAGCGTTCGGGCGATGTTGCCCATCAACAGCTTCAGCAAGTAGGCATCGGAGTTGGCGGCGGGCAGATGGACGGTGGGCTGCGCGTTGGCGACCTTGACCCAGGCGGCCTGAACCTGGGCTTCGGTGAGGCCTTTGGGGGCGAGTCGCGTGTCGCGGATGCGGTTGTAGTTGCTATCGGTCGGGGAATCGAAGGTGGAGGCGGTCTGGCCGCCGGCGGCGCCGTTGACGATGGCCAGCGTGGTGTTGTTCACGCGCGCGTCGGCGGCGGCCTGGCCCATGAACGTCCACGAATCGCACGGCTCGGCGGAGTTCTGCGAGCAGTATTCCTGCGTGGTGTTGGACATGCCGATGGAGAGCAGCACGACTTTGCCGGAGGGGCTGGGATCGCCTGACGTATCCAGCGGCAGCAGGTTGAGCCCGCGGTTGATGCCGGCGCGGCGGTGCGGGACGGGGACGACATTGATGCCATTGGGATAGAGCCCGCCGCGGAACTGGCCGAGATAGGTGGCGTAGCCAAGGTCGTCGATCGGCGTGAGGCCCTTCGAGGTGACGGTGCAGTCGGAAGCGCGAGCGGCGGGAACTGCCGCCAGCAGCAACGTTGCGAGCAGGACAACTCTATTGCGTCGGATCATGACTGCCTCCGGGAGCAATCGACCCACCCGGACGGTGAGGTGCAAGTTCCCATCTTACTGTATTTGCCCAACAAGACCAACGAGAAACCAAGGGGCGGATTGCCGTTAATTCTCGAAAGTAGAAAGTTCCGGGCGGGGTTAGGGTGCGGGAGCAAGCTGCCGCGGTCCTGATTCAGAGGCGTTCGATGATGGCTTGACGCAGTAAGGGGAGGAGCAGCTCGTGGTGGCCGGTGATGTCGAGGCCGCGGCCCTTGGCGACCGGGCGGCCGACGACGTTCTGAGCGGGGCGGTAGTGGCGGAGCTGGTCGAGGTTGATGGTGACCAGGTGGTCGAGGTCGGCGCCGAGATTGCGGGCGACGGAGAGGGCTTTCAGGAATACCTCCGGAAGGAGTACGGCGGAACCGACGTTGCACCAGACGCCACTGGGTTGGGTGGCACGCACAAGTTCTTTTTTGTGCGTGCCTTCTGCCGCAGAAGCACCGACAAAATCCCGATGTACATCGGGATCGGTGCCACCCCGGCCGCGAGTGGATGGTTCCGCCGATGCGCTCATTCCCGCGATGACTTCGCAGAGGATGCGGAAGTCGGTAAGCGTGGCGGCGCCGATGTGAGCGCCGTCGGCGATGGCGGGCATGTGGACGGTATCGGTGCCGATGGCGACGTGGACGGTGGCGGGCAGGCCGAGCCGGGCGGCGGCGGCCAGGACGCTCAACGTCGCGTGGGGCAGGTTCATCTCGTTGATGAGGCGGCCGATGGCGGCGCCGTAGCCGGACCGCGTTTCGGCGGCGACGCGGGCGGCCCGGGCGAAGAATTCGGCCGTCTCGCGGACCATGCCGAAGCGGCCGTCGCGGATCGTGTCGGCGACGTCCTCGCTGGTGGCGCCGATCATCGCGACCTCCACATCGTGGATCGCGGTGGCGCCGTGGCCGACGACGGCGGTGATGACGCCGCGGTTCATCAGGTCGATGAGGATCGGGCCGCAGCCGACCTTGACCACGTGGGCGCCAAGGGCAAAAATGACCGGCCGGCCGGCGCTGCGGGCGGCAACAATCGCGTCCACGGCGGCGCGCAGGCGATCCGCTCCGAGAAATCCGGGCAGCGACGCGAACCACTCGGCGAACGATGCGCCGGGGGCGGGCGTTCGCGCGAAAGCGCCGATCTCGGCGATGTGCTGACGTTCATGTATTGAATGGAGCTTGAGGCCGGCCAGATCGACCGGGCGAATGACCGGCGCGGAACGCCCGTCATCGGGATCATGCGGGGGAGGTGTGTTGGGGCTCTTCGGCATTCTTGTGCTCGCGCAGCATCCGGTCGATCAGATCGCCGAGTATTCTATCACCGCCGTCGAGGATATCGATCTCGATGCGGAGCGCATAGATGGGCACGGGCCAGTCGGCCTGGAGCGAGGCGAGCTTGACAGCGTCTTTTTCGGTGGTGACCAGCGCGTCGAGCCGCTCCGCGCGGACCCAGGTACGGATGGCTTCGAGGTCCGCTGGTTGATAGAGGTGATGGTCGGGCCAGGCCTTTGTGGCGACGGGGGCGATCCCGATGCCGGTGAGTGTATGTGCGAACCCATCAGGCCGGGCGATGGCGGCGAAGCTGCCGATGCGCGTGCCGGTCGGCGGTTGGATGGTGTTGCCGGCCAGGTCGGTGAACCCGGCCGGCCGATGGACCGCGTAAACAATGGGCGCCTGCGGGTTATGGCGGCGAATCGCGGCTTCCAGTTCAGCGCGTGCGGCCGGGGGGCATCGATCAGCGTGCGTGACCACGATGGCGGCGGCTCGTCGCAGCCCCTGCACCGGTTCGCGCAACAGGCCGCGCGGCAAGACGTAACCGAAACCGAACGGCTGGGCGGCGTCGATGAGCACCAGGTCGAGGTCGCGGCCGAGGCGGCGGTGCTGGAAGCCGTCATCGAGCACCGCGGCCTGGACGTGATATTCGGCGACGGCCAGACGGCCGGCGGCGGCGCGGTCCGGGTTGGCCACGGCGACGGCGCCGGGCACCTGCCGGGAGATGACCAGCAGCTCGTCCGCGACACCCTCCTGCGACGCTTTGTACCCACGACTGAGGACGGTCGGCTTGATGCCGCGCTCCAGCAGCCGCCGGCAGATCCAGATGGTCATCGGCGTCTTGCCCGTGCCGCCGACGGTGAGGTTGCCGACGGAGATGACCGGCACGTCCAGCCAGATGGGCAGCGCGAAGCGGTCGTACCAGGCGTTGCGCACGGCGATGAGGCCGCGATAGATCCACGAGGCGCCGTGAAGGGCGGCGCGAGTGCCGGTGGCGATGAGGCCCGTGCGTAGGCCGGAGATGAGTTCGAGATGGGCGGCCGCAGGGTCCATGCTTCATTTATCGTGCGGTGGGTACGTGTCGTCAAACGGGAAAGTGAGAAGGTGAGAAAGTGAGAAGATCTTCGACCGGTGCGCATAAAAAAACCCGAGGCGGGTGCCGTCCAGCCGGGGTGAACCGGACGGACTTGAGGGAGGTTGCCTCGGGCGAGCGTATCTTAGCCGCGGGCCGGACGGGACCGCAACGGGGTAAAAAGGGAATTATGAAAAAATATCACAGGTGAATCCGGCTTGTCGCGCGGGGATGGGGAGCGGTTCAAAAGCGTGCCCATCCCGCGGCTTTTCAAGCCGCTGCCAAGCGCTGGGGTGACCCCACACGGGGTGACATGGGCAAGCGAGCGTACCGTGATCTTGCGACCGGCAAAACGGCTGCTTCGTCCATGCCATTATCACGGAACACCTGATGTGTTATATCCAGAATAGAGTGCCGGTGGCCCGGCACGAGCGAGGAGGCCGGAGAGACGAAACGCGCCACGACGAAACGAAGCCGTCGCTTGACTCCCGGCCGAGCCGCACGCGAAAATGGTCCCTGTTGCGGGGGGATGCTACGCACGATAGAGCCTGTCCCGGCAAACGATACAATAATGAAGCCCAGCGTCGGGCGACCCGATCACCTCTGGTCGAGTGCCGGAGCGGGATGGGCAATGTGTCGATCACGGGCCGATGGCTTTGGGAATGACGATACCACTTCGGAACCCTTTCACGGGAGCAAAACAGCATGGCGACGGCAGTTCAGGACTTCAAAGTAGCCGACATCAAGCTGGCCGACTGGGGCCGGAAGGAAATCAGCATCGCCGAATCGGAAATGCCCGGCCTCATGGCCATCCGCGAGGAATACGGCCGCACCAAGCCGCTCGCCGGGGCGAAGATCACCGGCTCGCTGCACATGACCATTCAGACGGCAGTGCTCATCGAGACGCTGGTCGAGCTGGGGGCCGAGGTCCGCTGGGCGAGCTGCAACATCTTCAGCACGCAGGACCACGCCGCCGCCGCGATCGCCAAGGCCGGCACGCCCGTCTTCGCCTGGAAGGGCGAAACGCTGGAGGAATACTGGGACTGCACGCTGCGGGCGCTCACCTGGCCGGATAGCGACGGCCCCACGCTCATCGTCGATGACGGCGGCGA
>CAYLLT010000092.1:18955-19210 GCA_964384465.1 uncultured Planctomycetales bacterium | reverse complement strand
ACGCTGCTCATCCACCGTGGCCACGCCCTCGAGGCCGAGTACGCCAAGACCGGCAAGCTCCTGCCCATCTGCCGCGACAACCGCGAGATCGAGATCGTCGATACGCTGCTGCACAGCGTCATCAAGAAGGCCCCGCAGTTCTGGCACCAGGCCGCCAGGCTCGTCACCGGCGTCAGCGAGGAGACCACCACCGGCGTCCACCGCCTCTATCAGATGGAAAAAAATGGTGAGCTGCTCTTCCCCGCCATCAACGTC
>CAYLLT010000092.1:0-18945 GCA_964384465.1 uncultured Planctomycetales bacterium | reverse complement strand
GCCGCGAGAGCCTGGTGGACGGCATCAAGCGGGCCACCGACGTGATGATCGCGGCAAGAAGTGCGTTGTGGCCGGCTACGGCGACGTCGGCAAGGGCTGCGTGCAGGCGTTCAAGGGCCTCGGGGCGAGCATCTACGTCACCGAGATCGATCCGATCTGCGCGCTCCAGGCCGCGATGGAAGGCTTTAACGTCGTGACGATGGACGAGGCCTGCGCGTTCGGCGACATCTTCGTCACGACAACGGGCAACGTCGACGTGATCACCCGCGAGCACATGAACCGCATGAAGAGCGAAGCGATCGTGTGCAACATCGGGCACTTCGACAGCGAGATCCAGATCGACGGCCTCAAGGACTTAAGGTGGGATGAGATCAAGCCGCAGGTGCATCACATCATCTGGCCGGACGGCAAGCGCATCATCATTTTAGCCGAAGGCCGCCTAGTAAACCTGGGTTGCGCGACGGGCCACCCCAGCTTCGTCATGAGTAACAGCTTCAGCAACCAGACCATCGCCCAGATCGACCTGTGGCTGTCCCACCAGGGCAAGCCGACCCTCTCCGGCATTCGCTACGACGAAAAGAAGGTATACACCCTACCCAAGAAGCTCGACGAAAAGGTAGCCGCCCTGCACCTCGCCAAAATCGGCGCCAAGCTGACAAAACTGACGCCCAAGCAGGCCAAGTATCTCGGCGTGGCGACGGAAGGCCCCTTCAAACCGGAGCACTATCGGTATTGAGACGTTTTGCTGGCATAACGGTGTCAAAGGATGCTATGCTAATGGTGGAGGTATTTCATGGTGCTGCGTCTGGATCTGTCCCCCGAAGCTGAATCGCGCCTACGCGAGCGCGCGGCTGCGGCAGGCAAGGAAGTGGACCGTTTTGTGCTCGAAGCAGTCGAGGCGAAGCTGTCCACTGAGTCAGCCACTGAGCCGTCGGACCTGGTGTCCGCTCGCCGCGAAGAATCGCCTGAGGAATGGATTAAGCGGTTCGATGCGTGGGTGAACAGCCATCCGCGCCGCGGATACATAGCGGACGATAGCCGTGAGAGCATCTACGCCGGGCGCGGCGAATGAGGATAGCCGTCGATACGAACATCCTGACGCGCAGCATTCAGGTGGATAGCCCACTGCATGACAGCGCTCGACAAGCCGTGCGGTCATTGCGCGCGCGAGGTGACGAGTTGTGCGTGTTCCCGCAGAATCTCTACGAGTTCTGGGTCGTTTGCACACGACCACGCGGCGAAAACGGGCTCGGCATGACCACGCAGAAAGCGGCTATTGAACTGGACAAGGCGCGTTCTTTATTCCAAGTGCTCTCCCGCCACGACGAAGGATTGCTGCTGGCCGAGTGGGAGCGATTGGCGCGAGCGCATGACGTGAAGGGCAAGGCCGCGCATGATGCTCGTCTTGTCGCGGCCATGCATCTCCACGGCCTTACCCACATCCTTACCTTCAACGCCCCTGACTTCGCGCGCTATCCAGGCATCACGGTCCTGACGCCCGAACAGGTGATCGCGTCGGATCGTTCCGAGACGGAAGAACAAGCCAAGAAGCTGGAGCGTGAGTGATGTCTGCTGATTACGAGAAGATGAGCCTGTTCGAGCAGCTCAAGTCCGGTCTAGAGGACAGTATCGCGCACACACGTGGCGAGTTGACATTGACCAGAGCGAAGCTGAAGCTCAAGTGTGCGCGGCCGTGAAAACCTCCCGCACCCCTATATCAAACCCGGCCAGCAGGGCGGAACTCACGCGTTCAGCGTGCGTGAATTCGCCGTGCGTCTCGTATCCGCCTTCGGCGAGCCGCAGCACCGTGATCCGCTGCTCGCGCGGATCGACGATCCAGTACTCGGTGATGCCGGCTTCAGCGTACTCGGCGCGTTTGATCTGGAGATCGCGGTCGCGATCTTTGCTCAGCACCTCGATCACCAAATCCGCTCCGTCCGCGTAGTCCTCATGCAACCGTTCGGCGTGCTCAGTCAGCATGAAAACAACATCCGGCTCTCGGAATTTGTTCTTGCGCAGCCGCACAGGGTAAGGCGATATGACCGCTTCACCGAGCTTGTCGCGGCTGGCGAACGCGATCAGTGTGTTGCAGAGAAAGAGGACGATCTGCTGATGCGTTCGGCTCGGCATGTCGAGCACCTCGATGTATCCGTCAGAAAGCTCCACGAAACGATTCGTGCGACCGTTCAGGTCGAGGTACTCGCCCTCGCTCCAGTCGCCCTGGTTGGGAAACAGGCGGGCGATGTCCCAGGCCGGTTCGGACTGAACACCGGGTTTCGCCAATGTGCTCATGCATCATTCTCCAGCGGCTGATCGCTGTCCACCTCTATTGTAATCCAGAGCCGCGCCCATAAGGAAGAGGGTCACAGAGGACCACTTCCTCACGGTCGCGGCTCGGATCGTTCGACCGCTGCTCACACACCCTCTGCGGATCAATAAACCGACATTTGCGATGAGAACGCGGCAATTTTTCCGGCGGTTTTTCGGAGCAGGGGCGTGAATTGGCGATGAAGGCGGTCCAGGGACTTTCGCAATTCAATGTCGCCCGCGGTGTATGGCCGCTTCGTGCGGGCGAGCGCGACGAACCAGGCGATGAGTCCCTTCCCAGTCCCGCAGGTCAATGAACTCCGGGACGATCCGATGCCGGCGACGATCGATGTTGTGGTAATTCCCCAGCGCGATGCAGAGCCCGCCGGCGGGCAGGCCGTGCCCCAGGAAGGCCGATGCCTCGCAGGTGCCGCCGTCCATCAGCTTGCGCTGGAACTTGAAGCGCGGGTTGCGTTTGGCGAGGTCCTCGGCTACGGCGCGGCAAAAGGCGCTAAGTTCGGGGTTGAAGATCGTGGCCCAATCACCGACGCGCAGGATCGGCCCCTGGCCCATCCGGACGCCGGCCAGCTCGGAGCTGCACTCGATGGAGATCACGCGAGTCTGCCGCGGTAGAGCGTTGCCGCGGCAGAGCGCCAAAGCGCCGGCGAAGCCGACCTCTTCGGCGCGGGTGAATCTGGCTTCGATACCTCTTTTAACCTCTTTCGGACGCCGCGACAACTCGTCGAACGCCGCCAGGATGGCCGCCACGCCGGCGATGTCATCGCACCCGCGGGCGTACAGGCGCGAACCGCGAATAACCGGATCCGGCAGGTCCCACATGCCGATCGATCCGGCGGCAACGGGGCCGCGCGTCTGTACCGTCGCCGATTGCACGCGCCGGCGGCCGCGCTCATCGCGAGCGATTTTGGTGTTTGTGATGGTGCCGCGGACCCACTTGCCGTCGCAGTAGAAACGCACGCCTGCGCTGCGGAAATATTCCGGCGGCACGCCGCCCCGCCACCACGCCCGCAGTCGCCGCGAAGAGGGCATGCGATCGGCTTCAAACCCCGGATGATCCATGTGCGCGACCAGCACCAGCGGCGGCGATTTCTTCGCCGGCCCGCGACGAAGCTCCAGTCGCAGGTTGCCGTAGCGGTCCGCCGTCAAACGAAGCCCCGGCCGTTTCTCCGCCCAGCGGCGAATGTAATCGATGACGAATTGTTCGTTGAACGGCGAGGTCGGCAGCGACAGAAGATCGATCAATATCCGGCGATGTTCGCGTTTCATGCGCGGTCACGATAAACGTGCGGGCGATCGGTTTCAAAGCACGCGTGACGGTACTCGTTGGCAACGTGATGTGTTCGGATTACAGTAACCCGCGTCGTCCATGGGGAAATCCGCAATCCCGATCCGATATCGAGCACGCATGACCGAAGATCCACAACTCCTCGACCCGGCCGGCAAAGCGGGTTTTCAGCAGCGTATCGACAAGCTGGCACACGAGCGGCCGGACGTGTCCTACATGGTGCCGTTCATGGCCTTTTTGCTGCTGCTGACGCTGAACGATCTGTTGCCGTACAGCTTTCGGGCATTGGCCATCGGAACCCGCGGCTGCGTCGCGCTTGCACTGGTATGGCTGTTTCGCCGCCATTATCCGCCGCTGGGCAAGCCGCATTGGTTGATTGCGATCGTGGTGGGTGTGGCGGTGGCGTGGGGCTGGGTGGCGGGCCAGCATTTCTTCAACGGCATTCACATCGGCGAACGCAGCTTGGGCGGGCGACTGTTTTTATTTCCGGGTCAGCCGAAAGCGGACAACCCCCGCGAGCTGTTCGGGCCGGTTTCCGATTTCTCGTGGTGGTCGCAGGTGGTGCTGCGGATCGCGGTCGCTTCGATTGCCGTGCCGGTGGTGGAGGAAATCTTCTGGCGCGGCTTTCTGTTGCGGTGGTTCATCGATCGGGACCGCTTCTATCTCCTGCCTTTGGGGGCGTTCACCTGGTTCTCGTTCATCGGGACGTCGCTGATCTCCGTCTGCGAGCACCCCGACAACTGGACGGTGAGCATCCTCTGCTGGTTCGCGTACAACGGGCTGATGATCTGGAAGAAGAGCCTGCTGTGCCTGATGATCACGCACGGCGTGACCAACCTGGCGCTGTATGTCTACGTCGTCTGGGCCGGCGATTGGCTCTTCTGGTGAACGGCCGGATACGGCTTCGATTCTTTCGCCGCCGGTGAAGAAAGCTCATGGCTTTCCGATTCGATTTGCAGCGTGTGCCGGCCGTCCTGCACCAGGAACGACAACAACGCCATCAGCCACGCCAGAGTGGATTCCGCCCCCTGGTTGAGGTTCGGCCCCGTGGGCGTCAGACCGTCGTAGCATCCACCGGAGGAAAAATCATACAGCGGCGCCCGCAGGTCGTTGTGGCCCAGGAACCATACCAGCGCCCGGCGGGATTCACTCAGCCACCGCTCATGGTTGGTGACGCGGTACGCTTCGGCACACGCCAGGCACAAGTGCATGGCCTCGATCGGCTGCTGATCGAACAGGGCCTTGGAGCCGCCTCGTGGGAACCAGCCCTGGTTGCCGACGAACGAAAAATGACCGCTCGGCGGTGAGCTCGCATTCGAACCGCGATCGGAATGTTGGACCTCGCACAGCCACTCCAGCGCCCGCAGCCCCTGGTCACGCACCGCGTCGTTGCCTTGCGCGGTGCCGGTCACAATCAGCGCATTGGGGAGTGCGGCGTTGGCGTAGGTGACCACTTCCTCGCACCAGGGCCAGTCGGCGGCGACGTTTTGGCTGAAGAGGTTGAACAATTTGTCGGCCAGCGACTCGCGCAGGCGACGGATGGCGGCATCACCGGCATTGCGCTCCAGATACGCGTGCATGCCGAGCAGGGCGAAAGCCCACGCCCGCGGTGAGGTGAAGCCCTCCACGGCCCCGACGGCTCGCTGGAACAGATGCGCGCTCATCCTCCGGATATTCTCACTACTTCCCTCTGAGGACAGAATGCCCAGACCCCACAGCGCCCGTCCGTTGCTGTCGTCCGTGCCCGCCTCGTCCAGCCATTGCCGCGAATAGTCCATGAAGTTGCGAAACCGCCCTCCCTCCTTGTTGAAGGCATGGGAGAGGTAAGCGAGGCACATCCGAGCCAGCTCGTCGAGAGTGTTGGAGGTGTAAAGCTTGGTGTAGAGGGCGCAGACCACCAGCGCCCGGCCGATGTCGTCGGTGCAGTATCCATGGCGCCGATCGGGCATGCTGTATACGGCATGTTGGAAGATTCCGGTATCGTCGGTCAAAGCGTGCAGGTAACGCAGGTCGGGCTCGGGCAACTCCTCGAACCGGGCGGCGCGTTTGCGGCTCAGAGGGGGTGGCCCACCACCCTGGATCCGCTCACCGTGGACCGTCTCGGCCAGCGCCAGGTATTCCCGCGCCACCTGTCTCCAGACCATACTGCGGGTGAACTGATAGGCCCGCTTGCGCATCTGGTGCCGCTCGGTTTCGTTGTCGAACAGGCGAATGGTGGCCTGGGCCAGCACGTCCGGATCGCGGAACGGGACCAGCACCCCGCGGTCCTCGGCGAGCATTTCCTGCGCATACCAGTACGGTGTGGAGATCACCGCCTTGCCCGAACCCAGGGCGTAAGCCAGCGTGCCGGAGGTGATCTGGGCTTCGGACAAATAGGGAGTGACATAGAGGTCGGCCATTCCCAGGTATTCACATAGTTCGTCCAACTCGACGAAACGGTTGCGGAAACGGATGTGTTCTTCCAGCCCCAGATCGGCCACCCGCCTCTGGAGGCTGATGCGGTGGGCTTCGCCGAACTGCTTCTTCAGGTGTGGATGCGTCGCACCCAGGATAATGTAGAGCGCGTCGGGGAAGCGCTCCACCACCTTCGGCATGGCCTCGATCATGTTCTCGATGCCCTTGTCGGGCGAAAGCAGCCCGAAAGTCAGAATCACGCGCCGGCCTTCCGCCCGGTAGCGATCCTTGTAAAAGTTGGGATCGACGAAGGACATGTCATGGATGCCGTGAGGGATAAATGCGATCCGCTCGCGGGGCACGCCGTAGATATCCTGGAGCATCTGCACGGCCCGATGACTCATCACCACGAGACGATCGCTGAGCCGCCACAATTCGTCCATCACGCGCCGATGCTCGGGAGTCGGTTCCGCCAGGATGGTATGCAGCGTGACCAGCACCGGGACGCGCAGCTCGCGGATGAGGTTCAGCACGTAGGCGCCGGCCGGCCCGCCGAAAATGCCGAATTCGTGCTGAAGGACGAACAGGCTGGCTCGGCTGCTGGTGATGTAATCGGCCGCCTGATGGTAATCGGACTGAACGTTCGCCCGAATCTGGAAACGGACCCGCTCGGGGTAACAATAGCCTTCCGGGATGTCATCCATCGCCAGGGCCAGGACCTCGCCCTCGCCATTCAACTCTTGATGCAGGGCTTCCGCCAGATCGCTCGTGAACGTGGCGATTCCACATTGTCGCGGTAAATAGGTCCCCAGGATCGCCAGTTTTTTTTGTGGTTTCATCGCAACGTCAACCCTGACAGAAACAATCAATCACCGGTTGCTATAGGCCGCTTGCAAGGGATTGGCCGCTTGATTCCAACCAACTCAGCATTTCGCTGATCCGGCCGGTGGCCAGCGCGATCGCGGTATCGGCTGCGCCGTAATACAGGTTCAGCGTGTCTCCGTCGTCACCCACCGTGTGACCGCAAGGGAACACCACATCTCCGACATCCCCCATGCGCTCGTAATCCGCCTCCGGCCCCATGATCCAGTTGGTTCCCCGGAGCAGGCAGCGCGTGGGGTCTTCGAGATCGAATAACGCCAGACCGAGGCGGTAGATGCAACCCGCCGGTGTTTGGCGGACACCATGATACATCACCAGCCAGCCTTGGGGCGTCTCGATGGGCGGGCCGGCCAGACCGATCTTGTTCGAGTCCCACCACGGCCCGCGCTTAGCCTGTAGGATGATCGTATGATCGCCCCAGTGTTTGAGATCCGGCGAAAACGAGAGCCACAGGTGCGCCCGCCCGGAACCGGGAACCGGCCTATGGACCATCGCGAAGCGCCCGCTGAACCGCCGCGGGTACAGACTGGCGTCTTTGTCTTCCGGCGACATCACGTTGCCCAGACGGGTGAAGGTGCGAAAATCCTCCGTCGTGGCCAGTGAAACGCCCGGGCCTGCCGGCGAATAACACGTATAAGCGATCACATATCTTCTCAGTTCCGGAACCCATACCACACGCGGATCCTCGATCCCCCATTCCTCTTCCGGGTGGTGTTCGGGATCGGGCGGCATCGTCGGAGTCGCGTCGATCTTCCAATGGTTGATCCCATCCGCGGAACGGGCCGCGCACAGATGCGAGCGCCCGGAACAGTCCTCCACCCGGCACAGCAGCAGCGTCTCGCCTGACGGCAATCGGGTTGCGCCGCAATTGAACACGCTGTTGACGAAATACGGCCAGTCAAACGCGCTCAGGATCGGGTTGCCGGGATGCCTTCGCAGCAGCCGCTGGCGAGGATCATCCTTGTGTATGGGCATGAAAACTTTCTCCTGCTGCCGCTAAACCGGTGATGAACTCATTATATCATCATATCGTCGGAATGAGAGGGTCAAAGATGTTGCTCGGCCGACCCCTCCGGTTACAATCAGGAATTGTCCTGACCATGACGCGGAGCAGGCCATGAGCGTACAGCCCCAATCTTACTCCCTGCCGCGTTCACCGCATCAGCCCGCGCCGTACAGCGGACCCAGCAAGGCCGAAGTGCTTGCCGTCCGGCGAAAGTATCTCTCGCCGGCTCTGCTGCTGTTCTATAAAGAACCCGTCATGCTCGTCGAAGGCAAGATGCAATACGTCTGGGACGAGACGGGCAAGCGGTACCTCGACGGATTCGCCGGGATCGTGACGGTGTCCGTCGGCCACTGCCATCCGCACGTGACCAAGGCGATCCAGGAGCAGGCCGGCAAAATCCAGCACACGACAGTGATCTATCTGCACCCGACGATGGGCCGCTTCGCCGAGAAGCTCGCTCAGCACATGCCGGAGGACAGCGGGCTGGAGGTGACGTACTTCACCAACTCCGGCAGCGAGGCCAACGACCTGGCGGTGATGATCAGCCGGCTGTCGACCGGGCACTTCGACGTGATCTCGCTGCGCAACGGCTATCACGGCGGCACGCAGGCGGCGATGGCCCTGACCGGCCACAGCACGTGGAAGTTCCCGATCGCCCATCATTTCGGCGTGCATCACGCGCAGCCGGGGTACTGCTATCGCTGTCCGTATGACCTCACCTATCCGGCGTGCGGCGTTAAATGTGCGCACGACATCGCTGACCTGATTCGCTACGAAACGTCCGGCGAGGTCGCGGCTTTCATCGGCGAGCCGATCCAGGGCGTCGGCGGAGTGGTCACGCCGCCGCACGAGTATTTTCAGATCGTTTATGATGCGGTCCGGCAGGCCGGCGGGCTGTGTATTGCGGATGAAGTGCAAACCGGCTTCGGCCGGACCGGCGAGAAATTCTGGGGATTTGAAAACTGGAACGTCACACCGGACATCGTCTGCATGGCCAAGGGCATCGGCGATGGCGCAGCCCTCGGTGCGGTGACCACGCGGATGGAAGTCGCCAAGCCGCTGGCGACGCGAATGCACTTCAACACCTTCGGCGGGAATCCGATGTCCATGGCGGCGGGGCTGGCGACGCTCGAAGTGATCGATGCCGAAGGGATTCAGCAGAACGCCCGCGTGGTCGGCGGGCACCTCAAATCGCGCCTGCTCGAATTGCAGGAACGCCACCCGCTGATCGGCGAAGTCCGCGGCATGGGCCTGATGCTCGGCGTCGAGCTGGTCCGCGACCGTCAGACCAAGGAACCCGCCAAAGAGGAAACCGCTGATCTGCTCGAGCTCGCCAAAGAGCGCGGCCTGATCATCGGCAAGGGCGGCCTGTTCGGCAACACGCTCCGCATCAAACCGCCGATGTGCCTCACGAAGGATGATGCCGACTTCCTCGCCGACTGCCTGGATGATGTGCTCACTCTCGTGGAAAGCCGGCAGCGCTAAAAAATCCTGCTCGCAGCCATGTGAATTACGGGCACAATGCCTTTCGTGGCGGAGAAGTGATTAGGGGTTTGACGGCCAGCATGTCGGCGGTATCGATGGTGCCGCCGGTGAGGTTGTAGTCGAGATTCGGGAACACGTCGGCGGTTTGGCCGATCTTCTTCTTGGTGTAGATGGCGTCGCCGAGATTGACGCTGCCGTTGCCGGTGCCGTCGCCCTGGAGCGAGCGGATGCGGCAGGTGGTGTTGCCGGTCACGGTCTGGGAAAGCGCGGCGGGGCCGATGGTGATGGTGTAGCACGCCTGATCGGACATCCCGCCGGTAAAGTTGATGGTCAGCGTGTTGCAAGTGGTGCTCGCGGTGTAGGTGGGCGAACCGGGGCCGGTCACGGTGATACTCGCGGCGCTGGCTAGCGTGACTGCCCCGTTGAACTCGACCTCAATCTTTTGAATGCCGCCCTGCCGCGTCTCGACGGTGGGTCCGGTGCTGCCGTTGCCCGTCGCGAGCGGGTTCAGCTCGATGGAAAGGTCCGTGCCGGCGCCGTGCGTGCGGACACTTCGCCAGTGCGTGATGGAGCGGTCCGGCTGTAAAGTGCCTGCTGTATAGATCATCGAGACCGGCAGGCCGAGATTGTTGCAGTTGATTGCGGCGGGCTGGCCGGCGACCTGATTCGTGTTGATGTCGATGACCGCCAGCGCTGGCGCGGCATTGATCGTGCCGGTCACTCCGTTGAACACGCTGTTGTTCGGGCTGATGTTGGGATCGAAGCGGGGCATGGTGAAGCCGAGCGCGTACAAATTGCAGGCGTTTTCGACGAGCGACGTGATCGTGGAGACATATCCGAAACCCAGGTCGCCGCTGACCGGATACATGATGCGGGTCGTCGCGTTGGGCGTCACGCCAACCTGCGGAGCGGGCGGCGCCGGCGGCGTGTAGGCGAGCACATCCGGAACGTTGTAGCTGAATACATCGACATCTCCACCGGGCCGGTTGTTGTTGTTCGGGTCGGGGATGCTGTTGATCGAGCTGGTCAGGTACAGCTTGTTGTCCGTCGCGGACCACAGCAGTGCGGTCGGACTCGGCACGCTGAGCGGCACGCGCTTCTCCGAAGTGTTGCCGGTGCTTTCGTTGTAGATGAGCAGCCAGTCGTTGTTCGGAGAAAGCGCCTGGGCGGCCAGCACAAACAGATTGCCGGATGCGTCGATCTCCACTTCGCGCTGATGCTGCACGTCGGTGGGTTGGCCAACGGCGCAAAAGCTGGAACTGGTGGTGGAGTAGGTAGTGGGGTTCTGGCCATACAACGTGATCAGGTTGTAGTTTCCATTAAAGACGCCGTTCGCCCCGCGCTCGAGCTGAAGCTTGGCGGCCACGCGATAGGGACACTCACTGGTGTTCTGCGGAATCACCATGGCGGGTACCACGTAAGCGAAATCCTTCGTGCTCTCGGTGCGGCCGAAGGCGACATCCACCAGCGGCGGAGTGGAACCAGGATCTTCGTTTACCACGACATCATGAATGCCCACATAGAGCGTGCCGCCGGTGATGCTGAATGAGCGCGGCGGGATGACCCGCCGCTGGGCCACCAGCTCGGCGCCGGTCCGCAGCAGGCCGAGTGCGCCGTGGAGCTGATAGATATTGCCGTCCTTGTCCTGGATCAACCGGCCGTTGGAACGGCTGGTAGGGTCGGCACTGTCCGCACCGGCGGGCAGTTGGGCTGATCCTACGCAGGCGGCATTGGGAGCAATAGAATACACGTAGTCAAATTGCTGGCCGGGCTGGTTGGGCTTGCCGGCGATCAGCAACTGGTCAGCCGACCCGGTCAGCGGGTGAGGCGGGGGTAAATCCTTGTCGCCGGCGGTGCCGTCGACGGCACTGCCGTCGGCGCGGGCAATGCCGATGTTGCAGGCGTTGGGCGGCGGATGGTCGGCATCCATCACGCTGTCCCAGCCCAGCAGGTCCATCAGATCCACATAATGATCGCCGCCGTAGACCTGGTCGAGGCAGGCCTTCTTGGCATCACTGGCCTGTCCCAGCGACTGCCCGTATTCGGCCAACAGCACCAGGTAGTCCTGGCTGTCGGCCGTACACCCGTTAAAGTTCAGGTCGCCGCAAGAACAGCACGCGGTGATCTTGGGATCGAAGTTGTCGATCCAGACGCGCGAGGCGACCGGCGGGATCGTGTTGCCGTTGGCATCCAAATCGCCGCGCAGCTCCAGTTCGACGTGGGTACCGCGGGTGAAGTTGAGCGCGCCACGCGGGAATTTGCCGAAGAAGGTGGCGAACTGCCCGCTGCCGATCGAGCCCGGCCGGCCGGATGGCGGCATGCGCACGCGCGCGACCTCGACGCGCACCTCACCGACATTCGGCCTGTCGCTCAGATAAACCACCAGTTCCGCATCAGGATTCGCCTGAAACAGGTATTGGAAAATAATCGTGATGTCCTCATCACCGGCGCGGGTGAAGGCACCCTTGGCGGCGACCGAAGTGGCGGACACCTGACGCCCTGCGGCCAGCGTCCTCATCTCCATGAGACCATCGCCGACCACCAGACCATCAGGAAGCCGGGTGACCGAGCCCAAAGGCGTGGCCGGGTTGGTTGGGTCAAGGGTTGGATCATCGAGTACACGAGAGCGCAACCGAACATCGAACTCCGTTTGATCGTTCATCGCAATCGAGACCAGTGAAAACCCCAGCAGAGGCTCGTTGACGATCTTCCGGCCACCCGGCAGGTTGTCAGGGTCCAGTGTGTTGTCGTTCTCATCTTTCAGGTTCTGGTAATAGAGCGTCTGTAACCCGGTGTTGAGGACCGCGTTGGGATGCAGGATGAGGTTCTTGACGTAGACCGTCTCGGGATGCGTGGTATCGGTCTGGAACTGGAATCCGGGGCGGTTGGTCAGGTTGAGCTTTGCGTCCTGGGTAATCTCCAACTTTTCCAGCACCCAATTCTCCGATGGGTCCGTCGTGAAACCCGAGCTTGCGGGCGCGTGAAAGGCACCCGATGCGCAGTCGGGGTTCACGGCCGTGCCGCAGTCGTGATCCAGCGCCCGCAACTCGAGCAGCGTGCCTCTTTCGACCGGCTCGGCACTCTTAATCATCACCTCAACCATGTTCCGCTGAATGACCGGTCTCGGATTTGCCTGCGGGTCCGGATCGAGGTCCAAATACCGGTCGCCTTCCGAAACGATTCGGTTATCACTGACCGTCGCACCATCCTCGACGAAGAGCTGTCCGCCGAAACCTTTGCTCGCCTCCAGCAGACGAATATCGTTGAATTGGATCTGGTTGTTTCCTCCAAAGCTGGCTTCGTTCACGCAGAGCGTGGCATTGGTGACGGCGGCGCTGTCGCGCACGATGAGCGCTCCGTTGATGGTGATCTGGCCTCCCGCCGCGCTGCCGCACTGATCGCCCGGCTCCCGCCCGAGGTCCACGACGGCGTTGCCTCCAATTACCAGTTGTTTCCCGAAGTCGATCACGATGTCGCCCGGCCCCTGGACGTCCGTCTGGATCACGGTGGGCGGCATGTCGAGGGACTCCCCGGTGGTGATTTTGAGCAACGTGTCTTGACCGAGTTGGATGGCGCCCGGGCCGGTGAACCAGCTCGATTCGATCCGGAATGTTCCCGTGGTCAGCGCCAGATCCGTCTGGAGATCGAGATGGCTTCGCAAAATGGCGCCGCCGTTTTCGCTGGGCGCGGAGTTGGCGTCGATGACCATGCCGGCGGTCGCCGCGTCGTCGCGATCAAAGTAGATTCCACCGCCGGATGCGGCGGCATTGGCGACGACTCTGCAATTCGAGACGGTTGCGCCGGTTGTCGTGCTCAAAATACCGCCGGCGACGCCCTGGAGGTAGCCCGACCCGTTGGCGTTCCCATCGGTTATAGTGAAGCCGTCGAGAATGGCGGTCGCGTCAGCCGCCGCACTGATCACCGCGTGATAACTGTTGTCGCTGCTGTCTCCTGGTGCTCCGATGTCTCCGCTCAGGATCGTATTATTTGACAGGGGATCAGGATCTCGATCGCCGAGTGAGGTCTGCCCGCTGGTAAACCCGCCGTAGACGGCCACACTGCTGACCAGCCGAAATGCGGCACTGCGGTCGTTCCCGGCGGTCGGCTTGTAGACTCCTCCCGCCACCCAGATTTCGTTCACCGGACCTGAAGACAAGGCGGCCACATCCATAGCGTCGCGCAATTCCGTAAACGCGTCGGACCAGCTTGTTCCATTGTTGATGCCCAGGGCGCCCTGGTCTACGAACAGCCGGGCGGGGATGGACGTGCTGCCGAACTCGAACGCCCCCATGTCGACGATGGGAGGCGTTCCGAGGCCGGTGTCCGCCGTCGTCGGGTCATCGGCGCGGCGGAATCTTGTGTCCAGGTCGACGGGAGTTAAAGGCTGAACGCCGGGTTTGTTCATGTCAATGTCGGCATCGTTGTTCGCCGCGTCGATACAGGGCGAGCCGGCGGCGAGCCGTGGATTATCGTCATCCGTTCCGAAGGTGTTGTCGGTACCGTCCGCGTCCACGAAGTTCGGATCCAGGCCGATGTTGCCGCTTCCGCCCATCACGCCGGTCCAGCCCTGGACGCTATTCCAATTCACGGCCGGTGTGGTCGTTTGCCGCTCGATCTGCGCCGATTCGTCCATTCCACCGTCATCCTGGTTGAACCAGAGGATGCAATTGGTGATCGTCGCCGTCCCGAAAACGCCGCGAATCCCACCTCCTTTCGCCGCAACTGTGCCGATAGCCTGGTTGCCGACAAATGTGCAGTTGGTCACCGTCAGCGCGGTGCCGTTGAGCTGGTAATTGATGGCACCGCCGGAAGCCTGTTGTTGGGCGAGGTCGCCGGCGACGTTGCCGCTGAACAGACAGTTGGTGACGGACGGACTGCTTATTGAACAGTGCAATCCGCCACCTGCTGAGAAACCCGATGGCGAACCGAGCGCCTTATTGGCCTTGAACGTGCAGTTCACGATGGTCGCGTAACAGTTGGTGTCGCAGGAAACCCCGCCTCCCGCATAATTGCCGTTCCTCGCAGCGCCGGCCACATTGCGGGCGATCAGGCAACCGCTGATGAGGGGACTGCTATTGGGATAACAGAGGACGCCTCCCCCGAAACCCTGGGCCGTCGTGTTGTCGGTGATCGAACAGTTCCTGATGATGGGATTTGCGTTCTCAGCCCAGATCCCGGCGCCCCATGTGGCGGAGTTGTTCAGAATCCTGCAGTCTTCGATGGTCGCGCTCATATTGAACGCATGGATTCCGCCGCCTCCAATGGCGGCCACATTACCGGTGATATCGCAGTCGACGATCCAGGGCTCGCTGAACCTGCATCTAATTCCGCCGCCGTACGTTGCCTGGTTGTTCGAGATCTCGCACCCTTGGATCCACGCATCGCTGTTCTCCTGGAGGTAGATCGCACCGCCGAAGGTGTCCCCGCTCCCAACGGCTCGGTTGCCGCTGATCGTGCACCCGATCAGCGTCGGGCAGCTCGACTGCTCACAGAAGATGGCGCCGCCGACCTTCGCCGCGGTGTTGTCGGTCATCGTGCAGTTCTCAATCCTGGGGCTGGCTTTGTGGCAGAAGATGGCACCACCGGAATTGCCCGTCGTGTTATGGGTCATAATGCAGTTTCTGATGACCGGACTGCTGTTAGACACCGCGATCGCGGCGCCAGACCCGATGTTCAAAGATCCATTTCGAATGGTGAACCCGTCGATCACCATGCTCTGGTCCAACCCGCCGATCAAGTAGATGAATCGAGAATAGGTCCACCCCGGGGGCAGCGTGCCGTCGATAATGCAGTTCAGTGGACCATTTGCGCTGCGGAGCGTAAACCCGCCGGGCAGTCCGCCGACTCCGGGACCTATCTTCATCGCGAGGTTGCCGGGTCCGGTATAAACCCCGTCGGCCACCATCACGGTATCGCCGTGGCGAGCGACATTGATGGCTTCCTGGATCGCGTCAAACGGGTGTGAAGTCGTGCCGTCTTCGGCCGGATCGCTGCCCAGTGGATCGTCAGGCTGCGGATCGTTCGGGGCGTCATCATCCACATGCCAGGTGGTCACAGCCACAGCCGGCGTCACGTGGATCAAGCATAACACCACAAAGAGCCACAGGGACAGCTCGCCGCGTCGAGATGCCCGTGGCGACCTGCCCCGGATTGCGGTCGGCTTCATCTCCAAGCTCCAGGCAACATGAAACCACCAGTTTACGGAGATAGGGCTTCCATTGCCAACAGATATTATCCAAACTCCGTTAAAGTAGAACGATAATGCTGATCAGCGGCTCGCCTGAGCAGCACTCGGGCGTGAGCGTTGCAAGCCTTGGCGAAGCAAAGGAGGGTGCTGTCTCCGGAAAACGGTGACGATATTGCGACAGGGACTTAAAAAGCCTAAATTTAACTCTTAATGTCGTCTTTCTGGACGGAAAGCCGTCAACCAAGGTCCGGTATTACTCGTAAAAAGTGCTCAAATTCACAAAACTGCGCTTGCATCTTACCCATCCTTTCCTGTATAGTGATCGAGAGAGGGTAGGCTCAAATCTGAAGGACCACCATAGTTCAGTTAATTATGGATCACTGGTCCATCGGCGCAAGAAGTGCCGACTTGGGAGAGATAAGGATTGTCTGCTCACTTCGCCAACCCTCATGTGCTTCTCGTTTGCCCTTCGAGAAGCGCAGACCAAAGTCTGATCCTGGGACTTGAGGCTCAGGGGTTCAAGGTCACTGCGGCTGAAGGGTTTGCCCGCGCTGTCGTTGATTCCGTCCAGCACGAATATCCTCTGGTTCTCTTTGATCTTTGTGACGGCATATCGTCACGACTCTCGAACACTACGTCATCGCGGACGCCAAAGGCGCAGGAAGCCGCCTACAGCGAAGGCCTGCTCGCACTGATGGAAATCCGTCGCGCGTCTCCGGCTTCTCAAATCGTTGTCCTTATCGCCGGTCGGCTCGATCTCGCGACGTGTTGCCAGGCTGTCAGTCATGGGGTTGCCGGCTTCATCGAATGGAAGCCGGGCCAGCCGGTCGAGCCCGTCGTCGATCGTCTTCGCCAGGCGCTGCGCCGATATGAGGCCGCACTCGAAGAAGGCCGCGAGGTTCACTCGCGGAATATCTTCGATGAGACGGGCGTCCCGAGTCGAAGTCAGCTCATGGCCAAGCTGCTCTTCCAGGCCAAGCGGGCCGCCATCATTTCTGATGCGCCGATTTTGATCTGCGGCGAATCCGGCACGGGCAAGCAACTGCTGGCCGAAGCCATTCACCGCATGGACCCGAAGCGAAGCAAGAAGCCGTTCCTGACCGTGAACTGTGCGGCGATCACCGGTTCGCTCGCGGAGAGCGCATTGTTCGGCCACCGCAAAGGCGCATTCACCGGCGCGACAGAAGATCGTCCCGGTTATTTCCGTGCGGCGAGCGGCGGCACGCTGCTGCTCGACGAGATCAGCGAACTGGAAAAGACGCTTCAGCCGAAACTGCTCCGCGTGCTACAGGAGGGCTGCGTACTGCCCGTCGGCGATGACACGGAAAAGAAGGTCGATGTTCGCGTGATCGCCGCATCGAACCGCCCACTGCCGTTGCTGGTCGAATCCAATGAGTTCCGACTCGACCTTTACCAGCGGCTCAATGTGATTTCGCTGAACGTACCCTCGCTTCGCGAACGCACGGAAGACATCCCGCTGCTGGTCCAGTTTTTCCTGAAGCGGTATGCCGCATACTATCCGTATCCGATTGAATCGGTGGATGAGCAGGTCTATGAAGTGCTGGCGCGGTCGGTCGGATCGGGAAACATTCGTGAACTGGAAAATGCGGTCCGGCAGATCCTGGCTTTCAAGACCGCCGGCACACGCGTCGAATTGAGCGACGTGCCGCCGGAACTGCTCAAGCGGCAGGCCGCCGGCCGCATGGAAGCGAACATCACCGATTCACTCACATCAGCGGCTGTAGCGATGATTCGCAGCGGCCGCATGACGCTGGCGGAGATGCTGGATGAAATCGAAAAGATGGTGCTGGGCGATGCGCTGTCGCACAACAGCGTGAGCCACTCCGAACTGGCCCGCCAGCTCGGCCTGACCCGCCGCACGTTCTACAACAAGCTCAAGAAACACGATCTGCCCGGCCTGCGGTGATGGTCGCGTAGGGTGGGTCTTGACCCACCTTCGACAAATCACGCATTGCTGGTGGGTCAAGACCCACCCTACGAGTTTTTCGCTGTAAGCCAGCGCCTTCCACCCGTTCTGATGATGGTCGCGATCCACCACCAACCCGCCGCGAGCCAGATGATCAGCACCGGCAGGAGCAGGCGTAATTCGAGTTGATTGATCGCTGACAGGTGGGCGGGAATCCCGATCGCGCTGGCCAGCACGAACACAATTGCAAACCGCATGCGCGGCAGCACCGCCGTCGCGATCAGGCCGAACGCGCAGATCAGCCGCAGCCAATGCGAACAGAGGGACTCGAACGGCTCGCCGGTCACAATGCGGGTGATGCCGCGAGACTGATAACCGACGAATTGTTTCGGCGTGTGCAATTTGAGAAGGTACGCCGCGGGCGAGAGCGGTTCACCGGCAAAGGGATCGTGTTCAAATTCTTGTGGTGCGGGCATCGACAAGCCCGGGGGCGGGCGGGCGGCGAACTCTAGATTTGCGTGAAATCGGGCGTCACGTTTCTCCATGGCCGCGGGATCACCGAATACTCGCCACTGGTTGACATAAAACGGCAGCACCATGCCGATCGGCAGCAGCAGGGCAACCGCAGCTCGCCGTACCGGCCAGCGCTGTGAGACGGTCGCCCATGCCATCAGAACGAGCAGAGGAACCACCGCCGTATTGCGCAGCAGCAGGAGGACACCACCAACGAAGCCGGCCGAGATCACACGCCGCCAGGTGACCGGTCCACTCGCAACCGCGCGGAGATCGAACAGCAGCACCAGTACCGCCATCCACAGGCACACGCCAAACTCTTCGCGCAGACCCTGCGTGCAGAGATCGATGGACCAAGGTTCAACCGCCAGGAACGCGGCCACAACAACGCCGACGATCGGCTCGAAGAGCCGGGCCATCCCGACCGCCACCGCCGGCAGCATCAGGATGCCGAATGACCAGCTCAGAACACGCATGGCCAGATCCGGATCGCTTGCGTGTCGCACGATCGGAGCGTGCATGGCCGACCAGAGGGGGGATTTCCATCCGGCGGCAAATGGGTTGGCGGTGCGGAGCGCCTGCTGTTGGTAATAGCGCACATCCGGCTGGAGCTGCCGGTCGTCGGCTTCGATGACCTGCTGGAATTGATACGCCCGCAAATAGGCGCCGGTGGCGGTGACGCCCGACGAGCTGGACCGCCAGGTCGCGGCCGGTCTCATCACCGTGCGCGGGGAGGAGCGCGACCGGCACGGGAGCCTCCGAAAGGTCCAGGTCGAATCGCTCCGGTACGTCGAGAGTGACACGGGGCTGGTCAACCGGGTGCTCGGACGCGAGGTGGGCGGCAAGCAGAACATCCTCGTCCTGAACGACGAGGCGCACCACGCGTACCGCATCCGGCGCGACGAGCCGGACGACGGTGAGGCGGACACGTTCGGGGA
>CAYLLT010000091.1:0-25442 GCA_964384465.1 uncultured Planctomycetales bacterium | reverse complement strand
TTGGCTGGTTTTGACCCGCCCATCACTGGCTGGATTTAACCCGCCCGGCGACAATGGTTGTCGGGAGCCCTGGCGACGAAGCCAAGATGCCCACGGCCACAGTTATCGCTCCGAACTACATTCTCACTGTCGGGCACTGGGGAGATCTCACGATAGCGCCACAGAGTGAGAGCTTTAGGACAGTGAAAATTGAAGTCCCCGACGGACTAACTCCATATAAAATCGTTGCCGGCGCGTACGTAAACGATGGGATAAGCGACCTCGGTGTCTACCGCATCAAGAAGCTCGATGACCAGGACGCTAACCTTGCTCAGTGGGTTGCACTCAACACCGTCGAGGATGAGCGCGGAAAGGAGTATGTCATTGCCAGCTTCGGGCCGCAGCAAGGGTGTACAGTTGCCACACCCCCAGTATGCACAAACCTCGACGATGCGGATCACCTCCACTGGGGTAAGAATGTCACGCCGTCGGCTCAGGTGGGAATCTCCAGTATGACCGTAGGGTTCAACAATCCTGGTGCAGTCGCCTATGTCAAATACGAAGCCGGGATAATTGATGGAGACTCTGGCTCCGGATGGTTTCTCAAGGTCGGTCCTGAATGGAAACTCGCAGGGCTGAGCAAGACATTGAACAGTGTTGAGAAGTTAAGCTATAAGGTCAGTTCCACCGGTCAACAAACGTTCATCAACTTTATCAATAGTAAGATAGACGAAATGAACTCAGCCCGGCCGGAGGGCGAGCGGGAGGCCTATCCCCGGCCGGCGCCTGTGGTCACGGATCGCGTGTGGGAGGGGGATACCACTGCGGATTGGGCGACGCCGGAAAACTGGACGGGCGGTGTCATGCCCAGCTCCGGAGATATTGTCGCAGTTGATATTGTGGGGAATCCGCCGACGAGCTATACCGCGGCGATCACCACAGGTACGGCCACGGCGAAAGAACTGGCCGTGGGATTTCAGGCACCCGGCGCGCTGGTTCAGAGCGGCGGGACGCTCAACGTGGTCGAGGGGCTTTATGTCGGCGTGAACCCGGGCGCTGCTACGAGTACGTTTTCCATCTCCGGCGGCGCGTTGAATGCGAGCATGCTCGAGGTCGGAGGCCGTGCCGCCGGCACGTTCAACATCGACGACCCATCCGCGCAGATCACGCTTGGGAGCTTGCGCTTCGGGCCGTACAGCACGTTCACTCCCGCTTCTGGGCGCACAATTGTTCTGAGGCAGCAGGACGATTGCGGAAGTTATCAGATCGATGGACGCCTTTGGATAGCCAAAGCTGCCATCGCCACAAACCTGGCGGGCTTGGGCAATCTTACACTCCGATGCGATTTTCCCGATAGTGCGACGCCTGACACCACTGACCTTGTGCTGGCCATCGAAGTGGCCGGGCAAAACGTCACTGCACCCTCAGTGAACGATTTCTCCACGAGTAACTTCGTGCTGGACAAACTGGTGGTCGGGCGCGATCCGGCAACTGTGGACCCCGGCGCCGGACGGATCAAGATCAAGTTGGTGGACAAGGAGGACAACAAGCCGGGCGCGGCCGAGGCGCTCTATGTCAATACGCTTGAGTTGCGCGCGGGAGCCACGTTCGATTACGACCCAGCTACCGGTAATCTGCCGTTCAACGTCTACTACCGGAACGGCAGCATTCCCAACAAGTTGCTGATGGGCGACGCCAATCTGGACGGCGTGTTGGACTGTACTGATCTGGCCATTGTCGAGCACACGATGAGCATGGGGGCCACCTGGTCGAACGGCGACTTCGACGGCGACCGCGACGTGGATGCGGTCGACAAGGGCATCCTGCTCCTCGGATTCAACGACACTTGCCCGCGGACCATCACCCAATGGCGGAGCATGCGGACGCACGATGGGACTCCGCTTGCGATTGATTTGGATGCGACGGCGCAAGGCGACGGCAGCACGGGGCCAACCGTTGAAACGCGTGATGGGGGAATTCAGAAGATCGAGCTGGACTTCGATCTGTCGGTGACGCTGACCGTCCCCACGCCTGAGGACGGAGTGAACGTCAGCGACGGAAGCGCCACCCATTCAGCGAGCTCGGTTTCGGCAGTGGACGCCAACACCGTTGCGATCAACTTCGATACGGCCTTGCCGGACGGGAAGTGCTACACCATCACGATCGGTTCCGGCATGGTGACGCAGTCGATCGGTGGCGACAACAACTGTAAGGTGCGTTCGCTCCACGGCGATACCACCATGAACGGTACGGTCAATCTCGGCGACGTGCTGTGGACGCAAACGAAGATCACGGAGCCGCCGCAGACGGCAGCCGATAACCCCGATCATGACGTCAACCTCTCCGGCGGCAACATCGACGTAACGGACATGCAGGCGGTGAAGGCAAGGGTGACGCTGCCT
The DNA here is from genome assembly GCA_964384465.1 of uncultured Planctomycetales bacterium. Classification (GTDB taxonomy): domain Bacteria; phylum Planctomycetota; class Phycisphaerae; order UBA1845; family PWPN01; genus CAYLLT01. The sequence goes on along the minus strand of CAYLLT010000091.1, from coordinate 23,061 downwards.
GCTTATCAGGTGTTCTGCGACGACCCGCCGGGGCAGTTGAACCTGCCCCACGACGCCGACGGCGACGGCATAATCGACGAGAGCGACAATTGCCCATTGATTGCGAATGCGCATCAGGAGGATGAGGACAACGATGGTCTTGGCGATGCGTGCGATAACTGTCCGTCGGTCGCGAATGCCGACCAGCAGGATACGGACCATGACGACTTCGGGGACGTCTGCGACAATTGTCCGCTGGTGGCGAATGCCGGGCAGGAGGATTGGGACGGCGATGGGTTCGGCGATGCGTGCGATAACTGCGTGTTCGTGGCCAGTGCCAACCAGGACAACAGCGACGGGGACGGGTGGGGCGACGCTTGCGACAACTGCCCGACGGCGCTGAACCCGGACCAGGAAGATGGCGATCAGGACGGGGTGGGCGATGCGTGCGACAACTGCGCGGCGGTGGCCAACGCCGGGCAGGCGGATGCCGACGGCGACGGGGTCGGCGATGTGTGCGACAACTGCGTGGCGGTCGGGAATGCCGACCAGGCGGATGCGGATGAGGACGGCGTGGGCGACTTGTGCGACAACTGCGTCGATATTTACAACCCCGATCAGGCGGACAGCGATGAGGATGGCGTGGGCGATGCGTGCGAAGGCGAAGGGATGATGGCGTTCGGCGGCGAGGGCGGCGGTGAAAACGGCATGATGGCGATGGGTGAGGGAGGTGAGTCGGGCGGCGAATCGTCGGTTGCGCCGACCGGCGTGTCGGCGCGGTTCGTGCTGCATGGCGGGGGCGATTCGGGTGGTATCGGTGACGATTCGGTGACATTGCCCGCTTCGGGTGGCAATATCCTCGTGGACCTGGTGATCGCCAATGACGTGCCGATCCGCGACTTCTTCGGGCGGCCGGCGGTGGATGCGGCCAACGTGGTGCGGGTGAACTCATCCGACTGGACGGCGGGCGAGAACATCCTGTCGTCGGCTGGCATCGACGGCCACGCCACGCAGAGTTACTACGATGCGAGCCGCATCCGCTGGCACGCCGTCCTCGACCGTCTCCACGACGGCGAGCATTGCGACATATCGATCGACCCGCTCGCACTGCTGGACGCCGATCTGGTCGAGGTGAACGCAACGGCAATGGACCTAGCGGGGCTGGACGGGTGGATTTCTACGCCAGCGGCGGGCGGCGAGACGTTCACCACCGGCGAACTGCTGGGCGGCATCTTCCGATTGACGTTGGACGCCGGGCAGATGGTGGTGGCGACGTTGTCGCTGGAAGTGGCGGACAGCCCCGGCATCTACCACCTCCGCTTAACCAACGCGTCGTACATGGACACGGCAGCCGATGAAGTGCTGACAATGGATGGCGGCGCGGACTTCACGATCGTGGTAACCTCCAGTGCTGGCGGGTAAGCGGTTGGGAAATTCTCGGGTTGCTTCTGGAGATAGAGGTTACGAATTCGAGTGATCGGGTAGAGAACCGCGTTCCCGCTGGCGGTCGATATCCTCGCGCAGTTCGGGCGGGAGGTAGCGGCCGTCCACTTCGGGCAGCGTGGCCACCGCGGCGAGTGTGCGTTCGTAGCGCGTGACCAGATCGGCGGAGGTATCCACGAACAGCACCCAGTTACCGCGGAGCCGGCACAGGCCGCCGCCTTCGCCGCCCATGAATTCGGCGCGCACGTCAACCCCGATCTCCTCCGCGAGCGTCAACATCGCTTCCAACCGGTGAGCCAGGTCCATCCGCTACCCTTCAAGGTTTCGAGCCGGCGGTGCCGATAATCTGAGGGATTCCCCCCGGAAGACGGATCAGGAGCGCGCATGCCCTCGTGGCCTCAAAGAACCCCGAACCGCATCCCGCCTCCGCGATCCGAGCCAGCGCCGAACACGACCGTCCGAACCCACCACGCTAGTGGTGGGCCAGGCCCCGCACTTGCGTGCGGGGTTCTGACACCGGCCAGTGTAGCCAGCGATGCCTATGCCCTACAAGAGCAGCTCGAACAGCTCGCGCAGCAGTTCGAGCAGATGAAGTCCCAGCTCCGCCAGGCCCAGAAGCTCGCCAGCATCGGTACCACGGCCGCCATGATCGCCCACGAGTTCAACAACCTGCTGACGCCGGTGGTGGCTTACGGGCGGCAGGCTTTGGACACCGAGGACCCCGGCATGATGCGGACGGCGCTGACCAAGACGCTCGAACGGACGACGCTGCTGCGTGAGATGGCGGACCGCGTCGTGGGCCTCGCACGACAGGGGGACGGGGCGATCAAAAATGTCAAAGTGCAGCCCGTGGTTCAAAACGCGATCGGCTGCCTCGGCCGCGATCTGGCCCGCGACGGGATCGCGGTGAACGTTCAGATCGATCCCGAGCTGGCGGTGCGGGCGAATGAGAACCAGTTATTGCAGGTATTGTTTAATCTGGTCCTCAACGCCCGGCAGGCGATGCTGGGCCGGCGCGGGCGGTTGAGCGTGGATGCCGCCCCCAGCCGCGACGGCGTGGTGGTTATCAACATCCGCGACACCGGCTGCGGGATCGCACCGGAGAACCTGTCGCGCATCTTCGAGCCTTTCTTCAGCACAAAACAACACGCCGAACATACCGAAGCCCGCGGCCTGGGTCTGGGACTGTCCATCTGCCGCGATATCATCACCGACCTCAACGGCCGCATCGATGTCACCAGCACGCCCGGCGCCGGCACGACGTTCACGCTCACGCTGCCTCACGCGGAATGACTCACCCGTCATCATCCTGATCATCCAGAATACTCTTGATGTCGCGGGCTCCGTGAAAGACGTGCAGAATTTCGATCCCTTCCCCGACAGGACGGTAGAAGATCAGGTATTTTCTAAAACCGGGAACGATCTGGACGCGGACCCCGGCGAGTCTGGGGTGTGGTGATTCCCGAGTCCGACCGAGCTTCGGCATGCGCAGCAGGTCTTGAAAAACCTCTCTGACAGCGTGAAGGAAGCGCCGTCCCGCCGCTGAACTATCCTGCGCAATGTACGCGGCGTGCTCATCAATGTCGCACTGGGCGGCTGGACGAATGATGATGGCGCGCTTCACGCTCGTTTCTTTTTCCGAGTGATCCGCTTTTCGAGTTCACGATGTCGCCGCTCCCAGAATTCGGGAGTGACCTCGATCGGATCCCCGCTTTCCAGTGCGTTCAGGAGGTTGGCGTCGATCTCCTCGCGAAGCTGACGTTTATGTTCTTCGCGAAGCAGTTGCCGGAAGTATTCGCTCACGGTGCCGTACCCGCCTTGTTTGACCTGTTCGTCCACCCAATCGCGCAGCTTTTCGGGCACTGAAATATTGATGGAAGACCTCATGCTGTAAGATTACACCATGTGGCAGGCTGTGTCAAGTTGTGTTACAGACCGGTTACGCCCTATAATAGCCGCCATGCCCGAGCTTCCTGAAGTCGAAACCGTTGCGCGTGGGTTGGCCCGGCGGTTGACCGGGTGCACGATCGAGCGCGTGCTTCTGTCGCGCAGCGACATCGTGCATGGCGAGCGCGCGGCGTTCGTTTCATCGCTCGCGGATTGTCGCATCGAGTCAGTCGGCCGACGCGGGAAACAGGTGCTGATTCGGCTTGAACGCGGCATCTCCATGATCGTGCACCTGGGCATGAGCGGCCGGCTGATCCTCGCGGACCCCGACGACCCGCTTGCGCCGCACACGCATTGTCGTTTCGTCATCGCGGGCGAGCGGACCGAGCTTCGCTTCTGTGATCCGCGGCGGTTCGGCGGCATCTGGCTGCTCAACGGCACCGGCGAGTCGTCGCCGCAATGGGTGGGGCGACGGCTGCCGCCCGTCGCGGCCGATCCGCTGGAACTCTCACTTCGCGAGTGGCGATCGCTGCTGGGCCGGCGACGCCAGATCAAGGCCCTGCTGCTCGATCAGCAGCCGATCAGTGGACTGGGGAACATCTACTGCGATGAGGCCCTGCATCGTGCCGGGATTCATCCGCTGACGCGGGCCGATGAACTGGACGAGGCGGCCGTACAGCGATTGCGGCGAGCCACACGGCGGGTGCTGACCGAAGCCATCAACGCGGGCGGCTCCAGCGTCAGCGATTATCGCAACGCCGACAATGCACCAGGTTGGTTCCAGGTGAAGCACCGGGTGTACAATCGCACGGGCCGGCCGTGCCGCCGATGCCGGAGCAAAATCGAGCGGATCGTCGTCGCCGGGCGGGGAACGCACGTCTGTTTGACGTGCCAGCCGCCGCCGCGCCGCAATGGACTAGCCAAAACGAAACGACGACGTTAGATTCTGCAATTATGTCTCATCGATCTTCACCGCTTCACCTGCTGTTCGTGCCCATCGGTCTGTTCGCATTCGGCTGCCATGAGCCGGCACAGCCCACCGCGCCGACCGTCGCGCGCATCGCCGCCCAAACGCCCGAACAGTTGGAAGAACTCTGGGAATCGGCCGGGGACACGCTCCGCGCGCACTACTTTCGCCTCGACCGGCAGGACCGCAACGAGGGCGTGATAACCACTTACCCGGAGACCAGCGCCAACTGGTTCGAATGGTGGCGGCCGCAACCCCAGCCGGCGTACTACTGGGCGGAAGCCAACCTGCACACCATGCAGCGGCAGGCCACGGTGCAGATCAAGCCGGCGGCGGATCACGGCAGCTACGATGTGGGCGTCGAGATCGAGCGATATCGCTACAGCCTGGAAGAACGTCAGATCGACAATTCGGCGGCGGCCCTGCGGCTGTTCAGCGGCGGGGCGCCCACCGAGAGCGGCCAACGCCTCAGTCCGGCCGAGTCGTCGCACTGGGTGCGCCTCGGCCGCGATGCAGCCCTGGAAGAGCGGCTGCTGTCCACGCTCCTGCGGCGATACAGGAGCAGTGCCGCTCCCGCCACGCAGCCCGCCTCCGAATTCGGCCAACAGTAAACCGCCTTCTCATGGTGTGATTTCAAGTAATTCTTCTGCGAAACGCTTCTCATTCTCGTCAAATCGCCAGGACTTCAGCCGCGGCTCGTCTCCTTCCAGAGCAACGATCAGGTAGGACTGTTCAGGCCACGCCATCTCAGCGTCGAACGCTGAAGGCTGCGGCGAGCCGGTCGGATGCGAGTGATAGAAACCGACGATCGACAGTCCCCGCTCGCGTGCCTCGCGCTGGAGGCGAATATGCGTGCGCGGGTCGAGCATGAAGCGGTTCGTCTTATCCCCTTCCCACACGTTGGATACGGCATGTATCTCACGCACGAGAACGCTATCGTTGACGACCTGGCCGATCATAATCCCGCAGCACTCAGCCGGCGCTTCGTGCTTGGCATGTTCGAAGATTTGATCCACCTGTAGCTGTGTAAGTACGATAAATCACCATTCAGGAAGCTCGTCACAGGTATCACTGTCCACGAGGCGAACATGGAAATGCTCCCTCTTGTTTCGAGGATCCAGATATCGGATCTGGACTCTGAACATCTTGCTATCGTAGTCTATCCGAAGCAAGTCATCATTCCCACGACACGGTTGAATTGTGCACTTTGCGCCGCGAAACCCGCTTTCGATAAAGGGAAGTAAGTCTTCGACTCTGCCCGGCATGCTACCCGTCTGTTGCTGATAGTTGTATAACGCAGCGTCAATTGTCGTTAGAATTGTTGACACACCGTTGCCATCGTACGTTCTACCAACAACAAGTGGCAGGACAAAGATCGCGATACCAGCAGCAATAACAAAGCTGAAAATGACAGGACCTAGAACGCGAATACGTATCGTGCTCCTTTTTTGACCAATCGGATGTTCTTCAAAATCGATCAATCGTTTTCAGCTCAGCCGTGGGACGCTGGGGTTCCTTGGGTGTCACAATACGATCTGCCGCAGGGCTTCAATGAGCCGGTCGATGTCGTCGGTTGTGTTGAACGGGCCGGGGCTGATGCGGACGGCGCCGTCGGGGAACGTGCCCAGCTCTCGGTGAATGTACGGCGCGCAGTGCAGGCCGGGCCGAACCGCGATGCTGAACGACTCGTCCAGAATCGCGCCGACTTCCGACGGCGATAAACCCTCGACCGTGATCGAAACGGCGCCGGCGCGGCGGTTCCAGTCGTGTGAGCCGAGAATCTTGAACCGTTCGTCGCCGTGCAACGCGTTTACCAGTCGCTGAACAAGCGCTTGTTCGTGTTCGAGCGTTTTAGAAGGGTCATTTTGGACAACGTAATCGACGCCCGCGCCCAGCCCGGCCACACCCACCGTGTTCGGCGTGCCGCCTTCAAGCCAGTACGGATACAGATGCGGCTGCGTGGGCGACGAAGAGTCACCGCCGGTGCCGCCCTCGCGCCAGGCACGAGGATCGGCACGATGACCGACATAGAGCCCGCCGGTGCCGGTCGGACCCAGCAGCGACTTGTGACCGGGGAAGGCGAGCAAATCGATGTTCATGCGGCGGATCGAGATCGGCACAATGCCGGCGGATTGAGCCGCATCGAGCAGGAAAATCACGTCGTGCTCGCGAGCGATCCGGCCGATTTCCTCCGCCGGTTGGATCGTGCTGAGCACGTTGCTGCAATGCGTGCAGGCGATCAGGCGCGTTTTTGGCATCATCGCGCGGCGAATCGCGTCGGGATCGATAAAGCCGCCGTCCGACATCGGCAGCCGCGTCAACACGATGAACTTCGCATCCGCCATCGCTTGCAATGGGCGCGACACGCTGTTGTGCTCAAGAGTTGTCGTGATGACATGATCGCCTTCGCGGAGCACGCCCTTGATCGCGATGTTGAGGGCATCGGTGCAGTTCAGCGTCAGGATCATCCGCTCGGGCTCGTCGCCGTCGAACAAGCGCGTGAGCTTGCCGCGGACATCGTCGAGCTTCTTCTCCGCGGCGATGGCCATGCGGTGCCCAGCCCGCCCCGGATTGGCCGCATCCTCCGCCATGAAGCGCACCATCTCCGCCCGAACGCCATCCGGCTTCGGCCAACTCGTCGCAGCGTTATCTAAATAGATCATAATGCTTGTTCGATTGATTTTGCCACAGAGGTCACAGAGCACACAGAGAAAGAACCACTAAAATAAGGAAGCCAGGAACGTAGGAAATGATCGGGTACGGGTAATAGAATCGCCAAAAATCGCAAAAAGTTACTTCCTGCCTTCCTGGTTTCCTTATCGAATTATTTGTCGTTGAAAGCTGCTCCCGATATTTGTCTTCTCTGTGTTCTCTGTGACCTCTGTGGCTAAAAAACAGGTCAAGACCCGATGTATTTCGCGTAAATCGTCCTCGCTTCGTCAGGCTTGTTCGTGCCTTTGATGATCGCCCGGCCGTCGGCGAAGACGGTCAGCTCGTGCGGCGGGACCTCCGCCTTGAGCATGAAGGCGTTGAACTTAGGCTCGGCGTGCGCGACGTTCTTGAGCTTGTCCGCGATCGCGGCGAAATCGATCCGTGCTCCCGGCGGCGGCGTCACCTGCACCGCGTTGCGGCCGCACAGCGTCGTGGCGCTGCTGCCGAATTTGCCCTCCAGGTACTCGAACTGCCGGCGCTTGCAGCACGGACAATCGCCCTGATCGTACGCCTTCTGCACGTTGAGCATCGACACGCGGCCGCTCCAGGCGTCGAAACTCAGCAGCCTCCGGTTCACCGCGTCGAACTTGCCCATCAGGATCTTCATCGTCTCCAGCGCCTGATGGCTGGCCACCATGTTGACCACCGGCCCGAGCACGCCGGCGGTATCGCACGTCGGGTTCATCTCCGGCGGCGGGGCCTGCTCGAAGATGCACCGGAGGCACGGCGTCTCGTTCGGCAGGATCGGCATCGACAGTCCCGTGGCGCCGATGCACGCCCCATACACCCACGGCCGCTTCGATTTCACCGCAAGATCATTGATGAGAAACCGCGTCTCGAAGTTATCCGTCCCATCCAGCAGCAGGTCGGCTCCGTCGCAAAGTTGTTCGATGTTGCGGTGAGTGACGTCCGTGACGACGGCCTCGATTTCGATGCCGGAGTTGATGCGAACCAGCTTGCGGCGGGCAGCCTCCGCCTTGGGGAGGTTGGCGGCGATATCGTCTTCATTGAAGAGCACCTGCCGCTGCAAATTGTTCTGCTCGATGAAATCACGATCCACGAGCCGCAGAAACCCCACACCCGCCCGCGCCAGCGTGTTGGCCAGCACCGTGCCCAGCGCGCCGCACCCGATCAACGTGACACGCGAGGCCAGCAGCCGGCGCTGACCCCCCTCACCGATCGGCTCGAAGAGCATCTGCCGCGAATACCGTGCGAGCTGCGGATCCTGTTCAATGCGCTGCGCTGCCTTGCTGATGGCCATCTGCTTGCTACAACCTCGATTCTGATCTAACGAGCCGCCGGCTTTCGGCTTGGAGTGCCGTAGGCACTGGATGACAATAGCCCAGCGTTTCAACGCTGGGTCAGCCGTGTGCCTTCTCCCTTGAAGTCCCGGAGGGACGACTGAACGATAGCGCCATTCAACCGTCCCTACGGGACTTGTTTACTCCGGCGTCTCTCGAAACCCAGCGTTAAAACGCTGGGCTATTATCAACCATGCCTCCGGCATTTCGCTCCGGTTCAATCGTCTTTACCCAGTTCGGCGAGAAAACCGCTCGGCGGCGGCTCGGCCGGGACCGGGGCCACGGCCGGAGGGGTATCTCGAATCGGCTCCGCGGCGCGTGGCAGTTCCCGTGGCGGTTCGGGCGGGCGAATCGGTTGACGCACTGACTCGACAGACGGCGGAATCTCACGTACAGACGCGATGACCGATGCCGTCACCGGAGCTGGTTCTTTACTGCGGGATTGAGCGATGGTGGCCGCTGCCGAACCTCTCTTCTGTTCCAATACGCGCTTGAGCGCTTCCGCTCGCACGCTGGCCTGGTCCGCATCCACACGGGGAATATCAAGTTCGGATTCCAACTCTGTTACACTTCCACCTTCGACAGGTTCTACAATCAGCGATCGAAAGGTGTTCCAACTCTGTCGGGCGGAATTCAGAAATATCAAACTGAAAATCAGCATGAAAAGACCCTGAAGATCGCTGAATACAAGCCAAATAATGCCCTCAATCAGGATGCTCACTCCGATTGCTGCCGTCAGGACCGCATCGAAACCCAGGCCCGGCCTCCATTCGATCCAGCAAAGCAAGGCTGCTGCAAGCATCAAGAATCCACCCACCTTCATGGATAGGGTGAATGCGCCTACCGACAGATTGTAAATCCTCGATTGACTGATGCCTTCCAAGCCAAAGTAGAACCCGATGAAGAGCATCACAGCGGCCCCAATGCATGCCGAAAACGCAATTTGGTGCATCGCTCTGCGTTTGGATTCAGCACGCCAATCGAATCGGTCGTCACTACTCATAACAAGTGTCTTCCGGTCTCCCCGGCATCCAATTGGTATATCCGTCTGGTGCACACCGTAGTCAACCTTCAACCACGCTCTTTTCGATCGGCTCGACCTCCGCCCCACGCTTCCGCAGGAATTCGATTGCCCCCTCCACGTGGCTCGCCGGCCCTTCCAACAGGACGGCCATGATACTGACCGTCGGGCCCGTGCTGGATTGGCGGATATCGAACGTGACATCGAACCGGCACGACATTTCCCACGTGATCGGCTGACTCCGCATCTCGTCCATGAACGTGATCCACAGTTTCTTCGCGACGCGCGGCTCGCCCGGACGTGTCGCCGCTCGCTCGGGGCGCGGCGGCAATGGGCCGGCAAACGGCTCCGATTTCAACCGGTTCACGCCGACTCCCGCATCGCGGAGAAACGCCTCGGCCTTCTGCACGTCGGCTTCACTGCCGATGAGCAGGAAATGAAAGCGCCCCAGATGTTGCGAGACGTTGGCCGAGACGATGTTGAACACCACGTCACCCACCCGCCCCATCTCGCACAGCACCGGCCGCGTCACCGTATGCGCGGGAAACGTCAGCTCCAACTCGTGCTGAATCGCCAAGGTCGATCCTCTCTTCGGGCTCCCCCTCTCCTCGTCTCCCCCTCTCCCACTCTTCACTCACCCGCCCGCGACGGCCTGAATGATGCTGATCTCGTCGCCTTCCTTCACCGGCGTCTTCAGATCGTCCATGAAGCGGATGTCCTCTTCATTGACGAAGATGTTGATGAACCGGTTCAGCGTGCCGTCGTCCTTGAACAGCCGCGGCTTGAATTCAGCGTACTTGCCGCACAGGCCGTTGAGCACTTCGCCGATCGTGTTACCGGAGCCTGGAATCACATCCGCCCCATCCGTAAACTTCCGCAGCGGGGTCGGAATTCTCACCTGCAAAGCCATACGTTTAATCCTCCAAACCGATTAGAGTGCAAACTCACACCGCCATCTTCGCGCGAGCCGGCGCCGGCTGCACCTGTTCCTGCTGCCGGATCAAATCATCAAATTCGCTCAGCTTCGCATGGATGAGTGCCGGCTCTTCCAGCCGGCCGAGCACCGCCTCCTGTGTCTTCAAGCCGTTGCCGGTGATGCTGATGACGATGGATTCGTCGGGCGGCAGCCGGCCAAGATCCAGCAGCTTTTTCGTCACCGCCATCGTCGTCCCGCCCGCCGGCTCGGTCCAGACGCCCTCCGTCTCCGCCAGCGTCTTGATGCCATCGACGATCTCGTCGTCCGTCACACTCTCCGCCCAGCCGCCGGACTCCTTCACCGCCTGCACGACATAATAACCGTCCGCGGGGTTGCCGATGGCGATGGACTTGGCCAACGTGTTCGGCTTCTGCGGCTTGATGATATCCGTCCCGGCGTGGATCGCCTTCACCACCGGGTCGCAGCCGCTCGCCTGGGCCGAATACACCTTGCACGGCGAATCCTCGACCAGCCCCAACTGCACCAGCTCGCGGAACGCCTTCCACACCTTCGGCAGGATCGTTCCGCCCGCCGTCGGCACCACGATGTGCCGCGGGAGCTTCCAGCCGAGCTGCTCGGCCACTTCGAAACCGTAGGTCTTGGCTCCCTCCGTGTAGTACGGCCGCAGGTTCACGTTCACGATCGCCCAGCGGTACTTGTCGGCGATCTCGGCGCACAGCCGGTTCACGTCGTCGTAGTTGCCGCGGATGCGAACCATCTTCGGCTTGTAAATGAGCGAGCCGAGGACTTTGCCCTGCTCCAGGTCGTGCGGGATCATCACATACGCGGGCTTGCCCACCACGGCCGCATGTGCGGCCACACTGTTGGCCAGGTTGCCGGTACTCGCGCAGCCGAAAGTCTCGAAGCCGAACTCGATCCCCTTGCTGATGGCGACGCTGACCACGCGCTCCTTGTACGAGAGCGACGGCGCGTTGACCGAATCGTCCTTAAGGTACAGCTCGCGGCAGCCCCAGAGCTTCTCAAGATTGCGGGCGCGGCGCAGCGGCGTCCAGCCGGAATACTCGCCGGTGGCCGGATCGCGCTCGATGGGCAGAAGGTCGCGATACCGCCACAACGAAGCCGGGCCGGCGGCGATCGACTCCCGCGTCACGCGCCCGCGCATCCGCTCGTAATCGTATTCGACCTCCAGCGGGCCGAAGCAAATCTCGCACACGTGCAGCGGCTGCGTCTCGTACCGCTGGCCGCACTCGCGGCATTTCAAACCGATGACGTAACTCATCCGAAGTTCCTCATCTGTTCCTCATCTGTGTGGCACGGCCCTCCAGGCCGTGAGAACCACGGGCAAGATGCCCGTGCCACGAGATGCCGGTACCACACTCGGCGCAACAAAAAACCTCTCACCCGCCTTCGGAGAGGGTAAGAGGCAAAACGCAATATCGCATTTTTCCTCTTATCTTCCCCGATCCGCCACGACGGATTGGGCAGGAGTTAGCACCCTACTGATCCGCTTGCGGCGGACCGTTCAGCGGGTTGCTGTGGCGTCAAAGGGCCGGTCCCTCTGCCACTCTGGATAAGAGAACACCTGATTGTCTGGAATCAGTATAGGAACGCTCATCCAGTTGTCAATCCCTCACAAAAGGACCGCGGCAACTTGTTGCCGCAATTCGGCGTGCGGCAACAAGTTGCCGCGGTCCTACTTGTGTATGAAAACTATCGGCGCGGTAGAATACGCCCCGTCAACCCGGAAGGAGACACAGATGCGAACCACACGCCGCTCATTTCTTCAAACCACCGCCGCTGGGGCGGTCGCTGCCGCCGCTACTCGCCATGCCCGGGCGGCTGAAACCTCCAAAAAGTACGTCATCGGCCTGGTCGGCTGCGGCGGACGCGGCCCGTTCCTCATGGATGTCATCCTCGAACGCGGGGACGTCGAGGTCCGCTATGTTTGCGATGTCGATAGCAACCGGGCCAACGCCGCGGCGGCCAACCTCGGCAAGCCATCGCCGCTGACCAAGCGAACCGAGACCATCCAGGTGCCGCGTCCCAAAGTGCTGAAGGACTATCGGGAGATGCTCGATGACAAGGACGTTCACGCCGTCTTCGTCGCGACGCCCGACCACTGGCACGCCCTGCCGACGATTCACGCCTGCCAGGCCGGCAAAGACGTTTACGTCGAGAAACCCGCCTCGCACAGCATCTGGGAGGGCCGCCAGATGGTGAAGGCCGCGCGGAAGTACAACCGCATCGTCCAGCTCGGCACGCAGACGCGCAGCGGCGAGTACACCCACGCGGCTGCCGAATACATCCGCTCCGGCCAACTGGGGCACGTCTATCTGGTCCGCGTGCTCGACATGAAGGAGTGGCCAAGCACCGGGCACCGCACAGACGAACCCACGCCGGCCGGCGTCGATTACGACCGCTGGCTCGGGGCGGCGCCGATGCGGCCGTTCAACCAAAACCACTTCCATACCGCCTGGCATCTCTGGTGGGACTATTCCGGCGGCGACATCATCAACGACGGCGTCCATCAGATCGACGCCGCCCGCATGCTCTCCGGCAAGGAGTACCCCCGCTTCATCTCGTCCACCGGCGGGAAGTTCGCCCGCGACGACGACGGCGACGCCCCCAATACGCAGGTCGCCACCTGGGACTTCGGCGACATGACCATGGTCTTCGAGCTCACGCTGAACACGCCCTACATGGAAAAGATGCCCTGGGAGCTGCGCGACGGTGACACCTACCCGAACTGGACGTTCGATGGTATGCGGATCGAGTTGTACGGCTCCAAAGGGCTGATGTTCTTCGAGCGGCATGGCGGCGGCTGGCAGGTGTTCGCGGAAGGCCGAAAGAAGATCGCCGAACGCAATGACCGCCATCCGCACATCGCCCATCTCAAAAACTTCTTCGATTGCGTCGAATCACGGAAACGCCCCAACGCCGACATCGAGGAAGGCCACCGCTCGACGCTGCTCTGTCAGACGGCCAACATCTCCTACCGCCTGGGGGGCCGGCGGCTCGAATTCGACGGCAAAACCGAGAGATTCGTCGGCGACGAGGAGGCCAACAAACTCATCCGCCGAACGTATCGTGAGCCGTGGGTCGTGCCGGAGCAGGTGTGATTGTGACCTGAGCAAGGCCTGTCGCGTTTCCGTCGCAGGTGTGAAAAACCCGTCGGCAAGGTTCGACGGGGTAAAAACTTGCGATTTTTGGCCAAAAACACACGATTCCGGCTGAAACGGTCGTCAATTCTCATCGAATCGTTTTACTGGATTGCGTCGATCCGGCCGACGCAGCGGCAGGAATTTCACAGCTCCGGCCGCCAGCCAAATGTATCTCGAACCCGGAGCCGGCGAACTTAGTAAAAAAACCCAATGTTTTCAGGCATTTCCACTGGACGAAAAGCGTTTCCCGGTTTATATTCGCTGTGAATGGGCCAGTGGTCGGTCCAGCATCTTTTCTACAAGGAGGTTTTGAATGTCTTCAAAACTGTCGAAGTCCGCCGTCGCATCCGCGCTCGCTGAGAAGGTTGACATCTCGAAGAAGCAGGCGTTTCTGTTTCTCGAAGAGTTGGCCAACCTGGCGTACCGGGAAGCCAAAAACAGCTTCACCCTGCCCGGTCTGGGCAAGCTGGTGCTGGTGAATCGCAAAGCCCGCATGGGCCGCAACCCCGCCACCGGCGAAACCATCAAGATCGCAGCCAAAAAAGTGGTGAAATTCCGCGTCGCCAAGGCCTGCAAGGACGCCGTGCTCGGCAACAAGAAGCCGGTCGCCAAGAAGCGCTGACCCGCTCGATCAGAGTGTTCTCCACGGCTTCCGATCGAACTTCGATCGCGAATCGCCGCGATCCTCCGGCACGATTCCGTGACGGGGCGGTCGCGGCGATTCTCATTCGCTTCGTGGGTTACTTGCCGGCGTAATCGATGATCCGCGCGATTTCGGTCCGTAGGTTCTGCCGGTGCACGATGCGGTCGATGAACCCGTGCTCCAGCATGAACTCGGCCGACTGAAAGCCTTCCGGCAACTTCGACTTGATGGTGTTCTCGATCACCCGCGGGCCGGCAAAACCGATCATCGCGCCCGGCTCGGCCAAATGAATATCGCCCAGCGAGGCGAAACTGGCCGCCACGCCCGCCGTCGTCGGGTCCGCCATCACCACGATGTACAACCCGCCCGCATCGTCGAGCCGGGCCACCGCCGCCGCCGTCTTGGCCATCTGAACGAGTGAGACCATCCCCTCCTGCATGCGCGCCCCGCCGGAGGAAGTAACAATCACGAAGGGCACATTCTCATCGGCGGCCCGTTCCAGCGCCGTCGTCACCTTCTCGCCGACCACCGCCCCCATCGACGCCATGATGAAAAACGGGTCCATCGCCGCCAGAATGACCGGCCGGCCGCGGATGAACGCCTTGCCCACCACCACGGCTTCCCTCTCGCCGGTCTGCTCCTGGGCGAGCTTGATTCGATCCTTGTACTTGACGCGTTCCTTGAATTGCAGCGGGTCGGTGCTCACCAGATCCGCCAAAAACTCCTCGAACGTGTTCTCGTCGACGAGATGTTTGATGCGCGTGCGGGCCGAAATCCGATGGTGATAGCCGCACTCCGGACAGATGTGCATGGCCTCCTCGACGGCCTTCTGATAGACCGTCGCCTGACATTTGGGACACCGCTGCCATAACCCCTTCGGGACATCCACCTTGGGGCCAGGTGTGGTTGTAGTTCCGGTGACAGATAGCGGTCGTTCGTCTGACAAGAATTGCTCCGCAGTTATTTGTGGGAAGGAACTTCACGCGTCAGCCATCACTCTGGGTATAAACCGCTCCCCCGCCACCGCACGATGGGCATACGCCAGACATGCCTGAATATCTGCGGGCTCCAGAAAGTCGTACTCCTCCAGCAGCCTTTCTGGTTTCTCTCCGGCGGCCAGCATCCCGAGTACGTGTTCCACCGCCATCCGCATGCCGCGGATGATCGGCTTACCCCCGAAAACCTTCGGGTTTATCGTGATCCTCGTCAGTAGTTCATCCTCAGTCATTGTTATATTGTACTCGATTGCCGACAGCACCACTACGCGATTCACTAAAGAGACAGAGCCGAACGCAGGGCCGCCAGCAGTTTGTCGCAGCCGGTGCGGATGGGGTCGTCGGTCGGCAGCCCGGTCTCCTCGGCCGCGGATTGCAACGCTTGCTCGGCGGCATCCGGCGCCATGCCGGCGGTGTTCAGCGATACCGCGACGACTTTCGAGGGGTGCAGCATCCGCGCGGCCTGTTCGTACAGCGCGATCTGTTCATTCAACGGCGCGATCGGGCAGTCCGGCCACTCGTTGTGCAGTCTTCGGGTGGGACGATGGCAGATCACCATCGCATCGGGACAGGTGCCGTGCAGCAGCGAGAGCGTCACCCCTGAATAAGCGGGGTGCCCGAGCGAGCCCTGCCCTTCAACGAAGCATATCTGCCGGTCGGCCACGTGCTCGACCAGCATCTCCGCCGCACCGGCCGCGAAATCCGACAGCACGTGATCGACCGCGATCCCCCAGCCTTCGATCATGATGCCGGTCTGCCCGGTGGCGACGAACGCCGCATCAAGCCCGGCCGCCACCGCCGCCCGCCGCAATTCCAGCGACGTGACCATCTTCCCGATGTTGCAGTCGGTGCCCACGGTCAGCACGCGCTTGCAGCGCGTCGCCCGGGCACGGCCCTGAGCGATACGATCGATCGGGCCGGGGTCACGAACGTCGTGAATGCGCCCGCCGCTATCCCCGGCCAACTCCACCAGTTCCGCATCGTCAGAAATCATCGTATGCAAGCCGCTGATAATCGACAGCCCGTGTTGCAGTGCGTCCACCAGATGGCGGCGCATGCGTTCGGGCAACGCCCCGCCCGCCGGAGCGATCCCGATCAACACCGCATCCGGTCGCTGCGGAAGCGCTTCGGCCACACTGGCGAAGATCGGCACGCCGCTGATCCCTTCCAGCACGGACTCGATGGGCCGGCCGGCATAAGCGGAATCCAGCACGCCCACCACATCCTGCGGGCGATAGCGCAGCACCGACACGCCCGTCTTGGAAGAAAAAACCCCAAGCCGCCCCTCCGTCAGAATCAGCAGGCGATTGTACGGCAATGTGAAATGCATAATGGGAAATCGTACGACGGGCCGCGTGCATGATTCAGAAATCAGCTCGTTCCACCACGCTCCAGTAATGCTCGAAGAACGCCGCCACCTTCACGTCCACCGCCACCTCGTGCGGTTTCGTCTCGGCGGAGGAGTTGAAGTACGTCAAGCCGCGCAGTCGATCGCTCTGAAGCTCGACCTCGACCAGTCCCGCCTGAAAAGTACAAATATCCGGCTCGAACACGCACGCCGCCGCCAATGGGTCGTGAAACGTGATCTCCGGTCGGCCGCCGAACCACACCTCGGCCATCTCGCCGACGATCTTCAGCGGGCCCCGGCTGAACCTCCGCCGGCATTCCTCCGCCGGCAGCTTGCACTTCGTGGTCACGTCCAGCCCGATGCAGCGCGTTCCCGCCACCCGCGCCGTAAAGGCGATCGCGGTGGCATGCGCGTCACCTTTCGCGTTCCATTCCGCCAGGCCATAGCTCGGTATATGGCTCACGTACACCCCGCCCATCATCACCCAGCGCTTCAGCAGCCCGGGTATCTCCGGGTCGAGCGCGAACAATAACCCGATGTTCGTCAGCGGCCCCACGCTCAGCAGCGTGATCTCGTTCGGCCGTGAACGGATCGTCTGCCGCAGGAAATCCACGGCCACATTCGGCGCGAACTTCTCCCGGTGCGGCCATTTCGAGAGCACCGCCGCCTGCGGCGCCTTCTCCTGCTGTTGCGGGACGATCAGCGGCTTGCCCGCCCCACTGTGGACGGGCACTTCCTTCCGCCCGAACGCCTGACACATCGCATCGACGATTTGCGCCCGCACCTGCGGCTCGCCCGTCACCGTGGTCACGCCCAGCAACTCGCACCGCGGCTGTCGCAACAGGTACGCCAGCGCCACCGCGTCATCGATGTCGCTGCCGATGTCCGTATCGAACAGAAGCGGGATCTTCTCGCCGCCCAATTACTCACCCTCCGCCGGTTTCGATTCGGCCGCCACTGTCGCCGTGCCCGCACCCTGTCGCAGTGCGTCGATCACCTGCGCTTTGGTCACAAGCCCGAGCATCACAATCGGCTCATTCGGCCGCCCGGCCGGAAACACCGCCGCCAGCGGGATGCTCGCCCCCGGTGCCAGCTTCCTGATCAACTGCTCGATTTCCGAGTTCTCCACTGACCAGTCGGCCAGCATCGGAATCACACCGTACTTCTTCACCGCCTCGGCCATTTCCCGCGTTTCAAAAACGAAAGCAGTATTCACCTGACAGTTCACACACCAGCTTGCAGTAATATCCAAAAACACCGGTTTACCCGCCGCGGTCAACTCCGTGAGCTTATCCAACGAGAACGGCACCCACGGGAGCTCGACTCCCTCCGGTTTGCCCGGCTCGACGCCCACCCTACGCTCCGCACCCCCGGATAAGCCCCCCTCGCGGCCGAAAGAGAGCCAGCCGCTCAACCCCACCACTGCTGCCGCCATCACCCACGCCGCCAGCCTCCCGCCCGGCGAGGTCTGATACGTCGCCCAAGTTCCGACGATCCAGCAAGCCAGCGATAAGCCGGTCAGAAATGCCAGCGTCCAAACCAGTGCGGGCCCGCCAAGCTGACCCTCCACGATGTACAGCAGGTACACCACCGTCGCCATCAGCAAAAAAGCCATCGCCTGCTTGAACGTCGTCAACCACGGCCCCGGCCGTGGCACGAACCGCAGCCACCGCGGGTTCGCCGTCAGCAGCACGTACGGCAGCGCCATCCCGACGCCAATCGTGTTAAACGTAAGGAAAACAGTCGGCGGCGTTTGCGCCGTCGCCCAGACCAGTACAGGCCCGAGGAACGGCCCCAAGCAGGGCGTGCCCATCACCGTGGCCAATGCCCCTTTGGCCACTGAACCCAGATACCCCTCGTCCGGCGCCTGATCGGCCTGGGCGGCGAAATGACCGACGGCTTTCGGCACGCCGAGCGTAAACACGCCGAACATGCTCAGACCGAAGGCAAAGACAATCGCCGCCATGGCCACGGTGAACACCGGGCTTTGGAAATGCTGACCCCACGCCAGCCCCGCCGCCGTCGCCAGCGTCGCCAGCACGTTGAACACCAGCAGCATCCCCACCGAAAACGCCAGCCCCAGCTTGAACACGCGCGCCGGCGACTCGCTCGCCTGCTGGACAAAGCTCAGCACCTTGATCGAGATCACCGGCAGCACGCACGGCGTCACATTCAGGATCAGCCCCGCCAGCAAGGCCAGCGCCAGCCATCCCAGAAGTGAGTGCTCCTCCCGCTGCGTCGTAGGTCGGAAGTCGCCGTCAAGAAAAGAACCTTTGCCGGTCTCCGGAGAGAACAGCTCCTTGTTCGTGGCCGCGACGGTCGCGCCCTTGGCGGCGACCGGGAGCGCGAGCGACCACTCCGCTGACGTCCGCGGAAAACACTGACCCTTGTCCGTGCACGCCTGGTACGTCACGATGCCGGTGACACGAACTTCCTTGCCCGGCAACTCCGCATCCGCCTCGACCGGCAGAACAATGACGGTCCGGCCTCGATAAACCGATAGCTTCTCCCCCGGCAGCGGGCTGGGTTCGATGCGGCCAGCCGGAAACCGCGGCCGGACGATGGACAGCCCCTCCGTCGAATCGTGGAAGAGATCCGTCGGCACCAGGAACTCGCTTAGCGGCTGATGCGAATTAATGTGATAGCCGGGTTCGATCTGGAGGACGACCGCGACATTGAATTTATCGCCCGGCCGAACCTTATCCACGTCGGCTGCCGCGTACAGGCGTTGCAGAAACTTGGCCTTCTCGGCGGGCAGAGGCAGCTCGCTGCGGGCGCCTTTGAACAGCGGCTCGTTCGCCGGCCGGGCATCGCTCGCCTTCGCCGCCACCGCCACCGGCAGCGTCAGCGATTTGTCGCCCGGAACGCAGGCCTCGTCGCTGCAAACCAGCCACCCCACGTCGAGGCCGATCGTCACCCGTTCGCCCGGCTTGATGTCGGCCGGCACGTTCAGCGTCGTCAGGATCACCGGCTGGCCTTCGAGAATGAACGTGTGGATGTCGCCCTTATCGACATGCCGGCGCGGCGGCGGATACCGCATGGGACCCACTGTAAAACCGGGCGGCAACTTCCAGCGAAATGTGGTCTTCATTCCACCTTCGCCCCGGCTGCGCCAGTAGATGTGCCAGCCCGACTCGATCTTGAATTTCACCGCCAGCTCGAGCGGCTGACCGGGCGCCATCGCCTTCTGGCTCGCGAACAGCTCGACTTCCACCCGCGGCTTGCCGCTCGCGGGCTTGACGCCGCCGGCGGGCGCACTGGCCGTCAGCAATGTCGCACGCTTGGGCGCCCAGGGTGCATTCTCGGCCTCTACAACGGCCGCTAAGACCGTCCTCGGCCCGGTGTACGGTTCATGGGGAGCCCGAAGCGCACTTGTCTCGCCGTAGCGAAGCGAAGGTGGAAGCGAGGGTTTATCGCGTGAAACCCTCGCTTGCGCTTCAGGCTCCGGCGGCGCGTGCGGAGCGGACAGCACCGGCCGGACGCACCATGCGCCCATGACAACGACAACAAGCACCCCGATCTGCCGGTACGCTTTCATGAAACCGCCCTTCCGGATCGGCCTCATTGTAATGCCCATTTCGCCCCACTCCCAATACGCAGGGCAGACTCGAGCGGTTGGTGAATCCGCGAACAATATGCGCGCATAAAGAAGCGGGGCTGACTCAGGTCAGCCCCGCTGGTGAATTCAGACATCAACCGACTTCGGAGAGCCGATTGCTTTACGCCGTCCGGCGACGACGCAGGAAGGGCAGCGCGCCGATCAGCAGAAGGGCCGTTGCCGGTTCGGGCGTAACGTGAATGGTCCCACCCGTCCACGAATCGACCAGAGAAGCGCCCCCATTGATGCCGCCGACGACCGTGGTATCGTCCGAGAAAAATGTCAGTAACCAATCGCCCTCTGGAGCACCGACCGGCACATTGACCGTCAGCCTGGCCAGCACCGCATCCGGACCATTGCCATTGACGGAACCCGTATTCGTGGTGGTGCCCATGAACACAGCCAGGTCCGGCGGCGCGATCGTGAAGTTGTCACCGGTGGTGTTGCCGGCCCAGATCGTACCGGCATTCATGGTCGCGGCCGTAAAGATCGGAGCCGGTGGGCTGGTGTCAGATCCACCCGCACTCGCACCGCCATCGCCAATGATGATACCGATGTTGGCGCCCTGGAGCTGGCCGCCACCGGTAATCACGACATCCACCGTGAAGGTGCTGCCCGGCGCCTGCGTGTACAACGCTAGATTCGTCGCTACCGATGAAGCCATCGCCACACCGGCGGGAATCAACAGAGCCATCGATGACACAAATAATTTAGATCGAGACATGGGCTTTTACCCTCCTTTACTGATAGATGTCCGATTCGCTGAAGGTCAGTATGACGGTTCGCGGTCTGCTTGTCAATCCTAAAAATCACAAAAATCACAAAAATCACAAAAATTTCTCGAACCGGCCTTTCGGGTGCCAAAACCAGCAATGAAGCCTTATAACGCGAGCCTGGCCTGCCCTGAAAATCGCGTTTTTCCACTCCAATCGAGGTTTTCTGACCCGGGACAGGACTTACGGCAAGTCTGGTGAACGGTCGTAAAACGGGGTTTTTAATCCGCGCGTGGGCCTGATCCGTGCCGCGACCGTAAGGGAGCGGATCGCAAGGGAGCCGCGGGTGGGCCTGATCCGAGCCGCGACCGTAAGGGAGCGGATCGCAAGGGAGCGGTTTTTAATGGTTTCCGTTCACTTACGATTGCGGTACGGAACGCAAAAACGTGCACTGAGTCGAATTGAGGTCGGCAATATCAGTGCAACTTTAACCGCTGGCCAACATGCCGGGGTGAGAACCATTGAGCGGTCCACAGATGAGAGCGCTTCCCCAGTCACTGGACGAGATCGCCTGAACCAGCACGAAGCGCAAGCAAGTGCCTTTGGCCACAAACACTCGCTTGCGCTTCGTGCTGGTATCGTCCACTGACTTGGGAACCGCATCAGCCGCGGCGTCCGGCCCCTGTGACGGATGTCGATTTCTCGAGGGGATCCCCGCTCCGCGCCACAGGGGACGCAAGCCCCACTGCTTGAACGAAAAGTGCTCCCCTGCCCGCGCATAAAGAAGCGGGGCTGACTCAGATCAGCCCCGCTCGTGAATTCAGACCTCAACCGACTTCGGAGGGCCGATGGCTTACGCCGTCCGGCGACGACGCAGGAAGGGCAGCGCGCCGATCAGCAGCAAAGCAGTCGCCGGTTCGGGTACAGCAACACAGTGAATGACTCCGCCGGTCCACGAATCGACCGCAGAAGACCCGGTGCCGGTGACCGTGGTATCGTCCGAGACAAGTGTCAGATCCCAATCGCCTGAAGACCCGACCGGGCAACTCACCGTGAGCGTGGCCAGCACCGCATCCCCAGCTCCGGCATTCACAGATCCCGAAGCCGTGGTGGTGCCCGCAAAGTTGGCCAGGCCTGCAACGTTGCTACCAGCGTCTATATAGGCCTGGGGCGGCGCGTCCCACTTACCTAGCGTAGGATTGTTGCCGTTGGTGTTGCCGGCGAAGACACCGGTCGTCATGGTTGCGGTCAAAAAAATCGGAGCCGGCGGACTGGTGTTAGACCCACCCGCACTCGTACCGCCATCGCCAATGATGATACCGATGTTGGAGCCCGCGATGGTCCCTCCACCGGTAATCACGATATCCACCGTAAACGATGCACCACCCGGCGTGCCGTTGTACGATGCCTGATTCGTCTTGACCGTTGAAGCCGAAGCCAAACTGGCTGGGATGAGCAGCGCAATAGCTGCCATCAGAACGAAAGGACTGGACATGATACTGCCTCCCCTGCTCGAAAGCAGTGGAGCTCTCTCTCCTACTCGTTTCATGGTGTTCTTTCCTCCTTTTAGTGAAAGAAGTTATCCGGTTCCGAACTGCATACCACTATACCCGCACGCCGGGCACTTGTCACCAAAAAAATCCGTAAAATTCGCGCTTTTTTCGACCCCTCCCCCCATTACGGGGCCGGATTCAGCAGCAGCAGGCCGCTGACCGAGTTCGTTGGATTGCTCCGGGCGATAATCTCGTCCGTCGAACTGACCGTACTGCTCTTGTCATAGTCGTATTTCGCATCAGGAGCATTGCCAACCTGATACGTGGAATTCGTAGCCACCGGAACGCGGTTGGCGGGCAGACTGTTGTGCGGATGGCTCCGGGCATCGATCTCGTCCGTCGAACTGACGATCGCCCGGGTGGCACTGGGGGTCAGGCTCTCGCCCATGGCCACGCCGAAGTAGAAGACGTTATCGGACGCCAGATTAATACTGCCGCCACTGCCATTCGATTTGACCACCGTCCGCAACCAGCGGGTATTGGGGATGGCGTTGTTCGCCCAGATGATCACGATCCGGTCGGAACCGAGGGTCCCGCCGCCGGGCGTCACATCGATGCTGAGCGGGGCCGCCGCCGCCACATAGGAATTGATATTGGCGCTGTTGGCAATCTTGAAATCGAAGTTCGACGCCGCCAGCGCGCCGGCCGGCAGCGCGCTGCAACCGCCGCCCAGCGTCACATCGATCATCAAGCCGTTGATGCTCCGGCTGTGGCTGATGTAGTTGGCCGTGGTCGCGATCCCGGACTGCGGATTCAACGCCGACTTGTCCGTGGCGATCGCGGTGTTGTCGTTGCACGGATTC
>CAYLLT010000090.1:22976-25569 GCA_964384465.1 uncultured Planctomycetales bacterium | reverse complement strand
GCAAACCCTGCGTGCTCAGATCCTCATCGATGTCGGGCCAATGAATGCCGAAGCCCGCGCCGCACGGCTCCCAATGTTCGCGCTGCGCCGGGGTGGCGTCGAGCAGGCGCGGATACCACGCCAATGGGACGGTGATGGTTCGGCCATCGGCCAAATCGACGCTCATGGTGTCGTCGTCGAAACGCACGCCGACGACGCGCTCGCCGGGCTTAGGCGCCGAAGTATTCATTCCAAATCTCCAGAAACTCAGCCATGCAGATCACGCAGTCCACAGGTAGGGCACGGTCGAAGACCTGCCTTCGAACATCCGGCCGCCGGAAATGGTCGCGGTCCCGATTTAATATCAGGATTGACCGCTCACCGATGGGTCAGGCGCTTCTTACCGTGCCCCGCTCGCCTTCGAGTTCCACCGGTGTGATATCGTCGCAGGGCATGTTCATCTTCGTGAACCAGGACGCCAGCGCTTCCTTGTTCGGCGCCTCCATGACACAAAGGACCTTGCCCTCCGCCAGATTCAGGAAACTGCGGTAGGGCCGCACGGTCGGGTCGTTTTGTGCGGCCTGGGCCAGTTGGTCGACTTGCTCGCGCTTCATGGCTCCGGCCGGCAGGGTGTGACTGCTCATAAACTTTGGCATGGTCAGGACTCCCTTCTTGTGAATCGTGCATGTCCGGGCCGGCAGGCAATTGCCGTTCCAAGCCGGCTCGGCCCGCGCATTATAACCACCGGGACGATGGACCGCGGCACAGGGCAGTGCGTTTTAAACCTCAGCCGTGCCAGTCAGGTTGTCCGCAGGCAGGGCACGGTCGAAGACCTGCCTTCAACCATCCGGCCGACGGAGGGTCGCTCATCGCCCGACGCGGCCTGCCCGCAAGGCAAAGCGCCGCCGCCGGCGACGCACCATATGCAGCCGGACCGCACTACATTTACGGACATGCACCGGTGTGCAAAAACATCGATTTTTGTGGTTGTAATTAGCGACTTTTCCAGTATTATATAATTCTGTTCGGGCCACCAGAGTCGCGGGCAGTGGGTTTCAGGCCCGCTGGAAATACGCCCGATCGGCCGATCCGGGTCCTGTAGAAGGTTTTCCTATGGTTTACATCCCTGGGATTGCGCGGCGGACGGCGGGGTTGGGTTTTGTTTTGCTGGCGGCGACTCTGGCCGCGGCAACGTCCGCCCGTGCCGACGAGTGGCGGGCGTTCTGGGTCGATTCCTGGGGAGCCGGGTTCCTGTCCCAGAGCCAGGTTGAAACGTTGCTGGGCAAGGTCGGAGATCCCAACATCAAAGGCGCCATCCGCGATGCGAACTGCAACTCCGTCATCGTCGAAGTGCGTCGCCGGGCCGACGTGTGCTATCCGTCGGCCATGGGCGAGCCCTACATGTCGGGGCTGTCGCCTTCTACCTTCAACGCCCTCCAGGCCATGATCAACGCCGCCCACGACACCACCGGCGGCAAGCAGCGGGTCGAAGTGCACTGCTGGCTGGTCACCTTCGCCACGTCCAGCGGCGGCAACCCTCCGGCTGGAAGCATTTACTACCAACATAACAATCCCGCCGACCCGAACAATTACTGGGTGACGCTCAGCGACGCCGGCGCCGAAACGGACGACAAGGCGTTCGACCCCGGTCATCCGAAATGCCTGGAGTACCTGGTCAACGTCTGCATGGACATGGTAAACAATTTCGACATCGACGGGGTTCATTACGATTACATCCGCTACACCGCCAACAATCAGGGCTACAACCCCACCGCCATCGCCCGATACAACGCGCGCTTTGGCCTCTCCGGCCAGCCCTCGGCCTCGACCGAGCAGTTCAAGCAGTGGCGGCGCGATCAGGTCGGCTCACTGGTCCGGCAGGTGTACGCCCGCATCCAGGCGGTCAAGCCGCAGGTCAAGCAGTCCGGCTCGTTCGTCACCTGGAACCCCTCGCCCACCGCGTCCACGCGAGCGGCGTTCATGAATACGCGGCCCTATTACGACGTGTACTCCGACTGGGACAGTTGGGTGCAGGAAGGCATCGTGGACATGGCCGTGCCGATGACCTACTACAACTGGGCGAGCCTGCCGACCGACTACACAAAATGGATGAACTTCGAAAAGGACCGCAAGGCCAACCGCCATATGATCGTGGGGCCGGGCATCTACCTGAATTCGCTGTCCAACGCGATTCTCGAACTACAGCAGACGCGCGATCTGTCGCCGGCCGGCAACACCGCCCACGGGTTCTGCGGTTACTCGTATCGCGTGCCCTACAGCGGCGGCAACTGGGCCGGCTTTTCGCCCTCGCTGGTCTCGCAGGTCACGCCATCGACGACCAACATACCGAGCATGTCCTGGAAGACGGCCCCCACGATGGGGCACATCATGGGCACGGTCACGTATGCCGTCGGCGGAGCGTGGGCGGATCATGCGACGGTCAGCATCACCGGTCCGACCAGCCGCAGCATGTACGTGGACGGTACCGGCTTCTACGCGTTCATCGATCTGCCCCCCGGCAGCTACACCGTGACGGCGAGCAAGGCCGGCTATCCGAACGCGGTGGCCAACGTCAATGTCGCCATCGGCGCGGTGACCGGCAACATGTACGTGC
>CAYLLT010000090.1:0-22966 GCA_964384465.1 uncultured Planctomycetales bacterium | reverse complement strand
AGCTGATGGGGGCCCGATCCGACGCCCGAGATCGTGCAGAACCTCGCGCTGGCCGGCACGGCGCCGCCGGCGATCTCGAACGTGCAGGCGGGCAGCATCACGAATACGGCCGCCACCATCACCTGGGCGACCGATCAGGCGTCCTCATCGCGGGTTGAATACGGCCTGACCACCGGCTACGGCTCGTTCTCGCCGCTGGACAGCACGCCGGTCACCGCGCACAGCGTCCCGCTCAGCTCGCTCCTGCCCAACACGCTGTACCACTTCCGCGTGATCTCGGCGAACGCCAACGGCAGCACCACGTCGAACGATTTCACGTTCAACACCAGCGGGCCGCCGACGATTTCCAACGTGCAGGCCACGGCCATTACCTCCACCGGCGCGACCATCACCTGGAGCACCAATGCCCCGGCCGACAGCTTGGTGGATTATGGCGCCACGACGGGCTACGGCAGCCAGAGCACAATCCCGACGCTGGTGACCAGCCATTCCGTGACGCTCACGGGGCTAAGCCCCAGCATTCTGTACCATTACCGGGCGACCTCGACGAACGCGTATGGCTCGAACCAGTCGGGCGACTTTTCATTTACCACCTCGGCCATTACGACGGAAATCATCATCGACAATAACGACCCCGGCTGGACGAATACGTCGCCTTCGGGAAGCTGGACCACCGGAACGACCGCCGGCGTCCCCCGTATCGGCGCCGATTACCTCTACACGGCCGGAGTGACGGCGACCGATGAGGCGTCGGCGACCCGCAAGTGCAGGTGGACGCCAAACCTCCCGGCCGACGGTTTTTACGACGTATATGTCTATTATCAGATCGGGGCCAACCGAACCACCTCGGCCCCCTATAAAGTGGTCTACAACGGCGGGCAGCTCACCAGCATTCAGAACCAGTATTCCAGCACGCCGAACCAGGGCGGGTGGTTCCTGATCGGCGCGGACCTGCCGTTCTTGGCCGGCAGCGCGGGCTACGTGCAGCTCTCCAATAACGCCGGCAATACCGCGCTGGTCAGCGCCGACGCGGCCAAGTTTGTCTATAAAGGCTCCGACATCACACCGCCCCCGACGCCGAGTGTCTTTGACGACGGCGATTTTACGCACAGCCGCAACACGCTCCATGCGATCTGGGACTGCATGGACCCGGAAAGCGGGATCAAGAAGTTCGAATACCGCATCCTCGAGCAGGGCGGGCCGGTGGTCCGCGACTGGACGGACGCCGGCACGGCCCTTGAGATCAACGCCTCCGGCCTGACGCTGCTGCTGGGCAAGATGTACGTCTTCGATGTGCGCGCGACCAACAACGCCGACCTGGTCAGCCCGGTCGGCTCGTCCAACGGGATCACCATTTTCCCGTTCGACGTGAATGGCGACGGCCAGGTTGACGGCACGGACTTCGACGCGTTCGATCTCTGCGCCGCGGGGGCCAGCGTGCCCTACCCGACGAACGTCGGCGTTGACTGCGACCGATTCGACATCGACGGCGACGGCGATGACGACCAGGCGGACTTCGGCGTGTTTCAGCTCTGTCTCACCGGCACCGGCCCCATCGCGGCCAGTTGCCTGGATTGAGCTTCCACCGGAACGGGCATCTGAAATCTCAAATTTGAGATTATACAGACATACCTTGCCTATGCAGTTTCTGAACGATACAACCCTGTAGCTCGTGCGGATCGCATTCAACAGGGTGCGCGACGAAAGCGATCATCGCGCGAGCAGACTGGAATCCGCATGCGTCAGGTCCGCCCGAAAGACAGCACGATCGAATCGCGTCAGGCGGTTTTGTCGGAGAAACAGGCCAAGCCCCGGTCCGCAGCGTGGCCTCTGATGCCGTGCATCTTCGCCGTCGCGCTCATCGTTCTCGCTGTGCACTGGCCGGTCCTGCACACCCGTGCCCTCTGTTTCGATGACAGCGAGTATCTGACCGGCAACCGATTGGTTCAGAATCCGAGCTGGAGTTCCGCCGGGCGGTTCCTCACCGAAGTGCTTGAGCCTTCCACGGTGCATGGCTATTACCAGCCGCTGAGCATGATCTCGCTGATGCTCGATTGTGCGGCCGGCGGCAGCCCCGACCACCTCGTGACCTTTCATCGCACCAGCTTGATCCTGCA
Organism: uncultured Planctomycetales bacterium; assembly: GCA_964384465.1. GTDB lineage: Bacteria > Planctomycetota > Phycisphaerae > UBA1845 > PWPN01 > CAYLLT01. Next base: position 20,849 of record CAYLLT010000090.1, on the reverse strand, counting down.
TCTACTCAACACTGTCCAGGTCATCGCGCTGCTGTACCTGTTGTTCGGGCAGGTCCGGGCGGCCGCTCTGGTCGGCTTGCTCTACGGCGCGCATCCATTAACCGTGGAGCCCATCGCCTGGATCGGCGAGCGCAAGACACTTCTGGCAGCGTTCTTCGCCCTCACGACACTGATCCTGTATGTCGAATACGTCAAATCGGGACGGCGCGGTTTCTATTGGAGCGCGCTGGCGGTCTATGTCTTGGCCTTGATGTCCAAACCAGAACCGACGCCCCTGCCCATCTGTATGTTGCTGCTGGACTATTGGCCGCTGAACCGACTCACCAGAAAGACGGTTCTGGAGAAAATACCGTTTCTAGTCATCGGTGCTGTTTCCGCGGTGATTACCTTCGAATCACAACACCGTACCGCGGTGGTCGGCTTGCCTGCCGAGCACGCGGTCACGAGCATCGCCTATGTTCTGACCCACAACATCATCTTCTACTTGCGCAAAATCGTGTGGCCGACGCATCTGACCGCTCACTACGTGTTCCCGGCACGCCTGGATTCGTCGAATCCGAACGTAGTCATCGGGGTGGTGGGCTCGCTGTTACTGATCCCCGCGTTGATTGTCTCTCTGCGTTGGACTCGCGCGTTCTTATCGGGGTGGCTGTTCTTCTTTATAGCTATTTTTCCGGCCATGGGCGTGATTCAGTTCGCTAACGTGATCGCCGCTGATCGATTCACGTATTTTCCCTCGCTGGGTTTGTGGCTGATCGCTGCGTACTTCCTGGCCCGGTTGCTCGATCAAGAATCACGTCTTGCGGCCGCAGGGCCGAAGACGGCCCGGCTCGCTTCTATCCGCCGCATGGGCGCGATCCTCGTGGTACTAAGCTTATTCGTCTTGGCCGCCGGCGCAACGCGACAATACTTGAATCAATGGTCGGACACAGAACGACTCTTTCGTTACATGCTGACCCAAACGCCCGAAGCTCCTTCCCCGCACCTGTATCTGGGCCTGGAACTGGCCCGGCAGCAAAAATTCGATGAAGCCGCCGCGCATTACCACGAGGTCATCCAGCGCTGCCCCCATTACGAGGCCACTTACTTCAACCTCGGCCAGATGCTGGCCGAGCAGGGCAAACTGCCGGAAGCCATCATACAGTATCAAAAAGCGCTGGAACGCAAGCCGGATTTTGCCGAAGCTCACAACAACCTGGGCAACGCCCTGCTGGCGCAGGGCAATACAACAGCGGCGATGGGGCACTATCAGGAAGCGATCCGCACCAAGCCGGATTATGCCGAGGCCCTTTACAATCTGGCCAACGTGCTCGCGGCCCGCGGCGAGAACGGCGCGGCGCGGCAGCATTACCTGCGGGCGCTCCTGGTTGAGCCTTCGCACGCGAGCCTGCACAATGCCTATGGAAACCTGCTGCTGAAGGAAGGCGACACCGCCGGCGCTATTCAAGAGTATCGCCAGGCGTTGCGTTATCGTCCCGGCTGGTGGCAGTTGGCTCAGAATCTTGCCTGGATGTATGCAACGGGTGAAGCGGACAACCGTAACCTGGTCGAGGCCGTCGGTTGGGCCGAACAGGCAGTGGCGATAACTCAGCGCCGGGACGCCGGTGCATTGGGAACACTGGCCGTCGCGTACGGTGAAGCCGGGCAACTGGAGGCCGCGCGACGGGCGGCCGATGAAGCGATCGCACTGGCCCGCGCCGGCGGACAGAATCCGCTGGTCGATCAGATTCACAATCAGATGCAAAAGTATTTCGGCGGAGCGCCGACGCTTTCGCGCCCCGCGACGCCGTAGAGACGAAGATGGTCTGCTGCTTTTGGGTGGTTGAATGCGTGATATCAGCCTGTCGGTCTTTTTCCCCTGCTATAACGAGGAAGAAAACGTCGAGCGGACGACTCGCGCCGCGCTGGCCGCCTGCCGCGCGATTACATCCGACTTTGAGATCATCATCGTGAACGACGGCAGCCGGGACCGCACCGGCGAACTGGCCGACGGACTGGCGGCCACGCATCCGGAGGTCCGGGCGGTGCACAACCGGCCGAACCGGGGCTATGGCGGCGCGCTACAGGCCGGCTTCCTGGCCGCACGCAAGGAGTGGGTGTTCTACACCGACGGCGACGGGCAGTTCGACTTTCAGGAAATCCCCAAGCTGCTCGATCTGCTCGACCGTTACGACATCGTCAGCGCCTACCGCCTCGACCGGCAGGATTCGTGGGTCCGCCGCCTCAATGCGTGGTGCTGGACGACGCTGTGCAACGTGATGCTCGGGACGCGCCTCCGCGACATCGACTGCGCGTTCAAAATCTACCCGCGGCGGCTGTTCGACGAGATCGAGATGCGGTCCGAGGGGGCGCTGATCGATGCCGAGATCCTGGCCAAAGCCGCCCGGCGGGGCTACCGCATCGGCCAGGTCGGCGTCCATCACTACCCCCGCACGGCCGGCGAGCAGACCGGCGCCAACCTCCGCGTGATCCTGCGGGCGTTCAGGGAGCTGTTCAAGCTGCGCCGGCACATCCGCGCGGCGGACAAACCCGTGCGGAAATGAATTGCCGCGGTCGCAATTCACAACCCTGCGAAAGTTCAGACCTGTTTTCCGTTGACTGCCGTGTGCCGGGCGGTATGATCGTTTTTGCACTCGGAGTTCGAGTGACGAAAGAAACACAGGCGAGACGCCTGTGCCACAATTTTCTCAAAGGAGTCAGGTCATGAAAGCTGTCGGGACACGGATGTTGACCGCAATGCTGGGGATCGTGCTATTTGCAGGATGCCAGAAAAAGGATGAAACGGTGGCACAGGCACCGGTGCAGGAGGCGCCGCCGCCAAAGTTCCCCGAGGAACAGGTTCCCAAGGCGGAGCCTCAGCCGACCGCGGCGGCCAGCCCGCAGCCGACGCCAGCGCCGCAGCCGGTCGATACCACCGCCAATGCCACGCCGGAGCCGGCGCCCCCGCGGGCTCACAGGCAGATGCCCAAGGAAAGTTATGCCCGTCCGGAAAAGAAAGCCGCCCGCACCTACGTGGTGAAGAAAGGCGACACGCTTCAGGAAATCTCGCAGAAGATGTACGGCTCGACCAAAAACTGGCGCAAGATTTACCAGGCCAATAAGAAGATGATCGGCGGCGATCCGAACAAACTTACGGAAGGCCAGAAGCTCGTGATTCCGTAGAGAAGAAAGCGTGTGCATTCACCTGAGCCGCGCCCGTGAGGAAGCGGTTGACGCGAGCAACGGATGGCACCGCTCCCTTACGGTCGCGGCTCGGATGACGTAAGTCCAAGTATGGTGGAGAGCGCTTTCAAGAGCCGTATCCCCTCACCGGTGAATGCGGCTCGGCTGCCTCCGGCGGCGGTCCTGTCGAAACCATCATCGAATCGGCGGGGCACGGTACCGGCGGCTGAACCGGCTTCTCCGCTCGATAAACCCGTACAGTTCATCCGCGGGGTCGGACCCTACCGCGCGAAATTGCTGGCCGAACTCGACCTCCACACCGTCGGCGACCTGATCCACTACTTCCCCTTCCGCCACGAGGAGCAGGGCCGTCCGCAGGCGATCGACACGCTGGTGCTCGATCAGGCGGCGACCGTCATCGGCGTGGTGGACTCCGTCCGCTGCCGCGGCGGCTTCCGGCAGGCGACGATGAATGCGATGGTCAGCGACGGCACCGGCAGGATGCGCGTGACGTGGTTCAATGCGCTGTACCTGCGCGATCGCCTGGCGCGCGGGCAGGTGCTGCGTCTGTACGGTCAGATCGGCGAGCATGAGAACCTCGCCCAGATGGTCAATCCGCGGATCGAGTGGCTCGATCCCGACGCCGACCCGGCCACATGGGACTACGCCAGGAGCGTGCCGGTCTACCGCTCGAGCAGCCAACTGAATTCGGGGCAGATCGGCAAGTTCGTGGAGGCGGCCCTGGCTGAAGGGCTGCCGGCACTGGCCGAGATGCTACCGGATTCCATTCTGCAAGCACGCGGATTCCCACCGCTCGCGGGCGCCGTTTCTCAAATGCATCGGCCGAGCGGCGCGGAGGAATTCGCGCTGGCCCGGCGGCGACTGGCGTATGACGAGCTGTTTCTGATGCAGTTGGCCATTTCGCTCATCCGACGTCATAACCAGTCGCATCTCAAAGCCCCGTCGCTGCCGATCCGTCCGGCCATCGACGAACGCATCCGCAAGCGATTCCCATTTACTCTGACGCCCGCGCAGGATCGTGTGATCGCCGAGATCACCGCCGATCTTGGCCGCGAGCGGCCGATGACCCGCCTGCTACAGGGCGATGTCGGCAGTGGTAAAACGGTGGTCGCGCTGTATGCCGCCCTGCTGGCGGTTGCGAATCGCTTCCAGTGCGCGATCCTGGCCCCGACCGAGGTGCTGGCCGTCCAGCATTTCGCGGGCATCGAGCGATATCTGGCCGGCAGCCGAGTGAACCGATGCCTGCTGACCGGCAAAACGCCGCCCGCTCAGCGCAGCGAATCGCTTCGGAAAATCGCCGATGGGAGCATGGATCTCATCGTGGGCACGCAGGCGCTGCTCGAACAGAAAGTGCGCTTCCACTCGCTGGGCCTGGCGATTGTCGATGAACAGCACAAGTTCGGCGTGTCACAGCGGGCGTCGATGCGCGGCAAGAGCACTCAGCACTCAGCAATCAGCACTCCTCATTACCTGGTGATGACCGCGACGCCGATCCCGCGCACGCTGTCGATGACCGTCTTCGGCGACCTCGATGTATCCGTGATCGACGAACTGCCGCCGGGCCGGCAACCGATCACGACCGGTATTGTCCGCCCGCCGCAAGAGCCGCAAGCATGGTTCGAAGTCCGGCGGCGAATCGCCTGCGGTGAACAGGTGTACATCGTGTATCCGCTGGTCGAGGAATCGGATGCGCTGGACCTGCGGGCCGCCACCGCAGAGGTGGATCGTGTGCGGCAACACCTGCTGCCCGGTGCGCGCGTCGGCCTGTTGCACGGCCGTATGCGAGCCGGCGACAAACAGGCGGTCATGCGTGAATTCCTGCGCGGCAAACTCGACGCACTGGTGTCGACGACGGTCATTGAGGTCGGCGTGGATGTGTCGAATGCGACGGTCATGGTCGTACAACATGCGGAGCGCTACGGGTTGTCGGCCTTGCACCAACTGCGCGGTCGCGTGGGCCGCGGGACGAAGCCGTCGATCTGCCTGCTCTTCACCGACAGCCGGGCCGAGGTGGCCAACCAGCGGTTGAGCATCCTGTGCGAGAGCACCGACGGCTTCCGCATCGCCGAGGAAGACCTCAAAATCCGCGGCCCCGGCGAGCTGCTGGGCACCCGCCAGCACGGCTGGCCTGAGTTTCGTCTGGCCAACCCGGTGGAGGATGTCGATCTGCTCATGCAGGCCCGCGACGATGCCGCCCGGCTGGTGCGGGATGACGCCCGCCTCTTGAAACCCGCTCACGCCCCGCTGCGATCCGAGCTTCGCCGCCGCTTCCGCGACAAAGTGGCGTGGATCGACATCGCCTGATAGACTCCATCGGATTTCGGATTGCGAATTGCGGATTGAACAAACGACAACGGTGTTGTGTCTGTAATCCGAAATCCGCAATTCGCAATGGGAGCGGCACATGCGCGGGCTCAATGAACTTAAATATGACGCCAACGGGTTGATCCCCGCCATCGTTCAGGACGCCGATACCGGCGAAGTGCTGATGATGGCGTACATGAACAAGGCCAGCCTGGCGGACTCGATCCGCACGGGCAAGACGCATTTCTGGTCGCGTTCGCGGCAGAAGTACTGGATGAAGGGCGAATCCAGCGGGCACACGCAGGATATTCAGGAAATCCTGATCGACTGTGATGCCGATACCGTGCTGATCAAGGCGAAGCAGCACGGCGTCGCGTGCCACGAAGGGTACAAGAACTGCTTCTTCCGCCGATACGACAGCGACGGCGAGTGGAAGTTGAACGCGACGCGCCTGGTGGATCCGGAGCAGGTTTACGGCAAGAAGTGATCCAGATTACCTTTCCGTTCATCATGACGTGGGCCGTCTCCGCCGCCGCCGCGGCGACGGGTCTGACGCTGGCGTATGGATTCCGCGAGCCGCTCGTCACTGATCCCACCATTCGGATTTTATTACTGATATCGCTCGGCACTTTTGTACTGAGCCGGCTGCTATTGTTCGTGCCGCTTCGATCCGCCCCGGCCCGGCTACAACGCTGGTGGGTGGACCTCGTTCTGATCGTTGCCGCCGCCGCATGGTGGGCGACCAGCCCCGCCCGTGAGACGGTGATTCTTCGCATCGGCGCGATTTACGTTCTCGTGATGGCTACGGGAGCTATCGCCCGAAGCGCGACCACCGCCCTGCTGAGTGGCTGGCCGCGCTCTGTCGCCCCGATTCCGCGGCTGCTCCTGTGGGCGGTAGGATCGGCCGTCATCGGCGGAGCGGTTCTCGCGCTGCCCGTGTGCTGGAGCAAACCCTACACGGGCGAAAAAACATCACAGCACGCGAAACATATTCTGGATTGCGCGTTCACGGCGACCAGCGCGCTCACCGGCACGGGTTTGAGCCCTCTCGATATCGGCAATGACTTTTCCCGCACCGGCCAGGTGGTCATTCTGATCCTCATGCAATTGGGCGGACTGGCCATGCTGGTCGCGGCGACGGTGGCGGCGTGGCGGTTCCGCCGGGCGATCGGATGGGGCGCCATCAACGATGACATTTCGCCCGCCGGCACCGCCCGGCTGATCCGGTTCATCTGCATCTTTGTGCTGCTGGCGGAAGTCGCGGGTGGCGCCGCGCTGTATCGCATATGGGATCCCGCAGTCGATGCGAATTTCTCGCGGGAACCTGCCCGCCTGGTGCTCGGATCCATCGATGAATCACGGCTGCTGTGGAGCGCATTCCACGCGGTCAGCGGGTTCTGCAATGTTGGATTCGTCCTGCCGCGCGACGGTCTCATCGCCTACGCGGATCGATGGGGCATGTATGCATCGTTGCTCCCGCTGATGATCCTGGGCGGGCTCGGCGGGACAGTCCTCTATGACGTCTGGCGAGCTGTGGGTTTCAGCCCGCGCGGCGGTGCGAGCGGTCGGGGATCGGGATCGCTCGCGTATGAAAGCCGCGTGACGCTGGTCATGACCGGATTGCTCATCGTCGTCGGAGCCGCTTTGCTGATGTTTACCGAGACTTCCCGCCGATGGCAGCTTCGCTATCCGCGCGAGGATACGCCGGGCCGATTGAACTTGTCCTCCAAACCGGCCGAGACGGAGATCGTATTTTCGGCAGAGTCCAGCGAAAGGGCGCGAGCCGAAAGAATGCAGAACATGCCGCGGAATCAGCGCGTCTGGTCGGCCGTCTTCCATAGTGTTTCCGCGCGAACGACGGGCGTGCCGGCGGCTCGACTGGATGAGTCGTCGCTCGCACCGGCCGGCCGTGCGGTGTTGATGTCGCAAATGTTGATCGGCGGCGGACTCGGCGGAGCGGCCGGAGGGCTGCGCATCGTGGTCGTGTGGCTGCTGATCGGATCGGTGCTGATCGGCTCAGGCCGGGCGGGGTCCGCGATGGTGTTCAAAGGGATCGTCGCGGCGGCCGCGATCGCCGCCGCGATGGCCATCCTGATCGGCGCAACGGCGCTGATTCTGATCTATCGCGAAGCCGGCTCCTTTGAGGCCTGCACGTTTGAAGCCATCAGCGCGTGCTGCAACGTCGGGTTTTCAACCGGCCTGACTCCGCAACTGTCGATCGAAGGCCGCTGCGCCATCATCCTGGCCATGCTGCTGGGGCGAATCCTGCCGCTGGGGATCCTGCTGCGATCTTCACAAGATTAAAGAGCGGGAAGCCGCTTTATTTCGCCCCATCGAGAGGAAATTCCTCGCTGCTGACCGATCCGGAGAATAATTGAGTCGGGATCTCGACCTTCTGCCCGCGCCCGGTGAGTTCGTCGCGGAGTTGGTTTGGCGAGGAGAGATACGTATAGCGCACCCTCGCCACAAACGACACCGTCGCATTCGGCGCCGACTCGCGGAGGCGGTCTCGAACGGCGGCCATCGAAACGCGCGAGATCACAAGCCGCTCTCCTGCGGCGATCCGCGTCAACAGTTTCCCATCGAACCGCGGCTCGCCGGTCGGCGGCTCCAGATCGATAGGCTCGGCATTGTCCTGCACGGGGATCAGTTGCCATTCGATCCTGGCGTGCGTCGAGAGCGGCCCGCCCACATTGAGATTGATCCACTGGAGCGTATCCCAGGTGCTGGCCAATTCCGCCTCCAGCGTCTCCGCGGATCGCTTGATCCGCAGCTCCAGCGCGACACCCGCCTTCCGGATCGCCGCCGGCGCCCCCGGCGAGATTTCCACCGTCACCGGCTCGCCGCGCACGCATCCAAAACCCGCCTTGGTCCACGAATCGTCCTTCCATCGCGGCTGATAGCCGAAGGAGATGGTGTACTTGCCCGCCGCCAGCATCGGGTAACGTGCCCACCCGCGGTTGAACAGTAAAATATCCAGCCGCGCATCCTTCCCGCCTTCGATGACCTGCGTGGGCGGAGTGTGCACCCGAATGTCAACCGCTTCGTATACCGCGGGATCGCGCTCGATCGGTTCCACCCGGAGCTCGATCTCGCGATCGTCCGGCCCGATCACGGTCAGGAAATCGGCCGCATCCATCATGCCCGCGACCTGAATCGCATCGGCGGTAACGCCGGCCGCGGGCTTCGTGGTCGGCGCCGCCCACGGTACGCGGAGCGGGCCGGTCGTGGTGTTGTGCGCATGCACGGACAGCGTGATCGGTTCATTCCAGGCCACACGGGCACGGTCCACTGACAGGCGCACCTTGGCGCCGATCAGAATCGCGGACTCCAGCTCCGCAAGCAGGTCGCGCGCTGAAAGTGCCGCCTCCAGATTGCTCCCCGCCGCGGCCCGGCGAAGCTCGGGAAAGACCAGCGGCCCCCACTCGGCCAGTTGGCGGATCGCGGCACGACGCCGAATCAGCACGGGATGATTGAGCTGGCCGATGACCTGCCGGATCTGCTCAGTCGAAGGAGCGACCGGAGTACCGGCCGGTGCGGTGCCGGGCCGGCTGGCCGCGGATTCAGCGAATCCCGCTTCTCCGATCGAATGAACGATCAGAAAAGCGACGGTCACCGAAGCCGCCCACCAGCCACGGGCCATGAGCGGGCAGGAACGCATTCCCATATCATAATCGGAATGCGTCACGGCGAAACTCACACGCGCGGAAAACCCGAATCAGCGCTCGTACGCTCCTCGGTCCACCCGCCCACTGAGAATGCGGGCATGGCTGTCAAGATCGAGTGGGAGACGCTCGGTCTTGTTCCCGTTTCGGTTGATGTCGGCCATGTCCGGCGGGAGGCAAAGAGCGTCTCCCGAGTTGATCGACGGGCTGCCCGTCTGCAACCGAAAGTTCGTCGAGCTGACATACTTGGGATCGGTGTAGATCGCGTTGATATTCGAGCTATAACCGGCTGACTGATTGTGGTTTAGATAGTAATTATTGTTGCGGCAGGTGACGTTGTTCATGTAGGTGCCATTCACCATCACCCCCTGATATCCGTTCCGGGACACAATGCAGTTGTTCACCTCAGAGCGAATAAGCCCGGAAATGGTTCCCTTCGCCAGTCCATAGTTCGGATCGTGGAACTTAATTCCCTCCTCCTTATTGCCATGGACGACGCAATTGTTGATGTGTACTTCAGCGCCGCGGCTCGCTTTGATGCCGGCTTCCCCCGCTCCATAGATGACACAATTCATCAGATCATACCGGTGCGGCGTGTAATTCTCTTCGACCCGCCGCCACAGTTTCACGTTGCAGGCGGGATGGTTGTAGGAGAGGCAGTTGACCAGCTTGGCGTCAGCCGTCACATCGAACCCGTCTTCACTATTCGCCTGGGCGGTGCAGTTGATGAAACTGACGTTCTTGCTGGCCAGGACGTGAAAGCCATCGCCGTCGCCGTCAACTCCGCGGTAGTCGTTGTTGAAAGACGAAACGCAGTGATCGAAAACCACATTGGAGGAAGCGCGCAGGGAAATGCCCGCTTCGTAACAGTGATGAACGTAACAGTTGCTCACCGTCATGTTGGTGATGTTGCGCAGCAGCAAACCGGCCTCATACGTCTGGGTGAACTCGCAATTTTGAATGACGATGTTGCTCTTGGTGGCCCAGCCCTCCGTAGCCTTCTGATAGTTGCGGAACTTGAAACCATCGATGATGTAGTAGGAAGCCTTGTCCAACTCGATGCCGTTGCGGCTGCCGCTCCCTCTCAGAATCACGGTGTGGCCGGGCGCCACCGATACCTTGATCGGTGCTCCAAACCGCCCCGGCCGGACAATGGGCAATCCCGCTTTCAGTGTGCGATCGTAAATCGCCTTGCTCGAATTCGGGTCGGTACTGCCTCTCACCCAAAGCGTGTCCCCCGCCTGCACCCGGTTCATCCCGGCATCAATGGACTTCAACGGCGCGGTCGTTGTACCCGGACCGCTGTCGTTGGCTGCGGAACTGTTCTTATCGACATAATAGATCGCACCTTCCGCCGTCCATGGCGACCCGGCCATCAATACCGCCAGGCCAAGTGCCCGAACACGTTTCCAGAGTAGTCTCGATCGGGTTGCGGAAAATAATCGTACAAGCTCATTCTGCATGGGTTCCACCATCGTTTTACTCCTTATGGATTCCACCATCGCTTTACTCCTTTACCTCAAACTCCTCCGGGAAAGTCCAGGCTCCGCCGCCCGGACTTTGCAACTCATGCTCTACAGCGCATCGTGAACACGCTGTTTCAGACGTATTGGCCGGATGGAGGCATTTCATCCGGTGCGGGTCGCTCTCGGTGCTCGCTTCATCAGGTGAGCTGAAGCGTCAATGGCGAGTGCTTCACAGGAGATAAGCAACTCACGCCGGTGTGGGATGACTCCCCACGCCTACGGGGTCGTTCCCGCTTGCACCGTGAGACAAATCAACAAACACTTTCCTTCCCGTCCATTACGTAAAACGTCTCCGAAAAACCGATCCGTCATTACTCGCTAGCGCCTCTATCCACCTCTCCGCTCAGGATGCGAGGGTTTCCATTCACATCGACGGAAACCGGTTCGGTTGTGTCGCCGTCGTGATCCAGATCCAAATCGTCCGCCGGCAGGTTGAAGCTGTCGCCCGTGTTGAGGGCGGGGCTGCCGGGCTGCAATTGGAAGTTTCCGGAGTCCGGGTCTACGAAAAGCGGGTCGGCATAAATGTCATTGACGGTCGAGCTGAATCCGACGGATGCCAAAGCGTTGCGGTAATATTGATTATTGCGGCCGGCGACCACGTTCATATATGCCCCCGCCACCTCCACGCCCGAGTATCCGCTCAGTGAAATAATGCAGTTGGTGATGTCAGATTGTACGATTCCCGAGATGGTGCCGGCCGTCAGGCCATAATTAGGGTCGTTGAATTTGATGCCGGTTTCGCCGCTGTTATGGATGATACAGTTGGTGATGTGGGCTTCAGCGCCCCGGCTGGCCTTGATGCCGCATTCGCCCGCCCCGTAGATAAGGCAGTTCGTCAACTCGAAGCGGTGCGGCGTGTAGTTCTCCTCGATGCGCCGCCACAGTTTCACGTTGCACGCCGGATGATCGCTGGAAATGCAGTTAATCATCTTCGCATCGGCCGTCAGATCAAAGCCGTCCTCGCTGTTGCCGCGGGCGATACAATTCACGAAAGTCACGTCTTTACAATTGAGGGTGTGAAAGCCGTCGCCGTCTCCATCGACGCCTTTGCCATCGTCGTTGTAGGACGATGTGCAATGGTAAAAAAATGCGTTCGATGACTCGCGCAACGAGATACCGCATTCATAGCAGTGGTGGACATAGCAGTTACGCATCACAAAGTTGGTGAGGTACTTCAAACGCAGCCCGTTTTCCTCCATCTGCGAAAACTCGCAGTCCTGAATGGCGATGTTGGTCTTGGGCCCGTATCCTTCCGCCGCCTTCTGGTAATTCCGGAAGGTGAACCCGCTGATCACGTAATAGGAGGCGTTATCGAGTTCGATGCCGTTGCGGGAGCCGCTGCCCTGAAGAATCACAGTGTGACCCTTGGCGGCGGAGATCCGAATGGGCGCCCCGAACTGGCCCGGCGTCTTGATCGGCAGGCCCGCCTTCAGCGTCCTGTCGTAGATGGCCCGCTCCGAATTCGGGTCGGTACTGCCCCTGACCCACACCCTGTCCCCCGGCTGAACGCGATTGAGCGCGGCGTCAATCGTCTTCAGCGGAGCCGCCGCTGTACCGTTATTACTGTCAGATGCTACAGAATTGTTCTGATCCACGACGTAGGTTGCCGCCACACCCCGGGAGGCCGTCGTCAACGCCATCACGGCCGCCAGCGCGGCGATCCGAGCACGGTTCGTCAATGCGAACACATGGCGATGAACTGCGGCGCACTCTGCGATTGCGGGAAGCGAGCGCATGGAGTTATGCGATTTCGATTCCAGCATCGTACTGGCTCCTCTACTCGAATCTCTTCCTTCGAGGCCCGGGGCTTATTACCCGGACGTAGGCGGGTTTTTCTGCGGCCGCCTTGTCTGCCGCTGTCTCACACGGGGTTGCCGGATGGGGTATTTCATCCAGCTCTGGATGGTTCCCCGTGCGGGGATCTCGCTGGGGCAAGTCTCAGACGTCAACAATGAGTTCTTCGTGGAAGCAACTCACGTCCTGGAAGTCCGCGCCAACTTCCACAAGGCAAAGCGAAAGCGACGTTAACCCACGTAACCGCGCCTGTCAAGAAAAATTACGCGGGGTGCCCCTGATTTGTTCGGAAAAAATAAATGCTGTAACCAGAAACATCATGTAAATTGGTACCTCACGGTCGTGTAAACAGCGGTTCGTCGAATTTATTGTGGAATTCGCTAAGCTCATTGTTTGTGGGCAGCAATGCGGCATTTGGTGTGATGAATTCCCGCACATTTTGGCAACCCCAGAACAATATTGATGAGCTTGGCATTGTTCATAATCACTGGAAAAAAATTGACACATCGTCGTCGAGTCGCCGTTGCAATCGACGCCGGATGGTCCAACAAATCACAGGTGATCGTGAAAACCACGTCCGCTCTCGCACGGTCCGCTGGAATAGAACGCATGAATCGGTACTCTGCTATTTGGGGTCCGAGCACCCCCACTCGATAATGGCGTTTCCAGCGTAGAAATGCGGAACTGGGCGGCCGCAACCGGAGGGATTCCGCCCTCTGTTGGAGGGCAGTCGAATTTCTGACCGGAACTCGCTATTCTGGTGGTGAAATTGCATGAATGGTTTGCCTGGCGGCGGGTTCTCTGAGCGCGCAACGCAGTCTTCGGATCCAGCACAAACATTTGCCGGATCAGGCTTTATCTGGAAGAACTGGACTCAATCATGCCGTTATTGATCGCCACTGTCGCTGCGATCGGTTTCGCGGTGAGTGCCGTTGCCGCTTACTTTTACCTGCGGCATCACCGGCTTTGGGCTTCGCCCGTGCTTCTGGCCGCTTGCCTCATGGCGCTGGTGGTCAACGCCTCCTATTCGATCTGGTCCATCTACAGCTTTGGAATCGTGGAGACGTTCCGGCAGAACTTCCAGTCAACGCTTCTTCTGGCCTCTCTGATCGCGGTGGTCGGTTTGTGCACGCACCTGTCCGCGGCGCTGAAGGGGTTGGATGGTTTTCTGTTCATCTCCGCCAGTGTCGTGCAGTTGGGCGCGCTGACCGTGCTCCATCGGGAATCGGCCGCCGCGAACTATCGGCCGTGGTTTGTCAGCCATTCGCTGGCGTTCCAGGTCAGTGCCGCCTGCTTCATCGCCGCCGGAGCTTCCGGCGTGGCCTACCTCCTGGTCAACAGCTTGCTCCGCCGGAAGCAGGCATCCAGGCTGGTCGGCGCGGTCGCGCCACTGGAATCGCTGGAGCGATTCGGCCGCTGGATGCTGATGATCGGGTTCCCGCTGTTCACCTATGGCGTACTCACCGGGATGTGCGAACTGGTGCGCTCGAAGGACCCCGGTCCGGGGGCGTGGATCAGGGATCCGCTGATACTGGGGTCGTTCATCACCTGGGGCGTCTATGCGCTGGTCATCGGAGGGATATGGCTTCGTCCGGAGATTCGCGGCCGGCGGGCCGCCGCGTTGGCCACCTGCGGCATGGCGCTGATCGCGATGGTCTTTCTGGTGTTCGAGTTCGTATCGCCGTTTCATCGATGAGAACGCTGGTCATAGGTTGCAATCACCGCTCCGCTCCCGTCCAGATGCGCGAACGAATCGCGTTCGACGAGCCAGCGATCCCCCGCGCGCTTCAGGCGCTTAGAGAAAAATTCCCCGCCTCGGAGACGGTTCTCATCTCCACCTGCAACCGCACCGAGCTGTACGTCGCCCGCCCGCTTCAGGGGCACCCGCGCATCGAGGAGTTGATCGATTTTCTGGCTGTCTTCCACGGCATCCCCGTGACCGACTTTGCCGAAGGGCTATACAGTCACGAGGATGTCGAAGCGGCTCGGCACCTGTTCCGCGTGGTCAGTGCGCTCGATTCGATGGTGCTGGGCGAGTCGCAGATTCTGGCCCAGGCCCGCAGCGCCTTTGACATCGCCCGGTCGGCCGGCACGGTCGGCCACTCGCTGGAGGCCCTGTTCCAACGTGCGTTCAGCGTGGCCAAGGACATTCATACCAAGACCGCCATCGCCACCGGCCGGCTGAGCGTCGGCAGCACCGCCGTCGATCTCGCCCGGCAGATCTTCTCGCGCTTCGACGACAAGATCGTGATGATGGTCGGCGCGGGGAAGATGGGTGAGTTGACACTGACGCATCTGCTGCACACGAAGCCGCGGGAGCTTTGGGTCACGAACCGAACCGACGAGCGGTCCGCCGTACTGGTCGAAAGGATCATCAGCCGTCACAAGGTCGCCGCCCGGCCGATCCCGTTCTCGGACTGGATCGATCATCTGGTCCAAACCGACATCGTGATCAGCTCCACCGGCTCGCGCGAGCCGATCCTGACCGCCGCACAATTCGCCCCCATCCCCGCGCGGCGAAGGTACCGCCCGCTGCTGCTGATCGACATCGCCGTCCCGCGCGACATCGACCCCGCCGTCGGCGAGCCCGATGGCGTGTTCCTGTACAACATCGATGATCTCCAGTCGGTCGTCGAGCTGAACCTCGCCCAGCGGCGCGACTCAATCCACGCCTGCCACGCGATCATCGAAGAGAACGTCATCGAGTTCGTCGAGCGTCAATCACGCGAGGACCTCGGCCCGCTGATTGCCGCCTTGCAGGAGCACTTCCGCCAGATCGGCGATCGCGAACTCGAACGCATCCTGCCCAAGCTCGAAAGTCAGTCCCCGCACGACCGCGAGCTGGTCGGCCAGATGCTCCACCGCGTGATGCAGAAGCTCCTGCACGAGCCGGTGCAACTGCTCAACGACAACTCCGCCAACGGCAGCACGCGCGTATACGCGGACACGTTGCGGGCGCTGTTCAAGTTATCGAACGAGTGATACAGCCGGGGTGTGTTGGGTGACCACCGGAGAGCTTCACTTCAGCCGGATATAGTCGAGACCGAAGAGGTGCTTGTCGGTGGCGTCTTTGTTCTTGCCGACGATTTCGACGATCAGCTTGTTGGAGCCTTTCTTCAGCTCGAATTCGCCGAGATCGATCTCGCCGCTGGGAACCTGGTGCGGATCGTAACCGTCGATAACGTCGCCGGCCTTGCTGTCGTTGACGTACAATTGCACCTGGCCGTAGTCGCGGGCCTTGACGAGATGCACGAGCATGTGCTTCTTGCCATCGGCGGGGGAATCAAACGTGAGCGTCATCTTGTCGCCGAGCTTCGGCCTCGTCCAGCGCAGGAATTCCTCACCGCTGAACGGCCGATCGGCTCCCTGCTTCGTGATTTGCCCGCCGGTAATCTCCGGGGGCGGCACCGACTCGGCCTCAATCACTCCATGCACGCGGTAGACCTGATACGCCGGCCGCTCCTCGTATTTCACGTCCTCGCGGGTGATCGGCTTGAACGCATCAGTGCCGCCCGGCCTCGCGTACCAGTAGCTGACCGCCGCACGATCCATCTTGACCTTCTCCGGCCACGACCAGTTCTCCATGTCGAACTTGAAGTGCGTCGTGAAGGGGATGTCATCGAGAATATGGAACCGGTTGACTGACGTGTTGCCGTAGCTGCCGGGGCCGTCGCAGCGGGGCTGGTTGTGATAGGCATGGACGAACCGTTCCGAGCTGCCCCACGCGTAGCCGTAGTAATCTTCGGTGCCGGTGCCGAAGTGACTGGGGAACTTCTCGCCGTCAACGTAGATTTTCTCATCGCCCTCGCCCCACCAGCTCTTCACCGGGTTCCAGATGTGCAGATGCCCGCCGACGAACCGCCCCTTGCCGGCGGCATCGAGATGCGTCCAGTCGATGAACGGCCGGGTGGGGATGTCGCGCTGGATCCGCCACTTCGCGTGGAAGAGCAGGCTGCGATCGTCCCACTCGTAGGGCACGAGCACGAATACCCCGTGCAGGTGCATCTTCTGTCCCGACCAGTTCTTCACGCTCACTTTGGCCCGCTTCTGGAACGGCATCCACCAGTTTGCCCAGAAGTACGGCGTCTGCGCTCCCTCAAGGGGGGAATCAGGGGGGTTCCCGCAGCCCATCGGCAGCGATTCGTACGCATTGAGGCCGGGCGCGGTCCCGAAGAAATCGCCGAGCGGTGAGGCGACGGTCTGCTCATCGTCGAACTCCATCATGAGCACGGTCCCGCGAGTGGCCGCCGCCATCGAATGTGGCACAGGCGTCTCGCCTGTAATCACCACCCACCATTTGCGGATCGCGCCGGGTCCGCGCAGATCGCGCAGCACGCGCTCCTCGCCCGGCTGGAGGTTCAGATCGAACTCGGCGTTGGTGCTTCCGGCCGGCGGCTCGTTGACCTTCATCGGCGAACCGAGTTGCTGCGCGACCTGGTCGATGCGGGCGGCGAGCCGTTTTAGATCGTCTGGCGCGAAGCACTTGACCTCGGTGCCCTTTTCATATGTCCGGTAGTTCACGTGGTAATAGAAATCGCCCTTGTCGCTCGTGACTTTGCAATGTTTCGCGTACGGGATGGGGAAATACAGGTTCCATCCGCGGGAAGCTTCGGACGCGATCGGCTTGGGCAGGCCGGGGAACGTGCCGCCGAGCACGTCCTTCATCGGCGCTTCGATCGCGGGCGATTCCTGCCCATCGATGTAAATCCGGATGTTGCCTTCCGGATTAGCCGACCAGATGCGAACGATCGCGCCGGGGCCATCCACATCCATCATGACGCGTTCTTTGCGGCTACCCGTCTCTTCGACGCGCAGGTATTGCCCCGAATCCGCATTGGCGAACCAATCCTCCTCCGGCGATTTCGCTTTGCGGTCGTAACTTGAGAACTGTTTAGTGGTATAGGCCGGATCAGGCAACTTAGCGAGGCGGCCGAGGTCGGTCATGTCGCGAAGCAACGTTTCGGTGTCGATCGCCGCGGCGGATGCGTTCTCCCTGAAAGTTGAAAAACCCACAACAAAAAGCGATAGAGCAACACATGTGCCCCTCATCGGAAGAATCTCCTTGCGTTGGCGAAAAACCGGTACAAGTCTGAGTGTTACATCCCGCCGCGCTGCTGTCCCGGAGGGACGATTGAACGCATGCAGTCAACCGTCCCTCCGGGACTGCGCTTCTTCTCGTCGTGATGGAACCCAGCACTGAAAGTGCTGGGCTATTCTCATCCCGTGCCTCCGGCACGTTCAATACGTACTCCCCGAGAGGTAAAGATAGACTTCGACCAAGAGGTCAATCGAATTAGACTCGCACTCTTACTTCAGCCGGATGTAGTCCAGACCGAACATATACGCCTTGACCGCCGCGTCGTTCGCCCCAACGATCTGCGCGGTGAGCGTATTGCGCCCCTTCTTCAAATCAAAAACGCCGAGGTCCATCTCCTTCGATGGAATCACACCCGAATGGTAGAGATCGATCACGTCGCCGGCCTTCTGGCCGTTCACGTACAACTGGACCTTCGCGTAATCGCCGGCCTTGGTGAGCTTCACGACCACGTGCTTCGGTCCCTCGACGGCGGCATCGAACCCGAGCGTGAGCGCCTCGTTCGGCTTGCCCTCGCGCCACCAGAGGTGCGTCGCGTTGCTGTAGCCGTCGCCCAGCTCCTGCGGTTCGGTCACGCCGGTCGCCTGCATGATCGTCATGTCCTCGCCTTCGATGGCCCCGGCCACGCTGGGGATCTGATACGGCGGCACGTCGATCAGCTTGACGTCCTGGCGCGCGATCGGCTTGAAGAAGTCGGTGCCGCCCGGCCGGGCGTACCAGTAGCTGACCGCCGCCCGTGCCGTCTTGGCCTCCGGCTTGTCGCTGCCGTGCCAGTTTTCCAGGTCGAACTTGAACGCGGTGGTGAACGGGATGTCGTCGATGATGTGAAAGCGGTTCACCGACGTGTTGCCGTAATTGCCCGGTCCCTGGCAGGACGGCTGGTTGTGGTAAGCGTGGACGAAGCGCTCGGGGCAGCACCAGGCATAACCATAATAATCTTCTGACCCCGTGCCGAAGTGGCTGGGGAACTTTTCGCCGTCCACGTAGATCTTTTCGTCGCCCTCGCCCCACCAGTCGCGGACGGAATTCACAACGTGCAGCGCGCCGCCGACAAACCGGCCCTTGCCGGTCGCCTGGAGGTGCGTCCAGTCGGTCATGGGCCGCGCCGGCAGGTCCTTTTGAATGCGCCACTTGGCGTGGAAGAGCAGGCTGCGGTCGTCCCACTTGTAGGGTACGGCCGAAACCCCGCCGGTGATCTTGACCGGTTGCTCGCCGAGATTGCGGACCGTGATCCTGGCAATCTTTCTGAACGGCATCCACCAGTGGCACCATTGGTCCTGCGGCTTGCTTTGCGTGATGCCCACAGACAGTGACTCGTAAGCGATCAGGCAGGGCGACGTTCCGAAGAAGTAGCCGATCGGGCATTCGACGGTCGCTTCGCCGTCGAATGACATGTGCAGCACAGCCGCGCGGGCGGCAGCGGGAATATTGTCCGCCGCCAATTGGACGAGGAAGCCGCAGATCGCCTGCTCCCCGCTCAGCTCGCCGAGCACCGCCTCGCTGCCGGGCGCGACACTCACATCAAACGGCGTCTTCTTCCGATCGGCCGGCGGGGCGCCGCCCTCGCGGGGGAAACCGAGTCGTTTGGCGGCGTCCGAAATCCTGACGGCACTGCGGGACAGATCATCGCGTACGAAGCTCCTGACGTTCGTGCCCTTCTCGTACGTGCGATAGTTGACGTGGTAATAGAACCTGCCATCGTCGCTGGTCACCTTGCAGTGCCGGGCGTACGGAATCGGGAAATAGAGGTTCCATCCTTTGGCGTATTCGCCCGCCAGCGGCTTGGGTATCCCCTCGAACCCGCCGCCCAGCAGCTTGTTCATCGGCGCCTCCAGGGCGGGCGTCTCGCTGCCATCCAGGTAAATGCGCAGATTGCCTTTCGGGTTGGCCGACCAGATCCGCACGATCGCGCCGGGGCCGACCTCATCCATCATGACGAACTCTTTCCGGCCGGCCTTGTCCTCGACGCGGATATACTGCCCGGCATCGCCGTTGGCGAACCAGCCCTCCTGGGGCGATTTCGATTTGCGGTCGTAGCTGGAGGCCTGCCTGGTGGTATAGGACGGGCTGGGGAGCTGCGCCAGCCGCCGCAGATTCGTGAGGTCGTCCAGCAACGATTCCGTCGTGATGGCCGCTTTCTCGGCGGCGGGAGGCTCCTTTTTTGCCGGTGCGGCCGCGGATGGCTGCTCTTTTGCAGGGGCGACCGAGGGTTGTTCCGCGGACGGAGCGATGGGTTTGTTGTGGGTGCAACCGAAAAGGATCGAAACGAAAATGAAAGACAGGGCACGGTAGCGCATGACCAGACTCCTTAAGTGTTGGGATATGGGTATAGCAGCGGTAATTGTGCTGAAATCGACGCAAATGACAAGGGGGGGTAGCATTGCGGATTGCGGATTGCGAATTTAAGTACAGACGCTCGAGGCGCGCATCCAATTCGCAATCCGCGATCCGCAATTCGCAATTCAAAACACCCGCCCCCACACCACCTTCAGATACTCGCTCTCCGGGCAGTTGGCCATCACCGGATGATCGGCAGCCGCACCGCTCTGATCGACAATCTGAAGCGACCGGCGGAGGCGGTTTGCCGCGGCATGGACCACCCGCAGGAACTCCTCCCGCGAGACCATGCCCGAGCACGAACAGGTGACCAGCAGGCCCCCCGGCCTCACCACCGACATGCCCAGCGTGTTGAGGTCGAGGTATTTCCGCGACCCCTCCACCTCATCTTCGCGGCCGCCGATGAACTTCGGCGGGTCGAGCACCACCACGTCGAACGTCCGGCCGTTGGTCTGCATCTGCCGGAGGTAACCAAATGCGTCGGCATGGACATGCTGAATGCGGAGTTGATTCAGGTTCGCATTCCGCTTGGCCATCTCGATGGCGGCCTCGTCCAGATCGACGCCGGTGACATTTTCGGCGTGGCCGAGCGCTTTGGCGTAAATGCCGAAGCCGCCGGTATAGCAGCAGACATCGAGCACATCCGCCCCCCGGCACAGCTCCGCGAGCCGCCGCCGGTTCTCGCGCTGATCGCAGAAGAAACCCGTCTTGTGCCCGCCGCGCAGATCGACGCGGAACCGCAAACCGTTCTCGCGGACGGTGACGCCGGCCGGCACGTCTCCGGCGGCAGGCTCCGCCACGTGGAACCCTTCGATGCGTTCGATGCGCTCATCGGCACGGATGATGAAGCGTATGATCCCGGTACGCTCCGTCAGCAGCCGTTGAAACAGATCGAGCCGCCGGTACACGCCGAGCGAAAAGACTTCGATGGCGATGCAGTCCGCG
>CAYLLT010000089.1:0-25749 GCA_964384465.1 uncultured Planctomycetales bacterium | reverse complement strand
GGATCGACCTGGCGCCGGATCGCGATTACTTCTCCGTGCGGGCCGAGATCGCCAACGGCGGGCCGCTCGGCGTGACCCGCTTCTACGCCGGGCACGGCGCGCTCCTGACCGGCGATGCAGCGCGGGCCGATGAAGTGGTCTACGTCCCCACGCGCGGCGGGCAGTCGCGCGAAACATTCAAAGGCGCGACCTACGGCATGCCCACGTACGTCTGGGGCTGGATGGATTATTCGGGCCGGAAGGGCGGCATCGGCATCGCGTATATGAACAAACAGGGCATTCAACTGGTGAACGAGCTTCGCCCGGCCGGCGACGGCGTACAGATGGGCTGGCGGCTATTCGATACCAGTAAATACTGGCATTTTGAGTATATGTACAACGATTATCAGAAGTCGCTCCGCATCCAGCCGCTGGAAGCCGCGAACACTTTCGTCACCGACGAGTGGCTCATCATCCCCCACGCCGGCGACTGGCACCGCACCGCCGACGTCTACCGCGAGCGCTATGAGGCGGTATTCAAAAATGATTACCTCGACTGGGAGCATCTTCCCCGGAAGGTAAAGAATCTCTACTTTCAACTCGGATTCCACCTGGCCGAAAACAGCATCGGCAATGCGTACCCGCGCAAGGTGGTCACGCCGCTGGCGGCCATCCCGCCACTGGTCGAGACCGCGCTGAAAAACTCAGGCGTCGCGCCCGACCGCGTCAGCCTCAACGTGGTCTACGCCCAGCCGCAGGTCGGCCGGTATCCGCAGTTCTTTCCCGTCTGGGACCAATTGGGCGGCGAGACCGCCTGGCGCGAGATGATGCGCCGCCTGCGCGAGTTGGGCGTCGGCTATGTGATCACGTACACGCACCTGGCGTACAACCATCACGCGGCCGCGAACTACGTGCCGGAGGCCGACACGGCCGGCACCGTGCCCGCGACGATCAATCCGACGGCGGGCGACCGCGCCTGCGTGGACAACGCCGCGTGGGTGCGGCTGTGGCGCGAGG
This sequence comes from uncultured Planctomycetales bacterium, assembly GCA_964384465.1. Classification (GTDB taxonomy): domain Bacteria; phylum Planctomycetota; class Phycisphaerae; order UBA1845; family PWPN01; genus CAYLLT01. The sequence goes on along the minus strand of CAYLLT010000089.1, from coordinate 24,753 downwards.
AGCTGATCCCGGCGTACAAGGCCCTCGGCGTGGACGGGGTGTATGCCGATGAAGGGCATTTCCCGTGGGGCATCTGCTGTGCGACCGGTCCCGCGCATCTTCATGGCCCCAGCGCGGTCGGGATCCTCACCGCCGGCCCGCGCGCCGTCATCCGGCTGCACAAACTTTTCCACGAGCAGCTTGGACCGGACAGCGTCATCATGGTCGAAGGGGCCAGCGACATCGGCGGCCGATGGGTCGAGGCCAACCACGCCTATCCCGATCCCTCCGTCGCGTACACGCTACCGTTCAAACGCTACCTGTGGAACCTCGACGTGCAGACGCCCGAACCCACGCTCAACGAGAACATCAACATCTGCCTCGCCCACGGCTACGCGATCATGTTCAACTGCCATCAGGATCATCCCGTCGCGGACTGGGCGCCGCTGCGGCGCTACGTCGAGCTGCGCCGCCGGCTCGAAACGGAGAAGGCGCCCGGCTATCCGCAGGGCTTTCGCGACACGGTGGGCGTAACCGCCTCCACGCCGGGTCTGGTTGCCAAAGCTTTCGCCGACTCGAAAGGCATTACCGTCGTTTACTATGCGACCGCCGCTGTATCCGGCGAGATCACCATCGACAGCGGCGTTCTCGGTCACCCGGACCTGGGCACGCAGAAGCGCTCCGTTAAGCTCACCAAAGATGAGGTCGGTTTCCTGATCTTGAACCACTCGCGGCGTGGTGACGGACGGAATAAATGAACCCCATCAGAACCTTCACCCGCTGCTGGATCGCCTCGCTGTTCTTTGCCTTTTCAGCCCTGGCGGCAGACGAAGGCGCGCTGCGACTGGAGTCCGCCGCCATCGCCGTCGATCTCGATCCCGCCACCGGTGCACTGAAACGCATCACCAACAAGATCACCGCCGACACGAAGACGCTGCACGACGAGCCATTTTGCCTGACCACCACGCTCGGCGAGATCACGGCTCAACAATGTTCAAAGCAGCCGGCGCATCACGACGAAAAGTCCGCCGACTTCGCGTTCGAGGCGAAAGGCATCCAGGTGAAGCTGAGCTATCGCCTGTCCGACGCAGATGCGGGCGCGATCCGGAAATTCCTCTCGGTCACGAATCGCACTTCCCAGGAGGTCACGCTGTTCGACGTGGAGCTGTTCAACTGGGCGATCCCGGCCGAGTGGCCATCGGGTTACCCGCACTCGTACTATCCGGGCGGGATTACCGACGTTCACTTTCACCGCAGCGGCCAGTGGTATCGCAACCCGATCAACCTGTTTCTCCGCGACGAGACCGGCGGGATTTTCGTGGGCATCGAGAACCCGATCTTCGAGGCCAGTTACCGCTGCCTCCGCAAGGTCTACCCCACGATCGTCAGACTCAGCTTTTCGCCGCGATGGATCATCAAGCCCGGCGCGACGTTTGAGGCCGAGCCCGGCTTCATCGGATGCTACCGTCAGGAGAAGGTCTACCGCGTCATTCGGGCACGTTCCTACTTCGATGGCCGCGAGCGAACGCCGTTTGAGATCCTCGACTGGGGCGAGGTCTGGGCCATGCAGCGCTACATGGACAGCATCATGCCGATCCACGATTCGCAGGGCGGCCGCTACCCGATGTGCTACTGGGGCTACGCCGACCCCGGCCGTCTCGGCCGCATCAGCCGCAAGAAGGAGAAGGGCGAGACGCTCACGGCCGAAGAACAGGCGATGCTCGCGCATTTCGGGGGTGGGCCGTTCAACTTTGACGATCAGGAAATCTGGTATCGCCTCACGCCCGACACCGTGAAGTTCTATAAGCAGGTAATCGACGACGCGGCATCGCTCGGCCACTACGACACGCTGGTCATTCCCAACATGATGGCCGGCCACACCGGGTGGTTCGTTTCCAAAGAGCAGAGCAAGCAGCAGGCGGAGATCGAACAACTCAACGACACATGGTTTGACAGCCCCGCGTACGGACTCTGGCAGGAGGTCGCCGACTACGCGGCGAAACGAGACATCGGCATGTTCACGCTGGAGACCACCGGCCGCCCCTACCGCGCGGATCGCCCGGAATGGAGCTATCTCACCGCCGACGGCAAGCGCACCGGCACGCGCTGCTATGCGAACACCGCGTACGTCGATTGGTATACCGATCAGATCGACAAGGCGCTCACGCGGCATCCGATCCGCTACTGGCAGTGGGACGAGGGCTGGATGGGGCCGGTGGTCGGCTCGTTCGGCCAGGACGGGCACTGCTACGACGAATCGCACGGCCATCTGCCCGGCAACGTGCACTACCAGCAATTCCGCCACGTGATGTCCACGCTGGAGCGTCTGAAATCGAAGCACCCCGGCGTGCGCATGATCATTATCTCCGGGTTGATTCCGGGCATGCCGTGGGTGATGAAGTATCTCGACGGCGATTCGCACACCGGCTCGATCGAGCAGGCCGCCTGGTTCGACCGCAACGACCTGTTCCTGCCCGCGCTCAAGTGCCATCGCGAGGACGGCATCCACTGGCTGCTTCCGAGAGGCTCGGCGTCGGTCGAGCCGTCCGATACTTCTGATTGGTATACGATGCTGGAGAACCCGGAAGCGAAAGAGGCGTTTCGGAAAAACCTGGACCGGTGGTTCCGCTGGACGCGGGAGCACCTCGACTGTCTGCGTGCCCGGCGGGACCTGTTTGCGGTTGGCGGCGGCGCCGACGGCCTTGCCGGAACCGCGTACATCGCCAAGGATCGCGGCTTCATCTTCGTGCACAACGCGGGCAAGGCGCCCGCTGCCGGCCGCGTGAGTTTGGATCGACTGCTGGGGTTGGAGGAGGGTAAACGGTTTCGGGTCAGAGAGCAGTACCCGGGATCGAGTGATTTCGGCGTTCTTGCCTGCGGCCACACGCTGACTGTCATCGTCAAGCCGGGTGAGACGCGAATCGTCGAGGTGGAACCGACGACGGATGAACTCGCGGACCACACACCCGAGCTGCCGCCGGACGTGCCGGTGCAGAAGGCGTTTTTGACTCTGGAGGACGCCACGCGCCTGGTCGAGCCCGCCGATCTCTGGCCCGCCGCTGGTCTTCCCGGAAGAGCGAACATGCCCGGATTCTGATCCCGCCCGCCGGCCGAATGCTAAGATCCGCTAAGGTGAGACTTCTGTCGGCTTCGGCTCACACGAAGGCGTTCGATGGAGTTGGGAGGCCAGCACGGGGCCCGGCTTCATCTCCTTCAGGGCCGCCAATTCCTGACGCATGGGTGGAGGTAGGGTGGAGGTCAATTCGGCGGGCAGCTCGGGCGGCGTCGCCGGCTCGGTGACTGCCGCGGCCGGCGGTAACGCTTCAAGTGCGATAGCGCGCGGGGCGATTCCTTCGTGCAGTTCCCGACTCAGTTGCTCGTAATCTTTGGCGCCGTTACTCTCCGGCGCGTAGTCGAAAATGCTCTTGCCGTAGCTGGGCGACTCGGCCAGCTTGATGTTCCTGCGAATGGCCGTATCGAACACGCGGGCCGCCGACCACGCCGAGCCGCTGTGGCGATCCTTATCGAAAAATGAGCGGACGTCCTCAATCACCTCCGCGCCCAACCTCGTGCCCGGATCGTGCATGCACACGATGACGCCGCCGACTTTCAGGCCGGGGTTGATCCGCTTGCTGACCAGCGTAACGGTTTCGAGCAGCTTGCCCAGTCCCTGAAGGGCCAGGTAATGCGGCTGCAAGGGGATGAAGACTTCGCGCGCGGCGCACAGCCCATTGAGCGTCAGCACGCTGAGCGACGGCGGGCAATCCATGAGCACATAATCGTACGGCGCGGTCTTCGCCGGCGATCCGTTGCCGCTCGCGCCGACATGCTGATCGAGCAGATCGCGCAGGACCACCTCGCGGCCGACCACGCTGACCAGCTCGACCTCCGCCGCCGCGAGGTCGATGCTGGAGCCGACCACCCAGAGGTTGTTGCCGGCTTTCACGCGGGCCTCGGCGATGGTCGCCGACCCGGTCAACAGCTCGTACACGCCGGGCCGTTTCGCCGCCGGGACGAGGCCCAGGTGCAGCGAGAGATGCGCCTGCGGATCGAGATCGATCAGCAGCACGCGCTGCCCCGCGCGGGCCAGGGCCACGCCGACGTTGACCGTCGTGGTGGTTTTGCCGACTCCGCCCTTCTGGTTGATGACCGCAATGCGTCGCATCGGACCTCCTTTCCCGATGGGTTTTTGCGCCACCCGCTGGATGGCGGTCCACCGGCGTGCCAGGCTCCATGCCTCGCCCTGAATGACTGGTGCCGACATTATATGTTCTGAAACGAAGATGCAAAAGTGGTTAAAGCACGAAAGCCTCGGCGTCACGATCGGTGAACTTGTAGATGATCGTGTCGCCGCATTTGAACTCGCCTTCGCCGGCGTTGAAGATCCAGTTGGGTGCGCCATCGAAGTTCCGCCCGCCCAGGAATCGGCCCTGCGGGTCGAGCAGCCGCTGCTGCACGGTCTCGACGGTAGTGGGGCACGCCGGCAGAGGGGTGTCACAAAGCTCCAGAACGGCGGTGCAGAAAATCGTCTGCGGCAGGCCGTCCACGAGCAACTCCAGCTCCAGGTTCGCGCCGGTCTGATTGATGGTCCGGATGACGACGGGGTTGAGGTCGAAATCCGGGAAGAGGTTCTTGAGCTGGCTGCTCAGCAGATCGTTGACGGGAGCAGAGGCGCCGGGGCAACCGGCCAGCAGGAGCACGGTCATCCCGCAGATGGCGCTCTTGATGCGCTGCCTGTACGTATTGCGGATTGCGGATTGTGGATTGTGGATTGGTGGCGGCGTTGTAAATCTCGCGTCACTTCGTAATTGGCAATTCGCCATTCGCATTCGGTAAAATGTCCTTCGCTAGCGGGGTGGCCGTGCTACGCCCAGAGGCCTCGCCCCGGCGAACTGCCGGTCCGCCAACCGGGGCCGGGCGACCGTTATCAATTTAGCACCCCCAAGTGACCTGGGCAACAGACCCCGCATTGAAGACTTCGGCCCGCTCCCGTAGACTCACCGCGCATTTGTTGCCGGTAACAGATCCCGCCTTTTTCGCGAGGACAAGTCTCATGGCCGAACCCGTCGGACTCGAGGTCTCCGCACCGCCCCCCCCAGCCAATCTCGATCCCGCACTGCGGATCAAGCTCTCGATCATGATGTTTCTCCAGTATGCCATCTGGGGGGCATGGGCGCCTATCCTGGCTCTCCACCTTCAGCAACTGGACGATTTCAAGAACCCGACAGAGTTGTTGGGCCTGACCTTGGCCCAGGACACCAAAATCAACCTGATCTACATGACCATGGCCATCGCGTCGATTCTCTCACCGTTCCTGGCCGGGCAGATCGCGGATCGGTACTTCTCGACCGAGCGCTTCCTGGCCTTCTCGCAACTGGTGGGCGGCATCCTGCTGTTGACCATGTCGCGGCTGGTAACGTTTCCCTCCGTCTTCGTCGCGATGTTGGCCTACACCTTGATCTATGCGCCCACGGTGGCGCTTACCAACTCGCTCTCGTTTCATCATTTGCCAAACGGCGAAAAAGATTTTGGAGGCATCCGTCTGTGGGGAACGCTGGGGTGGATCGCGGTCGGCTGGGCGTTCGGCTTCTATCTGCGGGCAACGGGTGCCAATGTGGGCCTTTGTCTGACCATCGCCGGGGTCATTTCGCTGGTTATGGCCGGCTACAGTTTCGCACTTCCGCATACCCCGCCGCCGGAAAACCCGACCGACCCGTGGGCGTTCATGGCCGCCCTGCGGCTGATGAAAAATCGGTCGTTTGCCATCCTGGTCATCGTTTCCTTCCTGGTATCCACCGAGCTTCAGTTTTACTATGTGCTCACGCCGGCGTTTTTCAACCAGGGCGGCGGACCCTATGACGCCAAGGCGCTGGCGGGAATTCTGGTCGGCAACGCCAAGACCACTCCTGCCGATATGGCTGCGGCAACCGAGTTAATCGCCGCCGGAGACAGAGATGGGAACAAGAAGCTTTCGCTGCACGAACTGGAGGATTTGGCCCCAGAACGAGCGGATGCACGGCGAATCCTGGATGTGGAACAAGCCATCGTTCAAGACAATGGCGGGGTCCGTCTGGCCGAAGGCACCGTGCCCATCATCATGACCCTGGGGCAGATTTGTGAGACGTTGATTCTGCTTCTCCTGCCGTTGTTTCTGAAACGCCTGGGTTTCAGAACCGTGATCGCCATCGGTATCGCCGCGTGGTCCATCCGCTACTTCATTTTCGCGTGGTCCCCATCGCCCTCGTTGGTCATCGCATCACAGACGCTGCACGGCTTCGGCTTTTCCTTCTTCTTTGTGGGCGGATTCATCTATGGTAATCGCATCGCTGGCAAAGACATCAAGGCCAGCGCCCAAGCCTTGCTGCTGCTGGTGACCTACGGGTTTGGCATGCTGGTCAGCTCGCTGATCGCCGGCCCGATTTCGGATTATTTTCAGCGCGATTGGCACACGATCTTTCTGGTTCCCGCGCTATTGACCGCCGTGTGTACGGTCTTGTTCCTGGTCGGGTTCCGAGAGGAAATGAAACCCGCTCCAGTCACAAATTGACGGCTGAGACGCCCCAACCTCACAACAGCGTCCCGTGCAGCATCAGTGCCGCGATGGTGAAGTAGATCACGATCCCGGTGACATCGACGAGCGTGGCCACAAACGGCGCGGAGGATACCGCCGGATCGAGGCCGACGAATCGGAGCAGAATGGGCAGCATCGCTCCCGTGATGGTGCCATACATGACCACGCCGATCAGCGATACGGCAACCGTGATTGCCACCATCGCGTAGTGCGGCCCGTACGTCTCCAGTCGCCACGGCCACAGGTAGATACGAAGCAGCGCGATCGAACCCAGCACGACACCCAGGGCCAACCCGGAACCCAACTCGCGATAGAGCACCCGCAACCAGTCGCGCGGCTTGACCTCCTGAAGCGCGAGCGAGCGAATCACCAGTGACGCCGCCTGCGAGCCGCTGTTGCCCCCGCTGCTGATGATCAGCGGGATGAACAGGGCGAGCACCACGGCGTCTCTGATCTCGTTCTTATAGTAACCCATAGCCGTCGCCGTCAGCATCTCGCCGATGAACAGGGCGGACAGCCAGACGGCCCGCTTGCGGACCATGGACAGGAAGCCCACGCTCATGTACGGCCCTTCGAGGGCCTCGACGGCGCCCATCTTCTGCATGTCCTCGGTGACTTCCTCCTCGGCCACGTCCATCACGTCATCCACCGTCAGGATGCCGATCAGGTGCCCCACCGAATCGACCACCGGCAGGGCCACGCGGTCGAGCCGCTGGAACTCGCGGACGGCCTCCTCCTGGTCCTGGTCGGCGCGCAGGGCTGAGAACTGCCGGTCCATGAGCGACGTGAGCGGCGCCGCCGGATCGGCCAGGATCAGCTCGCGGAGCCGGATGTCATCGACCAGGTGTCCTATTTCATCGACGACGTAAATGACGTTGAGCGTCTCCTTGTCGCGGCCGACCTTGCGGATGTAGTCGAGCACCTCCCCGACAGTGATGTTCTCACGAACCGCCACGTAGTCGGGCGTCATCCACCGGCCGACGGACTTCGGCGGATAACCGAGCAACTCCGTCGCGACCTTGCGCTCCTCCGGTGTCAGCAACGCCAGCAGACGTTGCGTCACGGGGCCGGGCAGCTCTTCGAGCAGGGCGGTGCGGTCGTCGGGGGCCATCCCGTCGAGCACGCTGGCCACCTGCTCCTGCCCGAGGCTGTGCAGCAGCGACTCCTGAAACTCCAGCGGCAGGTATTCGAAGATTTTCGACGCCAGCTCGCGCGGCAGCAGCCGGAACAGCACGGCCACATCCTGCGGCGACATGTCGGTGAAGACCTCAGCGACGCTGTCCGGCGACAACGACGACAGCGCCTTGCGCAGCTCGGCGAACTGCCGGTTCTGAATCATCTCGACAATGTCAGGCCCGATCAGCGTGCCGAGCATTAAACAAGCTCCAAAAACTTTCCAAGCGCTCCATGAATAGGGAGCACGCGGGCTGAATCATACACGCGAATGCTGAATCACCGAAATAGTATGCGGGATGATAAGACCGGATGTTCACCACGGAGGCACAGAGAAGAGACAATGATTGCGGATTGCGAATTTCGAATTGCGGATTGAAGAGGAGGTCGTTAATCCGCAATCCGCAATCCGCAATTCGCAATGCATTCGGTGAGTTCTGCTTTCACCGGAATCGCGCGAGTGGGATGCGCTTGCATTCGATCCAGCGGTCGGGCGTGCCGGGGCCGTTCATGTAATAGACGATGAGGACGTGGCCGTCGTTCGTGAGGCAGGCGCTCGGATAACCGAGATCGCCGTGATCTCCGTTGGCGGCGATGACGATCTCCCGATCGCGATCCCAACTCTTTCCGTCTTCGCTGACGCAGGCCCGCACGCCCAACGGGTCGTGGCGATATCCATAAACCGCCAGCAATCGGCCGTCGGGCAGCGAGATCAGGTCGGCCGGGTGGCCGATGAGCGGCGTCTCTCGGGCGGGCGTCCAGGTCGCGCCGTCGTCGGGCGACGTCGCCGTATACAGGTGGTCGCCCGCGTTCTCCGTCCGCATGAGTGTGACGATCGTGCCGTCGCGGGCCTGGCCGAGCGCCGGTTCCTGCATGCCCACTTTGCCGTCCGGGCTGCCGGCCATCAGCACTTCCCTGCTCCACGTGCGGCCGCCATCCGTGCTCCGCAGGACGTACGCGAGATCCGGCTCCTTCTTCGGCGCCGGCCCGTAGATCGGCATCAGCAGCGTGCCGCTTTTCGTCTCCAGGATCGATGACGAGATCGCCCGGACGCGCAGCTCCGGCCCGCCCATCTGTTCGGCCCGCTTCTCCCATGTCACGGGGTTGCCGGAACCTCGCAGCAGATGGACGCCGGCCAGTCGGGCGTACTCGCCCCATTCACCGCGATCGACCCGCCGCGATTCCGGCGAAGGATGCCTGGCCGCATATTCGGTAGTAATTCCCTCCCACGCGAAGAACGTCAGGAGCAGGCGGCCGTCACGCAAGACCGCCACGGATGGATCGTTTTCACAGAATTTCGCGTCGTGAATCACCACCGGTTCCGACCAGTGCCGCCCGTCATCCGCCGATGTCACACCGACCACGCGGGCATCGGCTTCGATGTGTCGGATCGGCTTCGGATATGAGGCGTCGCGGAAGACGCACAGAATCTTCCCGCCGGGCAGCCGCTTCACATCCGGGAAGGTGTCATAGCGGGCCGGATCGCGATAGACGGCAATCGGCGGCTCAGGTACGAGATTGGGAATCGCCGGCCGACTGGCAGGCTCCGCGGCCGCGCTTGGACGCAGCATCGCGAGGATAAGAACGCCTCCGCCGATCAAAAGTGTTTGCCATTTCGAATTTGAAATCTCAGATTCATGTGATTTCATATTGCTCATGTTATTTCTGCGGCACCGGCAAGCCGAGCCGCTCCATCACCATTTTCAGATCGCTCCAGGCCTTGCCCTTCTCGTTGGGGCTGCGCAGCAGGTATGCCGGATGAAACGTCGGCATGAGCGGCGTCGGCTCGCCAATCAGCGGCGAACCCGATGTAAAATAATCGTGCCAGCGGCCGCGCAGGCGGCTGATGCCCTCCGTCGTGCGCAGCAGCGTCTGGGCGGCGGGCTTGCCCAGCGCGACAATCACTTCCGGCTGAATGATCTGAAGCTGACGATCGAGATACGGCCAGCAGGAGGAGACTTCATCAGGCGCCGGATCGCGGTTGTTCGGCGGACGGCACTTGAGGATGTTGCAGATGAATACCTGTTCGCGCGTCAGCCCCATGGCCACGATCATCCTGGTGAGCAGTTGGCCGGCTTTGCCGACGAACGCCAGCCCCTGCATGTCTTCATCGTGACCCGGCGCTTCACCCACAAACACCAGCCGCGCCGCGGCGTCGCCCTGCCCGAACACCGTATTCGTCCGCGTCTCGCACAGCTTGCACTGCATGCAGCCTTTGACCTGCTGATCGTCGAGCAGCTTCAGCGCCTGTTTTCGCTGCTCGATTTCGGCGGCTGAAATCCTAATTGTCCGCTGTGCAGGTGCGGCGACGTTTTGTGCTCTCGTGGCAACGGATGCCGGCGAATGGCGCCAGTCGAAGGGCACCGCCTGCACGCCGAGCAACAGATCGATCTCCAGTTGGCGTGCGATCGCCGCCGACCTCTCGCCGCGAGTTTGTTCGCTGAGATCATCGGGCATGTGAGGTCCCCTTCCCTGGGTCGGAGATTTTAAACCGCCAAGTCTTGGCGGTTCAATCAGTCGTTACCCAGCGCGCTGTGCTTTCTTCGCTTTGGGCGGCAAGTTACGGGCAGTGCCCCACAGCGGATCAACGAGCTGGCTGTTCCACTTGTCGAAGGTGTTATTGAGCTGTTTGACTTTGTCCGGCTTCTCGGCGGCCAAATCCTTTTCTTCGCTGATGTCGGCGGCCAGATCGAACAATTGGGGAGGATCAGAACCGATTTTAACGAGCTTCCAATTCCCTCCGCGAACCGCCGCCTGCTGCCCGAACCGCCAGAACAGCGCCTCGTGCGGCGCGCCGCTCTTCTTGCCGCTCAGGTAGGGCAACAGGTTGACGCCGTCCATCGGCCGATCGTCGGGCACGGTCCCGCCCGCCGCCGCCACCGCCGTCGGGAAAATATCCAGCGAAATGACCGGCTCATCGAAGCGTTTCCCCGCGGGCAGCACACCTTTCCACTGAAGCACGTACGGCACGCGGATGCCGCCCTCCCACACCTGGGCCTTGGTGCCCCGCAGCGGATCATTGCGCGAACTGTTGCTTTGCGGCGGCCCGCCGTTGTCGCTGATGAAGAAAATCAAGGTGTTCTCCTCGATCCCGCCTTCGCGCAGTTTTCCGAGCACCGCGCCGATGCCGTCGTCCATGGCCGAGAGCATCGCCGCATAGGTCCGCCGCTTCTGGTCGCTGATCGCCGAAAACCGCTCCAGATACTTCTGCCGCGCCTGAAGCGGGCTGTGCACCGCGTTGAAGGTCAGATACAGGAAGAAGGGTTCCTTTTCCTTATGATGGGCATCGACGAACGCCGCCGCCTCGCGGGTCAGCGCATCGGTGAGATACTCTTTCTCGTCCACCGGCTCCCGGTCGCGCTGGATCGGATCTTTCTTGTCCCCGAGCGGATCGATGTACGAATGGGCGCCGTGCAGAAATCCGAAATAGCTGTTGAAGCCGCGTTTGAGCGGGTGGAACTGCGGGTCCATCCCCAGGTGCCACTTGCCCACCATGCCGGTGATGTAGCCGGATTCCTTGAGCCGTTGCGGCAACGTCACCTGGTCCAGCGGCAATCCGAATTTCACGCTCATCTGCGCCGGAGCGCCGGGGTTGAACTCGTGCCCGAACCGCTGCTGATAGCGGCCGGTCATGAGTCCCGCCCGCGTCGGGCTGCACACCGGGCACGAGACATAGCCGTTCGTACACCGCACGCCGTTTTTCGCCAGCGAATCGATGTTCGGCGTGGGGATGTCCTTGCAACCCTGAAAACCGACGTCGGCATAACCCAGATCGTCCGCGACGATCACAATGATGTTCGGCCGCCCGGCTTTGGCGGACGGTGCATCCTCCGCCGCTCGCACGGGCGCTATCGCGATAATCGCTGCTGATATCGCGACGAGATTCGCGCCGCTCAGAAATGGAAATTTCCAGCTCATGTCATTCCTCCCGGAATCGAAAAGCCGCTGAACCGAGACGGGGCGTATTGTAACCGCTAATCCCTGCTATGGCTCAAGCGTTTTCCATTTAATGACTGTTCAGTCTCGACACGCGCATTCCGGGCACGATGTCCGACGAGGGTTTGGCGACGATTGCGTCGTTTGCGCTGATGCCGGCGGCGATCTGGGCCTCTTCGTCATTCATGAGGCCGACGCTGACCGTCTGGAGGTGGGTCACACCGTCGCGGACCACCATGACCTGCCATTCGCCGGTCTCGCCGCGGAAGAGGGCGGTGCGCGGCAGCGTCAGCGCGTTGGGCGCCTCCGCGTAGTAGATGCGCACCAGGACGCGAAACTCGACGCCGAGCCGCTCCGGCCGCTGCTCCGGTTTGATGGTCACCTTCACGCGCTGCTGCTCGACGCCCAGCGAGCTGATCTTCTTGAAGCCGGCGGGGTAGACGCGCGTCACTTTTCCGGGGATGGACCCGTTGAGGATGGCATCGCCGGTAATATCAACGGCATTGCCCGGCGCGATCCGCGTGGCCCGCTCGGTGAGCACCTCCGCGGCGACCTCCATATCCTCGAGCCGGCCGATGGTCAGCAGCGGCGTGCCGGCGGACAGGAACTGCCGGCGCGTCTGATGCCGCTGGAGGACGACGCCGTCGATCGGGCTGCTCATCTCGGCCCGCGCCAGATTGCGTTTTTCGATTTCCAGCCGGGCCTTGGCCTCTTCGAGCTGCTGCTGATAGGACTCGCGGTCGAACGACTTGCGGTCGATGTAATCGGTGATGAATTTCGGCCCGATGTAGCTCACCGCGGCGAGCGTCTTGAGCGCGGCCGACTGGAGCAGGTCGCTTTTGTGCTGGGCTTCGGCCTGGCGGGCCTGCGTTTCCTGCGCACGCACCTCCACCTCGGAAGCCGCGCCGGAAGCCCGAAGCTTATTGAGCCGCTCCGCTTCCGACCGCGCGAACTCGGCCACCGCTTGGGACGCGTTCGCCTTTTCCTCCGCGGCCTTCACCGTGTCATCGAACGATTTCACCATCGCCAGCGCCTGGATCAGCATGTTGTTCTCCAGCCGGTTGTCCTGCGTCTGGCGGATTTTGACTTCGAGCGCGCCGATTTGGTGCTCGGTCTGGCGGACCTGATCGGCCAGGTCCTCCGTCTCCAGCCGGGCGACGACCTGGTCCTTCTTCGCGGGGTCGCCCTCCCGCAGCTCGATGGGCTGTAACCACCCGGCGATCGGCATGGCAACCAGGTAGTCCCGCGGCAGCTCGGTGATGGCCTGCTCGTCAACGTACGCGCGGAGGGTCTGAATGCGGGGGTTGATGACCTCCACATGCGCGGCCGGGCGGCGCGAGAAGTAGGCAACCGCGCCAACGGCGATGACCAGCGTGACGATTAATACGATCCACCGCGGTTTCATCAATCTCTCAAATATCGCGAATTGCGGATTGAAGAATAAGCGGTCTGTGTCGTGTCCTCAATCCGCAATCCGCAATCCGCAATGCTATATCATTCCTTGACCTTAATCCCTTCCAGCCAGTCGAGCTTGCGGATCTGCTGGTAGACGACGTACTGGGCCACCAGCACAAACACCAATGCGATCGCCGCCGCCAACAGCACCGTGTGCGGCCACAGGATCACCGGCATGCGGAACAGCTCCGTATTGTAGTTCGAAGCGATCAGCACGATCATGCTATAGCCAATCGGAAACGCCAGCAGCAGGGCGGCCGCGAACACCACCGCGTTTTGCCGGAAGAAGATGCCGGCGATCTGGTAGGGCCGGTAGCCGAGCACGCGGAAGGTGGATACGTCGCGCCGCCGGTCGGCCAATTCGGTGAGCGATGCGTTCACCGCGCTGCCAAACGCGATCACGCCGGAAAAAAAGATCATCAACGTGAGCGAGAAGGTCATGGTTTTGATGAACGTGTTGCGGAGGTTCTGCCGGGTGGTCTGCCGCACGCCGATCCCCTGGGCGTTCGGCAACTCCTTGATCGTGCGGTACAGATCGTTCAGCTTGCGCGGATTCACTGCAAGCTGGACGGAATTCACGGCCACCGATTCGCCCACGATCCGGCTGAGATAACGCGTATCGGCGTAACATTCCATACCCAGATAACTGTCCACGATGGAGATGATGGGGGCCTTGACCGTCTCGCGCCGTCCTCGAACCGGCGTCAGCTCCAGGTGCTCCCCGGCGCCGACCTGCAGAACCTCAGCGAGTTTCTTCGACAGCACCAGCCCGGCCGGCGGGATGTCGATCGGTTTGAGGTCCAGCCGCATCGGCGTGGTGAGGCGATGACCCGGCCACAGGCCGGTGATGGCAACGCGGCGGGATTGCCGCCCGTGCCGCATGTCGCACACGACGCCCAGCACCGGCTCGGCGTCATCCACGCCGGGGAGTTGCTTCGCTTCCCACAACGCGGCCAGCGATCCCTCGTCGCGCATGCCGATATCCACGTCGCTGTGCGCGACGTGATCGAACTGATAGTCGCTGAGGAAGAACATCGAATCGCGCATGCACAGCGTCATGAGCACGATGGCCGATGACAGCGCCGACGAAATAATGCTGGTGGCGGTGCGGCCGTGATTGCGGGCCAGGCTGCGTAGCGCGATGTGCGTGCGGAATCCGAGCCGCCGCCACAGGCCGGGGAATCGCTCCAGGAACACGGCCCCACCGCTCTCCGGCGGCCGCGGTCGCATGGCTTCGGCCGGATGCAGCTTCAACACGCCCCACACGCCCTTGGCGGACCCCGCCACGGCAAAAAACAGGCTGAAAGCGATGCCCAGGAACATCAGCGATGTATTGAACTGATAGACGAACGTCGGGAACTGAAAGAATATCTTGTAGACCTCGATCATCGTCGTCGCCAGCAGGATGCCCAGCCCGATGCCGGCCAGTCCGCCCGCCAGACCCACGGCCACGCCGAACGAAAGATAATGCGTCAGCACCTGTCGGTCGGAGTAGCCCAGCGCCTTGAGCGTTCCGATGATCGTGCGCTGCCGGTCGGCGAGCCGGCTCATGACGATGTTGAGCACCAGCGCGGCGACCACCAGGAAAATCGACGGCATGATGACCGCCGAGATTTCCAGCCCGTGAATCTCATCGGAAAGAAATCGATGCGATGCCTGCCGCTCCCGCGGCGTGGTGGCGAGCACGCCGTACGGCTCCAGCATCCGATCGATGCGATTGAGCAGCACATCGACATCGCGCTCGCGGCCCGGCACCAATTGCCCGACGATCTGGTTGCAGGCGTCTTTGAAATCGAGCACCTCGCGGGCGTAATTCTCTTTGACGTAGAGAATGCCGAAATGCTCCGGGTCGGGCGCGAAATCGCCCGAGCCGCGGACCATGTAGACGTATTCCGGGCTGATGGCGGTGCCGACGATGGTGAACGACTCGCGCTTGCGGTTGAGGATCAGCCCGATGCGGTCGCCGGGGTTGAGGTGATGCGCCTTGGCGAACGCCTCGCCGAGGATGATCTCGGTATCGCGATCGTCGGAAAATCCGGAACCGCGGATCAGATGTATCCCGTTGATGGTCTTGTTGAAACCCCTCGTGGGCGTGGAGATCAGGCGGCCGGTAATCGGCTGGATGACGCCCGGCACATCGAGAATCACGTCAAAGATGACGCGGGATTGGATCTCGGCGATGCCGGGGAGTTTGGCGATCGATTCGACCGCCGAGAGCGGCGCTTTTTTCACGTCCACCCAGAAGTCGGCGAAGCGGTAGGCGTGGTAATAGGTCCGCCGGCTGGTTTCGAGGATGCGATGCGCCGATCCCAGGCCGATGAACGACCCGGTGCCGACGGCGATGATCGCCAGCACGGTCAGCAGCACGCCCGCGTTACCGGCGATGTCGCGGCGAAGTTTACGCGTCAGGACAGGCATGGGTGTTACGGAGTATACATTGCGGAATGCGAATTGCGGATTGCGGATTGATGACAATAGCGCCGACCACTCATTCTTAAATCCGCAATTCGCAATCCACAATCCGCAATCACCAAGTCACTTCCTCCGCCCGGATCGGGTGCGGGTTGATTCGCGACTCGGCGATTCTGCCGCTGACCAGGCGGACCGTGCGTCGCGCGATCTCGGCGATCGACGGATTGTGCGTGATCAACACGGTGGTCAGTTGCTGCGTCTCGTTCAGCCGCTGGAGGATGCCCAGCACGATACGGGCGGTCTGGAGATCGAGCGCTCCGGTCGGTTCGTCGGCCAGCAACAGGTCGGGCCGCTTGGACAGCGCGCGGGCGATCGCCACCCGCTGCTGCTCGCCGCCCGAAAGCTGCGCAGGGAAGTGATCCGCACGCTCCGAGAGGCCGACCATCTCCAGCGCCTCGCCCGGATTCATAGAGTCTGCGGCAAGCTCGGTCGCCACCTGCACGTTCTCATACGCGGTCAGCGTCGGCACCAGGTTGTAAAACTGAAAGATGAACCCCACCGTCTCGCGGCGGTAGTCGGTCAGCGCCTCGTCGTCCAGGATCGCCAGGTCGCGATCGCGATGCCACACATGGCCGCGGGTCGGCCGGTCCATCCCGCCGATCAAATTCAGCAGCGTGCTCTTGCCCGAGCCTGAGGGGCCGAGGATGACCAGGAACTCGCCGGTTTCGATTGGGAGACTGACATCGACGAGCGCGGGCACCTCCACCTCGCCCATGCGAAAAATGCGGCTCACGTCATCAATCCAAAGCAGCGGCCGAGCGGATGTTGCGACGAGGGTAGCCATTCAATCACTCACACGAAGAGACGGGTGCGAGAGAGTGATTGCGGATTTCGAATTGAAGAATACGTGGTGGGCGCCCATCTCTTCAATCCGCAATCCGCAATTCGCAATCCGCAATGCATCTTACAGATGCAGGTTCGCTTCGATCTTGCTTCCATCCTTCATCATCTCGTCCCAGGTGACGCTGGCCCGCTGGTACGCGGCGGTGCGGCCGAGGATGGTGGTCAGCGTGCTCTTCGAGCTTTCGTCCGCATTGTTGAGGAATTTCTTGCTGCGGATGCTCTCCTCAAAGCTCTTGACGTTCGTGACCGCCCCCTGGTGGAACATGCCCGACGTGCTGCCGCCTTTATAGGGGTGATCGCCGGTGATGGCGACGTCCCCGTTGTAGTGAGTGTCAACGGTGCCCTCCGTCCCGTAGATGCGCGCGCACAGGTCGTTGAAGCCCTTCAGGAACTGGCTCGACGAGAAATCGATCAGCACCTCGTCCGGATATTCGAACGTCACGATGAAATGGTCCCAGCAGTCGCCGACGTCCGTGCGGGCCTTGCGCCCGCCGGTGCCGGTGGCCCGGATCGGATGCGCGTTCAGATACCAGTTGGCCACGTCGATCACGTGCACGTTCTGCTCGACGATGATGTCGCCGGACAGCGCCTTGTCGAACACCCAGTTGCGCAGCCGGCCGGCCGGGCTGGTGTCCTTGGCATCGCCGTGCAGTTTCACGCGGTTCGCGTGATAAAAAACCTGGCCGCACACGGGCTTGCCGATCGCCCCGTCGAGGACGCGCTGGGCGGCTTCCATGTAGAAGGGCGTGGCCCGCGTTTGGAAGTCCACGAGGAAGCTCACGTGGCCCTTCGCCTTCTCGCCCGCCTTCTCGATCATGTGGCAGCCGGGTACGTCCACCGCCACCGGCTTGGCCAGGTACACGTGCTTGCCGGCTTCCACTGCGGCCATCGCCTGCTCGGGGTGAAAGTAAGGCGGACTCTCGATGGCCACCGCGTCCAGCTTCGAGCCGAGCAGCTTGTGATAAGCATCCAGTCCCTTGTAGCAGCGGCCGGCATCGACGTGCAGCTTCTCGCGCGTTTCCGCCAGACGATCGTCGAACACGTCCGCCAGCGCGACCACCTTCATCTGCGTGTGCTCGTGAGCGATGTCGCCGATGAGGTTCCCCCGGCTGCCCGCGCCGATGATGCCCAGCTCGATCTTCGAGTTGGCCTGCGAACCTTTAACCGCCCCGGCGCGCACGAACGTGATCCCCGCGGCCGCCGTCGCCGCCCCCCTCAGGAATGCCCGCCGCGCCAGCCTCGGTTGTGCCCGCTCTGCCATGATAATTCCCCTTCAAAGTTCGGATGCTTCGGGTTCGATCACCGGAACCGTTCTAACCGTGCCCGCCGCCGCCCGCAAGTTGCGCGACGGCAAGCTGATGGTTTCACTCCTCACCTCCGCCGAACGTAATATTTCCCGGATTCACGTCAAGAAGATGGATGCCGTAATGACCCCGTAAAACTGCGAGAATACGCAGCACATCCTCCCACCGCTCGCCGAACTGTTCGCTCTTCTCCATGTGCCAGTGCTCGATGACTTCTGGAGGGAAGTCAGGAGCAACCCCCAGATAGGCACTGGCAAAATCAAGCAGAAACGGCTGCTGAACGATCGTCATTTCAATGATGAGCAGTTCATCATCCCAGTTGATCAACTGCGGCACATGGTGCCCGCGGACATCCAATACCTGCCGGTCCATGAGCCGCCGGTAGCAGGCCAATTCGCGCTCGTACGGTTCCTGCCGAATAAAAGCTTTAACCGCGCTTGCCACGCTGGTCGAAAAAATGGTACCATCTGCGCCGTACCCGAGCTGGTGTTTCAGCAATACACTTCGCCGGGAAGCGTAGACGGAGGCGCGTAGGCTGATGTCCTCAGAAAGCCCCGACATGATGCGACCCGCATCCTCCAAAGGTTATTCCGCCAACGTCCGCATCGAGCTGCGGATCGACGGCCAATGCATCCCCGTCGCCCAGACCGGCGGCGGACGCCTCATTTTCGACCACCCCGTCACATTACCCGCCACCACCGGCGTAGTCGTCATGCACGTTGACGATAACGAGTCCCGCTGGCACGTCACGCTCCGCCCCAACGGGCAACCGTCGCGAATCATCGAAGCGGAATTCTCGCCATCTTGAGTCGCGCCGCAAGGCTTGCTGGTGCGTGATTCCCCTCTCGCACCCGATACGCAGGAATCCATTCCTGCCACTGGCAAACCGCCCCCTCGTCCCTGCCCGCCGCCACCGTCCTCGGCCCCGCCTCGGGCGCATGTCCGTACCTGCGCGGGCCGTTTTTGTGGAGTGCGGCGGCTACGACGCCGCTTTGGCTTCGCGCCGAGCGCTTTACAGCTCAGAACGCCGGAAAGTCTCTCATCTCCCGACGCGGCCTGCCCGCAAGTCAAAGCGCCGCCGCCGGCGACGCACTCCATATACGGCCGGACCGCACTTCATATACGGACTTGCACCCGCCGCCGGTTGATCGGTTGCATTCACGCGCCGATTACGGCGGCGTGATCAGCAGCAGCGCGGTGAGGCTGTTGGCCGGGTTGTTTCGCGCGATGATTTCGTCCGTCGAGCTGATCGTACTGCTCTTGTCGTAGTCGTAGATCGCATCGCCCGAGCCGACCCCCACGCGGTTGAGGCTGTTGTGCGGGTGATTGCGGGCGGCGATCTCGTCCGTCGAGCTGACAATCGCCCGTGTGGCCGTTGGGGTTCCCCCTTCGCCGATCTCGATGCCCCAGTAATGCACGTCGTTGGCCGGCAGTCCGGTATCGGCGTTGGACAGCACCGTCACCTGGAGCCAACTCGTATTGGGGATGGCATTGTTGGCCCAGATGATGGTGATGCGGTCCGATCCGTTGTCGCCGGCTCCAGCCAGCGCACTCACACTCACCGGTGCTGCCGCCAGCGGCCACGCGCCGGGATTGGCATCGTTGCCGATCCGGAAGATGAAATCATCCGCCCCGATGTTGGCCAGGCTCCCCGGACTGGCGAGGTCCACCATGATCCCGTTGATGCTCTTGTCGAAACTGATGTAGTTCGCCGTCGTCGCCGGCACGCCCGGCCGCAGGGCCGTCTTGTCGGTCGCGATGGCGGTGTTGTCGTTGCACTCCGGAACGACAAGCAGACTCCTGCACGTTGACGTATTCGAATCAAAGAACGAATTGTTATAGAAGACATGCCGGCCAACAACCGACGCGACGCAGACACCGGGCTGCTCGGGTTCACATTCATCAGGCACCTGATTGTGATTACAGTCTGCGGAAGCCGGAATCAAAACTTCGACAGTCGTCTGAGGCGTAAAGCCAGCGTCTCCACCCATCACGTAAACACGCCCGGAAGCTCCCGTTATCCCTGCCATGTTGTTCCGGCACTGGATGATCGATGCGAAACTCTGCCAGGCTTCAATGAGTGGATCGTATCGCTGCACAGTACAGGAATAGCCCGGCTCCCATCCGCCAATCGCGTAGATAAATCCGCACTTGTCAACAACAGATGCGCCTATATGACGAGACGTACTGATAGGCGCAAGATACGACCAGGTACCCAGTCCGGGATCATAACGTTCGAATGTGTCGGTATGAGTATTCCCTGTTGTGGCCCCACCAATGGCATACAGCCGGTCCTGACCATCGATAGCAAAACCAAAGTAATGCCGTGGCGTCTGCATCGAAGAGTGCGCGGACCACCCCACGCCCGGTTGATAGACGAGTACGGAGGCAACCGGGTTACTCCCGGATGTGTCTATGTCACCACCGGCAACATAAATTCGGCCACTGGAATCCGTGACTGCTTTGGCAGAAGTCCTGGGCTCCGGCAGGGGCTCTACAAAAGTCCAGCCAGCGTTTGGATTGGTGGGATCATAGCGTTCAACACTGCCTATCAGCCCGCTAGCGTCACCTCCTCCGATGACATAGATTCGGCCCAGAGCGTCGGAGGCTATGGCCGGCGTCTGTCTAGCCGTATTCAAGCTCGCAATCAGCTCCCAAGTGTGCGTGTCCTCATCGAAGCGCATCACAGATGATTGTGCGGTGTTGACGTTGCTGACTTGAGCATTGCCGCCGGGAATATAGATGCGGCCTTGGCTGTCCTTGGCGGCGTCTGTACCGTTGCGCGGCTCCGGCATGCTCACGCTTGACTGCCACAGGGCAGTAGCATTCGGACACGAAGTATCGCACTCATCTGGTATGGTATTTTGATTGCAGTCGGTTTGGGAAACGAAGACATAGGCCGCGCCAGACCCGGAGCCGTCGGCGCTGCCGCCGCCATACCACGGCGCACCGATCACGATTGTCTTGCCGTCAATCGCAACGACTCCAAAAGCATCATTTGGCCCGCCGTCAGCGGCCGTGAGCCTGTTCTTCTGCGTCCATGTTGAGCCGCTGCGGGTGAAGATATAGGCAGATCCATTCAGCGTATCTATTTCTGCCCCGGAAGCGCCTACGACTGCAGTATCCCCCTCGATCGCCACTGACCATCCGAAATGTTCACCAACAAGACCACCGGTTGCCAGAAGCTCTTGCTGTTCAGCCCAGTTCGAACCATTGCGTACGAAAACGTACGCCGCGCCAGAATTATCGCCAAGATGATCATGGCAGCCCGATCCGACAAGGATGGTATCACCGTCAATAGCCACCCCGGTGCCAGCAGCCCCACCGAAGCCGACCCCGCTCGAAATACAATTGTCCCCCGCAACTCCATCCGAAGCGATCAGCTCTGCCTGTTGTGTCCAGACAGTGCCATTTCTAACGTATACGAATGCTGAGCCGCCACCGGCACTCTGTGGGGCACCTGCGACCAGCGTATCGCCGCTGATAGCCACCGACCATCCGAGCCTTCCTGAACCTGTTAGTTTTGCCTGCTGTGTCCAGGTTGTGCCATTTCGAACGAAGACGTATGCCGAGTTAGAGTTCGGCGAACCAACGACCGCCGTTTCTCCGCTCAGAGCGACAGCGTAACCGAAGTCATCCGAGGAATCTGAGGGCAGCAGTCTCTGCTGCTGCGTCCAGTTACCACCATTCCTGACGAATATATAAGCCGAGGCGGACTGCGTCGCCCCGACCAGAAGAGTCTCGCCATCGATCGCGAGAATCTGGCCAAATAGTGCCTCTGCAGGAGCAGGGTCGGGAACAAGTTTCTCCCGATACGTCCAACCGAAGCCCTCCTTTGTAAACACGTACGCTGCGCCGGCGTTAGAAGCGTTCGGTTGATCATACATACGCGCCCCGACAACGATCGTATCACCGCTGACGCCAACGCCGATGCCAAACCAGTCGTTTTCATCTGGGTCGCGCGGCGGGATCTTGTATTGCCTGAAACCGGTCAACAAGTTACAAGCATCGGGTACTCCGTCCCCATTGCAATCCGAGCTTGCTCCGACGGCGATATCACACTCGTCTGGGATGCAGTTGTTGTCACAATCCTCAGTCGTGCCGCCCGGCGCCAAACCCACGCAGCAGCCGTCGGTACAGGTGTCGGCTGTCGTGCACGCGTTGCCGTCATCACACGCATTATTGTTGTTGTCGTGAACGCAACCGGTCTGCGGAACGCAACTGTCGTCCGTACACGGGTTCCCATCACTGCAATTCACGAGAGCACCACTACAGGCACCATCAGTACAGGTATCGTTTTCAGTGCAGGCGCTTCCGTCATCGCACGGATTGCTGTTGTTGGTATGGACGCAGCCAGTGATTGAATCGCAACTGTCGTCCGTGCATGGGTTACTATCGTCGCAGTTCGTTGGCGCATGAATACAGGCAACAGTTTGCGGATCGCAGGAATCGTTCGTGCATGCGTTACTGTCATCACAGGACTTCTGCGCACACGAACAGCCGTTTGCATCAACGACAGCATCAGGAGGCGTGTTCGGGCAGGTGTCGCAAACGTCATCAATGCCGTCGCCGTCAGTGTCTAGGACAGATACCGCCAAACGAAACCCAATATCATCGTTCATGGCAGCGGGCGTGCCGCTGATTCTGCCCGCACAGCGCACATAGGGTTCATTGTTGTGAAGTAACCCCGAGCCCCCACGAAGAACACGCTCTTCTGATCCGTTCAACGGCCCTGGAGGGTTGGCGGGAGGGCTCACGCTGTAGTACGTTGAGCTGAACCAATCGTTGCACCACTCCCAGACATTCCCCGCCACGTCATATACGCCGTATCCGTTCACCCCCTCCGAGGTCTGATAGCTCGTCTGGCTGCCGGGCCAGCCGAAATCGACCTTGTACCACAGTGCCCCCGTGTAAAATCCTACTGGTGTTGTTCCGTCGTCATATGGGTCGCCTGATCCCCCGTAATTGACCTTCGAGCTCACGAGCGTGTCGCCCCAAGGGTATCTTTTGCCCTGCAGGCCACCCCGAGCGGCCTTCTCCCACTCCGCCTCCGTCGCCAGCCGGTAGCCGTTGGTGGATGGGATCCACGGCCATGTAGACGTAGACGTGTTGTACCGCGGCTGGCGGCCCTGCATTGCGCTCCGCCAGTTGGCGTATGCGGCCGCGCCGTACCAGCTCACGTTGACCATTGGGTGCTTCTGTTTGCCCGAGACCACGCCGAACGTGCCACCGCTGTAGGTGATCCAGCTGGCAGCTGGCGCACTCGTCGTTGTGTCACAATACGGATAGCTGGTCCCGCTGCTGAACTTATACACAACGCCGCTGGTCACCGAAATCAGACCACCCTGCCCGTTGGCCCAGTTGAGCGCTTCGGCGTACTGCTGGTTGGTCACCTCGTAACGATCCATAAAAAACAAATCGACGTAGACCGCATGCACAGGTAGCTCGGCAGCGTCACCCTCATTCAGGTGATCCCCCATGTCGAACTCGCCGGCTGGTATCTCGATACCGTTGAAATCCGGATCAGATGGACAGCCATCGCAAGCATTCCCTACACCATCGCTGTCCGAGTCGGCCTGATCCAAGTTGCTGGTCAGAGGGCAGTTGTCGCAGGTGTCGATCACGCCGTCTGCGTCACTATCAGGATCGCACTGGTCCGGCACGCCGTTGCCGTTGCAGTCTTGACTTTGGCCGCAGCCGGGCACGTCGCAGGGCCCGCCGGGAGCGCCGCAACTGATATCGCAGGGGTCGGGAATGCCATTGCTGTTGCAATCCTGGCCATAGGTCGCGGGCGCAGACGACAGCCATGCCGCGGCTGCCAGCGCAGCGGCCCGGCCAAGGCGGTGCGAAATCGAGCCGCCGATGGTCCGGCGGGATTCGTAAGTGTTGCGGAACATGGTCTGCCTCCTTCTCGGGGTTGCGCGCCGAAACCGACGGCGCAAAAAATAAGAGCGTCGAACCAAGGACGCTCACGGAGCCCCCGGCAAGGGGCATACAGAACGTGCCCTGGCCGACGCCCCTTGCGGGGCGCGGGCCCAAGGCACTGCTTCTGTATTGAAACTTGCCGGTTTTCCGTGAAGCAGCGTCTTGACGCACGCGCGTCAATTCAAATTGTCGGGCGCGCCTCAGCGCGCCCGGCTCGTCGATCAATTCCATTCGGAATCGCCCGGCGATCGTCCAACATGATACCGATTCACCCGCGTCATTTGCAATCAAAAAATATAGATTTCAGTAAAATGCGTGTGTCACAGGCGTTATGTTCTTTTACCTTCTCTTCTGCGTCAGCCGGGGGCACTGTGGGTCCGATGTGCCACTGCTCCATGGCACGGCCACGGGCCGTCCCGTGGCTGGCTGTGAGCAGCCAGGTAGGGCAGGTCAGCGACCTGCCTTCAACCATTGGGCGTGCGGATGGTTGCGGCAGGTCGCTGACCTTTCCTACAGATTACTCCTCCTCGCGGTGCGGATGAAATCCTATCGGGCGTCGTTTGGGCTCCGGCGGCGCCATCAATAGGCGGATGGCGTCAAAAACCACCTTGAACTGGTGGTCGTATTTCCGCTCCATCGCATCGAGCTTGCGGGCCAGGTCAGCGTGGGAAGCCAGCATCTGCCGGAGCCGGACGAAGACGCGAACCACCTGGACACTGGCTTCCACCGCGATGGCGCTCTTGAGCACGCTCGCCAGCATCACCGCGCCATGCTCGGTGAAGGCGTGGGGTGGGTAGCGGGGGTCGCGGTGCTTTTGGGAACTGGTCGCAATTTGCGACCGGTTCAACCGCTCGGTTTCCGCGGCAGTCAATCGAAACATGAAATCTTCAGTCGTGTAGGGTGGGTCTTGACCCACCTTCGACAAATCACCCATTGCTGGTGGGTCAAGACCCACCCTACAGTGTCCAAAGAGTTTACTTTTCGGCCAGCAGGACTATCTTCGCCTCTTCCAGTTCACCGAGCCTATCCTTGTCGAGCTGCGGATAGCGCAGGTCGAGAGCGGCCAGCGACTCGATCATGGCGGCGGCCACCACC
>CAYLLT010000088.1:25372-25976 GCA_964384465.1 uncultured Planctomycetales bacterium | reverse complement strand
CGAAGGGCTTGATCTCTCGAAAAGTCGGGGCGACAGGATTTGAACCTGCGGCCTCCTGGTCCCAAACCAGGCGCTCTACCAGGCTGAGCTACGCCCCGGAAGCTGTGATGATTGTAATCGTTTGGACGAGGGGGGACAACGCGGGCGCGGTCCCCGGCGGGACATTCTCAGGCTGGACATGGACCATCGCTTCGGAGCAGGTTCTATATGGTACTATATGGTGGAACGGGCATCGTGGCGGGAGCGGGCCCAGTATTTTTGCCGGGGGCTCCTGCCGCCGCGGGCCTGCCTGGGAGATGAGTCCCGCTGGCATTACCTCGCGCGGTTTGTCGCCCACGCCAATCCCCGCGTCGGAACGCTGCTCGGGCTGCCCACCGGTCCGCAAGCCTGATTCGAAGCCTCACCGGTCGCTGACGGGGCCCTTGGTCGCCTTATCATCGCCTTGAAATTCCACGACGTGTGGAACCCTCACCAGCCGGCCCAGAAAAGAACGGTGCTGGCGGTGTGAATCGCAGTATTGGATCGTGACCGCGTCCAGGTCGCCCTGCGACGTGAACGTCACCGCGTCAGAGGGAATGCGGAAGCGGTCCAGAACGCGCTGGAT
>CAYLLT010000088.1:0-25362 GCA_964384465.1 uncultured Planctomycetales bacterium | reverse complement strand
CATGTCGTCCACCGGCACGGGTCCATGATGCCGCGCTCGAACCGCTCCAAAAACATCAGCATCGCCACCACGAACAGCGACAGGGTAAAGCCGGCGACGGCGTAACCGGCGCCGATCAACACGCCGATGGCCGCCACCGTCCAGATCGTTGCTCCGGTGGTCAGCCCGACGATGGTCCCGCGATCGCGTATAATCGCCCCCGCGCCGAGAAAGCCGATACCGCTCACGATTTGGGCGGCAATGCGGCCGCGGTCGTGCGGCTGATCGCCGCCGATGTACATCGAAGCGAACGTGAAGATAGTACTGCCGACGCAGATGAGCGAGACGGTGCGCAGGCCGGCCGGTTTGTCTTTGGACTCGCGTTCGAGGCCGACCACCGTTCCCGAGGCCATGGACGCCAGAATCAGCACCACGCCCATCATCACCGGATGCGCGGCAAGGGTTTGATGAAGGTCGCCGAAATAGGGCCAGAGTTCAGACCACATTGTTTACCGCGATCCCATGATGTCGGTTGCGCGCGAGCGCGTGGACGAGCCGAGACCGGCAGCCGCGAACGTTAATGTCAGAAACGAAAGCTTGCAAGCCACTGATCGCCGGATGCACCCCTCCTGTCCTCAGGGGGTTGACCCTGCTCAGCCACTCGCGCAAGATGATTGATGAAGACGGATCGGTTTGATATCGAGAAATCAGGTTATGTCAGATCTCCCCACTGACCCGGTGACTGCCGTCTCTGGCGGTAGCATCGCTCCACACTCCGCATCAGCTTCCGAGGCGCAGACCCCCGAGGGCGAGGCCGCGTTTGCTGCGGCCGGGGCGGAACCAGCCGCATCCGCCGGCGTCGCGATGGAACCAGCGTCAGCGCCGGCGGCAGGCGCCTTGAACGGGCGGGTGACCCGTGTAACCGCCGAACAGGTATTCGTCACGCTGGAAGACGGCAGAACCGGCGCCGTGCCGCTCATCGAATTCAGCGGTCAGCCGCTGCCGAAGGAGGGCGATGGGGTCTCCGTCATCATCGAGCGAACCGACGAACGCAGCGGTTTTCTCGCCCTGAGCAAGCGGCAGGCCGATGAGTTGACCTTCTGGCAATCGGTGCAGCCGGGCGACGAGCTGGAAGGTGTCGTCACCGGCATGAACAAGGGCGGCCTGGACATCGACATCGGCGGGGCGCGGGCGTTTTTGCCGGCCTCGCACGTGGACACCCGGCGGCTGCGCGACATCTCCACGCTGATCGGCGAGCACGTCCGCTGCGCGGTCACGCAGGTGGACCGCACGACGCACGATCTGATCGTCAGCCGCCGCAAGATCATCGAGAAGGAACGCAAGCAGAAGCGGGCGGAGATGCTCGATTCGCTGGTCGAAGGCGAAATCCGCACCGGGACGGTCTCGAACCTCGCGGAATTCGGCGCGTTCATCGACCTCGGAGGCGTCGACGGTCTGCTGCACATCACCGACATGAGCTGGGGGCGGATCAACGACCCGACGGAGGTCGTGCAAAAGGGCCAGGAGCTTGCGGTCCGCGTGCTCAAGGTGGATCGCCAGCACGGCAAAGTTTCCCTCGGGCTCAAGCAGGTCGAGCCGAACCCGTGGGAGGGGATTGAGAACCGCTACACGGAAGCTTCGCGCATCAAAGGCCGCGTGGTCCGGCTGGCGGATTTCGGCGCGTTCATCGAGTTGGAGCCGGGCGTCGATGCGCTGCTGCCGGCCAGTGAAATGAGCTGGTCACGCCGGATCGGCCACCCCTCGGACATGGTGAGGATCGGCGACGAGCTTGAACTCGTCGTCCTCAAGGTCGATCCCCACAAGCGGCGGATTTCGGTTGGTCGAAAACAGATGGAGGAGAATCCCTGGACGAATGCAACCACGGAGTTTCCCGTCAATGCCGTCGTGCACGGGAAAGTATCCAAGCTCGTTGATTTCGGGGCCTTCGTGGAGCTCAGGCCCGGAATCGAGGGGATGATTCACATATCGGAACTATCAGAGCAGCGCGTGCGGACCGTCGCCGATGTGGTCAGCGAAGGCCAGGAGGTGGACGTACGGATTCTCAAGATCGATTCCGAGGCACAGCGCATTTCGCTGTCGATGCGTCCCCAACGGGAGCCGGTCGCCGCGGTTCGCGCCGACGGCCGGCCCGAAAAACCGAAGAAACCCGCCCGCAAGAAGCCGCTCCGCGGCGGCCTGTCCTCGCATTTCGAGTGGTGATCCGAAGAATGATCGGGTGTTACAGACCCATGCCTTCCTTGGTGAAGACCGAGTCCGCCAGGTTGGCGTTGATCTTGATGTCGGTCAGCATGTAACGGCCGAGCAGGACTTTCTTCTCGTCGTCGGCGTAGGCGGTGCAGAGCGTCGGCAGCAGCAGCTCCTTGTCCAGATGCACGACCAGCACGCGATCCGGCCAGGCGCCGCCCTCGCTCTCGTAGGGCAGGCGCCGTTCGAACACCAGCGTTGCGCGGTCATCCACCTTGCCGTTGCCCATGTAGGACAACTTGAGAATGTCCTTCTCCTTGGCGAGCTTGCAGTATTTCAGCGTGAGCGCCAGCGAGCTCCGCAGGCCGAACTGGTCGATGGTTCGCCGCGATGATTTCTCCGCATCCGGCCCGTGCACCGCGCGCATCACGTACGGCACAAACAGGCGGGCGATCGCCCCTGGCTCGATCACCGCCATCTGTTGCCCGTCCTTGATCCAGCGATCGGCCACATAGAGGACGCGAGCGCATTTGTCCTCGTTCTTGATCCACTCGAGACGGACGCTGAGCGGCTTCTCGCGGAACATGGCTTTGATCACCTGTTCCTGCGACATCTCGCCGCCGATCAGCTCTTTCTTTGTAAACGTGCAGGTGTAATCGCGGACGCTGCGGTCATAACGGTCGAGCGCCGACTGAAGGAAGCCCATCGGGTCCTTGCCGGCCAGCGCTTCGGGCGAAGCGTCTATTACCAGTTTGTCATGAAGCGGTGCGGCGAAAGCCATCGTTTTGTTTGGTTTCTGCGGTCCCTGCACGACCACCGGCGAAGCGGCGTTTTCAGCCCGCGAGGTCAGCAGATATTGACAGGGGAAAAATAATCCGGCGAGAACAAGAACACCCATCCCCACCCGAATACGACGCGGAGTGAACTGTTTTCGCAACATAATACTCCTGATGCGGTGGTGGCAGGCATCCGCGAATATCCGTTATCGCTGCCATACCCAGCACAAAAGCCTGCCGTGCAGCGAATCAAAAAAGAGCATTGTCGCTTTATCGCGAGCCAGTCGGACCAGAGACGACACACTCACTGGCGTCATCTCGCAACCCCTCTTATCGGCAGTGAGGGTGTATGCTCTTGATAAACACCATCTCCAGATGGCATCACCGTGATGGCTTATCGGCATATAGGTTCAGGCGCTCGTGGGGTAAGGCGTGGCCCGACTTCGCCATAGCGGTGCGCACGCCCCGCAATAATACTACAGAAGCATAGCGATACCGCGCGGCCGGTGTCAACTTTTTTGTCAGGCGAAACTTTCCCCAGCGGCAGATCTTTTCGCACACGCTCTTTTACCGGCGGGGGTATTTCAGGACGCAGAGTCGATTTCAGCGCCAAAAGCGGCGTGCGCGGAGCAAACCTGGGGCAGTTAGAAGTGTCGATTCAAATACTTTCTATCACTGCGGGAAGCCAGACGGTGCAGATGGTTCCGCCGGGACGCTCCGAGCACAACGTCACCGTGCCGCCCAACTCTTTGACGATGCCGTGTACGACGGCCAGCCCGAGACCCACGTGACCGCCGGCGACGGCATCATTGAATTTCGTGGTGAAGAACGGCTCGAAGACGCGTGGCAGATCCTCGGCGGGAATCCCCTGGCCGGTGTCGATGACTCGCAGCAGGATTTGCTGCCGTTCCTGGGCCAGTTCGATTCGCAACGTACCGCCCTCCGGCATAGCCTCGCAGGCGTTGGTCGTGAGCCCGTCGAGGATGGAGAGGATACGCTTGGCCGGCACCATCGCTTGCAACGGTTGAAGACTCGTCTCGAGTTTGATGTTCTGGTCCTTCAGTTTCGGCTCCAGCGAGGCGACGAATTGCCGGACGGTCTCGTTGAGATCGTGCGTGAGGCACTCCGTGCGGTCGCCCTCGGCGAAGGCCAGCAGGCTGAGCGTCAATCGGTTCGCGCGGGTCAGCGCGGAGATGGTCGTGCTCAGCGCCCGCCGGAGCGTCTGCGGGTTGTCGCTGCTCTGGGCGAAGTCCACTGAGGTGATGATGCCGCCGATGACATTGTTGAAGTGATGCGCGACGGCGCCGGCCATCGAGCCGAGCGCCACCATCTTCCGTTCGTCGGCCAGATCGCGTTCGGCTTCCATCCGCCGGCTGACATCCCGGGCGAACACCGAGACGCCGACATGGCGGCCCTGCCTGTCGATGATTGGCGAAATGGTCACGGCCAGATACAGCGGCTGCCCGCTGGTGCCATACGAGAACTCGAATTCACTCACCTCGCCCCGATGGATGGCCCGCTCGAAAAGCCGGGTCGCCACGTTGCGCCGTTCGCCGGGCACGATGGACATGATCGGCTCATTCAGCATGGTTGCGGCCGATCCGCCGAATAGCCTGCTCGCGGCATCATTCCAGAACCGGATGCGGAACTGGTCATCGGTCGCGATGAGTGCGACGCCGGCGCACAAAAACAATCGATCGAAAAAGTGATCTTCCTCTTGACCTGACATGGAGCTCTGCTCCCCCGGACGACTATGCATCGAAGCTGTCCCCCTGGTTCTCATGGCCGCCGGCTACGATCCGTCCGATAGACTCTCGGCGTAATGAAGTACATCGATTCATAAGGCCGGCCATCAATGACTTCACACAGCAGCAACGAGCCCGCCAGATGACCCGGGTGGGCGGCGGCGGCGGGACCGATCACCATGAATTCGCCGGCCGGCAATTCCATGTGGAAAGCCAGCTCGCGCAGGACCCGCGTCGGCTCGTGAAACGCCTGTTCCAGTTGCCCCAGCTCGTTCAACCTCAGCGGGGTCAGCGTCTGCTGTTGCCGGATCTCCGGCATGACCTCGACCTCCACCGCACTGGGGTCGGCGAGCGGAATGGCGTACTCGATGCGAATGAAGTTGCTGCTCTGCGGGCAGGTGACGCCGCCGAGCGTGCCGTCGCGCCGGTAGAGGAAGAGCGTCTGATCGCGCTGGCGGCGATCGATCTCGACGAACAACGGCAGGCCGTTGAGCAGGGTCATATCGCTGCGCGAGGTTTCCACCTTCACCGGTTCGAGCAGGGCCTTGATCGGCGGCCAGGAGTCGGGCTTGCCGCGTGCCGCACGGAGGCCGTTGCGCTGGAGCAGTTTGGTGGTCTCGGCGGGGATCGTTCCTTCGTCCAGATGGTTCCAGATCTTGCCGGATTCGCTGAACACGCCCTTGGGCACGCGAATGCGCAGGATGTCGAAGTTTACCTGAAGGATGATGACCGGTTCCTGCCGAAGCCCATCGGCGGGCTTGCCCGGATCGGTGGTATTGGCGGCCAGCGTGGGCGTCGTCTCCTTCAATGCCGTGGCCGGCGGGTTCTCTCTGGAGGTTCGCGTACCGGAAGTCCGCGGCGCATCGCAACCGGCGGTCGTGAAAACTGCGACGAGACAACCAGTGAGCAGGGTCAGCAACGTCGTGGGTGGAAGGACTTGTTGGCGGTGAGCAAACATCGGTTCAATATTGGCGCCTCCCTGCGGCCGGCCCGGGTAAAGAACGCCATAAAACGCGAGCCCTAAACTATGATAGCCGGTGGGGGCTGTCAATCAAAAGACCAGAGCGGTCAGCCCGAAATATCACTGGTTAACTATCGGCGGGGAGGGGGGATGGCCGCTACTGAGCATTTCTAATCCGGGCTGATCTCCAGCGGGGCGGGGGGCAGTCGCCCGATCCGCTGGCGCGACCATAACGCCAGCGTGGCCCCGGCGATCAGGGTCATGCCCCCGAGCCACTGCATGGCCGAGAACCGCTCGCCCAGGAAGATCGCGGCGCCCAGGATGGACACGAACGGCGTCACCATCATCGTGTTCGCCGACACCGCGACGCCGAGCCGCTGGATGGCCACGTAGTACATCCCGTGGGCCAGGCAGATGCCGATGTAGGCGGAGATGATCAGCAGGGCCATGATCTTCGGCTCCAGGTGCAGCAGCGAGCGTGGATTGCCGCCAATCGGCCCGAGCAGCAGGAAACCGAACGACGAATAGTTCCCGATGACGCCGAACACCACGAGCGGGTTGAGGTCGCGCATGGTGAGGCGAACGGTCACGTCGTAGAACCCCCAGAAGATGCTGCACACCAACGCGATGAGGATGCCCCGGCTGGTGACCGACGCGAGGTTGCTGCCCGCCCAAGACATGAATACGAAGCCCGCCACGGACAGGATGGTGCCGGTCCAGAACATGCCGCTCCCGGCCAGCCGCCGCTCGTCTCGGAACAGGCAGAAGGCCCCCAGGATGCTCCATACGATCGAGAGGCGGAGCAGAAATGACATCATGCCCGCTTCGAGGTGGTAGGGAGCGATCGCGAACAATGTCTGCCCGACGATGTTGACGAAGGTCGGCAGCAGCGCAGTCCACCAGAAGCTGCCGAGGCCGTGCTTGCGGGCGTAGTTGATCACCAATGGCAGGTAGACGATCGTCGCGATCGGATATCGAATGAAGTTGGCGGTGAACCCGTCGGGCACGAAGTGCCGCAGATACCGCAGCATGATCGGCGGCACGCCCCAGCAGACGATCGCGCCGATGAGACAGCCGATGGCGATCAGATCGAGCTTGTGTGTGATGTGGCGATGCTGATGGATGAGCCGTTCTCCTGAGCCGCCGGTCAAAACGGGCAGGATAGCTGATCGAGCGCAGGAATCGAGTAGGATGGGATGTAATGAGGAGACACACGCTGAACATAAAGCTGTATCCCGAATTGGCCAGGTATGGGAGCGATGGGCAGCGCACCAGAGCACTTGCCGGATTCCGAAGGCAGATTAGATGGGACCCGCGCTTCTGGTTGTTTGCGATTGCCTCGGCGATCATCTGCACGGCAGTGAATCGATTCGGTCTGTATCAACTCAGCCAATACAAAGGCATCCCGTTTTGGTTGGACAAAGTGATCGTCGGAGCAACGACCGGTCTGGTAATGGCATTGGCGATGAACTTTCTCTGGCGGAATCCGCTCAGGCGATATCTTCGCGTACAGTTGGCTGCGGCAGGCATTCCGATATGCATCCACTGCGGTTATGACCTTCGCGGTAGCCCATCAGGCCGATGCCCGGAGTGCGGGGAGCTTGCCGGTGCCGCCCACGCCAAAACCTGAATTCCACTATTTCAAATTTGAGATTTGAGATTCCGCGTTTCGAATTCTGCGTTCCGCGTTCTTCTATCCGGTAACTGTTCAAGATCACCCCGCGGGCGAGCCGATGAAACTGTGATGAACACAGTGGCTGTGATTCTTGCGCGCGCCGGCAGTCGGGGTCTGCCCGACAAGTGCGTCCTGCCGCTCTGCGGGCGGGCCGTCCTGTCCTACACCATCAGTCACGCTCAGCAGAGCGGGTACGTCAATGAGATCGTTCTGACCACCGACTCCACGCGGGCGGCGGCCATCGGGCGGGTGGCGGATGTGTTCGTCGTCGATCGGCCGGCCCATCTGGCGAGCGATACGGCCACCACACAGGACGCTGCGCGGCATGCCATCGAGCAGTTTGAGGCTAAGACGCTACGCACCGCCGACGTGATCGTCATCCTCGGCGGGAACGTGCCGCTGCGGGAGGACGGATTGATCGACCGCTGCGTTGATCTGCTCGTGCAGAGCGGATGTGACTCGGTGCAGACGGTCATGCCGGTCGGCAAGCATCACCCGGACTGGATGTATCGAATCGACGACGATTGCATGCAGGCGTATCGGCCCAACAATATCGTGCGGCGGCAGGAACTCGAGCCGCTGTACGGCCTGAGCGGCGCGGTCGTGGTCGTGCGGCGGACGCTGCTGATGTCAGCCTCGGCCGGTTCGGAGCCCGGCCGCTACATGTCGCCGGAGACGGCCGGCAACCCGACCGCTTACCTGGGGCAGGACCGCCGGGCCGTCGTGCAGGAAGAGGAATCGGTGGATATCGACACGCCGGCGGATTTCTACCGGGCTGAGGCCCTGATCCGCGTGCGGAACGAAGTGGTTTTCGTGGACGCTCCCAGAGCAGGGTCGCGGCGGCCGGCTTTCACCGCCGCCGTCAGCCACGCGGGCGGTTATGAGCGACGCTAGCACATCTTTTCGAATCGGCCCCGCGGTCGTCGGGCCGGGCTCGCCGGTGTACGTGGTGGCCGAAGCCGGCGTCAATCATGACGGGCACATCTCCCTGGCCTGCGATCTGATCCAGGCGGCGGCCGACGCCGGGGCCGACGCGGTCAAGTTCCAGGTATTCTCCGCCGACCGGCTGGTCACGCGCGACGCCCCCGCCGCTCAATATCAGCAATGGGCCGTGCACACCGACCGGCAATACCAGATGCTCGCCCGGCTGGAGCTGCCGCACGAGCAGTTTGTCGAGCTGGCGGCGTATGCCCAGCGCTGCGGGATCGAATTTCTGGCCACGCCGTTCTCGATGGAGGACCTCCAGTTTCTGGTATCGGTGGGCGTGCGGGCGATCAAGCTGGCCTCGCCGGACATCGTGAACTGGCCGCTGCTGGATGCTGCGGCGGATACGGGTCTACCTGTGATTGCCTCTACGGGCGCGGCCGAGCTTGACGAGATCGCCGCGGCCGTATCGCACTATCAGCGCGGCGGGGCCGGGCCGCTGGCGCTCATGCACTGCATCAGCAGTTATCCGGCGCACGAAACCGAGGCCAACCTGGCCGCCATTGGCACGCTGGCCCGCGCGTTCGACTGCATCAGCGGCTTCAGCGACCACACGGAATCTGTCCAAATCGGCGGTTACGCCGCCGCCGCGGGCGCCCGCATTATCGAGAAGCACCTCACGCTCGACCGCAGGCGGCACGGACCCGATCACGCCTTCTCGCTCGAACCGCACGCGATGGCCGAATACATCCGCGGCATCCGCAGCGCCGAACTGCTGATCGGCGACGGGCAAATCGCGGTCAGTGATTCGCAGCGGGAGGTCAGACAGCTCTCGCGCCGCAGTGTGGTCGCGGCGTGTGATATCCGTCCCGGCCAGAAGCTGACGCCGTCGATGCTGACGTTGAAACGGCCGGGCGGCGGCATCTCGCCCACCCAGATCGATTTGCTCATCGGCCGGCAGGTCCGGACCGAGATCGCGGCCGATACCATGATCGCGTGGGAAGCGGTGTCGTGAGGACTCACCACGGTGATACCGAGGCGAGATTATTGCGGATTTCGGATTTCGGATTGCGAATTTCATTTCCAATTTCAAATTTCCTCTTTCCATCTGTGCGCATCTGTGACATCTGTGGATTGTTTCTCCGTGGTGAACTAGATGAATGATGGCCGCTGCATCGCCATCGTGACCGGCAGCCGGGCTGAGTTCGGACTGCTGGAGCCGGTGCTTCGGGCGATGAAGAAGAGTCGCCGGCTTCAGCCGCGGCTCGTCGTCACGGGGATGCACCTCCTACCCAAGTTCGGCAACACCATTGACGACATCCGGCGGGCCGGCTGGCGGATCGATGCCCGCGTGCCGATGCAGACCGGTCGCGATAATGCGGCGGCGGAACCGCTGGCGCTCTCGCGCGGTATTGCCGGCCTGGCCCGGGCGTTCAATCGCATGCGGGCGGACATAGTCGTCGTGCTGGGCGATCGGGTTGAAGCGTTCGCCGGCGCGTGCGCGGCTGCGGTCGGGCGGCGCGTATTGGTACACATACATGGCGGCGATCGGGCCACGGGCGATGTCGATGACGCGCTGCGGAACGCGATCGCGCGGCTGGCCCATGTACACCTGGTCGCCTCGCGGGAAGCGGCCGAGCGGCTGCGGCGAATGGGCGAGGCCGCATGGCGAATCCACCGCGTGGGAGCGCCGGGGTTGGATGATATCCTCTTGTTCCGCCAGCGCGAGCGCCGATCCCGCAGCCGGACCGATGCGTGGTTGCGACAAACGCTCGGTCCTATCGCGGCGAATCGCTACGCGGTCGTCGTACAGCATCCGGCCGGCCGGCGAGGCGACACTGAAGCGGCGGTGATGCGAAATATCGCCGTGGCGGTGGATCGGTGCTGCTTGGGAGGCGTCGTGATCCACCCGAATAGCGATCCGGGCCACCAGGGCATCATGCGCGTGATAAACGGGCTGAGCCGGCGCGACGGTTGGCGATCATTCGCCTCGCTGCCGCGCGAAGATTACCTGCGGCTCGTATCGCGTGCGGCGGTTCTGGTGGGAAATTCCTCCGGCGGGATTATCGAATCAGCCAGTATCGGCGTGAACGCGGTGAACGTCGGTCCGCGGCAGTCCGGCCGGCTGCGCTGCGGACCGAACGTCATCGATGCCGGCGAAAGCGCAGCCGCGATCACACGGGCCATTCGCACCGCCCTCCGCAAACCGCCGCCACGTTTCGGCCATTCCGTCTACGGCGACGGCCGGGCGGTCCCACGGATCGCCCGAATCCTCGAACGGCTGGCGTCGAGCGAGACGCTTCTGCACAAACAGCTTACCTTCTGAACTCGCACCCGCCCCGCGTTGCCTCCATCATCGCCCAGCTTTACAATCGCAAAGTTGAGGCAGGAGAGTTTGCCGGGAGTGACTGGGTTGGTTCAGAAACGCATCTATCTCGAAACCTGGGGCTGCCAGATGAACGTGCTCGACAGCGAGCTGGTGATGGGGCAGCTCCGCGCGATGGGTTATCAGCCGACGGACGACTACCGGGCCGCCGACGTGGTCCTGCTGAACACGTGCAGCGTCCGCCAGCACGCCGAGGAGAAGGTCTACAGCCGGCTCGGCGAGTTGAAAAAAGCCAAAGGCCACCGGCCGGACATGATCCTCGGCGTCATCGGCTGCATGGCCGAGCGCGATCACAGCGGCATTCAGGAACGCGCTCCGCATGTCGATCTGCTGTGCGGGCCGGGTAATTTGAACCAGATCCCCGGACTCATCGCCGAAGTGGCCGAGACGCGAGTCCGCGCGGTTGCACTGGAGCAGGATCATTCGCGCAAGCGCCCGGCCGCGGAGCGGACGCTCCTGTATGACAGCATCGAAGCCCTCGACCGCTCGCGGACGCTGGAAACGATAGGCTCGTCGCATCAGTCATACATCCGCGTCCAGCGCGGCTGCGACAAATTCTGCACGTTCTGCGTCGTGCCGTTCACCCGCGGGCCGGAACGCAGCCGACCGCCCGAGCACATCGTCGAAGAAGCGGCAAAGCTCGCCGAACTCGGCTCGAAAGAGATCACGCTGCTCGGCCAGACGGTGAACAGCTACAGCTTCGCCGAGAACGGTCGCACGGTGCGGTTTGCCGAATTGCTGGAGCGCATTCATGCGGTGGGGGGCATCGAACGGATTCGGTTCGTGACCAGTTATCCGGGCGATTTCACGGACGATATCCTGCATGCCATGCGCGACCTGCCGAAGCTCTGCGAGTATCTGCACGTGCCCGCTCAGAGCGGCTCGAACGCGGTGCTCAAGCGCATGAAGCGGCAGTATTCGGTCGAGCAATACATCGATCTGATCGAGCGGGCGCGGTCGATCGTACCGGGGATCTCGCTGGCCAGCGATTTTATTGTCGGCTTCTGCGGCGAGACGGATGAAGATCACGAAAAGACACTGGCGCTGATTGAACGTATTCGTTACAAGAACATCTTCATGTTCAAGTACTCGAACCGCCCCGGCACCGCCGCCGACCGTAATCTGCCCGATGACGTGCCGGAAGCGATCAAGCAGCGGCGGCTGCTCGATCTGGTCGCGCTCCAGAACCGCTGCTCGCTGGACCACCACCGGGCGATGATCGGCCGATGCGTGGAAGTGCTGGTGGAGGGTTACAGCAAGGCGGCCATCAAGGCCCAGGAGGCCGAGCAATCGCGCGGCCATGAAGTATCATGGCGGCGAAGCGACCAGCTCACCGGCCGCACCCGCGGCGACGAGATCGTCGTGTTCACCGGTCCGTCGTCGCTGATCGGTAAAACCGTGTCGATCCGCGTGACCGCGGCGACGGCATTGACACTGCATGGCGAATTGTCGGAAGCGCGGCCGGGAACGCCGTTGGAATTGGTCAACATCGGGCAACATGAGAAGTGAGAAGTGAGACGTGAGAAGTGAGACGTGACTGGCACAACAACTTCTCACTTCTAACTTCTCACTTCTCACATCAACGAACAAGATACGTTTCACGGACGATCACATGATTATCACCATCGACGGCCCGGCGGGGTCGGGCAAATCAACCGCAGCCCGCAAATTGGCCGCCCTCCTGGAAATCCCCTATCTCGATACGGGCGCGATGTACCGGGCGGTCACGTTCAAGGCGCTCAATACCGGCACGCCGTTTGACGACCCGGACAAGCTGGCCGAGCTGGCCCGCAAAACCGACATCAAGCTCGACTGCCGCCCCACGCACGTCCGCGTCATCATGGACGGCCACGACGTGAGCGAAGCCATCCGCTCGATGCGGGTCAGCGCACATACCAATGAAGTGGCCCGCGTACCGGCCGTGCGGGAGGTGCTCGTCGAAAAACAGCGGGAGATCGGCCTGAAGCTCGGTGCACTGGTCACCGAGGGCCGCGATCAGGGCAGCGTGGTCTTCCCCGATGCCGATGCGAAGTTCTTCCTGGACGCCTCCAACGAAAAGCGGGCCGAGCGCCGCTACCACGAGATGCTGGCCGACGGCGAGGACGTACAGTTCGAGGAAGTCCTGGAAAACATCCGTCACCGCGACGTCAACGACAAGCGGCAGTGGGCTCCACTCCTGGTGCCGGGCGAGGCCATCCGCATCGATACCACGCACATGAGCATCAGTGATGTTGTGGAACAGATGCAGCGGGAGATCCAATCACGACGACTGCGATAGCACTCGTCATTCTCTGCGACTCCGCGCCTCCGCGGTGAATCGTCACGCCTATGCGTCTTTATTACCGCTTTTGCCGCTTTCTCTGCCAGTGCGTTTGCGTGTTTTTGTTCAAGACGCGTTGCTACGGCGTGCGTAACGTGCCGCGGGAGGGCGGCGTGCTGCTGGTCTCCAACCACCAGAGTTATATGGATCCGGTGCTGGTCACCATGGCCTTGCCGCGGGAAGGCAACTACATGGCCCGCGACACGCTGTTTCACAACCGGCTGTTCAGTTTGTTGATCCGGTCGGTGAACGCCTTCCCCGTGCGGCGCAACGAGGCGGACATCGGCGCCATCAAGGAAACGCTTCGCCGGCTCAAGAATGGCCGGCTCGTTCTGCTCTTCCCCGAGGGCACGCGGACGCCGGACGGCCGCATCGGGCCGATGCTGCCGGGCGTCGGCGCGATCGCCAAGAAAGCGCGCGTGCCGATCGTGCCCGCGCTGATCGACGGCGTCTATCAGACCTGGCCGAAGCATCAGAAGATGCCCCGGCCCGGCGACGTCATCATCGAATACGGCCCGCCGCTTCTGCCCGCCGATTATGCCCACCTCTGTGCGGAAGAGTTGATGGAAGAGATCCGTCAGCGGCTGATCGCCATGCAGGCGCGCCGGCATAGCCGCGTGCCGCAGCGGCGATTAGAATGGTACTGATCGAGCTGTCAGCTTTCAGCTATCAGCCAGAACATAGCGTCCGAAAGTTGATCTGGCTGAAAGCTGATAGTTGAGAGCTGACCGCTTAATTGAGGAACAAGATGCAGGTTAAACTCGCTACGAAACGTGGATTCTGCTTCGGCGTGGAAGACGCCATCGAGCTGGCCGAGCGCACGGTGCAGTCGAACCCCGCCGGTCGCGTCGTCGCCCTCGGTCCGGTCATTCATAACCGCCAGGTCGTCGATCAGCTCGAGCAGGCCGGCCTGAACCAGTCGGGCGATCTGGAAACCATCACTTCCGACACCACCGTGCTCATCCGGTCGCATGGGGCCGCGCCGGAGACATACGCCCGGGCCGGCGAGCGCGAACTGACCCTGGTCGATGCCACCTGCGTGCTGGTCAAGCGGGCCCAGAACGTCGTCAGGCAACTGCACGAGGAGGGTTACCAGGTCATCATGATCGGCGATGTGGAACATCCCGAAGTCAAGGGCGTCATCGGCTACGCGCCCAACGTCATCGTGGTGGACCGCGAGGAGGACCTGGATGCGGTGCTGCCCCGCCGCGGCAAGCTGGGCATCGTCGCCCAGACCACGCACGCTCCCGAGCACGTGGCGGAAATGATCGGCGCCATCGCCGCCCGGCCGTTCCGCGAACTCAAGATCGTGAACACGCTGTGCCTGGAGGTCGTCCGCCGCCAGCAAGCCGCCGTCGAGCTGTGCAAGGAGGTGGACATCATGTTCGTGCTCGGCGGCTTTCATTCCGCCAACACGCGCGAGCTGGCCCGCCTGTGCACCGAGGAGGGCATGCCCACCCATCATCTGGAGACGTGGGACCAGTTCGACCCGAAGATGGTCAAGGGGCACCAGGTCGCCGGCATCACCGCCGGCGCCTCCACGCCCGAGTTCGTCATCCGCGAGTTCGCCGAGAAGCTGCAAGCACTCGATCCGGAGCCTTCCTGAAATCACGGGATTGCGAGGTGAATCATGGGTTTGTTCTGGGATTTGGTTCAACAAAGTCAGATCAGCGAGGCACGCGGCAAAGCGGATAGTATGGAGACACGCGTGCTCAATCTAGAGAAAGAACTGCAGTATACGCGACAGACGCTTCACGAACTCATCTCGCTGCTCGAAAAACATTTCGGCGAAGACATCAACCGCAACGGCCGAATCGGCACTTGATGTGCTTTCACTTCCGCAGTTTCTCGCGGAGGCGCTTGGCCACCGAAAGCGGCACGAGCCGGTTGAGGCGGTCGAGGTCCAGCACGCCCAGGGCCACGATCTGCTTGATGTAGGTGCTGCTGGTCATGGCGAACTGATCGCGGGTCATGAGGAAGATCGTCTCGACGCCGCCCCACACCATGTTCACGTTCGCCTGCTGAAGCTCGTCGTGCAGATCGACGTTGTCGCGGATGCCGCGGATGATCACTTTGGCGTTGACCGACTTGACGAAATCCGCCGTGAGACCTTCATAAGCCTGGACCTTCACGCCCGGCAGGCCGCCCACCATCTCCGAGAGCATGGCCACGCGTTCGTCCGGCGTGAACAGGGCCTCCTTCTCCGGATTGTGCCCAACCGCGACGATCAGTTCGTCCACAATGCCGGTCGCCCGCTTGATCAGATCGAGATGACCGTTGGTGGCTGGATCGAACGTGCCGGGCAGAACGCCGCGAACCGGTTTGTCGGGCATGGTGTGGGAACTCCTCATTCACTGGTTGACGGGACTATTTCGTGATTTCGACCGGCTTGGCTGCGCCCGCGTGCTGCTCGAGGACCTCCACGAAGCGGCGAAGTGAAGTCATCTCCGGCGGGGCTGCCGCGGCGGCCTTTTTCACGTTGGCCAGGCCGAGCTTCTCCAAGCCACTGTGGTATTCTGCGAACCCCAGCAGGAACCGCAGGCGAAAATCCTCATAGGCCTCCAGCCGCCGTTCGAGGTCGGCCCGCCGGCGGTCCAGCACGGCAACATCCGGCACAAACGCCGTCATGTCGATGTGGAAGTTCGCGAGCGCTTCAAACAACTGGATGGCTTGAAAGAGACCGTTGGCGCTGCTCATATATTCGCCCGCCGCCAGCGACGCCATCGAGCGGCCCACCAGCGGCAACGGATTCCGCGGATCGACCGCCCGCGCCAGATCGTATTCATCCGCCGCGCGGTAATACTGGCCGGCCCGCATCAATTTTTCCGCCTGCGACATGTACTTGTTGACCGCCGACTCTTCCGTCCCGACGAATGTCTTCAGCGGTGTGGACGCGATATCACCGCCGGTTGCCACAAGTTGATCTTTCGTCAGGCCGCCCGGCGGCGGGGTCTGTTCACCTTCACGCGTGACGCCGGTGATCGGTTTGATCGGCCGAGCCAGCGCCGGACCGTTTGCCGGTTGACCATCCGCCTGGGCTTGTCCGGCGCCGCCCGCGTCGTGGATCGGCCGGCGGAGCTGCGCCGTCGCCGCCCGCATACTGGTAAAAACATCTCCATGCACGACCATCGGCCCGCCCGGCATCCTCTGCTGCGGTGCCCCGGATGGCTCGCCGGGCCGGGGGTTCCCAGCCCCCATGTCCGGTGCCGGACGCTGCTGGTCGAGCGGAACGCCTCTCCGCGTATCCGATTCCGCCGGCGGCTTATCACGGCCCAGCACGCGATCCAGAGGCGACCGGGCCACATTGACTCTCGTATCCGTCGACGGATTGATTCGCGTATCCAGAGGTTCCAAACGGCTCACCCGCGTATCCAGCGGCCCGCCGGTCGCCGCCTGACGCGGATCGCCCCGCTCGGCCTGCGCCTCCGCCGCCAGCACATCCGCCGGCACCGTCCGGACGGCCCCGAACAGCGGGCTTCTCAGTAGACGTTCGTTGACCGGTCCGGTGATGAGCCGGCCGTTGTCGATGCGCGCGATCTGCGTCGGCACCTGGAGCAACGAGCCGGTTGCAGTCTGCGACGATATCAGCGGACTGGTCGGCTGCACCCGCAGGTTCTCGCGCGGCACAATGAACGGCGTTTTAACCTGCGAAGTGCCGGGCCGATTCAGCCCGGTCACGATGGCGCCCGTGTTGGTGACCGTTGATTGAATCGAATAGTACGGCAGCAGCCCCGAAGCCGGCGAACGGCCCGCCTGAAGGTCTCCGACATTGAATGAATCGCGTCTGAAGTTGGATAATTGATCGGAAGGCAGAAACTGCTGACCCGAGCTGAGCCCGAACGAGCTGGGATCGCGGATCGTCGTCACCCCGCGGAAACTCGCGCCGCCGGTCACGTTGCCGGTGACGATCCGGTTGGCGGCGTTGAAGTCGTATTGCCGTGCCCCATAGTTCAACCCCGCCGAGCCGACCTGCGGATTAACGTCCAGCACGTTCCCCTGCTGAATCTGGTACGGCGGGGCATAAGCGACCGCCGCAGTGAGCACTGTCACTAACATCGCGCTCAGAATGTTCAATTGAATTTTCATGGGCCACCTCAGCCGGACTCATCCTGTCCCTTATACATTATATCGTCATGAACGCTGCTCAACGACCAAGATCACCCCCCCGGCCTTTTGCCATGCGTTTTCACCACATCCGCTTGCCGCTGCCGGTTTTAAGCAGGTCGTGGGCGTCGAACAGCAGGCGGGGGATTTCCAGCTTTTCCGGGCACTTCGGCAGACATTCGCCGCACTCCGTGCAGTGATCGCCCGGCCAGCCGTGGAACCAGTCGTTGCTGCCGTTGAACATGTTGTAGCGGTAGGTGCCGTAGTCGTGCATGTCCAACGCGACGGCCGCATTCCGCAGCCGCAGGATCTCCGGGATGTCGATGAACTGCGGGCAGGGCAGGCACGCCTGACAGACGGTGCAGCGATCTTTCCCGAGCTGGTCGCGAAACGCCGCTTCCCAGCGAGCCAGCGCCGCCCGCTCCGACT
This sequence comes from uncultured Planctomycetales bacterium, assembly GCA_964384465.1. Classification (GTDB taxonomy): domain Bacteria; phylum Planctomycetota; class Phycisphaerae; order UBA1845; family PWPN01; genus CAYLLT01. Next base: position 7,858 of record CAYLLT010000088.1, on the reverse strand, counting down.
CGCTCAGCGGCTGCGTGTTATCCGCTACCGCCAGATGTTGCTCGAAATCCGCAGGCATCGCCGCACCCAGCGATAACGTGTGCACGCGCGGATCGCTCAGCAGCCATCGCGCGTTGAGGTTCATCGGGTGAAACGGCGCCGCCAGCTCCCGCAGCCGCTCGCTCGGCCGGTACAGCATCCCGCCCTTGTCGTTGGGGCTGATGATGAACACGCCCATGTCCAGCTCCGCCGCCCGCGCCACCACCGGCTCCAGAACCTGATAGAACCAATAGTAGTGCAGGTTGATCGACTCGAACGCCTGCGTGTTCAGGACGTCCATCAGCAGCGGCAGCTTGCCATGCGTGGAGAAGCCGATGTGCCGCACGGTACTGTCATCGAGCAGCTTGCGGATCGCCCGCCAGTTCTCCCGCTCGTCCATCGCGGTGCGAAACTTCTCCTCGTTGTTGACGCCGTGCACGTCCAGGTTGTCGAGATAGTCGAGCCCGATGTTCTTCATGCACGTCTCGAACGTGCGCATGAAGTCGTCGTACGTCTTCTGCGGCCCGATCTTGGTCGTGATGAAAACTTTGCTACGGTCGATGGACTTGAGCGCATGCCCCAGCAGCTCTTCGCTGTTGCCGTATCCGCGGGCCGTCTCCAGATGATTGATCCCCAGCTCGACGGCTCGCCGTACGACGGCCGTGCTCTTCTCGGGATCGTCGCTCATATAGCGCATGAGCCCGAGTGTGAACACGGACAGGTTCATCTCGGTCTTGCCGAATCGCCGGTACTGCATAGCCGTTTAGATAACCGCCAAGCCGCCAAAACGCCAAGAGAAGAACATGTGACCAGCGACGCGAAGAAGAATCTCACTTGATCACATTCGAGCGGCTGTTATAATACTTCCAATGCATCCGGCGATGAACCGGGGGCAGACAAGCGAGGAGAAAAGCAATGCGGCAGTTGCTGCTGAAGGCGACATGGCTCGCAACCGGGCTAGTGGCCGCAGCCTCAGTGAAGGCGGCATATCTCCCAATTTACGGCGGGCCAACCTACGACGCGAACACGAGCGACGGGTATCTGCTTCCATATAATACTCTTGGGAGTCGGTCGGTCAATGAAGTCGGCCAGGCGGCGGGGTCCGCCACCAGGTATGTCTCGGGCGTGGACAAGGGCCTGCGCGCGGTGCGCTGGGCCAGCAGCGGGGCCGCCACCGAACTGGGGAACCTAGGCACAAATAGCAGCGGCTTCACCGACAGCTACCCCTACGCCATCAACGAAGCGGGCCAAGCGGTGGGATTTGCAACCAGGCATATCTCGGGTAGCGGCTGGCGCGCGGTACGCTGGGATAACAGCGGAGGCGTCATCGAGCTCGGAAATCTAGGCACCGAACCAGGCGGCTCCACGGACAGCAGGGCGACGGACATCAATGACATTGGCCAGGCGGCGGGGTTTGCCCGGAAGCACGTTTCGGGCAGCTACAAAGGGTATCGTGCCGTGCGCTGGGACAGCGGCGGTGCCGCCATCGAGCTGGGGAACCTGGGAATGGACAGCAGCGGCGTGACGAATAGTGGCTCCTACGATATCAATAACGCCGGCCAGATGGCGGGAAATGCCACTAAATACGTCTCTGGCAGCAACAAGGGAGGCCGCGCCGTGCGCTGGGATAGCAGCGGGGTCGCGACCGAACTGGGGAATCTGGGCACGGACAGCAGCGGGGTGACAGCCAGCGGCGCCATAGCCCTCAACGACTCCGGCCAAGCGGCGGGATCGGCTTTCAAGTATGTCTCGGGCAGTGTGAAGGGGAATCGCGCCGTACGCTGGGAGAGTAATGGAGCCGCCCTTGAACTCGCAAACCTGGGCACCCAAAGCAACGGTTTCACCACCAACTACGCCAGCGACATTAACAATTCCGGTCAAGTGGCGGGATACTGCCAGAAATACGTCTCGGGCAGTTTCAAAGGGGAACGCGCGGTGAGCTGGGACAGCAGCGGTGCGGTCTTTGAATTGGCGAACCTGGGTACGGACAGCACTGGGTTCACAAACAGCAGGACCAACGCCCTCAACGAATCCGGGCAAGCGGCGGGGTATGCCGACAAGTATGATATCTCCGGCGCTCTGCTGGGCCGGCGAGCGGTGTTCTGGAAGGTGGACGGCACGGTGGTGGACCTTAACGATCTGATCGAACCATCCGGCGGTTGGCTCCTGACAGAGGCGTCGGCTATCAGTGACACCGGCTGGATCGCCGGCATGGGCAGCTTCGACCCCGACGGCGCGGGAGGATTGGCCGCCTACGATCGCCTATTCCTCCTACAGATCCCCGAACCGGCGAGCCTGATGCTGTTGGCGATGGGCGGACAGCTCATCCTGAGACGCCATAGCAGGCGAAACCACTGATCACTTTCGTCGGGTCCGGCGTGGGCGGTGGCCATTGCGTCGTAGATGAAGCGGTTCGATGCGCGTGATGTGCAGAGGGTCAATTTCAACCAGCTTGTCCGGGATTTCATCGGCGGATGGTGCGCCGACCGCGACGGCGATTTGGCGAGCGGTTACGAGAGCGAAGTCGTGGTGCAGCACGTCATAGTGTGATCCGTCTGACACGTAGAGTCGAAACGGCACAAATGGATGTCTACGAATTCGTGCCCGTACTTGCTCGACATTCATCGGATCGCGTCTCCACACGCGCTACATTATTCCGTAAATTCATTATCCTGCGTATCGGAGGATTAGTCAAAAACCTCCTGTTGGCTGTGTACCCAGAGCTGGGCGGGTCGTGGATAACTTCCAGTGGTGCGGTTTGGGGACATGGGGAGGAAAACGCGAAACATACGGGACGCCGGGCACGACGATGGGAGAGGGCCCCAAACTCATTTGGGATGCATGGGCTGTCTCGGCCACGTAAACTTCTTCGGCATCGACATGATGATGAGCGATGGCACCATCATCGAGAAAGATCCAGCTTGAGCTGCCGAGTTTCCCAGGACGCGCTTCGACCACACACAGAATGGGACCCTTCGTTATCACTTCTGTAGAGCGTGCTTCCGATCCCAGAACAATGAGGACATTTGGATTGTCACAGATGTATTCCACAGTCTTCTCATCGGGATAGAGCCATACAAAGCGCAGGGTATCGAGTTCGGAGCGGGATCGATTGATTCGGGCTAGTCGTTGAAGAATGGCATCCGTCAGATTCGAATACTCCCCGTGAAGAAGAGGCGTTTGGGAGTTGGCCACACGGACGCAAGTACCCAGGAAATACGCAGTGCCCCATGGACCTGAGGGGTCCATGGATGAAAAACCGAGTGTCCATCCCGGCTCCTTCCACGCAAGTTGAAACGTAATTGCTCTGCACTCGTTAGTTTTGTCTGATGCGTCGCGGTTCCGTCCGAAGATGACGTCCTCGAAGCGTTTTCCTGTGCGGTCAGTCACGCTCAGCGTCCACCTGAATGCTATAGGTTTGGTTCCGTCTTTACCGTATCCTTTCTCATAACGAGTAATCACAGCCGAGTCCCCTGCGGGAGTGGCAGCGACCGGACTCACCGCAACGGGTGGACCGGCACGAACTGACCAGAATCCGACTGGTGAGTCGAGCCAGATCACAAAGACGAGCAAAGCAGTGAGAATCAGGAGTCCTATCCACAGCAATCCATTGAGTAGCGGCAATCGCATCCGAGTGTCCCTGTCCCGAGCTCAACGCTCGCCCTCGAACTCCTTCACTATTGGCGTGCATCCGCGTTCATCGGCGGTTTCAAAACCTGGCGGCTTGGCGGTTCACTCACTTGCCGAGCCCCACGAACAGCACGATCAGGTCGATGATGAACAGCAGCACGATCGTCACTTCGAGTATCAGCATCGTGCGGTTCAACTGGTCCTGCTTGTGCAGGCCGTAGAGATCGTCCATCGTGCGCAGCTTTTCGTCGATGGTGTGGTGCCAGTCGCCGAGGTGGAAACGGGCGGAGAGGGCCTGGTAGATGCGGGCCAGGTGCCAGTCGCCGAAGAACTTGGTGATGTTGGACAGCTCGTCGCTCAGGCGGGCGAGGTCGATGCGGATTTCGCGCAACCGCTGGAGCACGTCGCCGCGGCCGCGCATGCGGGGGCGCTCCAGGTCACGATACGAACGCTCCACCGCGTCGTCCAGCAGCCGGTCGTACGCCTCCAGCTCGGCGAGCTGCACGTTGGCCAGCTCCATCACGTACAGCGTCTCGTCGAAATAGTGCGGCTCGTCGATGATCAGCGCGGCGTCCCAGTCGATCACCACCAGGTCGTGATCGTAGTAGCTCAGCGCGCGGCCGGTGGACTCGGTCACCTCCTGCTCGGAGAGATGCGCGAGTTCGTTCTCCTTCGTCAACAGCGATGCCACTTCGCGCCGGTGTGAGGCCAGCCACTCTTCCGCGCTGAAATGCGCGTCGTCGCGCAGCGGCAGCGGCGAATGGATGCAGAAAACTGGATAAGCCTCTTCGTCGTTCAATCGTTCGACCGGCCGGATGCAGTAGGGGGCCAACTCGCGGCGGATGTCCTCCGCCAGTTCCCGCACCTCCGCGATCAGCGAGCCGTTGCTGAAGTGCAGATCGTGATACGCGACCAGCTCCTCGATGCGGCCCACCTTGAACGGCACGCGGACGGTGATGCTGATCGCCCCGACGGGAAGAATCTTGACCGTCCGCTCCACGCGCATGACGCCCTGCGGCCCCAGCCGTTCAAGTGGCGGCAGGCGGATCATCTGCGGCGAATAGAAGACGAGCTGCCGCGGGCTGCGCTTGCTGGCATCGACGGTGAACTGGGCGACGGGTTGCCCGTACAGCCGTTCGAGCGGCCGGCGTTTCATCTCGTACGCGATGTCGAACGTGAAAATGTAGACGACTTCGCCCGCGTAAGCGGCGATATCGTTCGCCGCGCGGCTGAGTGATTCTTGCAGCGGTTTTTCAATAATGTGAGCCATGTCATCCCTGACAAATGGTATGTCGGGCGCCCGCGCATATCCATCCCCTTTTGATAACCGCGCATGCACATGCGGCAAAACGGTTTAGCGGCGAATCCAGCGCGGCTCAACGCGATGCGGAAGTGGGCGGCGGCCACGACAGCCCGTACAGCTCACGAACCACCTCGGCCAGGCTCGCGGAATTCAACGCGCCGGCATCCGGGTTGGTGTCCGCTTTTTCACCCCGGCCGGCGCGGAGTTTTTGGCTTCTAACCGCCTGCGTCCGCCTTCCAACCGCCGAGAGCACCGAAGCCAGCTTAGCCAGATCGGCGACGCCCAGCGCGGGCTTGCCCTTCTCTTCCGCCGTCAATGCCTTCACCACGCGGCTGAGCAGCAGCACCTCTCCGCCCGCCACCAGCGTGCGCCGATACGATTTGGGCAGACAACCCAGCACGCCCGCCATCAATTGCGAAGTCACCGTCGGCCGCACGAACTGTTCGAGTTTGCGCGCGTAACGCCGCAGGGCGGTGATTGAGATGTCGAATCGCTCGGCGATTTTGTATTTCGCCGCGATCGCCTCAACCGTGGGGGCATCGGCCGGCCGCAACAGAATGGCCGCATCCACATGCGACCGGACGCCGACCGGCAGCCGCTTGTACACCTTCGATCGCGTCAGCCACTCCGGCACATCTGGATTTTCAATCGGAGCCGGTGCGACGATGGTGCGCCGCTTCGATCGTTTCCGGTTCCTGTCCGAGTTGCACATACGCCTCGCCCCTCCCGCAATCCTGTCATAAACCTTGACATAAAACACCGCGCCCGTTCCGGTATGCCCCGGAATTGAGCATCGGTCGAGTTATCGGCCCCAGGATAAGAATTGCAGATTGCGGATTGCGAATTGCGGATTTGTGGACGGGGCACGGCAATCCGCAATTCGCAATCCGCAATCAAGTCTCGGGCGCCGCTCACCGAATGAGTACACATAGGGGACGACCTGCGCAGATGGGGCTACGAGAGTTCGGAGCCCCTGCTTCGTCGAGAGGGAGACCGATGGCCTACGCAATCGATTTGAGTCCGCGGCAATGTTCCCGAACTCTGGAGCAGGCGGCCCGGCATCAGGCGATCATCGTGCTGGAGCCCCGCCAGTGGGCGGAAGGCGAGTCGCTGACCGGCCGGCTCCAGGCGATAAGAGCTGAGGCCCCGCCGATCGCCGGCCAAATGCTGGCCGTGATGATCGAGCCGGCGGAAAACCCAGCGGAAACACAAGCCGCTGCGCAATCCGGCGACCGGCTCAAGTTCGCCGAACTTCTCTCGCAATTGCCGGGCACCTATTGCGACGCGATCGTTCAACTCGGCGACAACCGTTATCTGTTCAGCACCGACGTGGTCAATGCGGAAATTCCCTCTGACAAGAACCAGCCGATCTTCATGCACATCACCAAGCCCGAGACCATGCAGGTGGCCCAGCGCCGGCGATTCTGGCGCTTTCGGCCCGGCCAATCGGCACAGGTTGAACTCCACTGGGGCGAGGGGGGCGCGGGCCCCCGCGGCGCGATCGGCTGGATGTGCAACGTGAGCGGCGACGGGCTGGCCTGCCGCATCGACAGCCGCATCGGCGATCAGCTCTGGATCGGCGATCAGCTCTCCGCCGAGTTCTCGCTCGCGCCGGGCGACCCGCAGCGTTACGTGCTGGATGCCGTGCTGTGCAACAAAACACCGGCCGGAACACCCGACCAGTTGATCCTCGGCCTGCAATTCGTGACCGGCCCCGGCCACGAGTCCACCGTCCGAACGGCCGAACGTCTGCGCCAGCAACTGCTGGTCAAGTTCGCCGCCCCCGCCGATACGCGCGAAGGAGCCGACGCATGAACCAGCAGTTTCAGATCCCCGTCACCCAGCCGGACGAGCTCCTGGCCGAAGCCGTCAGCCGCCACTGCCCGGTGACGGTCAGTTGCCGGCTCTCCGACGGGTGGGCAAACTGCAAGTCGCGCTTCCTGGGCCTCGACGAGGAAACCGGGCAGTTGATCATCGAATATCCCACGCCGGGGGTTGCGGCCACACCGGAGTTCGCGGGCGGCGAGTGCATCGGCGTCGCCTTTCGCCGCGGGCACAAGAAATGCGTGTTCAGCACCGCCGTGTCGGGTCAGTGCCGGTCCGGCTTCGGCAAGGCTCAGAATGTGCCCGCCCTCAGGCTGGTCCCGCCGACCGAAATCTTTGAGATGCAGCGGCGCATGTTCTATCGCGCGCCGGTGCCGGAGAACAAAACCATTCCGGTCACGATCGCTGGATGCGCCGCCGCGGCGGGGAATCGCGATAAGCCGATGACCTACTCCGGCACGATGCTCGACGTCTCCGCGGGCGGCATCAGCATGTCATTCCTTCGCGGCAGCCATCCGCGATGGGAATTGGACCAGGTCGTGAACTGCTCGTTTCAGGTAGATGCCGAGCCCCCGCTGGCGCTGCTCAGCCGGCTCCGCTATTGCGAGCAGATCAGCGGCGACCGGATGCGCCTGGGGCTCCAGTTCGCCGGCCTGGAAGCCTCACCCGTGGGCCGCGAGCAACTCCAGCAACTGATGAACGTGTGTGCGCGCTTCCAGCGAGTCGAGATGGACCGAATCAGCAAAGGTCCGTCCTCCACATGGACAGATCCGAAATAGCTCCACGAGGAAGCGGGCCTTTTCTGGCTTGCGATGCGGTCTGTCCGGCCGCATAATACCCCCGCTGATTTTACGGCCCGCCGCAGGTGTATTCCCCATGGCCAAAGAGTCCTACGCTGTCCTTCTCGCCCATTTCAAGAAGAGCTATGAACAGATGACCGCCGAGGTCGGGAAGGTCATCGTGGGGCAGCGCTCGGTGTTGGATCAGATTCTCGCGGCGGTGCTGTCGCGCGGGCATTGCCTGCTGGTGGGCGTGCCGGGCCTGGCCAAGACGCTGATGGTCTCCACGCTGGCGGACATCATG
>CAYLLT010000087.1:0-26122 GCA_964384465.1 uncultured Planctomycetales bacterium | reverse complement strand
ATGATTTACGGACCAGTGTTCCAATTGAGATAGTTTCCCAGCCTCTGAGCGGACCGGAAGAAGTGGTCCGCATAACGGACCCTACACGGTTTGATGAAATAAGGCCGGCCGCCTCAATGACGGCCGGTCTTTTTTTCGCGCCGCGCGACCCTGTTCAAGTGAGGAAGACTCGGTAATCGCGTCGCCAGGCCATCTTCTGTATCATATATTCCTGAAAAATTGTCCTGGCAGGCGGGGAACAAAGGAGTTTCTCATCGTGATGAGTTCCAAACGCACCGGTCACTACGTCGTCAGCACGCACTGGGACCGGGAGTGGTACGAATCCTTTCAGAACTATCGTTTCCGGCTGGTCAATCTTCTCGACGAGCTGCTGGATACCATGCGCCGCGAGCCGGAGTTCCGCTACTTTCAGTTGGACGGGCAGTCGATCATCGTTGAGGACTACCTGGAGGTTCGCCCCGAGCGCGAAGCCGAGCTGCGCGGCCTGATTGAGGCGGGCCGGCTGCGGGTCGGGCCGTGGTATGTGCTGCCCGATGAATTTCTGGTCAGCGGCGAGTCACTGGTCCGCAATCTTCAAATGGGCCTCAAAGTCGCGGCCGCATTCGGGGCGGCGGGCGGCGGATCGCGCGTCGGCTTCGTCTGCGATCTGTTCGGGCACATCTCGCAGTTGCCGCAGATCCTCCGCGGGTTCGGCATCGACAATGCGTTCCTGTGGCGCGGGACGAACGAATCGACGCACGGCGCGATGTTCCGCTGGCGGGCCGGCGACGGCAGTGAAGTGCTCGCCTACCGCTTCAGCCCGCAGGGCGGCTATTGCACCTACGCATTCAAAGTGCGCAAGGGGAATACGCCCGAGCGGTTCGATTTCGAGCAGGCGCTGAGGGGCATCCACGACCTGGCCCAGTTCGAGATGCAGCGATGCCCGACGCCGGCCTTCCTGCTCTTCGACGGCGGCGATCACATGGAGATCGAGCCGCGCACCGTCGAGATGCTCAAAAAGGCCGCCCCGCACCTCGAAGGCGTCGAGCTGGTGCACTCGCACCTGGAGGGTTTTGTCGAGGACCTGCGCGAGCAGCGCGACAAGATCACGAAAACATTCGAGGGCGAGCTCCGCGACCCCGGCCAGTTGGGCGATGACGCCTGGGTCATCCCCGGCGTGCTCAGCAGCCGCATATATCTGAAGCAGGCCAACGCCCGCTGCGAAAATGAGCTGTGCCTGTGGGCCGAGCCGTTCAGCGTGTTCGCCGCTTCGCTCGGCGTGCCCTATCCCAGCCGCTATCTGGAGTTGGCCTGGCGGTTCCTCCTCCAGAATCATCCGCACGACTCCATCTGCGGATGCAGCATCGACCAGGTCCACAAGGACATGGAGTACCGGTTCGACCAGTCCTACGAAATCGCCGCCCGCGTCAAGCAGGATGCGCTGCGGGCCATCGCCGGCCGCGTCCAGATCCCGACGCTCGGCGAGAAGGATCTCGCGCTGGTGGTGTTCAATCCGTGCTCCGAGCCGATCGACGGCCCGGTCGATCTCACCCTGCGTTTCCCCGCGGCCATCGACACGATCTACCAGGAGTTCTTCGGGTTCGAACCGAAGATCGGTTTCCGGCTCTACGATGCCGCGGGGCAGGAGTTGCCGTATCAATACGTCGCTCAGCGGCGCGATCGGCGCGGGTATCGCCGGTCGATGCGGAAATTCCCTTCCGTCGAAATGCGCCACGAGGTCGATGTGAGCGTGCCGGTCCACGTCCCCGCGTATGGGTACACCACCGTCATCTGCCGGCCGATCAAGGAGCCGACCCGGCATCTCGGCTCGATGCTGATCGACGATCACACGATCGAGAATGATTTCCTGCGCGTCAGCGTCAACCACAACGGGACGATTAAACTGACTGACAAGCGCAACAATCAGAGTTTTGACCAACTGCTGACGCTCGAGGATCGGGCCGATATCGGCGACGGCTGGTTTCACGGCGTCGCGGTCAACGACCGCATCTTTTCCTCGGCAGGCTCGTCCGCGGATGTCGCCCTGGTCAGCGACGGGATCGCCAAGGCCACGCTCAGCGTCCGTGTGTCCATGCAGGTTCCGGAGCGGTTCGATCCGCATCGCATGGCGCGGAGCGATGCTCTTCGGCCGCTGATGGTGACCCATTTCCTCACGCTTCGCCGCGGCAACACCTTCCTCGAAGTGCGGACAGTGGTGGAAAACACGATCCGCGATCATCGTCTGCGGATCCTGCTGCCGAGCGGCGCGGCATCTGCCACCACCTACCTCGTCGATCAGGCGTTCGATGTCGTGGAGCGACCGATCGCGATCCGGGCCGATAATGCGAAATACAAGGAATTAGAGGTAGAAACCAAGCCCCAGCAGACCTGGACGGCCGTCCACGATCAGAAGCGGGGCCTGGCCGTTGTCTCCACCGGGTTGCCGGAGTCGGCGGTTCGCGATCTGCCCGACCGGCCCATCGCCCTGACACTGTTCCGGTCGTTCCAGAGGGCGGTATTCACCCCGGGCAACGAAGGCGGCCAGATCCAGGGCACCCGCGAATTCAAGTATCGAATCGTCCCGCTGGAGGGCCCTCCCGATGCCGCTCAACTCTGCCGAATGGGGCAGCAGCTCGGGGCGGATATCGGCGTGGTGGCGGTCGATGCCGCGGCCGCGGCCGGTGAGAATGGCCATCCGCCGGAACGGAACCTGCCCCCGACGCATTCCTTCCTCCAGGTCAACTCGCCGCAGGCCGTCTTAACCGCCGTCCATCGCCGCGATGGCGAGGCTGCTACAGTACGACTGTTTAATCCGACGCGGGAGGCTGTCCAGGTGCAACTCGAGCTCAAAGGCATCCCGGCTACGGCCGTTTTCCGCACCGACCTTGAGGGCAAACGCGGCGATTCGCTCGGAAATCCGAATCCCGGCGTTCGCGTCCCACTGAAACCCAAACAGATTGCAACCGTCCAGTGGTCCACCTGATGGCGCGCGGGGGTCAACGATCCGAGCGACGACCTCACTGAACATACTTGTGTCGATGGGCATCCCGACCTTAAAATCACCCCATTCACACCCTGTCGAGGTGCCATCATGACCATCGATTGGAAGCGGCGTATCGCATGGCTCGGCGCGCTGTCGCTCGTGCCGTCGTTCTGGGCCTGCCAGGAACAGACCGAAGCCGTCCCCGACGTGCCGGAGATCGCCGAGCTCGTCGTGATCACCCCGCACGCGGAGGAGATACGCGACGCGTTCGCCGAGCGCTTCAGCCTCTGGCACGAACGCGTTCACGGCAAAGCGGTCAGCATCCGCTGGATTTACAAGGGCACTGTCGAGAGCCAGAGGTATATTTACGATCAGTACGCCCAGAATCCGGAATCGCGCAGCCCGCAGATCAACGTGGACGTGTTCTTCGGCGGCGGTTTGGCGATCCATCGCGATGTCGCCGAAAAGGGATATGCCCGGCCGATCAAACTCTCCAAGGAGATACTCTCGGCGATCCCCGCCGAGTTAAACGGCCAGCCGCTGTACAGCCCCGACGGGAGCTGGTATGGCACCGCCCTGGGCGGGTTCGGCATCCTGTACAACAAAGCAGCTTGCAAGGCCCGCGGCCTGCCGGTGCCGACCACCTGGGCCGATCTGGCCAAACCGGAATATCGCGGATGGGTCGCGGCCGCCGACCCGGCCTTTTCCGGCAGTACCTCTGAATGCCTCGTATTGGTACTATTGAAGCACGGCTGGGAGGAAGGCTGGGGCATCGTCACCGGCATCCTGGCGAACTGCAACGGCCTGTCGCCCTCCAGCGGGCAGGTGGCGCCCAACGTGCTGGCCGGTATCGCCGTCGCCGGCCTCCAGGTCGAGTTCGTGGCCCGCATGACCGCCGCCGCCTCGCCGGAGACGCTCGATTACGTGAGCCCGCCATCAGCGACCGCCGTTTCGCCCGATCCCGTGACCGTTCTGGTCGGAGCGCCGCACGTGGAAGCCGCGACCCACTTTGTGGAGTTCACGCTTTCGCCGGAGGGCCAGGCGCTGTGGGCCTTGCCGGCCGATGCGGGTGGGCCTTCAGGGGAGCCGCTCTATCGATACCCGATCCGGCCCGACATCTATGAAAAATACGCGGACAAGCTGGTCATCAAGGGCAATCCGTTCAAGCAACAGTTTGAGTTCAAGATCGACCCCGTCGCGGAGGCGGCCTACACGCAGTTGCTTCCCCACGTGCTCAAGGCCGCCCACGGAGGAGCCAATCACCTGCTCCTCGAAAAAGCATGGATCATCGCGCTGCGGCAGCCGGGCGGCCCGAACCTCACGCTGTTGAAACAGCCGCCGTTCAGCCGCGAGCAGGCGATGACTTTCGCCGGAGAGTGTGCGAAAGACCCGCGCCGCGCTCAGGCTTTGGAGAAGGAATGGTCCAAGCTGTTCCGGGAGAAATACGAGTCCGTCGTGAAAACGACCACCGCTCCGCAGGTCAGCGCGGTCATCAGGCAGGGTCAGTGAAGTTTACTGCACGCGACCCGAATGCTTCATCGCCTAATCTTTCGCCGTCGGCTCGATCACCCACTCGCCGGTGAGGCTGCGCTTCAGCACGACAAATTCACGGCCTTTGCGAAGGATTTCAATGCCCTGCTTGTCGATCCGCAGCGTGATCCGTCTTCCCGCCGCGAGCGGCAAGTGACCGACGTGGATTTGAATCCGCCGGACGTTCTGCGTTTCCACGATCATGATGTTCTGCTCGGGAAATGATCCCTTCACCGCCGCCGGTTGCTTCTCATCCGCCAGTTCGAGCACTTTGAGCCAGCCCGGCTGCTCATCTTCGGGCGAACGGACGTAGAGCTGCACCGGGTATGGCGGCTTCGAATCGTACGTCGATGCCGGCTGTGTCGCCGCCGGCTGTGTGGCGAGCGGCTCTGGTTCGCTCGGGATTTTCGCCGGCGTCACCTCTGACGTTTCTTTCGGCGCCGCGGCATGATCCTCTGTCTGCGTCGAAGCGCCCTGCACCGGCTTCTGTTCGCCGCGCTCGGAACAACCGATGAGTGCGCCTGTCCCGGCGAAGAGGCAAGCCAGGATCAGCGTCTCGCGCGGGAACCTGCCGAGGAATGTCCACATAAATACTCTCCGTCTGCCGCGGCGACCTGTACCGACAGTTCCGCAGCGCTTCAGTCATTTTAATCGGCCATATTCGTGGACACCACGCCCACCGCATCGGTTGCAGAAAAACGGCGAATTTGCTACGGTCAGGCATGAAATGGCGCCCTTCCGCGCCAAGGATCCACTCGCATGAAGCCTCCCAAGAGCATCATCCGCGGCACGACCATCCTGGCGTTGCGCCGCGACGGCCAGACCGCGATCGGCGGCGACGGGCAGGTGACGCTCGGCCAGACCGCCGTCAAGCACGACGCCAACAAGATTCGCCGCCTGTCGGGCGGCAAAGTGCTGTGCGGCTTCGCCGGATCGGCCGCCGACGCATTCGCCCTGCTGGAGCGGTTCGAGGGCAAGCTGGAGCAGTTCAAGGGCAATCTCCGCCGGGCGGCCATCGAGCTGGCCAAGGACTGGCGGACTGATCGGGTGCTTCGCCGGCTCGAATCCCTGATGGCCGCCGTCGATTCGGAAGCCTCGCTGCTCATCAGCGGCAGCGGCGACGTGATCGAATCGAAGGACGGCGTGGTCGGAATCGGCTCCGGCGGAATGTATGCCGCCGCCGCCGCCCGCGCCCTGCTCCGCCATTCGCAGCTCACCGCCGAGCAGATCGTCCGCGAGTCCCTGCTCATCACCGCCGACATCTGCATCTTTACCAACAGCAACATCACCGTCGAAACACTCTGACCAATTTAGCCGCCGTTGGTTGCGCGCCGTTATCGGACGGCATTGGAGCCAGTGTGAAAGCTGACGGACACGCTGAAATTACCCATAACCCTGCTGAAACAGAGCCCGCCAAGCCGATGATCGTGCCTTGGGCGATCAAAATGCTTGACTGAAATGGCTGGTAATCGGTTATGATTCATGGCAATCACCAACAGTTCGGCATCACCAGAAAATCGGCCGGATGAGGGTGGAAAACAGGGCATATCGTGGCCCCCACGGGGCCGGAACAGCATCTTGAAAGCAGTGAGTGCAAAAAGGGGAAGGTCAACCATGATTATGTTTACCGCCCGAACACGCGCGTTCCTGGGGGGGAAGTACTTCTGCCCGCTCATCGGTGTGGGTCTTCTGCTCCATCTCTGCGGTTCCGGTGCATCGGCGCAGACCGTCTTTCCGGGCGCTACCTGGACCTTCAAGACTCCCGCCGAAGTGGGCATGGATGGCGCGACGCTCGACCAGATCGCCGCGATCGTCGGCAATGACGGCTGCATCGTGCGCAATGGCTACATGGTGAAGACCTGGGGCTCGCAGACCAACAAGAACTTCTGGGCGTCGGCGGCAAAGCCGGTCATCAGCACGCTCCTGTTCTATGCCATCGAGGAGGGCCGCATTCCCGGCGTCAACGCCTACGTGAAGGATCACGGCTGGTCCATGATCTCCAAGGACCAGACGATGACCTTCCATCACATGGCCAACATGATGGGCACCTATACGCTCGCGCAGTCGAACGGCACCGTGTGGGCTTACAGCGACTATAACATCCAGCTCTACATCAAAACCCTCTTCGACCATGTCTATGGGCAGAATTCGGATACCGTGGCCACTGCTCCCAGTCGGCTGGGCGCCCTCCAGCTACAGGATGGTTCGCTCTTCAATACCTCCAATAACTGGGTCGTCACGTCCGTACGCGACTTCACCCGTATCGGATGGTTCTGGCTCAACAAGGGGAACTGGGGCGGCGTGCAGCGGCTGCCCAGGCACTACTTCGACGATTTTCAGAGGCCCCAGGTGCCGGCCAACATGCCGGTAACATCCGGCGCCCTTGATCCCAGCGGAGACTATTTGGGCATCGGCAGTTACGGCGGCGGTACGAATCAGACACCGTATGGGCCCGGGATCTACGGGTACAACTGGTGGTTCAACGCGACGGGCGGCGCCAACCCAAACTCGAAGACCTGGCCGGACGCGCCATCCGACACTTTCCAGGCCAACGGACTATGGAACCGTGAGACCTGCACGGTGATTCCCAGCCTCGGAATCGTGATGTCGTTCAACAGGACCTCAGCGCTGGGGAATTTCGCTCCCGGCGATCCCAACGGGACGATGAATCAGGTCCTCAAACTGCTCACGCAGTCAGTGGTCACCGGCACGCCGAGGATCTCGCTGTCGCCCACGCTGATTACCCGCACAGTGCGTATCGGACAGAACCTGCCGAACGACACGTTTACCGTGACCAATACCGGAGTTGGAACCCTGAACTATCAGGTCACCGACAATCAAACCTGGCTGTTAAAGTCGCCGACGACCGGCTCTTCCACGGGCGAGCAGGATACGATCACCATCTCCTACGCTGTCAGCCAGTTATCCGTAGGCACGTACCAGGCGGTGATCCAGGTGAGCGACAACGGAAGCTCGCCTGCCGCGAGCAACAGCCCGCAAACGGTGACGGTCACCGTAACGGTGAAAAAGCACGGGAAGTGATCGCGCTCTGCTCCGTCATTCACAGCTCACCGTCGAGCAGATCGTCCGCGAGTCCCTCCACCTCACCGCCGACATCTGCATCTTCACCAACAGCAACATCACCGTCGAGACGCTGTGAGATGAAACCGGAGATTAACATTTGCATTATGATATAATGTGTGTGTCAGGAGTTTAACAGGAGTTTATGAGATGACCGCACAAGAACTATATGACCTATCTGTTACCGCTTTGCCCAAGTCGGAGAAACTCCGCTTGGCGACTTTGATCCTTCAGGAACTTAGCACGACCGCTGGAGCCGCCTTGGATTACAGTGAGACGTGGACTGAAGAGGACATGCGTGAGTGGACCGAGCACTCGAAACAATACGCGAGTATAGCTTATCCCGAGCCCGACGATGCCACAACTTGATGCCGGTGACGTTGTGCTCGTTGCCTTCCGCGGAGCACGCGAGACAAAGAGTCGGCCCGTCGTGGTGCTTTCTTCTGCGTTGTACCATCAGCATCGGCCTGATGTGCTCCTCGGCCTACTTACCACTCAGACGACCGCTGCGGTCACACCAACTGACTACATTCTACAGGACTGGCAGGCTGCCGGGCTTACGCAACCCTCCGCCTTCCGGGTATTCATCAACACGCAACCGCGAACGGACGTCAATGCACGCATCGGCAGGCTATCGGACCGCGATTGGACCGAGGTGAAGCAGCGAGTTCGACGAGCGCTCGAGATACAGTAGGGGGAAACAACGAAATGGCTTCTCGCGAGCGGCATCCTGATCACATGCCTAACTTCAAGCATCGCGCCGCCATCGCCTTGGCAAACGAGCGTCTGAGCATCGTCGTCGATACCGGCACGCGCCGGCAGGACGGCAATCGCCGGGAGGCTTTGCCCGAGTTGCACGATCCGCTGGCCGTCCGCAATCTGGCCGCTCAAATCAAGGATCACACGCTTCAAAACCTCGACCACTATCTCGCGCAGCTCGCCGCCGGCATCCGCAGGCTCGGCGGCCACGTGCATTTTGCGCGAACACATCAGCAAGCCTGTGACATCGTCGCCGACATCGCCCGCGCCGCCGGCGTCCGCAGCATCGTCAAGAGCAAGTCGATGGTCAGCGAAGAGATCGAGTTGAACCACGAGTTGCAGCGGGTCGGCTTCGAGGTAGTCGAGACCGACCTCGGCGAGTACATCCTCCAGCTCAGCCACGAAAAGCCGTTCCACCTGGTCGCCCCGGTGATCCACAAGAACCGCAAGGACATCGGCAGGCTCTTCGCCGAGAAGTTGAACATCCCCTATACCGAAGACCCGCAGACGCTGACGGCGGTAGCCCGGCGCGTGCTGCGGGAAAAGTTCAAAGCCGCCGACATGGGCATCACCGGCGTGAACTTCGCCGTGGCCGAGACCGGCACCCTCTGCATCGTCACCAACGAGGGCAACGGCCGCCTCTGCTCCTCGCGACCGCGTGTGCTCGTCTCGCTCATGGGCATGGAAAAAGTCGTCCCGCGGATGAAAGACCTGGCCTTGTTCATCAAGCTGCTCGCCAAGAGCGCCACCGGCCAGCGCATCACCTGCTACACCAGCCTGATCACCGGCCCCCAGCGCCCCGGTGACGCGGACGGCCCGGAGGAATTCCATCTCGTCATCCTCGACGGCGGGCGAATGAACATTCTCAACAGCGAGTACCGCTCGACGCTCCGCTGCATCCGCTGCGGCGCATGCCTCAACGCCTGCCCGGTCTATCGCAAGATCGGCGGCTATGCCTACGACAGCGTCTATCCCGGCCCCATCGGCAAGCTGGTCACGCCGCTGATGAACCCGATGGGCGATTATGAAGATCTCCCGCAGGCATCGAGCCTGTGCGGCGCGTGCCTCGAAGCCTGCCCCGTGCGCATCGACATCCCCGCCATGCTCATCAAAATGCGCAACGACCTGGTCAAACGCGGCCGCATGCCCCGCGCGTTCGGCATCGCCTTCAAACTCTGGCGCATCGGCATGCGCTCCCCGTTCCTCTACCGCTGGGGCGCCCGCCTGCACCATTGGTTCATGGACGCCGCCGCCCAGGACGGCTGGAACAGTAAAAAACTCCCCGGCCCGCTCGCGGGCTGGACCGACCACCGCGACTTCCCCGCCATGGCCGATCGCCCATTCCGCGACCGCTGGGCGGAACTGAACGACGAATGACCGATACTCGGAGGTATCCGGTACACAGGTAGGTCACTGAAATGGGGTAGGCGCAACGCGAGTGGGCGCTATACAATGCCGAACACGGCCCGACGGCGTCGCCGGACAATGTTATCTGGGAAATGTTGGCTCAGTCGATCCACCGTCTGTCTCCTATCGGAGGAACAGTCATGCTCCGGTCAGATTTCCTTCGCAGAATCGTATTTGCGCGGGTGTTGCCGATATTCGCGGCCGTCCTGCCGCTGGCCCTTTCACGACATACTGCTCCAGGGCAGGTTAGCCCCGACCCGCGCCTGTCTGCATCTCAGCCGGCGGCCGAAACGGCAACGCGGCCTTCGCTTGAAACCCCACGCGCCGCTGAGAGCCGAACACTTTGCGTCTTCCCAATCAAGCAGGTACGAGCGTCAAGAGTTGCATCTTTTGTGAAGAGCAGGCTCTGGACCAAAGCCGGGGGACCGCAGGTCGACATCGATGAGGCTACCAACTCGTTCAGCATTTCGGGGACGGCCCACGAGCTCGCGCGAGCGGCCGAACTGCTCAAAGAATTGGACAGGCCGTTCACGGCATCCGACCTCACGGCTGCCCAGGTGTGGGTGCTCCTGGAAGCGGGGCCGAGTCGAGGGGAGAGTCAGGGGATCGACATACACACGGGCCTGGTCATTCATGCTCAGGACGGACGGCTTCATTTGGAGATTGACGGCAAAGACGGCGTCGTCGACATCACCAATATCCAGGTGCGATTCACCCCGTCAGGTGAGCGTTCGTCCGTGATCACTGCCCCGAGGATCGCTTTATCGCTTCTGGACGCCCGTGGAAAGGGGCAGTGGCTATACTTAGACGCACCTGACGGGGTGCTTCGTATCAGTGATGACAACGGCAAGAGCCTCGCAAGTGTGCGCGGCAAACGCGTCGTTCTCCGCCACTATAGCAATGAGTTCGAGTTCGAGCGGCTGGAAATCCCCGCACCCATTCCGCCTCAGGCCTCACCGCTTGCGGGCAATTTCCCTTCCGGCCGCGCGGTCCTGCCGCCCATCTTCACAACCCAGCCAACCGGCGTCACCCTCCGATCGGAGCCCGAACGCATGCAGCCCGACAAGCCTCGGATCCAGATCGAAGCCAAATTCCTGACCTTCAGCTACGAAACCGGAACGCACATCTGGGACGAGCTGACGATAAAGACGCGGCACAGGGGCGACGGAGGGCTGACCGCATCGGCCGCGGATCTTGAATGGCTGCTACTAAAACAGCAGCAGGACAAAGGCAGCTCGAGCGTCGAGATGCCCCGGCTGATCGCGTGGAACGATTCGGATCTGTCCCTTAACGTCCGCGGCCGCTCGATTGTCAAACTACTCCCTGATTTCGATGAGAAGCGCAGTCAATTGGTCGATGTGAGCAGCAGGTGTGAGGCTACCTTCCATCCCGTGATCAGCGAGGATCGTCGATCGCTGTCGCTCTCGATACGCGGTCGCATGAGCTCGATTGATGAAGACGCCGAGTCGATCATCGAGAAGGCGATCACGGTCGAGTCGGTCGAGAAGGTGCCGAATAGCGGGATTCTGGTTCTGCGCTGCGACTCGGTTCTGAATCGAATCGTCGGAACGCGGCGTTATAGACGCAGACCCAACGAGGCTATGGCGCAGACGGCTGCCTCCGAGCTCGCTCGAGAACCGATCCTCAACGCGCCCACCGGCGAATTTGTCATCCTGATCGTGCGACCGACGATCCTGTCCGCCGGGTGAGTTGGATGCCAGTACAGTCTCGTAGGGTGGGTCTTGACCCACCGGCAATGGGTGATTTGTCGAAGGTGGGTCAAGACCCACCCTACATGACTAATCAATTACCACCCGGCGTTTGGGACTGGAATCGAGTTTTCGCCGTCCAAGCCGACTGGCGAAGGCGGAGAAGCACAGGGTCAATGAATGAGAACGCCCACAAACCGCTCCAGTCCCGGTTTCTTCTCATTTGATACCGATTCCGATTTGAATCCGCGCTTGGGTGGCACCGACAAGTCAAACAGACTTGTGCGTGCCACCCTAGTCGCTGGATTCAAAACGTAATTCGAATGGGTTGTACACCGATGATGAAAATCGCGGTATCGATTCTCCTGGTGTGTTCGGTTTCGTTGCGGGCGGAGATGGTGTTGCCTCGCGGTACGGCGGCACATGTGGTGGCCACGCCTGGGACGCCGTTGGAACGGCGCGTTCTGAGACAGTTGAAGAGTTACCTGGAGCGGGTGTTGGGCAAGCCTGCTGTGGTGGCGGCGGACTTGCCGCATACGCCGGATGGGGCGCCGGTCATTCTCCTGGTGTCCGCGGCGAGTCCCATTCCGCTGCCCATGTCGTTGCCTTCCGATTCACCGGAGAGTTATGGGGTGGTGACGACACAGTCCGGCGGTCACACCGTTGTGGCGGCTGTGGGGGCGGGCGATCGGGGGCTCAAGCGGGCGGTGCAGCGGTTGATCATCGACAGTCGGCAGGAGGCGGCGGGGCTGATCTTTCCCGAGGCGAAGCGGGTCGCAAGCCCCTGGATTCCGCATCGCGAGTGGACGGTGTGCCCGTGGACGCCGCTGCATGTCCGCGGCGTGTTCGTCAATCCGCGGGCGGATCGGCGTTTGGACATCACGCACTTCGGCGAGCGTCAGTTGGCTGATTATGCGGAGATGTTCGACTGGTTCGGCTACAACGGCTGCCAATTGATCGAGACGTCCTACAGCTACGGCGTGTTCGGATCGACCGAGGCGTTTCAGAGCTGGCAGAAGCGGCTGGCGGCGGCGGTGCGGGACAACGGGCAGGAGGTTTCGCTGTGGGTCTGGTCGGCGCAGTTCAGTGGTTTTAACTGGTACGATCCGGAGGTGTTGGCGGTGAACGTGCCGGCCAAGGGGGCGTTCGAGGATCCGGCCACGCACCGCATGTTCGAGAAGTATTACGATCACTATGCCGAACTCGCTCCGCTGGTCGATCGGGTCTTCGGTCACTTTTACGATCCGGGAATTTTGGCCGACCGGGCGGATGTGTTCAAGTACATGCGATTGTTGGAACAGAAGTGCAAGGCCCGCAATCCCAACATCAAAATGGGAATCGACTTCTGGGCGGCCGGGCCGGAGTACATGCAGCAACTGCTGGATAACGGATTTGGCGACTATCTGCTGCTGGAGACGGGGATGCCGACGGCAATTGCGAACGGTGTGCGAACGACGCTGCACCAGCAGGCCAGGGAAAAGGGCATCCAGTTGGGCGTGTGGGGTTGGTATCTCACCGAGTATGAGACCGATCAGCTCGCGTCGATGTACGTGAACGCGCGGATGCTCAAAAGTGTGTATCAGCAGATCAAGAAGGAAGCGATCGATGTCTATCCGGTGTCGTACTGGTCGGAGATGGACGCTCATCACGTGAATAATATCTATTCGATGTACGTGGCTGGGCAGTTGTTGTGGAACCCGGATCGCGATCCGGATGAACTGCTGAAGGAGGTGGTGTTCGGCATCTGGGGGCCTGCGAATGGGCCGGACGTGCTCAAGGCGGTGGAGTTGATCCAGGATGTTCGTAGCGGTCCGACGTGGGAGACGTATTGGTGGACAACGCCGCAGTATCGCGTCGGGACGGATCAACCGGCGGACGATCTGAAGCGCGCGGAAGCTGCACTGGTTTCGTTGCGCGCGATGAAGACCGATGCGCGTTTTGTGCCGAAGTTTCCCCTGCCGTTTCCGCCGGCGACGCTGGTCGAGCTGATGATCCCGCATCTGGAGCAGATCAGGCTTTTCGCGGCATTCCGTTTGAAAGTCGCGGAGATTCGCCAGGCGGCTAAGGACGGTGCCGAGCGGGACGCGCTGCAGAAGATGCTCGACACGGCGTTTCAGCCGATTCCTGAATTCAACACCTGGGTCGGGACATTCGGTACACCGGAATTTCGCGCACAGGATCGGCAGGCGCGGGCGCTGTGCGACGAGCTGAAGCTGACACTCAAGGAGCCGGCGTGGCTGCGTTACCTGGAGGCGGATCGGTTGTACCAGGTTGCCGAGAACAGGTATGAAAGCGTCAGCGATATCTTATCGATTGACTTCACGCCTGCATCGCTCAACGAGTTCCACTGGAGCGGCCCCAAGTTGAACGATAGCGTGCGGCTATTGCAGGACGACGGCTTGATCGAGCCGGTGCGGGAGAATGTGTACCGGTTGAAACGCTGACCACCAGGACGGATCAGCGGAGATCACTGCTGAGGCCGTTTCGGATTTGCGATGCTGCCTCTCGAACCCACGCCTCAAACGCTTGGCGTAGCGTCTGACTGGCCGGCGGCAATGATTCGTCTGAAATGGGCACGCAGTTTCTCCCGTTCCCGCTCGCGAACCGCCCGCACGCGGAGACGCCTCTCGCGCGCCTCAGGGCCGGTGGGGGCCATCGCCCGAACCGTATCCAGCAGCTCGCATAACGCGAGGAACCGCTCCGTTGGCGTCCGCGCCTGGTTCACCGCGATCTGTTCGCGGATGCTCCGCTCAAATGCTTGCTTCGATGGCATCATACCTCTCATCGTACCGGTCCCCCGCTCCCCATGCCACGATCGGCGGAACAGGTGCCGTGTTTTCAAAAGAAGTGGCCCGGCGCTGCCTCGTTTTGAAGCCCCGCTGAATGAAACCGCTATGGCGCTATCGAAAAATAAAAACATCCAAACGAAGCCGTGGACAAGAAGAGCTCCCTGCCAACTCACCGGCGTCCTCTGCGGAACACCCATCAATCCCCGGCCGGCCCGACGCTCCGCCATCTCCCCTTCGCACCTTCTCACCTTCCCACCTTCCCACTTTCCCTCCGCCTTGCCGCTGCGGAAAGGCTTCGCTACGATGGATGAAACGACCCGAAGTGCACAGGAATTCCGTTACCATGTCCGTCACCAATTGGAAACAAGTCCTCACCGGGCGCATGCCCGAGCACCTCGCCCACGAGATCGACGTCTTTGAAGGCCAGATCGAGCTGCGGCGGCAGGGCAAGGTCGATGAAAAAGTCTTCGCCGAAACGCGCCTGCGCCGCGGCTCCTACGGCCAGCGCTACGACAACGGCAAGCGCCACGACGGCCAGCGGCAGCGCGAACTCACCTACCCCAGCGGCGAATTGACCAAAGGGCCGGAGACGTTCTGGGACGCCCCGGGAATGCAGCGGATCAAGATCCCCTTCGGCGGTCTGCGGCCCGAGCAGATGGAAGCCCTTGCCGAGACGGCCGAGGAATACGCCGACGGCATCCTCCACGTCACCACCCGCCAGGATTTCCAGTTGCATTACGTGCACATCGAGGACACGCCGGACCTGATGCGGCGGCTCGCTGCGGCGAACATCACCACGCGCGAGGCGTGCGGCAACACTGTGCGCAATGTGACCTGCTGCCCGATCGCCGGCGTGTGCCGCGACGAAACGTTCGATGTGACGCCCTATGCAAAGGCGCTGGCGTACTTCCTGCTCGGCCATCCCGATTGCCAGGATTTCGGCCGCAAGTTCAAGCCGGCGTTCTCCGGATGCGCGGAGCACGCGTGCGGCCTGGTGACCATGCACGATCTCGGCTACATCGCGCAAGTCAGAGAAGAGGGCGGAAAAAAGCAGCGCGGCTTCGCCATGTACGTCGGCGGCGGACTCGGCGCGGTCCCGCATCAGGCCAAGCTGTTCGACGAGTTCGTGTCCGAAGAGGAATTCCTCCCGCTGGCCCAGGCGGTGGCCCGCGTGTTCGCCCGGCTCGGCGAGAAGCGCAACCGCAACAAGGCGCGGCTCAAGTTCCTGGTCGCCAAGCTCGGCATCGAGGAGTTCAAACGATTGGTGCTGGAGGAGCGAAAAATCCTTCCGCACGATCCCCGCTGGACGGCGTACCTGAAGGACGTGCCGCACGCCGGCGAAACGCCGCTCAAGAACGCCGTTCAACTCAACGGGCAGAAGCGGCCCGCCGGTTTCGACACCTGGGCGGCCACCAATGTCTATCAACAGAAGCAGGCCGGTTACGCCACCGTAACCGTCCACCTCCCGCTGGGCGACCTCAGCGCCGAGCAGATGCGCCGCCTCGCCGACATCGCCCGCAAGTACGTCGGTGATAACGCGCGCACCACAGTCGAGCAGAACATTTTGCTCCGCTGGGTCAGCGCCGCGGACCTGCCCGATCTCTATGCCGATTTGAAAGCGCTCGGCCTGGGCGAGCCTGGCGCCGGCACCATCGTGGACATCGTCGCCTGCCCCGGCACCGACACCTGCAAGCTGGGCATCGCCTCCTCGCGCGGACTCGCGGGCGAACTGCGCACGCGATTGACCGCCAAGAGTGCATCGCTGCCGCAGGCCATTCAGGACCTCAAGATCAAGATCAGCGGCTGCTTCAACTCCTGCGGCCAGCACCATGTCGCCGACATCGGCTTCTACGGCAACAGCCGCAAGATCGGCAACTTCACGGTACCCCACTTTCAGGTCGTGCTCGGCGGTCAATGGGACAATAATGCCGGCAGCTACGGCCTGGCCATCGCCTCCGTGCCCTCCAAGGCGATTCCCGCCGTCATCGACGTTTTGACCGAGCGCTATGTGAAGGAGCGTCAGCCCGGCGAGCGCTTCAACGTGTTCGTCGGCCGCCTCGGCCGCAAGGAAATGCGCGACATGCTCGAACCGTACATGAAAGTGCCGGCCCACGAGCAGGACGCCTCCTACTACACCGACTGGGGCGACCCGCGCGAGTTCACCATCGGCGATATGGGCGTGGGCGAATGCGCCGGCGAAGTGGTTTCCCTGTTCTCGATGGAAATCTCCAAGGCCGAGTCGGAATGCTTCGAGGCCCTGGTGGCGATGGACGCCGGCGATCACCGCAAGGCCGACGCGCAGGCCTATCGGGCCATGATCCTGGGCGCCCGCGCTCTCGTCCGAACGCAGTATCTCGATGTCGGCGACGATCCGCAGACCATTATCGATGAGTTCCGCAAACGCTTCTACGACACCGAGCTGTTCTTCGACCGCTTCGCCAAGGGCAAGTTCGCCCAATATCTGTTCGCCCGGCACGAGTCGCCCAACCCGAACCCCGATTCCGATTCCGCGCATCGACTGGTCGAGGAAGCCCAGCTCTTCATCGAAGCGACGCACGCGTGCGAGGCCCGCCTGTCCGGAGCGACGACCGGCGGTGTATCCGTATGAGCTCGCAGCGCATAAGCGTCAAATACTTTCTCGCCGAACCGGCCGCCATCGACCTCGGGCTCTGCGTGCCCGTCTTTCACCAGTGGATTCAGCAGTCGAAAGTACCGGGGATGCTCATCGACGTGGCCGATTATCGGCATGTCCTCAGCGGGCCGGGTGTAATGCTGGTCGGACACGAGGTGGATTATGCGCTGGACATGGCTGACGGCCGCCCTGGCCTGCTGCACACCCGCAAACGCTCATCCGGCGGCAGTCTGACCGAACGATTAGCGGCCACGTTTCGTGACGCGCTCCACGCCGCTCGAATGCTCGAGCAGGAGGAGCGCTTCCAGCCCCGGCTGCGCTTCCGCACCGATGAGGCCGTCCTGATCCTGCCGGACCGTCTGCATGCACCCAATACCGACGGCGGCTTCGAGCGACTGCGCCCCGAACTTGAAGCCTTCCTCGCCTCGATCTACAACGTCGCGAGCATCGGCATCCAGCGAGAGGCGCAAGACCCCCGCCGGTGTCTGACATTACGCATCACGGCAAACGGCGCGCCGGATCTCCGCACGCTGATGGAGCGCCTCTGACTTGAGTACCCATCCCACCATCATCGGCGAATCGCAGGAGAGCTTCCTCGCCCGCGTGCGCACCGCGCTGACCGATCGCGGCGAACCGGTGGAATTGCCGGACGACCTGGAGATCGCCCGCGTGATCGGCCGCGACGAAGATCGCGTGAAGATGTTCATGACCCGCGTCGAGCAGGCCAAGATGCACGTGTTTCGCGTGCCGGATGAATCCGCCATGATCGAGACGGTCTGTCAGATTGTCCGATCGCTCGACGCGAAAACGGCCATCGTCCCCGACGAACCGCTCCCCGCGCGCGACCGCCTCATCACGCAACTGGCTGACGCGGGCATCTCGCTCCGCGATCCGGACGACCGCGATGCCGCCTTCGACGCCGACGTCGGCATTACCGCCGTATCCGCCGCCATCGCCGAAACCGGCTCGATGTGCGTCACCAGCGGCGGCGGCCGCCGGCGCCTGGCCAGCCTCGCGGTGCCGTATCACATCGGCATCGTCCGCGCCGAGCAGATCGTGCCCGACCTGCTCGACTGGGCCGCCCAATTACCCGCCGCTCTGCCCGCCTCCGAAGTCCTCGTCTCCGGCCCCAGCAAGACCGCTGACATCGAACTGATCCTCGTCACCGGCGTCCACGGCCCCAAGGCCGAATACGTGATCGTGATCGGCTGAAACTTGTTGCACACGGGCTTCAAAGTTATGCTTATGGATCTACACTTGCTCGGCTCGATTGGGAACAAATGCGCGCTTCAGTCCACATTCTTTCGATCACTCTGATCGGCGTCCTCAGCGTTCGATCACTCGCCGCGGATGCGCCGCCCGTGGCCAAAGTCGATTTCGCCAAACAGATACAGCCGCTGCTCGCGGACAAATGCTTCCGCTGCCACGGCCCCGATAAGCACAAAAACGACCTGCGGCTCGACGTGAAAACGGCGGCTCTCCAGGGCGGGGCCAGCGGCCGCGTCATCATTCCCGGCAAGAGCGGCGAGAGCCTGCTCATCAAGCACGTGAAGGGTCTGGAGGACCTCAAGCGCATGCCGCCCGAACCGAACGATCCGCTCACCGCCGAGCAGATCGAGCTGCTGCGGGCGTGGATCGACGGCGGGGCCGATTGGCCGGACGCCGTGGCCGGCAGCGCGAAAGATCCCCGGGCATCTCACTGGTCGTATCTGCCGCCGGTCCGGCACGACCCGCCGAAAGTCCGGCAGGCCGACTGGGTACGCAACCCGATCGACAACTTCATTCTCGCTCGCCTCGAAAAAGAGGGTTTACCCCTTTCGGCGGAAGCAGATCGTGAAACCCTGATCCGCCGCGTGAGCCTTGACCTGATCGGCTTGCCGCCGACCCTCTCAGAAGTGGACGCATTCGTCGCCGATTCAAGCCCCGACGCGTACGAAAAACTCGTCGATCGCCTGCTGGCCTCGCCACACTACGGCGAGAACTGGGGCCGCGACTGGCTCGACGCCGCCCGCTACGCCGACACCAATGGGTACGAGAAGGACCGCCCGCGTGAGATGTGGCGATACCGCGACTGGGTCATCAACGCGCTCAACGCCGATATGCCGTTCGATCAGTTCACCATCGAGCAGATGGCCGGCGACATGCTCCCCAACGCGACGGAATCGCAGATCATCGCGACGGCGTTCCACCGCAACACGATGATCAACGAGGAGGGCGGCGTCGACACCGAGGAATACCGCTGGCGGTCGGTCATCGATCGCGTCGCCACCACCGGCACCGTCTTTCTCGGCATGACCATCCAGTGCTGCCAGTGCCACAATCACAAGTTCGATCCGATCACGCAGCGCGAGTACTATCAGTTCTTCTCCATGCTGAACAACCAGGATGAGCCGATCCGCGAGACGCCGACGGCCGATCAACTGGCGGCCAAAGCCCGTGCCGACGCCGAGATCGCGAAACTCGAAGCCCGCTACGAAGAAGAATTCCCGCTTCCCGCGGATGGACTCAATTGGACAGTGCTCGATCCGACCGATGTGAAATCGGCCCGCGGCGCGACGCTCACGAAACGTGAGGACCGCTCCGTGCTGGCCGGCGGCGAATCGCCGGATACCGACACATACACGCTCGCCGCCGTCACAGATGTAAAGAACATCGTCGCGTTGCGGATCGAAGTCCTGACCGACAGCACGCTGCCGAAAATGGGCCCCGGCCGCGCCGACAATGGGAACTTCGTTCTCTCCGAATTGAGCGTTCAGGCCTCACCGAAGACCAAACCCGATGCGGCCGTGCCGGTCGCGCTGCGGAACGCTTCGGCCGATTTCTCGCAGAGCGGCTTCTCCGTCGTGACGGCACTGGATGGCGATCCCAAAACCGGCTGGGCCGTGGACGCCGCGTCGAAAGAGCCGATGGGCGCGCACGCCGCCGTATTCGAGTGCCGCGAAGCGGTCGGTTTCGACGGCGGAACGCGGCTCGTGTTCACATTGGTGCAGATGAACGGCGGCCGGCACACCATCGGCCGTTTCCGCATCGCCGCCGCCACGCTGCCTGATGCGAGTGAACCCGCCGCTCAGCGGATCAAATCATTGCGCCAGCAGCATCGTCACTCCGGCCAGGCCGCCTGGGAAGCGGAGATGGCGTCCGTCGCCACCGACTGGCGCGTGCTGCCGCCGCTCAAGTTTGCCTCTGAGAAGAACGCCACGATGGCCCGTCTCGACGATGATTCGATCCTCGTCAGCGGCGATCGCCCGACGCGTGACGTCTACGCCGTCGAATACGATTCCGATCTGTCGGACATCACCGCCTTCCGGCTGGAGGTGATGGCCGATCCGCGCCTGCCCTATCACGGCCCCGGCCGCGGGAGCGGCATCGGCGACGGCGACTTCATGCTCAACGAGCTGATCGTCACCGCCGCACCGCTGAGCGGCAAGACGGTAGGGTCCGCTGTGCGGACCATTTCCGACGACGGTCCGCAGAGCGGACCCTACGTGCCTCCCGTCAAGTGGAAAGGCGCCTCCGCCGACCATTTCGGCAACTACAGCAACAACGAGCACCGGCCGGAACACGCCGTCGATGGCGATCGCGATTCCGGCTGGACCGTCTCGCCCGGCGGCATCGGCAAGGACCACCGCGCGGTTTTTGAGCTGGCCCAGCCCATCGGCTTCAAGAACGGCACGCGGCTCAGTTTCACCTTCGTGCAGAACTTCATCGATCAGCACACCATCGGGAGGTTTCGCGTTTCGGCTACCAACAAGCGCGGATCCGTAAAAGCCACCAAACTGCCCGCGGAGATGGAAGCCATTCTCGCCATGCCGCCCGAATGGCGCAATATGAAGCAAAAAGAGGTGATCGGGAAATACTATCTTTCGGTCGCGCCTGAGCTGTCCGCTCAGCACGCCCGCATCAACGCCCTGCGCGACAGCGTGCCCAAGTTCACCACCACGCTGGTTATGGAGGAACGCCGTCAGCCGCGCAAGACGCACCTGTACGCGCGCGGTGAATTCCTGAACCCCGCCGAAGAAGTAACGCCCGTAGTTCCGTCGGTGCTGCCGCCGCTGCCGGCCGGCGAACCGCCCAACCGGCTGACGCTCGCGCGCTGGCTGGTCAGCGACCAGAACCCGCTCACCGCCCGCGTCATCATGAACCGCATGTGGCAGCAATACTTCGGCCGCGGCATCGTCGCCACCACCGAGGATTTCGGCCTGCGGGCCGAACCGCCCTCGCACCCGGAGCTGCTCGACTGGCTCGCCACCGAGTTCGTCCGGCGGAAATGGAGCCTCAAAGCCATGCACCGGCTGATCGTCACGTCGGCGACGTACCGCCAGTCGTCGAGCGTCACGCCGTCATCGCACGAGCGCGATCCCTACAACATCCTCCTTGCACGCGGCCCGCGAACGCGCGTGCCGGCCGAGGTCATCCGCGATCTGGCCCTGCGGGCCGGCGGCCTGCTCAGCGAAAAAATCGGCGGCCCCAGCGTCTATCCGCCGCAGCCGGCGGGCGTCAGCGGCCTCGGCCACGGCGACGCCGGCTGGCCCGCCAGCACCGGCGAGGACCGTTACCGCCGCGGCGTGTACACCTTTTGGAAGCGTAGTGTTCCCTATCCGGGTCTGGTCACGTTCGACGCCCCCGGCCGCGATACCTGCGTCGTCAAGCGCGTCCGCTCCAACACGCCGCTCCAGGCGCTCACGCTGCTGAACGATCTGGTGTTCAGCGAAGCGGCACAGTCCCTGGCCCGCCGCGTCCTCCAGCATGGCCCGCCCGACCCGCGCGAGCGGATGATCTACGCCTTCCGCTTGTGCCTCACACGCCGTCCGCAGCCGGCCGAGGTCGATCGCCTCCTTGCGCTCCTGCAACAGCAGTTGGCGCACTTTCAAAGCGGATCGGTCGATCCCGCGGTGGTCGCGCTGCCCGATCCCAAACAATCGCCGTCCGGCGGCATGGATATGAAGCAGCTCGCCGCATGGACCATGGTGGCGAATGTCCTATTGAACCTGGACGAGACAGTGACGAAGGGGTGATGCGAACAATACCCTGGATACGCTACAATGGATCAGAATGCGGGCAGGACCGTCCGCGAGATTCTGGAGCGCAAGCAGATGAGCGTCGTTCGAGCGCCCCTACCTCCAGGTTCTCCGGCCTGGGAGGACATCATGGAAGTGACATGGGAGGAGATCGATCGGCGCGCTCGTCGACGCGAGCCTGGCTATTCAACTATCCGAAAGATGCTCTCAGATCGGAGGTTCGATAAATGACAAACCAGTTCAATAACTTGCTTAAGTTTTTGCATCGTCTGGACCGATCCGACATCCATTATTCAGTGGCGTACTATCGTTACGATGGCATTTCCGTCCAAGTCAGCGTACCCGGTGAGCGGTGGGAAATCGATTTTTTGGAAGACGGTACTGTCGACGTGGAACGGTTTTGTAGCGCGGGCGGCGTTCACGATCAAAGCTCTCTCGAACAGCTTTTCGAGAGATTCGCTGAAGCAGACACTGCTGCCCCGCCTGACGAAACTGTTCCACACGATTATGCGACAGTTGAAAATGAAGTCATTGAAAAAGTAAAAGACATAGTAGAGCAACAGCAGTGACGTTGTTGCAAGTGGCAGGGCGTCACGGTTGGGAGTGGGTTCATGAACCATCCGACAGTAGACTACGTTCTGGAGTTGATCGAACAAATGCGGGAGGAAGATCGCCTCGTGCTCGAGAAGCGCCTCTCGCAGCGGTTTGAGCGCGAGTGGGAGGAAGCCGTCGCCGAGAACCGCCGCGTCGCGCAGGAACGCGGAATCACGGACGAGACGATCGACCGCGCCATTCACCGCCGGCGCTACGGCGAATGAAAGTCGTATTTGACACGAACGTCTACGTCGCCGAAGCACTGGGCGGTGATACGGCGCGTCGAATCCTCGCGTCGACCGAGCAGGCGTCGTGGCGTATTTATATCAGCCTGTACATTGTCGATGAGATGACGAGCGTGATGACGGAAGATCTCGGATTGTCACACCGGTCCGCTATGCTGGCGGTCGCGCGAGCGCTTCGTCGCGGCCGGCTCGTGGAGCCGATTCCGTCCCGCCATACGGTTCCCCGTGATGCCGCTGACAGCGATGTTCTTCGGACCGCCTTATCGTCTGGATCAGACTATCTCGTTACCAACGATCGCCACCTGCTCGCACTCCATCCATACGAAGGCGTGCAGATCATTACGATGGCCGAGTATCGTCGGATTCTGGAGCAAGAGGGATTGTTCGCGTGAGCATGGCGTGATAACGATGCCCATCGAATCATTCGAAAAACTGCTCAAAGAGCGCATCACCCGCCGCCATTTCTTTCAGGAGTGCCGCGTCGGCATCGGCATGATGGCGCTCGCATCATTGCTGAACGACAACCAGCTTTTCGCCGCGCCGACCACGCAGCCGCACCTGAACCCGCTGGCGCCCAAGCCGCCGCACTTCGCACCGAAAGCCAAAAGCGTCATCTACCTGTTCATGGCCGGCGGGCCCAGCCAACTCGATCTGTTCGACTACAAGCCCGAGCTGGCCAAACTCGACGGCCAGCCGATTCCGCCTTCGGTCATCAAAGACCAGCGCTATGCCTTCATCGAGCGGACGGCCAAAATCCTCTCGCCGCGGTACAAGTTCGCCAAACACGGCCAATCCGGGGCGGAGCTGTCCGAAATGCTGCCGCACCTGGCCACCATCGTCGACGACATCGCCATCATCCGCTCGATGAACACCGATGCGTTCAACCACGCGCCCGCACAGATCTTCCTCAACACCGGCTCGCAGCAGCTCGGCCGGCCCAGCATGGGCGCATGGGTCACCTACGGCCTGGGCAGCGAAGCAGCCGATCTGCCCGGCTTCATCGTGCTCACCAGCACCGGCGCCAACAGCGGCGGGTGCGGCAACTGGGGCTGCGGGTTCCTGCCCACTGTTTACCAGGGAGTACCTCTTCGCAGCCAGGGCGACCCGATCCTCAACCTGTCCAACCCCAAGGGCATCACCCGCGACATGCGCCGCGAGCAGCTCGACGCCATCCGCGACCTCAACCAGCAGCGGCTGGACGTGGTCGGCGATCCGGAGATCGTCACCCGCATCGCCTCCTACGAAATGGCGTACAAGATGCAGGCCAGCGCGCCGGAACTGATCGACATCTCGAAGGAATCGAAGGAGACGCTCGCGATGTACGGGGTCGAGCCGGGCAAGCCGTCGTTCGCAGCCAACTGCCTGCTGGCCCGGCGGCTGGTCGAGCGCGGCGTGCGGTTCATCAACGTGTACCACGAGGCTTGGGACCATCACAGCGACGTCGCCGGCGGGTGCAAGGCACAATGCGGCCTGACCGATCAGGCCAGCGCGGCCCTGGTGAAAGATCTCAAGCAGCGCGGCCTCCTCGACAACACGCTCGTCGTCTGGGGTGGCGAGTTCGGCCGCACGCCGATGGTCGAAGCCAGCCTCGCCCTCGGGCGCAGCCTCGGCCGCGATCACCATCCGCAGGCCTTCACCATGTGGCTGGCTGGCGGCGGCATCAAACGCGGCATCACCATCGGCAAGACCGACGACCTCGGCTTCCACATCGTCGAGGACAAGGTCCACGTCCACGACCTCCACGCCACCATCCTGCACCTGCTGGGCATCGACCACACCCGCCTGACCTACCGCTTCCAGGGCCGCGACTTCCGCCTCACCGACGTCTTCGGCAACGTGGTCAAGCAGATTCTGGCGTGAAAGTGCACAGGACCGCGGCAACTCGTTGCCGCAACCTCCAGTCAAGCCTCTCCACCGGCTTTTTGCAGCCACCGGCCGTGCTTGCGGACACGAGGAGGGTTTTCCATATCCGACCATCGGCAGGCATCAGAATCGGGTCCCGAAGAAAACCAGGAGCTTGGGGCTGGAGCGATGACCGTTTTTGTGTTATTAAAAGCAACTCCAATATCGGATTCCATAAACTTCGAGGAGACCAACGATGAACAAGCGCAGCGCGAATGCAACGTCACGCCGTCAGTTTCTCGCGACTTCGGGCCGGGTCGCGGCGGCCTCAGCCCTGGCAGGGACGATCGTTCCCGCCGTCTATGCCGCGGGCAGCGACACGATCCAGCTCGCCCTCGTCGGCTGCGGCGGTCGCGGCACCGGGGCTGCCGGCAACGCGCTATCCACCAAAGGTCCCACCAAACTGGTGGCCATGGCGGACATCTCCGCCGATCGAATCAAGGGCAGCCTCGACAACGACAATCTCAAGGGACATGGCAAGAAGATCGATGTGCCGGACGACCGCCGATTCGTCGGGTTGGACGCCTACAAGAAGGCGATGGATTGCCTCAAGCCGGGCGACGTCGCCATCTTCGCCACACCGCTGGCCTTTCGCTGGGTTCACTTCGCCTATGCGATCGAGAAGGGCCTCAACGTCTTCATGGAAAAGCCGTTGACCGCCGATGGCCCCACGTCCAAGCGCATGTTCGAGCTGGGTGAAGCCGCCGCCAAGAAGAACCTCAAGGTGGCCGTGGGCCTGATGTCCCGGCACAGCCGGCACCTGGAGGAACTGGCCAAGCGCGTGCACGACGGCGAGATCGGCGACATCGTCCTTCAGCGGGGATATCGCATGCACGGGCCGATCGGCTACTTCGCCTCTCTGCCCAAGCCCGAGGGAGTCAGCGATCTGATGTACCAGATCCAGCGCTTCCACAGTTTCCTCTGGGCCGGCGGCGGGTGCTACAGCGACTTCTACATCCACATCATCGATCACCTGGGTTGGATGAAGAACGCCTGGCCGGTCAAAGCCCAGGCCGTGGGCGGCCGCCATTACCGCCAGAGTCCCGAGGGCGTCACTTACGTGGACCAGAACTTTGATTCCTACTCGGTGGAATACACCTATGCCGACGGGGCCAAGTTCTATTTCGACGGCCGCTGCATGGACGGCTGCAACAATCCTTACGCGAGCTATCTCCACGGCACGAAGGGTTCCGGCATCGCCTCCAAGGGCGGCGATTGCGGCAGCCCCTCCAGCCTCTACAAGAACCAGAGCATCGAATCCGCGGATAAGATATGGGAGTCCAAGGTGAAGGAGGGCGAGGGAGATCCCTATCAGAATGAATGGAACGATCTGATGGACGCTATCCGCAACGACAAGCCGTACAGCGAACTGAAGCGCGGCGTCGAAGCCAGCGTGGTCACCTCGATGGGCCGCATGGCCGCTCATACCGGCCAGGTGATTAGGTCGCGCTCAAAAATAACTTGAACAATTCTATATAGTAATCGAGATGCGAG
>CAYLLT010000086.1:0-27786 GCA_964384465.1 uncultured Planctomycetales bacterium | reverse complement strand
GAACCCACGACATTCACGTTGGCAACGTGACGCTCTACCACTGAGCTACACCCGCGATTTCATCAATAATCATATACACCCAGCGGCGGGTTGCAAGCGAAACCGACTGCTACGGGAAAGGCGTCAGACAGCTCCCCCCGGGCAGGCCCGGGGCTAAATGGGATGACCAGGGGCGGCGGTGGGTGCGGGGTATTCGGGAGAAGGCGATGATTCGATCTTCTCGCGAGACGCTCTTTTCCGCTGTTCGACGGTTATGGCCTGGAGCAGGCGGGCGAGGAGTCGCGTTTCGACGGCGTTCGCGGCGGCGTGAGAGCGATAGCGTGCTGTCATCTGCTCGAGTTCCGGACTCTTGACGATCGTAATCAGATCCATGTCGCGGCAGATGGCGGCGATCCGATCGAGATCGGACGGCTGGACTTGCATCGACAGGTCCGCGGTCAGGCTGCTGATCTCATCCCATCGCTGCTGGCGGGACCAGGAGCGCATGAGGGTGAACCACTCGTCGCATTGCGGATTGCGAATTGCCGTGCTACGCCCAAGGGCTTCGCCCTGGCGAGTGGATTGTGGATTGGCCGGAGTCGTTAGCGCGTGGTGCTGAGCGCACGATGTTTCCAACACATCCGCATCCAATACGTGTACGTCCGGCCCGAGCGTTATGCTCCGGAGGTCCGCGCTTTCGCGGGCGAGCCAGGCCAGTTGCAGCGGACGTGAGGGGGCCGGCTTTATGCCGGCTGAAAACGTGAGCGTGCGGCGGAGCGAGCGGGGTAGAAACATCAACGCCCATTCGACGAGCGTGAGTGCCGGTCGGCCGCCGATCACGATGAGCCGGCGGCGGCCGATGAGGACCGAGCCTATGCGACAGATGAGATCGAGGTCAGATGCGGTCACTGGCTCGTCGGCGGTGGTGATCCCCCCCTGCCCCCCCTTCGCAAGCGGGGGAGTACGGGCGGACTCGCCAGGGCGACCCGGCTCCGCCTCGCTACTCCGAGGCGCGTAGCACGGCAAGTTTAACGGCGGGAGGTACGGGGGTGGCCTCAGGTTCGGGGTATCGCCGGCTGCGGAGCGGACTGCCTGCCACACGCACATGGGGTTGAAGACAAACTCGTCGAATGCCGCCTCGTCCAGCAGGGTGATATGCGTGTAAACGCGGGGGCCGCCGCGGCCGGTGTGCTCCATGCCGGCATGCTGGGAATGAGCGATGCAGTGGCGGCCGCTGGTCAGGCGGTAGCTGGTCAGGGCGCCGGTCGGTGCGATTTGAAGACACAGACTGTCGTGGGACGGCGAGCGCTGGGTGATTTCGGCCTTTTCTTCGGGAGTGACGCCGGTGCTGCATGCCACGATGCGGTAACCCGCTCCCATCGGCGAGCGGATGGACGTGAAGATGGCCTGGTCGATGGAGTTCACAATTGATTCACGATCCATTCGAAGGGCTCCAGGACGCCGCGCAGCGAGGTGTGCAGCGGGATCGGGACCACGTAATCCTCGGTCTCGGAAACCGCGTAGCCCAGCGAGCCGACCACGCTGGAGGCAAAAAACTCTATCTTGTCGAACCGGCTGTGGCAGATGTTCCAGAGACGGTTGAGATTGGCCTCGACGAAACGGCCCGGATCGTCGAAGCACTCGGCGCAGTAATCGGCCTTGCAGAGCACGACGGCGGTGGGCGTCTTGATGCGCTCGTTGCGTTTTGCGCCGCGCATGGTATCGATGTAGCTGAGGATCTTGAGGGCGAAGAAATCGGGCTGGTGCGAGCCATTGGCCGCCAGAGCGGCGTCCACCAGCAGGATGATGCCCGCCGACTTGGCCAGCAGGCTGCGGATGACGCGGAACGTCTTCGGCGTGGCGACCTCCGCGGCGAGCGATTCGCCAGCCATGTCGGGCATGACCAGATCGACCCACTTCGGCGAGCGGGCGCGTTTGCAGATCTGGTAGTAAGCCCAGTACCACTGATTCGCTTCCATCGGCGTCTTGGGCGGGAACTGCCGCTGAAGCATGTAGTTCGCCACCGCCTGTTGGATATCGACGGAATACGCTCCTTTGGGGATGGCTTCGAAATCGTTTGCCCGCCGCGACAGCATGTCGAGGAGAAATCCGAGATGCACGGTCTTGCCGACGTTGCTTTCGCCGATCACACTGACGATCTGCGGCTGGCGCTCCTGGGCGATCGAATCGTGCACCAGTGACATGGGCGCGGAGCACTGGCGGCAATGCATCGCGTCGTAGGCATTGATGCCGTCGCAGATGAGGCAGTTCACGTCGCGGGCGGCATTCAGATAAGACGTCGTCGCTAAAGTGGTCATCGGGTCTCCCCCCAAAGTAAATCAATCGCATCGTTCGTACACAGGATTCAAATCCAGAGCGCATCGGAACCCGGTGTTGTACATCCGGCTGAGCGTGACCAGGCCGGTCCGGAAACAGCTCGTGGCCTGGGCGGCAAAGTAGGTGTCGAACGCGCCCCCGCGGACGCTCTTGAGCGGCATGTCGCCGACCACGGCCCAACCGTCCTCGTGCGTCACGGTGAAATCCGAAGACGTCCATTCCCAAATGTTGCCGATCAATTGCAGCACGCCGTTCGGGGCCGTGCCCGATTCGTACGCCTGGACCGGCACCGTGTTGCCGATGTTCGATGCCCAGATGTTGCACCGCTGCACGTCGAGGGCGTCGCCCCACGGATAGCGGCGGAGACACTGAGCGGAACTGCGGAGCCGCCAACTGGCCGCCATCTGCCATTCGGCTTCGGTAGGCAAGCGGTAGCCGGCCCACTGCGCGTAGGCGGCGGCTTCGAAATAGCAGATGCCGACCACCGGGTGCTCGGCCAGGCGGTGATCGTGGCGGCCCTGTTCCCAATATCGCGGGCCGGCCTGGGCGGTTCGATCCACAAACTCGATCAGATGCGGCCAGATGTCGCGAGGCCAGAGTTCAAAAGCCTCGTAGCTGCCGGCATCCACGAATTTCTGGAACTGAGCGTTGGTGACCGGGCAACGGGCCAGCAGGTATGGCTCGGTTTCGACGTCCACTTCGGCGCTGCCGGGTTCGTTTTGAAGCGTCTGCGGCAGTGAGGCGAACCCTTCGGGGACCATCAGGAAGTGATCGGCAATGGCGGAGGCGGCCGCCTGCTTCACGGCATCGAGCTGGGGATGGTTCTTCCAGAGGTGCGGGTTGGCGACGATGAAACCGTATCGCTCGAGCTGCAACTGACGATCCAGTCCATCGTCCGGGAGCCTGGGTGCCGTAGCGGGTTCATAATTCTCATCGGGGCGATCGGATCGCCGACGAGGACTCCCGTCTCTCGGAGAAATCACCTGCTTACGCGTGAACAGTTTTAGAGCCATAGGATATCTCACAATCCGTCCGAGGACCGCGTCAACTCGTTGACGCGCGTTGCGGCAGCAAGCTGCCGCGGTCCTGGTACACTGATCTCTGATCCCTTTCCTCAGGCCCCGATGGCCCGCCGCTTGGCGTCGCGGCAAAGTTTCTGGAAGCGTTCCAGCGATGCCCGCGCGCTCGTGTCGGCGGCGGTGGGCAGACCGGCACTCGCTCCATTCCCGCCGCCGGAACGCGGCAGCAACTCGTGCTGCTGCGCGGTCATCTGGTTGATCTCGCCTTCGAGCTGCTTCTGGAGAGCGACCAGGCTGTCTCGCGCGGAATCGACTTCGTGCATTCGGGCGGTCCATTCCTGCCGCTTGGCGGCGAGCTCGGCCTGGGCCTCCTGCAATTCCTGCTGTTTGATCTCCAGCGATTTGACGACGCTGTTCAACTTGGCTTCCTGGCCGCGGAGCGATTCCAGCTCGCGATTCAGCTTCTCGCGCCCGGCCTCCAATGACTGCTGGCCCTGCTGAAGCTGCTCGCGCTGGCGCTTCAGCTCGGCCTCGGTGCCGGCCAGTTGGCCGCGGCGGCCCTCCCATTCCGACCGTTGCTGCTGGAACTGCGAACTTTCGGCCTCGAGTTTTTGTTTCAGGGCCTCCAGCTCGGCTTGTTTGCTTGACAACCCCGCAAGCTGCGATTCCACGGCGGTGTGTTCCTGATGAAAACGCTGTTCCTGCTCGGCGAGCGCGGCCTGGCGCGACTGGAGTTCCGCGGCGCGCGATTCCTGTCTCTGGGTCTGTTCGGCGCACTGCTGCTCGCGGCGTTGCAATTCGGCTTCGCGGCGTTCCATCTGCTCGCACAACTCGGCCTCGCAGCGGGTGAACCCCTGCTGGTCATCATTGAGCTTTTGGTAATGCTCCTCCAGGGCCGAGCGGCAAGCCTCCAGGGCGCCGCCCCGCGCTTCGAGCATCTCCCGAAGCGACTGCATGGCGGATACCACGTCCTTGCCCAGGGTCTCGATTCGCTGCACATCGACGGCCGGGAGCGGCTCGGATTGTGTTTTGGTCATTTCTTTCTTCTCTTGGCTCATATTCATTTCCTTGTCCACCAGGATTTCTTCTTGGGCTGCGTCGAAGGATCCGCACCGCTGGCCCGATATTCCTCCAGCAACTCGCGCACGCTCTTTTTTCCAGGATTCAGCCGCCGCATCACGCGGACGGCCTTGGCGGTTTCGTCATCCAGGGTTGCCAGCAGCGACTCATCCTCGTCCAAAGTCGCATTCGATTTCTCCTGCGCCGGCGGCGAGTCGACCGGCGTGTTCGCTGTTGCGCCGGGTTCGGCCGCTGTCTGTTCCCCTGCTTCGGGCAACTCCCGATGAGGAGCAACGTCGACCGGCACGGTCGGCGGCGGCAAAGTCGCGGCCGCGGGTGCCGGTGCCTGTGGAACATCTTCGGGGACAGGCGGCGTCTGGTCTTCGGGGACGGCTTTGAGCCGGCGAGCGGAAGTGGCAGCACCGCGTACGACCCGCTGCGCATCTGACATGGCCGACGTCCAGGCGGACATCTTGGCGTTCACTTGCGTGAAAGCCGCCTGGATCGCACCGTCATCCGTTGGCAGAGGAATGCTGACCATGTGGAATAGCCGTCGCTGGGACGCGGACACTGCCCGCGGCCGTCACCTGATCCCCTCCAGCGCTGACCCGCCGCTCTCGCCCCGCACGAGAGCCTGGGCAACTTGCATCAAATATACGTTTCAATTCGGCGAATTGACGGCCGGCGCGGAGTAGTTTCGAGGACCGATATGCGAATACATTTGCAAAGATGCGAAAGTGTGGAGAGAGAGCGGATCACCGAGGGAAATCTTCGTCCGAAAATGATTCGGGGACGAGCCGGGTGTCTTGCCGGCGGATGGCGAACACCAGGATGGTCGTGAGCGTGAAGAGGATGCCGATCATGAACAGGATGCTGTAGTAGTATCCGGCGGCCATACTGCCGCCCAGCCCGCCCGCCATGCTGCCGCTGGTGCCGGACTGGCTGGCCGCTTCGACGGACGAGACGCAATTCGGGCAGGCAAAGACCGCTGTTGGAACCATCAATGCGATCGCAGATATTGCAATTGCGAGCCGGGCATACCGAATCATGAATCCACCTGCCGTAACATCGTATCGGCAAATCGATACGTGTCAAACTGCGCATTCGCTCCGCAAGCTTTGGCAGGTCAGAGATGCCGATTTAACGCGAGTCCTCCGACGAATCCAATCGGAACAAATGCGCCGTCTGAAACGAATCTGAAAAGCACTCCGTTAGAATACGCAAGCAACTGATTATTCAGCTCTGTCTGCCTGCTTCCGCTCGGCCTTTTCGAGAACCCGAACGATCTTTGCGACCGTCGCGGTGTCGGCCGTTACTTTGGCCTTCTCGATGCGGTTAAGCGATTCAGGGCGGATGCCCGCGCGGCGGGCCACTTCGGCTTGTGACAATCCCACCGCCCAACGGCGCTTGATCAGCTTGCGGGCCAGTCCGACACGCAGAGCCTGGACGGCTGGATAGTTGCCGCTGGGCAGGCGGGCGGGAAGCTGCGGCAAATCCACATCGCCGATCACGGCATCCCGTTCACGCAACCGGTCATATTCCTCTTCCGGTACGATCACGAATCGCTTTCCGCCAAGTTGGATGGTTCCTGCCACCATGCAAAACGATTATAATCGCTTATTGACTTCCATGCCAAGAGTCTTGATGTAAAGGTTCGTTACGATTTGTTCGCTGACGATGACGATCAATGGCATACGATGGATTGACGTTCGGCATTATCGACCTGTCGCAGGAATCGTTCAATGTCTGGCGATCCACCGGTCGGTTTGAGTATACTTAGGGAATCATGGTCCTATCGCAAGGCTCTCCCGCCGCCATTCTTTCAGACGCCGATGTCCGCCGCCTCGTAGAACAGGTGCTGGCGGCGCTGCCGCTCGCCGGCAAGCGCGTGCTGGCGATTATTCCCGATCACACGCGCAGCGGGCCGACGGGGACGTTCTTCCGCGCCATCAGCGACGTGCTGCTTCCGCGCGCACAAAAAATCGATTTCCTGATCGCGCTGGGCACGCATCCGCCGATGTCCGAGGAAAAGATCAACCAGCATCTGGGCCTGACGCCAACCGAGCGGCGGGAGCTGTACGGGCGGGTCGGCGTTTTCAATCATGAGTGGGATTCGCCGACGGCGCTGCGGCCGGTGGGGCGGCTCAAACGTGCGCAGGTCGAGGCGCTTTCCGGCGGCATGTTGCACATGGAAGTGCCCGTGCTCATCAACAAGATGATCTTCGACTACGACCACCTGATCATCTGCGGGCCGATCTTTCCGCACGAGGTGGTGGGTTTTTCCGGCGGGCACAAATATCTGTTCCCCGGCATCGCCGCGCCGCAGATCATCAACTTCACGCACTGGCTCGGCGCGCTGGGCACCAACCCGGTGATCAACGGCAACCGCGAGAACGCCGTCCGCGCGTGCATCGAGGCGTCGGCCGACCTGGTGCCGATCGAGCGCACGCTCATCGGGTACGTCGTCGAGGGCAATGACGTGCGCGGCGTTTTCGCCGGCCCCGTCCGCGAGGCGTGGAAGGCGGCCACCGAGTTATCCGACCAGATCCACATCATCTATCGGTCCGAGCCGTATCAGACGGTGCTCTCCTGCTCGCCGAAGATGTACGACGACATCTGGACGGCGGGCAAGTGCATGTACAAGCTGGAGCCGGTGGTCGCCGACGGCGGCACGCTCATCATCTACGCCCCGCACATCGACGAGGTGTCGTATTCGCACGGCAGAGTGCTGGACCAGATCGGATATCACGTCCGCGACTACTTCGCCAGGCAGTGGGACCGGTTCTCGGACTATCCGTGGGGCGTGGTCGCGCACAGCACGCACGTTAAGGGCGTCGGCCGGTACGAGAACGGCACCGAGACCCCGCGGGTCAACGTCGTCCTGGCCACCCGCATCCCGCAGGAGCGCTGCCGCCGAATCAACCTGGGCTATATGGATCCGGACTCGATCGACCCGTCCGAATACGCCGGCCGCGAGAGCGAGGGCGTGCTGATGGTGCCCAAAGCCGGCGAGACGCTGTACCGGTTGAATGATATGAGCAAGTTCGGTGGAGGTGTCGCATGACCCGTGAAGAACTACTTTCCCGAGTCACAGTCACGCCAGGAGTTTGCGGAGGCAAACCCTGCATCCGCGGCACGCGGATCTACATTTCCATCATCCTCGATAGTCTGGCGGAGGGCGCGACTTGGGATGAGTTATTTGAAAGCTATCCACATCTCCAGAAAGACGACATCAGCGCCGCTTTAGCTTATGCCGCCGAACTGGCTCTGGAGAATACCTGGAAAGTGGCTGCGATTCATGAGGATTAAGCTTGACGAAAACCTTCCTCCAAAGCTGAAGAACGTACTCGCCACATTCGGACACGAAGCCTGCACAGCCGCCGATGAGGGGCTCTTATCTCAGCCCGACACTCGAATAGCCCATGCCGCCGCTTCCGAGAAGCGCATCCTCTTCACTCTGGATCTGGAGTTCGCGGATCTTCGCAAGTACCCGCCCGGGCATCATCCCGGTGTCATTCTGTTTCGACCGTATGGTATGGGCATGAGGTCGGTTAATTCCTTCGTCCAGGAGTTTCTGAGGGGAACGGATCTGTCCGAGTGCATCGGGTGCGTTGTTGTAGTCGATCCTGGACGTGTCCGCGTTCGCCGTCCACCCCTGGACTTCGATTCGCCGGAATGGAAAGAGATACCATTCGACGAATGAGGTTCGATAACCAACTCCGCTCCTCCGCCGTATCGCGTTTCAAACACAATCCGACTGAAAAAACTATTAAAGTCTGCACGCATCATAATTGACGGCGGAAGGCGTGTCGAATTAATCTATGTAGTGACCGACAATAAAGCAGGTCGGAATCGCGTTATTTCCTTGTTGTGACGTTCACGATTCCGGCTCTCACTCCATCAGGTGTAACTATGACTGCGCTCGCGACGGATGTGTATTTGGATATGCCGATGATAACCGGGACCGTTCAGCCGAGCCGCATCATGGCTGCCTCGACGGTCAAACCGACCCCGCTCGTGGTGGTCGCCGACCTCAAAATAACGACCTGGCGGGTGCGGTTCTGGACCGGGTTTCACGTCGTGGTATGGATGTCCGTGCTTTGGCTGCTGATGCTGGGCGATTATGAGGAGCACGTTTACCGGCGGTTCGTGGAGAAGCTGGTTCAGCCGGGGATGAGTGGCGAACAGGCGGCGGTTGCCCTCACACACGAGGTGTATGATCGGCTGATCAATCGACGAGAAATCTGGAGCGGCTACGATGGCGGGGTTCGCGACTGGCTGCTGCCTTCCGCGGATACGGAGTTGCTCGCACCGGCCGGTGCCTGCGGCAGTTGCTCCCTCGTCCTTGGCAAGGCCCTGCAAAGCGCCGGTTACAAGGTGCGATTCGTCCAGATGAAAGTGGGCGAGATCCCGGGCGGCCACACGATGATCGAGGCGGAGGTCGAACCCGGCCGCTGGGCGGTGCTCGGGCCGACTTTCAACGTGATATTCGTGCGCCCCGACGGCAAGCTGGCCAGCTTCGCGGATGTGCACAACGACTGGCCGTACTACGAGAAACAGGTCCCGCCCGGTTACGATCACGCCTGCAATTTTGCGGAAGTCCGCTACACCAATTGGGACAAGTTCCCCGTGGTTATGCCCCTGCTTCGAACCGTTCTCACGCTCGTCCTCGGCGAGGAGCGCGTGAGCACCCTGTCGCTTCGCAGTTATTTAACGAACCGCTACTACACGTACGTTGCGATCATCGCGAGCGGTTATGTCCTGCTACTCGCCGTTCGTACGATAATCCGGCACCGGCGCCGTCCGTCACCGCTCGCCGCCGCCCACCTGGCCTGATATGATTCCGATCCCGATGAACATCGGGAAGTCGGCATCATGACCCGAACCGAAGCACAACAGAAAATCGCCGAACTGCGCGAGGAAATCCGCCGGCACGATCACCGCTATTATGTCCTCGCCGAGCCCGCCATTTCCGACCGGCATTACGACCGGCTGTTCGAGCAACTGAAAGAGCTGGAAGAGCAGTTCCCGGATCTGGTGATCCCGGACTCGCCGACGCAGCGCATCGGCGGCGCGCCGCTGGCCGAATTCAAGCAGGTCGCGCATGCCATCCCGATGCTCTCGATCGACAACACCTATAACGAGGCGGAGCTGCGGGAATTCGATGCCCGCGTGGCCAAAGGGCTGGGCGGCGAAGCGTATCAGTACGTGGTCGATCCCAAGATCGACGGCGTGGCGGTCTCGCTGCGTTACGAAGACGGTCGATTGGTGCTGGCGGCCACGCGCGGCGATGGCGATACCGGCGATGACATCACGCAAAATGCCCGCACCATCCGCTCGATCCCTTTACAGCTCCACGGCGGCCGTGAGATTCCGCACATCCTTGAGGTCCGCGGCGAAGTGTACTGGCCGCTGCCGGAGTTCAAGCAGTTCAACGCGCAGCGCGAGGCGGCCGGCGAGCCCACCTTCGCCAATCCGCGCAACGCCACCGCCGGCACGCTGAAGCTGCTGGATTCACGCATCGTCCGGCAGCGCAAGCTCGCGTTCATCGCTCACGGCTTCGGTCAGGTCGAGCCGCTGCGGTTCGAGACGCATTTCGACCTGTTCCAGGCGATTCGGAAATGGGGCGTACCGATCAACCTGCATTTTCAGCGCTTCGCCGGCATCGACGAGGTGCTCAAGTTCATCCATCAGTGGGACAAGAAGCGCGGCGGGCTGGATTACGGCACAGACGGCGTGGTCATCAAAGTGGATCGGCTCGATCAGCGGGACGCGCTCGGCCAGACCAGCCGCTTTCCCCGCTGGTGCATCGCGTACAAATTTGCCGCCGAGCGCGCCCGGACCAGGCTGCTCTCGGTCCGCTTCCAGGTCGGCAAACTCGGCACCATCACGCCGGTGGCGAATCTGGAGCCGGTACTGCTCGCGGGCACGACGGTCAAAAGCGCCTCGCTGCACAACTTCGATCAGATCGAGCGGCTCGGCGTGC
This sequence comes from uncultured Planctomycetales bacterium, assembly GCA_964384465.1. Taxonomy (GTDB): domain Bacteria; phylum Planctomycetota; class Phycisphaerae; order UBA1845; family PWPN01; genus CAYLLT01. The sequence continues at coordinate 17,406 of CAYLLT010000086.1, read as the reverse complement.
GCATCGGCGACATGGTTTATGTCGAGAAAGCGGGCGAGATTATTCCGCAGGTCGTTGAGGTCGATATTGAGGCGCGCGGGTCGGGCACGAAGCCGATCACCCCACCGGCGCACTGCCCGGAGTGCAACAGCGAGACCATTCGCGATGAGGGCGGCGTGTTTTTGAGATGCGTGAACCCGGCCTGCCCCGCACAGATCAAGGAGCGGCTGCGATACTTCTGCGGCCGCGATCAGATGGACATCGAAGGCGTCGGCACCGCGCTGGCCGAGCAACTCGTCGATAGTGGGCTGGTGCGCGATTTCGCCGATCTGTATCGGCTCAAGGAGCGGGAAGACAAGTTGCTCGCGCTGGAACGGATGGGCAAAAAGAGCGCCGACAACCTGCTGGTCGCCATCGAGAAGAGCAAATCGAACCCTCTCTCGCGCCTGCTGGCGGCACTGAACATACCGCACGTCGGCGTGAGCACGGCGCAGTTGTTGGCGGAGCATTTCGGTTCGATGGAAGCGCTGGAAGCCGCCGGGATCGACGAGCTACAGGAGATCGAAGGCATCGGACCGGAGCTGGCGGCGAGCATCTACAACTTCCTGCACAGCGGCCCCGGCCGGAAGATCATTTCCGGCCTGCGCGCGGTCGGCGTTAACATGACGCAGCCGAAGAAGAAGCGGGCGGGCGCGCAGCCGCTGGCCGGCAAGACCATCGTCGTCACCGGCACGCTCGAGCGCTTCAGCCGCAAGGAGATCCAGGATCTGATTCAGGCGCTCGGCGGGACGGCGTCCGGGTCGGTCAGCCGCAAGACGGATTTCGTCGTGGCGGGCGAGGACGCCGGCTCGAAACTGGACAAGGCCAAATCGCTGGGGGTGGAGGTCATCGACGAAAAAGAGTTTCGCCGGCGGGCCGGGGTCGAGTGAGCACGTGAGGGTTGCTTGGCGCCGATGGAGCAACGATGTAGCATCTTGGTCATGAAATCTGTGTTGCTCAGTGTCATGCCCGATCTTCCGCCGCGATGCCGATTGTCGGCGATCGCGATTGGCGCGATGATTATTGGAGGGTTTTTCGGGTAGGGCGCGTGGATTCCATGTTGGAAACCAATGGCCCTGCCCGATTGCGGCGGGGTTTTTTTATATATGCGAACCATCGGGGCCAATATCAGCAAGACCGGCTATGTGCCGACCGGTTCCAGAACGAAGTGAATCCGAGCGGGATATGACCAGAGCCAGACAACGCATCGAATTGTACGACACGACGCTGCGCGACGGCGCGCAGGGGCACAACGTCAGTCTCAGCTTGCAGGATAAGCTGCTCATCGCGGGCAAGCTCGATGAACTGGGCGTGGACTACATCGAGGGCGGCTACCCGCTGAGCAATGAGAAGGATTCGGCTTTCTTCAAGGAGGTCGCGGGGCTGAAGCTGAAACACGCGCGGGTGGCCGCGTTCGGCATGACCCGCCGCCGCGGTGTACGGCCCGAAGCGGACGAAGGGATGAAAGCGCTGCTGTCCGCCGGGACGAAAGCGATCACCATCGTCGGCAAGACGTGGGACCTGCACGTCAAAGACATCCTCGGCGTCAGTGAGCAGGAAAACCTGAGCATGATCGCCGACTCCGTTCGGCATTGCGCGAAGAATGGGCGCGAGGTGATCTACGATGCTGAGCACTTCTTTGACGGTTACGCCGCCAACCCGAAGTACGCGCTCAAGACACTCTTAGCCGCGCAGGACGCCGGTGCGAGCTGCATCTGCCTGTGCGATACGAACGGCGGTTCGCTGCCCGAGCGGGTGGCCGAGTTTGTCGATGCGATCCGCTCGCACATCTCCGTTCGGATCGGCATTCATACGCACAATGACGCGGGCCTGGCGGTCGCGAACACGCTGGCGGCGGTTCAGCATGGCGCGACCCACGCCCAGGGTACGATCAACGGCATCGGCGAGCGCTGCGGCAACGTCGATCTGACCACCGTCGCCGCCAACCTGGCCGTCAAGCTCGGCAAAGACGTGCTGGTGCCGGGCGGCTTGTTGCAACTGACGGAGGTGAGCCGGTATGTGTATGAAGTGGCCAACCTGGTGCCGGTGGACGGTCAACCCTATGTCGGCCCGGCGGCGTTCGCGCACAAGGGCGGCATGCACGTGCACGCGGTCCGCCGCGCCAGCCGGAGTTACGAGCACATCGACCCGGTGAAAGTCGGCAACTCCCGCCGCGTACTCATCAGCGAGCTGTCCGGGGCCAGCGGCGTCGCCGAGAAGATCGGCCGCAAGCTCGACATCGAGCACGACAAGTCGCTCCAGCGCCGGCTGCTGAAACGCTTGCAGGAGAACGAAAGCCAGGGCTACGTTTACGAATCGGCGGAGGCGAGCTTCGAGCTGCTCTGCCGCAAGGAACTGGGCCTGTACCATCCGTTTTGGGAGCTGGACCACTGGCGGGCGGCGGCGCTGCGATCGGCCGACCGCAAGGAGCCGAGTACCGAGATCATTCTCAAGCTGCGCGTCGATGGCCACTGCGAACACCGCGTCTCCGACGGCCACGGCCCGGTCGATGCCATGGCTCACGCGCTGGTCAAAGCGCTGCGGCGCCACTATCCCAACGTCGAGCGAGTCCGGCTGATCGACTACAAGGTCCGTGTCATCAACCCGCGGGCCGCGACCGCCGCCCGCGTGCGCGTGACCATCGAGTTTCTCGACGAGCAGACGCACGAGATCTTCGCCACCGTCGGCGTCAGCGAAAACATCATCGAGGCGTCGTGGATCGCCCTGTCCGACGGCATCGAGTACAAATTGATCAACGACGAAGAGCGGCAAAAAACAGCGAAAAGTACGCGGAAGACAACGCGCTCTCCTGCGCTCGCGGCTAAACGTCGCGCTCGACCGGACCGGCGGCGTCCCGACTCGGCAACTTGACGACGGCGGTGAAATCTCATGACGCGTCGTCAGCTTACGATTTACATCCTTCTGGCGGCTGCATGTGTCGGGGTGGTCGCGGCTTCGCTGGCGGCGGGCACGTGCGGCGTTTCGTTCCGAACGACGTGGCGCGAGTTGGCGCTGCCGCGTCTGCTGATGGGCATGCTGGCTGGTGCGGCGCTGGCGGTGGCGGGGGCGATGTTTCAGGCCCTGTTTCGCAATCCGTTGGCTTCGCCGTACACGCTCGGCGTTTCCAGCGGTGCATCGCTGGGGGCGGCGATCGCGTTCACCGTGACGGGCGGCGGGCTGTGGTTCGGCATACCGGTGGTGAGTGTGGCCGCTTTCGTCGGAGCATTGGTGAGTGTGTTAATCGTGTACGGCGTCGCGCGCCTGCGGCAGGGGCAATCGACCGGCACGCTGCTGCTGGCCGGCATCACCATCGGATTCATCAGCTCGGCCCTGATTGTGCTCACGATGTTTCTGGCCGAGATACGCGATGCGGACCGCATCCTGCGGTGGATGATGGGCTCGCTGGAGATCGTCGGGTTCGATTCGGTGTATGAATCACTGGCGTTCGTCGCCGTCGCGGGCGGGATCGCGTTCTATCTGCACCGCGATCTCGATCTGCTGATGATGGGCGAGGTGGTGGCCGAGAGCCGCGGCGTGTCCGTGCGGCGTTCCCGCTGGTTGATCTATTTTTCGGCGTCACTCCTGACCGCCGCCATTGTCGCTTACTGCGGCCCGATCGGATTCGTCGGCCTGCTCGTGCCGCACATGGTGCGGTTCCTCATCGGCCCGACGCACCGGCATCTGCTTCCCGCCTGCGCGCTGGCCGGGGCCGCGTTTCTGCCGCTGTGCGACATGCTGGCCCGCAACGCGATGTGGTGGTTCCGCGAGGAATCGCGGCAGGTGCCGGTCGGCGTGCTCACCAATCTGGTCGGCGGTGTATTCTTTCTCTATCTGCTCCTGACCAGGCGCAGCGAGCGGACGATGGTGTAGCGAGGAACTTAACGCATGAACATCACCATCCATCCCCATGCTCTGACCCGCTTGGTCGAACGGGGGGCAACCACCGCAGAAGTGATCGCCACGGTCGAAGGCGGTGAGCAGTTCCCGGCCAAATTCGGCAGAACCGGTTTCCGACGGAATTTCGCATATAATGATCTATGGCGTGGAAGGCATTACGCCACCAAACAGGTGGAAGCTTTTTGTGCAGAAGAGAATGGTTGGCTGGTCATCACGGTCCTGGTGAGGTTCTTCTAGGAGAACGCCCATGAAACTGAGTTATCACCCGAAACACAATGTCGCGTACATTTCTTTGAAGGAAAAGGCGGCTCAGGTCGAGACCATTCGCGTCAGTGATGAACTCAACATCGATCTCGCTCCCGATGGGACCGTCTACGGAATTGAGTTACTCAACGCCAACGCTCAACTCGCTGCGGGCGACGGCGGCGAGCTGATCGTCGTCAATGAAGCCTCAGGGGAGTCTTCGAAAGTCAAGCTCCCCGCATAGCTTACGCCGAGAACTGTTTCACTCCGGTTCACGCTCGTTCACGAGTTGGAACTTGAACCTGCTGTCGATCAGCTCGAAGAGCGCGTGGCGGACCTGGACGAACGCCGGGGGAGGCGGCGGCGCCTGCGGCGAATGCCGGAACACGACTTCTTTTTCAGTTTTGTCCAACCGCACGAGCAGTTGCTCCGGATAATGGCGACCCTGTGGGCCGTACACGGAGTCGAGTTCCAGAAAGCCGCTCTCCCGCACGACCGCCATCAGACGCTTGACCTCCTGCCCGGAAAGCTGCGTGGTTTCGGTCGTGAGGTCGTCAGGTCGCCATAGCGGCCGACTCTCCATCTGACGGCCCTTCTGTTGCGACAAGCGGCGAAGCGTGGCCCGGCTTAAATATGTGAATCGCAGCGTCAGGCCGTCGATCTCCGCATCGCGATACACGCTCTCGGCGGTGTAGTGATATTTGAGATGGAACGGCGGAACGTCCTCCAGCCTGGATCGGCCGATCGAACGCCCGCCATCATGCGCGGGTTGAGGGTCGTGCTTATCGTTTGAATGCGAATGCGAGCAGCCGGCCAGGAGCGCGATAATCGGCAGACAAGCCAGTGTTTTGATCCGCGGATGACTCACACGATACTCCTTTCGCAATTGATACGATGCGCTACGGCGAAGCGAAGCGTACCCGCGTTTCAGCATCAGTATTGACCCAGACCGTATCGCGATGCGGCTCGCCCGCGTAGGTTACTTCAAATACGTATTTGCCCTCGGGCAGCGAGAAACTTTTACCGAGCGTGCCGTTCAGGATTTCGCGATCGCCCTTGGCGTCCAGCAGCCGGAAAGGCACTTCCGCCCCGCTGCTGCGGCGGATGGCCGCGAACGCGGTCTTCATCTGGAGGGCGTCCCTGGCCATGAAGAATTCGCCGTTGCCCGCGGTCGCGATGTCCTTCAGTTGCTGCTGTGCGCCGCGGACATCAATTTGAAATCCAATCACGTGCAATTTGAGCCACGGCCGCTCCTTCACCAGTGCGGCCGCGGCTTTGGCCGGGTCCGCGAGCCGCACGGATTCCGCGCCGTTGGAGATCAGCACCACCGCCATCGGACGATTCTTCGGGTGCTTCTGGAGATCGCCGGCGAGCTGCTCCAGCGTATAGGTGATCGGGCTGCGGCCGACCGGCGTGACCTGGTGCAATCGATCGAGGAAGGTCTGGCGATCCATCGTGCCCGGCTCGACCAGCATTTCCGTATCGCGGTCCGCGCCCTCTTCCGTCATACGGTGCTTGTGCCCGAACACGCGCAGCCCCAGGGCGGTGTTTTCGGGTAGGGTCTGGATGATTTCCGTGAGGATCTGCTGCGCGACCTCCATGCGGCTCTTGCCGCCCACGCGGGCCCGCATCGAGTTGGAAGCGTCGAGGATGATATGCAGCCGTCCGGCTTCGGCGGGGACTTCGGTGACCAGCTTGCCCGGCCCGCCGTGCTTGATCTGCGGCTTGGGCGGCTTGAGCGGCAGCGTCGCCCGGCGAAGGAAAAGGATCGCATAGGAAGTATCCAGGTAACTCGGTGAGTTGCCGGTCGGGGCGCCTTCCGGTGGGCTTTGCCAGCTTCCGCTCTCGGACTGGCGGCTCAGCAGGTAGCGGGCGCCGGTGGGATACCATTCATGCTCGCCGATGAATTCCGTCCCGCCCAGTACGCCGACGCGCTCGAGACCATAGAGGTAATAGTAGTGATCGGAATGCCCTTTCGGGTTCTTCTCCACCGTGAACTGCTCCGCGAGCCACTGTAACCCCTTCACCGCCGCCGGATGCAGCAGCGGCTGTTCAGCCCCCAGGTGATGGCGGGCGATGACCAGACTGGCGATGCCCGAGCAGGTCATGCTGCCGAAACTGCTGCCGCCGCTGTAAGGCCAGCCGCCGTCCTCCTTCTGCTCGCGCAGGAAATGGGTCTGCACCGCTTCCCATGCCTCCCGTGGGATCTTAATGCCCGACTGTGCCGCCGCGTGCAGGCCGAGCACGGCGAATTGCGAGCACGAGTTGTCGTAGCCCCCGTACGGCGGCTCGAGCAGATTCTGCCGCTTGACCTCCAGCGGAGTTTCCTCGTCCTCACCGAAGGGGATGCCGCCGATCACGCTGACCGCGGTGGGCGGCGTTTCCTTCTGTTCACCGATGCCGGGCACTCCGCGGCCGTATTGCCAGGCATCGAGCGATCCCTCGGTGCGGCGCTGGTTTTCCACCAGCCAGCGGGCCGCCTCGTGGATGCGCTGCCGGTAACGGTACGGGTCGAGGTCGCGCAGGGCCATCGCCGTCAGCGCGGTATCATACGTCCCGCTCAGCGGCCGCCGGAGCAGGTAATCCACGCAACGCGCGGCCAGCGCCGGGTCGCGCTCCAGCTCACCCGCGTGGATCAGCGCGAGAATGCCGATGGTCGGGTATTCATCGTGCAGGGACAGCGGGTCGCGGTCCAGACCATGTTGGGTCTTGAGCCAGGCGGCGCCGCGGCGGATGGCCTTCTCGATTTCCTGTTCGAGTTTTTCGTAACCGGCGGGGTCGCGCTGTTTCTCGGTTTGCCGGCCGGCGCCGGTCAGTTTCGCCAGTTGGGCGGCCCAGTCGATATCGGGTTCAGCCGCCTCTGGTTTTGTGGCTGGTGGCTTCTTGACGGGAGTCTTTTTCACGGCAGGCTGCGTGCGGGGGGACGGAACCTTGGCGGTTGATTTTTCCGGTACAACCGTCGCGGGCTCGGGTAGCTTGGCGGCCGGCTTTCGGAACTCCGCCAGCACGAGCTGCATCGAGCTGTCCGGTTCAAGTGTCCCATCGATCGGCCACTGCTTGACCTCGGACTTGGCATCGGGGCCGGATCCAGTCAGCGTGATTTGCGCGAGCATCCTGCCCGCTTCGCCGGTCGCGAGGATCGGCGGCGCGGATGCCGGCGGTAATTGCTCGGGCCGCATGCCACCGGCTAGAACGACCGCGAACTGACCGCCGAATTTCGCGGCGATCTGCCTCGCACCCGACGATGAACCGTAGTAGAGCAGGATGAGGTCGTCCGCTTCTTTTTTCGCCAGCGGGATCCATCGGGTGAGCGCATCGGCGGGCGGCTCAATCGTGACGCCGGCAAACTGCTCCTTAAAATGCGGGAGAAAATCCATGCCGGCGGGCACTTCACTGATGCCGATGACGGCCACTTTCCGCTCGCCCGCCTGACGTACCACATACGGTTTGATCAGCGGTTCGCGTTTATCCGCATCCAGCAGGTTCGCCGAGACGACGGGGAATTTCGCCCCCTTCAACAGCTCCAGGGTCGCGGCCTTGCCCAGGCGAAAGTCGCGATGGGAGAGATTGACGGCGTCATAACGCAGCGCGTCGTATGCCGATACCATGATCCGGCCGCGGCTGGCCAGGCTCTCCGAGCCGATGAAGGCATTGCCCGCATCGAGCAGCAAAAGCGCCGGAGATTCTTTTCGCAACTTTTCGACGAGCGTGGCGCGGCGGGCGAGACCGCCGGATGACTGCGCGGACGGACAGGTTTGACAGGGCTCGACGTGGCCCTCGGTGTCGGCCGACAGAACGAGCGTGATCGGCGCAGCGGCGGCCGCTGAAATCTGGATCCCCGCCGCCAACAGCAAAATCGAACCCGCGCGCACGTAGCGGCCCCGACTAAGCAGATTGGCGGTTCTGAATGAGGAAGTTACGAGAGCAGGAAAGGAATCCATCTCCTGGCTTCCTGGTTTCCTTATCATTTCTCTATCTGCGTCCATCGGCGTTCATCGGCGGTTTCATTGTCTTGTGAACGGCTATGACTACTTTTTGAGCACCATTTCCTGCCGGCTGACCATCTCGTTGTTGATGGCGGTGATGATGATCTCGCGGACCATGCCGACGTTGGTCAGGAAGTGCCGCTCGACGCTGGTTGCGCCAAGCTCTGCCGGCTGGAGGGTCAGCACGACGTATCCCGGCGCGGGGCCGTCGGGACCATCTACAGGCATCGGCCCCCACAACTGATACTGCTGCTTGATCGAATTGTCTCTGGACTGGTATGTCCACGTCTCCGGCGGATTCAGCGGCCACACCAGGAACATCTGCGCAGGATTGAGAACAATCGTCTGATCGGCGGATTTCCGCTTGACGGCCGTAAGCCCGGACGACATCGGTCGCCACCACTCCTCGAACACCAGCTTGTCGTTGCGGCGAAGTTCGATGTGTGTGCCATCCTGGTCGTTGCCCGCCACGGTCATGGTGACTGTCGCGCGGAACTTGCCGTCGGCGTCCGGTTTGGCGTCCGCAATACTGATTTTCGCCTTCCCGCCGGACTCCTGGACGAAACTGTAGGTCCAGACCTTGCCCGGCGCGAGCGGCATCAGATCGGCGGGATTGTTCATCTGCGGCATCTTGGGCGGCTCGGCGACGCTGAAGGGAACTGACTGCCAGGGTTGACCGTCGGCTTTGACATCGAGGCGGTATTTACCCACGGGCATGGGCTTCTTCAGCCCGGTGATGCGCAGCACGCCGCTGCTCTTGCCGCCCAGGGTCAGTGTGTTTTTGGAGATCTCGAAATTGGCGGGGGCGGCCTTGCCCACGTCCACCGCGATCCAGACGTACGAGATTTCTTTGAACGATTCGCCCTGTTGAAGGTGAAAGACGGCGGTCATCTCCTTGCCCGGCGCGAAGGTATCGGCCGGATAAACGGGCGAATGATCCGCCGCCGCCGCCAGGCAGAGCTGGAGCGGCTTGGATGCGGGCTGAGTCGTCGCGGGCTCGTCCGCGAGTGTCCAGAGGGGTTGCCACCCCAGCAGGAAGCCGATCACAAACGGACAGAAACAAACTCGATTCATCACGGTCTCCGATTCGCTCACTTCGGCTTGGTGGTGGATTTGTTGTCTCCCGACTTGGGTGGGCCGGTGCTTTTCGCACCTCCCGATGCACCACCCGAGCCCTTCGGCGCACCGGCTCCGCCGGCACCCTTCGCCGAACCGCCGCTACCCGAACCTTTGGCCGAGCCTGTGCCCTCGGTGCCTTTCCCCGTGCCGGATGATTTGGCGCCGCCCGCTCCTGTACTGCCGCCCGTGCCAGTTCCCGTTTTCTTCGGAATCACTTTCGGAGTCGGCCCCGGAGTGGCTGTTCCCGAAGGCGTAGCCGATGGAGTCGCCGACGGTGTAGCTGATGGAGTTGCAGATGGAGTGGCCGAAGGGGTTCCCGACGGGGTGCCCGACGCGGTGCCCGCCCCCGTGTTGGAGCTCCCGCCTGATGATCCGAAGAGAGTAGTGTCAAGACCCGGGTCCGTGTTGAGCCACACACCCGTACCCAGCATGGCCATAAGGAAAGCAGTCATTGCCAAGATACCCGCCAGAGCACCGGTCGTGAACGCAAGAGGAGCCAAGACACCGCCCGCGGCAAACAACCCGCATACCATAGCATCACGTTGGGACAGTCCGTTAGGATCGCGCGAGGACGAGATGAAACAAACCGCGGCCCCCACAATCGCCAATGCGACCCCACCAATCAGCATCTGATTCTCAGTCGCCGCTGCTCCCCATCCATTCTCACCGATACCCAACGTGCAGCCCGTTTGCGGATCCACGCGCCACCACGCAAAGGACGGGCGACCCTGGAGGAGAACCGGTTTCTGCGGCACGATCGCCAGATAACCAGCGGCCAGATCCTCTTCAACGCGAACGCGCACATCGGGAGGCAATTTCAGGTTGATCCAGTCCGGGTCAGCCGCGTCCGCAATTGTGTACCACTGCACACCCTGGGCGCCCGCGGCGCCGAACAACTCCGCCGTACTCTCCACTTTGCCGCAGCCGGACAGGAGGAACGCTTCGGTGCTCGTATCGACCACTCCCTGTTCCAGTTTGGCCAGGAAAGGCTCGGCGGCCGATTCACGCCGCAGAGCCACGTCATTGGCCACGATGTCGATTGCCCGGCACGCCACGAGATCGCCGTGCGGGTTCTGGCGGATGTACGAGTGGTGGGCGAACAGGTTTGGAGCGGCGATGAACGTATCGTCATGGAAACGGCCGCACGCGCGCCGAGCCATGGCCAGGCTGTAGAGTCGGGTTGGCGGAGGTGCGTTCTCAGCGGCTTCCGATTGCTTGGCCGGTGCGTCGGGACGGAGGAACTGAATCAATCGCGCGCGGTTCGCCAGCAGATGGCGCATCGTGTCATGAACGACGAATTCCGGCGAGAGATCACCGGCAACCGCGAGGATTTGCGAATCTTCCATCAAAGCCAGCCCGCGATCCAGCCGGCGCGTTTCGCTGATATCGGCCGGCGCGCCGGTTTTCGCGGCGCGGGCCGCGGGCCCCAGCAGGTCGAACACTTGCCGTCGAATGACGCGCGGCTCCTGTCCGGGCGAGCGGATCTCATACTCGATCCACTCCGCGGTCAATTGTCCATCCGAGTTCGCTCTGTCGCGGCGCGGTGACTCGCTGCCCACCCGACCAATCCTGCCGCCCTTCAGGATGTCGGCCACGTTTTCGCCCGCCGCCTTAAAACCCCAGCGTGACGCCAGTTGGTCGACCGCGCCCTTGTTGATCTCACCCGAATCCGTGACGCTCGAATCCGTGATGACGTTCGAGCCGACCGTCAGAACCGGCAGCCATTCCGTCTCGGCCAGTACCGCGGCTTTCAGTCGGGCTAATGCATTCTTGTCCGTGAAAAGATCGAGGTCCTTCGGCCAATTCATCGGTGCGTGACGCAGCGTGATGTGCTCGCCCACGGTCTCGGACGGGCGGAGCACGTATTCGAGCGCGGTCTTCTCATTCGTCGCCCCCTTCTGCCACTGTTCAGCGACGACCCGAATCTGAACTTCATGGCAGTACTTTCCATCTAATTGAATCCTGCCGCTCTCCGCGTCCGGAGCAAAACTCTTCTGCGCCTCGGCAAGCGCCTTTCCGGGCGCACCATCGACCAGCAGATCCATCTCCTGCCAGCCGTTCGCGGCCTGATATCTCACCCACCAGTGATCGCGCAGCGCTTCGATCTGGTTAGTCGCCTCCTGGGCGCGCATCGCATTCGCTTCCTCCTCGCCCGGCACGCCGACGGCTTCCGCAATCACCGGCGCATACTCGGACACGCGCTGCACGATATCCTCGGCAAGTTTCGCGGAGTCAATCGCCGTGGAATCGGCGGCGGTCCGCAGCTTTGCGGCGTCGAGCCCGAATTGCGTGGAGCACTTCTCGATGAACTGTTCCAGTTGCTCGGCGGCAGCCGGTGGTTGCGGCAGCGGCTGTTTCGGAACCGCGCGAATCTTCACCAGCAGCGACTTCGCTTGCTCTTCGCTGAGTTCGGCACGGGCCACGTTGACGGTCTGCCCGGATAAACGAAGCAGCTCGCCCAGTAGCAAGGCCCTATCACAACTGCTTCCCAGCCGATCCATCAGCACGCCCACCGGGCCGCGCAGCGCTCCGCGGTAGGGCACCCAGTACGTGTTATCGCGCACCCACTCGAAGAGTTTCGCCGGATCCTTACCTGTTTGATCGATGATGGCTTGCGGGTCGAACGTGTCTCGCGGGAGTTCCCTTTCCGCGACCTCAAGCGCTTTGAACGCACGCTCCATCTCGTCCGCAGCCTTCTTGAGATCCTCGGGCGAGCGTGACGGAGGACGAGACGCGGTGGAGGGATTCGCGGGTGCCTGCGCCAGACTCTGATGGACATGCGCTCCATAACCGCACCACAGTGATGCGATGAGGACCGTGAATAGCGTGCGGTTGACGCGGGCCATTCGGTCGGTTGCCAGTTGCATGCTGAAGTCTCCTGTTCAGAATGTCCTGTCCGGGCCGCCGGCGGGGGTGTCCGGTTGCGCCCGGAGGAATGCCCATGCCGTGCGTACCAGCGCGTACAGTACGGCGCCGGCGGCGAGCAGCTTGATGCCTGGCGGGCCCTGCACGATAACAATACCGAAGCCGCCGGTCATCATGATGAACACGCCGGCGACGATAATGAACCGCCGCCGCCACACCGGATCGCGCCACCAGAGGCCGATCCGCCAGGCCTCTTTCATTTCCAGCAGCGACCACTCCTCGCCGCCTTCGCGGCCGACCGTTTCGCCTTTGAAGCGGTACCGCGCGGCCCGCCACGCTCCCGGCCTGCCCGAAAGCATATTCCGCGCCATGAGCGCTTCAACTTCGGCCGGCGACATGGGCGTGCCGGCGACCAGCATCATGTGGATCAGCCCGCCCATGAACATCACAAAACCCATCGCGGTCAGAGCAATCGCCAGCCCCAGCAGCGCCGCGTGCCGGGCGGCAATAAACTGATCCAGCCGCTGGAGCAATGGTATCTCTTGTGCGATCGCACAGACCACGATCACCACGAAAACAAACGTGAGCATCCACAACCAGTCTTTGATCCGTTGACCGACAGTCGGTTTCTTCGCAGCGGCATCGCTCTTCAGAGCCGTCTCCACATCCGATGCGGCCGATGTCGAAGCGCCCGGCGCCATCTCGGTTGGCTCTGACTCATCGCTCGCCTCGTCCTCTCCTTCGTTTGCCATCGCCGACCCGGCGGCGGCTCGCCCGGCCTGCGCCGCTTCCATCGTGCGGCGGTTGGCCCGCTCGATGGCCCGGCCGAACCAGATGATCAGGCCGTGAATGCCGAACCAGCCGCCGACAACGAGAGCGCTGACCCACAGGTTCTGAGCGGATAAGCCGCCCTCCGAGAACCGGACCACGAAGGTGATGAAATACAGAATGCAGATCCAGGTCACGATGTAAATCGCGCCCCAGAACCGCTTCGGCGGTACATGATCGAAGAAATGCGGGATGAGCTTTTCGGTGAAGACGCCGATCGCCCCGAGCGTCCGCACGCGATGCCGGTGCTGGGCCATATCAGCGGAAGGCGACAGCAGTTCGAGACTGAACGGGAGCATGGCCAGCACCATCAGGATGGAGCAAACGGTCATGCCGAGGACGAAAACCAGAAGTGGGCCGGTCATATTAGTGAACAACCGGAACGTTGTAGCGGCCGGGCTCCGTACCGGCCGCGCTTTTCCTCGGAAATCCTCGGCCGGCACAGAGGCCGGCCGCTACAGGATGCTCTAATTCACCTGAGCACCGCACGCGCCACAGAACTTCGCATTCGCAGGCAGCTCCTTGCCGCACGAACTACAAAACCGCTTGGCGCTCGCTGCGGGGGCTGCTCCCGCGGCGGGAGAAGGTTTCGCGGCAGCGGGTTTGGCCGCCGGAGCGTGGCCCCCTGCTCCCGACGCGACCGCCGCCGCCGCCGGACCGGACCGGAGCACGTCGCCGATCTCAAAACCGTTGCCGTCCACCGCCCGGGCGATCGATAGCTTCTCTTGTACCGTAGTCACCTCCAGGCTGCCGATCGGCTGTTCCTCGTAGCCGATCAGCTCGCCGGTGCCCGGATCATAAATCGGCTGCCCGCGGCGGATCACCTGGAACTTATCGCCCGCCCGCATGTTCACTTCCTGGCCGCCGCTGATGAAGATGCCCTGCTCGTTGATGTGCGCGATCCGCCCGATCCACGGCTGCGTCTGCATCTGTGCGACCATCTTGTGCACCAGGTCGCTCACCGCGAACCGCACCAGCCGCCCGTACATCTCCTCCTTCTGACGATAGGAACCGCCGATCGACACTTTCTTCTCATCGCGCGAGCTGCTGGCGTTTTCCGCGAAGATGATCCGCGCGCTGGTGGTGTCCATGATCCGCCCGTCAAGCGTCACCGCGACGTGGCTCTTGTCAGAATCGATGGGAACGCTCGGAATGCCGCCCGGCCCATACGGAACGCCGCTGGGGGTATTGAAGCTGCTGTGCTTCTGATCCAGCTCGAAATTCGTGATCGAGCCGGTGAAGAACAGCTCGGCCCCCAGCGCCTGTCCGGCTTTGGCCAGAGTCTCCGGCGTGACCACCCCTTCCAGTTCCTGCTCTTGCAGCACTTCCTTGAGCCGGTCGCGCTCGATGACCACGAACCGCCCGGACTGGAACAACTCGGTGACCAGGATGTCGGTGGCCGCGTCGGCCAGCTCCCGCCGGCCCGACGCATCGCGGAACGGCAGGACGGCGATGCGATGTTTCAGCACGCGGCCCTGCGCGGGGGCGGCCCGTGCCGGCGTATCCCGCTCCGCCTCGCCGGACTTGTATTGCGCGGGACTCGACTTGCAGCCAAGTACCGCCGGCAGCAGCACACACGCCGCCGCCAGCCCCGTTTTTCGCATCCGTCGCATAATGACCTCCGAAGCCCATCCTCTGCGCAGTGCTTGCGCAACCCCGGGAGATGTTTTCACAATACCTTAACGATGCGGGCGACGGTCACGCAAGGGGTCAGGCGAAACGGTTCGCGGTTCCAAAGCCCGGCAACCGGCAGGGCAGCTCGGCGACCTTTAATCCGCAGATGTCACAGATGGACACAGATGAAAAGTGTTTTATCTGCGCTCATCTGCGTCATCTGCGGATTCAAGACTACGGCGGCGTGAACAGCAGCAGCGAGGTGAGGCTGTTGGCCGGGTTGTTCCGCGCGACGATCTCGTCCGTGGTGCTGACCACGCTGTCGCGGTTGTAGTCGTAGCGCACGTCAGCCAGGTTCGCCGGGTTCCCGTAGGTCGAGTTCGCCGCCGCCTGCACGCGGTTGAGGCTGTTGTGCGGATGGTTGCGGGCGTCGATTTCATCCGTCGAGCTGACGATCGCCCGCGACCCGCTCGGCGTGAGGCTCTCGCCGATCTCGATGCCCCAGTAATGCACGTCGTTGGCCGGCAGGCCGGTGTCGGCGTTGGATAACACCGTCACCTGGAGCCATCGGCGGTTGGGGACGGCGTTGTTCGCCCAGATGATCGTGACGCGGTCGGAGCCGGCGTCGCCCCCGCCCGCCGTCGTGGTCACGCTCGGCGTAGGCAGCGCCGGCGACCACGACGCCGGGTTGTTGTCGTTACCCACCCGAAACAGAAAATCATCCGCCCCGATGTTCGCCAGGTTCCCCGGATTGGCGATATCCACCATGATGCCGTTGATGCTCTTGTCAAAGCTGATGTAGTTCGCCACGCCCGCACGCACGCCCGGCCGCAGGGCCGTCTTGTCGGTCGCAATGGCGGTATCGTCGTTGCAGTGCGCCACCTGGAGCAATGTTCGACACGCTGCGGTATCGCTGTCAAAGAATGAGTTGTTGTAGAAGATGTGCCGGCCGGACACGCTCCCGCCGCAGGCCTGCGGGTTCTGCTCGGGATTGTTGACGGTCGGGCAGTTGTCGCAGGCATTGGTCACGCCGTCCGCATCGCTGTCGGATTCGCATTCATCGGGAATACTGTTCTGGTTGCAATCTTCGCTGCTGCCGCTGGCGATGTCACAGTCGTCCGGAATGCCATTCTCGTTACAATCAGCTACGCACGGATGGTCATTGTCGCATACCGCTGGCGCATGCTCACAGTCCGCGCCTTGAGGATTGCACGAATCGGCCGTGCACGGGTTGCCATCATCACAGTTGAGTGGCGTGCCCGAAATGCATCCAAGATCCGAATCGCACGTTTCGAAGCCGTTGCATACATTGCCATCATCGCAGCTCACGGCCACGTGCGTGCAGCCGGTCTGCGGGTCGCAGCCGTCCGTCGTGCAGGCGTTGTGATCGTTGCAATCCACCGGCGTGCCCGCGCATGTGCCATTGGAGCACGTGTCGTTCCCGGTGCAAGCGGAGCCGTCGTCGCACGAAGCAGTGTTGTTCGTGTGCACGCAGCCGTTCACCGGATGGCAACTGTCGTCGGCGCAGGGATTGCCGTCGTCGCAGTTCGGCGGGGTTCCGGGTACGCAGCCGGTCTGCGGGTCGCACGTCTCCAGGCCGTTGCACACGTTCCCGTCGTCGCAGCTCACCGCCGCGTGCTCGCACTGGCCGGTCTGGCCGTTGCAGGAATCGGTGGTGCAGGCATTGTGATCGTCGCAATCGACCGGGCTGAACACGCACCCGCTCTGCGGATCGCACGTATCGGTCGTGCACGGATCACCGTCGTCGCACACGCGGGCCGTGTGCGTGCAGCCGGTCTGCGGGTCGCACCCATCCACCGTGCAGGCATCGCCGTCGTCGCAATCCGCGGGCGTATGCGTGCATTCGCCGCTGAGCACATCGCACCCGTCCTGCGTGCAGGCGTTGTGATCGTCGCACTCGGTGACGGTCGGCGTGTACACGCAGCCGGTTTGCGGGTCGCAGCTATCGGTTGTGCAGACGTTCCCGTCATCGCAGATGATCGCTTGGTGTATGCACTGGCCCGTCTGCTGATCGCAGGAATCGCTCGTGCACGCGGTGTGATCGTCGCAATCGATCGGCGTATGCTCGCACTGCCCGGTTTCGGCATTGCATGCATCGGTCGTGCAGGGGTTGCTGTCGTCGCAGCTCACCGGCGTGTACACGCAGCCGGTCTGCGGATCGCAGGTATCGCTGGTACACGGATCGCTGTCGTTGCAAACGATGGCGGTATGCGTGCAGCCGGTCTGCGGATCGCATGCGTCGCCCGTGCAGGCATTGCCGTCGTCGCAGCTCACCGCCGTACCGGCACACGCGCCGCCCGAACACGTGTCGTTTTCCGTACACGCATTGCCGTCATCGCAGGTATTGCTGTTGTTAGTGTGCACGCAGCCGTTGATCGGATCGCAACCGTCGTCCGTACAGGGGTTGCCGTCGTCACAGTTCAGCGGCGTTCCCGGTGCGCATCCGGTCTGCGCGTCGCACCTCTCAATGCCGTTGCACACACTATGGTCGTCGCAGGCGCCGTTGTCGGGCGTATGGGCGCATCCGGTCTGCGGATCGCAGGTATCGACGGTACACGCCACGCCATCATCGCAACTGATCGCAGTATGCACGCAGCCGGTCTGCGGATCGCAGGAATCAGTAGTACAGGTATCGTTGTCGTTGCAAGCGCCGTCGTCCGGCGTATGCATACAGCCAGAAATCGGATCACATGTATCGACGGTACATGGCACGCCGTCATCGCAGCCCGAACCCTCGACCAGATCGTCGCAAGCAAACAGCAGGAGCCGCACCGAGATCGGCTGATCCAGATCGACCATCGGGTTCTGGTACGGC
>CAYLLT010000085.1:0-27969 GCA_964384465.1 uncultured Planctomycetales bacterium | reverse complement strand
CCGGATCCAGCTCGGGTCCGCGCGGTGGTGGTGGTGGCGGTGGCGGTGGCGGTGCGTTGACTGTGACGTTCACGAGATTTAAGTCGGCGCCGCCCCGGCCATCACTGACCACGAGTTGGAAGGTCAATAACGCGGCAGCCCCAGGAGCCGTATAGGACGCTGACAAGCTGTTGGCATTGGTCAGCGTGACGCCGGGACCGGCAGTCTGGGTCCAGACAAAAGTCAAGGGATCCCCGTCGGGGTCGGTAGCCGACCCGGTGAGGGTGTCCACAGCCCCGGCTGCGACGGCATGATCAGCCCCCGCGCTGCTGGTCGGTGGCTGGTTGGCGGCGATGGGGGGGCAGCCTTGACCCGTGATCAGCGGCAGGGAGGATAGTGTGAGCAGTACAGACAACACGTGCCGAGACGTTAGTTGACGTCGCATGAGGGTCTCCTATTGGTTTGCGATGACTGTTCTTACGTGCGATCCGCGCTGCACGACAAGGTATCATCTAGATTCACTTACGAGTTGAACGCTAAGTCCGGTGGCCGGAAAACTCGTCAGGATGCAGGTGTCACGAAAGCGTCGCCCCGGGTTCACCCGGGGACGCCGCGAGCCTGATCCATCCCGCGCCGATTCAGTGACCACGAACAATACTCTACAGCAACTCCGGTCCGCGTCAAGATGTCGTTGACCGTTGATCGCGATTCCCGAAAGCCTGGGCGACCGCCCTCGTCGGCCGGCCTGGGTACGTGTTTCGCGTGCGGGGTAGGGCCTGATCGGCCCAGCGGACTGCCTTTACCCAGCCTATGATCGATATCATGAGCATGATTTCCCATGCACAGACATCGAGGCCGAGGGGCCGGGTGAAGTGGAAGAAGATCGCCGACTGGGGCAAGAGCAAAGCTCCCGTGGTGCGCCTGGCCGACAGACTGGGCCGCGGGCGCGGGCGGATGCGGATTCTGGATCACGTCTGCTCGCCGGCGAAGCCGTTGAAACCCGATTTGTCCAACTGGGACAACGCGGAACTGGCGGCGGTATGGATCGGCCACGCCACCGTGCTTCTGCGCATCGGCGGTAAAACCGTCCTGACCGATCCTGTATTCTCCAATCGCGTCGGCATCGGATTCGGGCTGATCACCGGCGGCCCGCATCGGCTGGTCGCGCCCGCGCTGGCCATCCGCGAACTCCCGCCGATCGATGTCGTTCTGGTGTCGCACGCCCACTTCGATCATCTCGACCGGCCTTCACTGGACCGATTGGACAAAAGTACGCCGGTGATCGCCGCACGACACAACGCCGACCTGATCCGCGATCTTGGATTTCAACGGGTAACCGAGCTGCACTGGGATGAGTGGTTGCAGTTGGGTTCGCTGAAGATCACCGCGTGTGAGGTACGGCACTGGGGAGCGCGTGCGTTTCGGGACACTCACCGCAGCTTCAACGCTTATCTTCTGGAATCGAGTGAGCATCGCGTGCTCTATGGCGGCGACACTGCCTACGGCGATCATTTCGATGATCTCGGCAAGGTCGATCTGGCGGTGCTGGGCATCGGCGGCTACGACCCATATGTCGCCGCGCACGCGACCCCCGAGCAGGCGGTCGCGATGGCGGACCGTGTGGCAGCCGATCACATCCTGCCGATGCATCACAGCACGTTTCGCCTGTCGCACGAACCGGTTCACGAGCCGATCGAGCGTTTTCTGGATGTCGGGAACGCAGCGGAACGGACCGTCATCCGAGCGGTGGGCGAGCAGTGGGAGATATGATCCGGCTCAGTGTTGGGCGCTCATTTGCTCCAGGCACTCGAAATAGTCGGGAAATGTCTTGTTCACGCATTCGGGATCGTTGATGACGATCCCATCGACGGCCAGACCGACCAGCGCGAAGCTCATGGCCATGCGGTGATCGTCGTAGGTGTTGATGGGGGTCGGTTGGATTTGCTTGGGGGGGTGGATCGCGAGGCCGTCTTCAAAGATTTCGATTTGAGCGCCCAGGCGCGTCAGCTCGGTGGCCAGGGCGGCAATGCGGTCGGTCTCTTTCACGCGCAGGTTGGCGATGTTGCGGATGCGCGTCGGGCTGCTCGCGAAGAGGGCAAGCACAGCCAGCGTTTGAGCGGTGTCGGGCATGGCGTTGAGATCGACGTCGATGCCGCGGAGTTTTGTGCCCGGCGGCGGGGCGGTGACGGTCAGGCGATCGGGCGAGCGGTCGATCCGGCAGCCCATCCGCTCCAGGAGGTCAACAAAACCCACATCGCCCTGGACGCTGGAGGTGCCGAGGCCTTCGACGATGACGCTGCCACCCGCGATGGCCGGCGCGGCCAGGAAGTACGATGCGTTGGAGGCGTCCGGCTCGACCGCGTAGGCCGTACCGTGATAGCGCTGCGGAGCGGGCACGATGAACCGCATTCCATCGGCCACTGCCGCCACGCCGAAAGCGTCCATCACCGACACGGTCATGTCCAGATAAGGCTGGCTGACGACCTGGCCGGCGATCTCAATGAACACGTCAGATCCGGCGTACGGCGCCGCCAGCAGTAGCGCGCTGACGAGCTGGCTGGACTGCGGCGATTGAAAGCGGACCGTCCCTCCGCGGAGGCCGGTGGCGCGGATGTCGATCGGCGGATAACCTTCCTTTTCCAGGTAATTGATATACGCTCCCAGATCGATGAGGGCATCCACGAGCGCGCCGATGGGCCGCTCGCGCATGCGCGGCACGCCGTCGAGGTGATATTGGCCGTGGCCGACGCTGCATGCGGCGGCCAGGAATCGCATCACGGTGCCGGCATTGCCGCAGAAGAGGTCGGCTTTTTCATTGCGCCAATAGCCGCCGGCGCCGGTAATCTCGGCGCGGCATGCGGACTCATCCACACGAAGCGCTACGCCGAGGGAGCGGAGAGCGTCGATCATGTGGCGCGTGTCGTCGGCGAGAAGGATGTTTTGCAATGTAGATGGACCGTCAGCGAGGGCGGCGGCGATGAGGGCGCGATTGGTTAAACTTTTGGAACCCGGTACGCGGACCACCGCGTTCAGGGGATGCGGCGCGACTTTCACTTCATAAGCGTGCATGGGGGACATTGTATGCCAAAACGGCGCGGGAATTGAATGAGCGATTGCGGTTTGCCGACGCGCTCGCCTGCGCTCGCGGCTAAACAGTCCGGGTGGGTTCGAGATTGTTGCGGCACCCTGAGTCGCTATAATCGGTTCGAAATCGTTTCTAACGTGGGAAGGTGACTGTGGCCGCACATATCGTATGTCTCTTGCCGGGTGACGGGATCGGCCCCGAGGTGACTTCGGCCGCGCGTCAGGTCATCGACGCTTCGGGCGTGGATATCGAATGGGTCGTGCTCCCCGCGGGCGCGACGGCGCTGGAGTTATGCGGGAGCGTTCTGCCGGAGCGGACCGTCGCGGCCATCGAGGGGCACGGCGTCGCGCTCAAGGGGCCGGTGACCACGCCCATCGGCGGGGGGCACGTCAGCGTCAATGTCCAGCTTCGCAAGCGGCTGAACCTGTTTGCGGCGGTCCGGCCGGTGCGCTCGATGCCGGGGATCAAGACGCGATTCGAGAACGTCGAGCTTATTATCTTCCGCGAGAATACGGAGGGTTTGTATTCCGGCATCGAAAACGAAATCGTTCCCGGCGTGATTCAGAGCCTCAAAATCGCGACCGAGCCGGCGTGCATGCGGATTTCTCACTTCGCATTCAATTACGCGCTGTCCCGCGGACGCAAAAAGGTGACCGTCTTCCACAAAGCCAACATCATGAAGATGTCGGACGGGCTGTTCCTGCGGTGCGCGCGGAAGGTTCACGAGGGCTATGCGGATCAGATCAAGTACGAAGAGCTGATCATCGACAACGGCTGCATGCAGCTCGTGCGCGATCCCGCGCAGTTCGATGTCCTACTGCTGGAGAACCTCTACGGCGACATCGTGAGTGACCTGGCGGCGGGGCTGGTGGGGGGGCTGGGCGTGGTGCCGGGGGCCAATTTCGGGCAGCGTGTCGCGGTGTTCGAGGCGGTACATGGCTCGGCCCCGGACATCGCCCGTAAAGGCATCGCCAACCCACTGGCCTGCACCATGAGCGGCGTCATGATGCTCAGACACCTCGGCGAAGAGGAAGCGGCCAACCGAATTCGCGATGCCTACAACGCAGTTTTAATGGAGGGCAATCCGAAAAATCTCACCCGCGACATCGGCGGGGAAGCCACGACCCAGCAGTTCACCGAAGCCATCATCCGGGCCATGCAGAGTAGCGGATCGTGAGCGGCGCAGACGACACGCTGATCGTGGGGACGCGCGGCTCGCTGCTGGCCCGCGCACAGACCGATTGGGTGATCGAGCGGCTGAAAGTTGCAAATCCCGGACTGGCCATTCGCATAGAAGTTATCACCACGGCCGGCGACCGGGACCAGACCCGGCCGCTGCCGGAAGTCGGCGCGAAGGGGCTGTTCACGGCCGAAATCGAGCAGTCGCTGCTGAATGGGGCGATCGATCTGGCCGTGCATTCGGCCAAGGATCTCCAATCGGTGCTGCCGCCGGGCCTGGAAATCATCGCGTACCCTGAGCGTGAGGATCCGCGGGATGCGTGGATATCGGCGGGCGGAGTCGCTTTTGATGATGTGCCGGCCGGGAGCGCCGTCGGCACCAGCAGTCTGCGTCGGCAGGCACAACTGCTGATGCGGCGGCCCGATTTGATGTTTGTGACGCTGCGCGGGAACGTCGATACGCGGATTCGCAAGGTCCAGCAGGGGCAGTGCGCGGGGGCGGTGCTGGCAATGGCGGGCTTGAAGCGGTCCGGCCTCGCGGGTCACGTGACGCATCCGTTCGAGCCGTCGGTGTGTCTGCCGGCGCCCGGGCAGGGGGCGATCGCCATCGAGGGGCGCGCGGACGACGAGCGCGTCCGGAATTATGTGCGCAAGATTGATGACGAAGCAACGCGCATCGCGGTGACCAGCGAGCGGGCTATACTCGCGGAGATGGACGCGGGGTGCCGCGCGCCGGTGGCTATTTACGCTCAGTACCGCGGGACGATGCTGCACTGCGAGGCGCTGGTGGCGGACCCGCAGGGCGGGCAATGCGTTCGGGCCGCGGCGGAGGGTCCGATGAAGGATTTAGCCGCTATCGCACGGAATATTGTCGATCAACTGCGGCTCGGCGGAGCGGATGCGATTATTGCGGCCTGCCGGGAGTGAGTCGTCATCGCGTGTATGCTTGAACCGAGAGTCTCAGTCGTCCCTCCGGGACTATTGGTCATCCGCGTTTGGCTAACCCAGCGTTGAAACGCTGGGCTATTGTCAGGACGTGCCTCCGGCACGCTAATCAATGCGCGATCAGAATTGCGAGCCAGTGCCCGCCCTCATCATCGTCGGCTTTCTCGGCAGCGGGAAGACGACGCTGATGTCGCACCTGCTGTCGCAGGCGATTGCGCAGGGGATTCGTGTTGGCCTCGTCGTCAATGATTTCGACGAGTTCAGCGTGGATGGACATATCCTCCAGCGCGAAGCGGGCGAGCAGAACGTGCTCGAACTGCCCGGCGGCTGCATGTGTTGTCAGTTGGGCGATGACCTGGCGGATGCACTGGGAACGCTGCTGAGTCTGCGGCAATTCGACTGGTTTTTCATCGAGACGTCGGGGCTGGCCGAGCCGCTGGAAGTGATTCACCAATTGACGTCGCCAGCGCTGCTGCAATCCATCGCGCCCAAACTGATGGTGGCCGTGATTGATATCGAAGGCCCCGTGCCGGAGGAGGACGGCCGGCGGCTGGTGTGGGAGCAGGCGCGGTGCAGTCAGATCGTGCTGCTCAACAAGGCGGATCAGATTGCAGGGGAGGCGCTGGAGCGGACAGCGGCGCGGATTCGCGAATATCAACCGTCGGCCGACGTGCGCATCACCGAGCATGCGCGAGTCGATCTGCGGACGGTGCTGTCGAAGGCGGATCAGATACGGATTCCTGAGGATGTCGATCGCCGCAAGACGCATATTCACGCATCGTTCAACAGTTGGGCCCGGCAGTTGCCGGTGGCCGTGGATCGATCGCGCTTCGAGCGGTTCCTGAATGAGCTGCCGGAACAGGTGGTGCGGGCGAAGGGATTCGTACGGTTTGCCGGCGAGGGAGAGCCGCAATTTTTCAATCGCGTGGGCAGCTACGTGCAGATCGCACCGCTCAAGGAAGGCGGCCCGGTACCGGGGATGATCGTCTGCATCGGAAAGAATCTGGCGGCGGAGGAACTTGAGCGGATTCTGCGAGAGCGACTACTTGAGGTAGCGGACCAATGATGCGGATTTCGTTTTGAATCCGCGCATGGGTCCGATCCGACCCGCAACCGTAAGGGAGCGGAATCCATTGAAAACCGCTCCCTTACGGTCGCGGCTCGGAACGCAAAGCATCATCGCATTCGCGAACCGAACAATTCTTACGCGAGCTGCGCGGATAACTGGTTCAGGATCTGCGTGATCGGCACACCGGCGTCGCAGGCTTCGATGCACTTGCCGCAATTGTTGCACAGCTTCGCGGGGTCGTAGCCGGCCTGGGCGTAAAGCTGCCGGGCCAAGTCCTTCTCGTTGTACTGGTTGATGTACGAGTGATAGCGGACCATGTCGGTGACGGCGATGTGCTCGGGGCAGTTGGTCTCGCAGTTGCCGCAGAGGTGGCACGCGCCGCCCATTTCCAACTTGACCAGGGCTTTCAGCTCGCGTTTCGCTTCGGCCGACAGTTTGACCGACGGGAGAGCCAGGTTCCGCTCCATCTTCTCGGTGTCGGGCGTGGGGGCGATGCAGGCGTCCACCAGGCCTTCGGTGAGGTGGAGCATCCAGAGCTTCGCGCGCTCCCACTCGGTGTACTCTTTGCCTTCGGTGAGCTTCTCCAGTTTTTTCTCGCGACCATCGACGGGGCGGCCCTTCATGCCCGAGGTCTTCATGGCCACGATGCCGACGTCCTGCTTTTTCAGCGCCGCCATTTCCGGCTTGAGATTATCGAAGCTGCTCGGGTTCACGCCGGGCATGATCAAGTCGATCTTCCACGGCCCGCGTTTGTTGGCTTCGACGGCGGCGGCGAGCACTTCCTTCTGATGCTTGTGCGTGCTGAAGCCGAAGTGTTTCACCTTGCCGGCCTTGTGGGCTTTTTCGTACGTCTCCCACAACTCGATGCAATCGAAAATCCACGGGATCTCGACGCCGTGGACGAAGTAGCAATCGACCTGCTCGATGCCGAGCCGCCCGAGCGAGTCATCGAGCTTGCTGGCGTAGAGTTCGGATATGCGCTTGCCGGCGGGGCGCAGGTCGGGTTTTTCGCCGGTGTCCTTCTGTTTCTTGACGGCTTCATTGTGCAGGGCGAGCAGATCCTCTTTATTGTCGCCTTTGCCGATGAAATCCTTCATCGCCTTGCGGAACAGAACGACCACCTGCTCGTCGATCTTGTCGTAGCCGGCCACGCCGGTCGATTTGCTGGTGACCCAGAGCTTGTCGCGGTAACGGGTGACGAACGGCTTGAGGTTCTTTTCGGCGTTGCCTTCGCCGTAGCCCCAGGCGGTGTCCCAGTAGTTGAGGCCTTTTTGCAGCAATTTCCGCCATAGCGCTTCGTCCCCGGCGAAACCCTGGACGATGCGGCCGCACATGTAGTTGGTGCGGCCGAGGCGCTGATACTCCATCGTCGGGACCTTGTTCCGCCAGATGAGGTCTTTTTCGTTCACTTCGGGTCCGGTGTCCTGGGCGGGCTTCTCGCGCTTCGGCGCGGCATGGATCGCCGAGGCGCCGACTGCGGCCACGCCAATTCCCGCGGCGGTGCTTTTCAGGAAGTTGCGGCGATCCAGTCTGCTATGCTGCTCTGACATGTCGAGCTCCTTTGTGCCTGTACGACGAGCGAAGTCAGACGGAGATTCGTTTTCAAATTAAAGGATACCGGCCCAATGGCCCTGTAGTATACCCGTCGCACGGGGCGAACGGCAAGATAATCTGCTCCCCATTTTAGATAATACTGCTCGATGCCCCTCGACCGCATAACCCCCGGTTGCCGGGGGCTGGACTGAAATAGTGACGCGACTTAACCGCCGGCCGTGCCTCCAGCGCCTTCGTAACGAACCGGACGCGGAACCGCATACAGGACCGCCCGAAAGAACTCGATCCGCTTCTCGACGGTGGCGCGGGTGAGCAGGTCGCGGATGTATTCATTGCGCAGGCGGCTGAACTGTTCATCGACCAGGCTGTCCATGATTTTTTTCTGAGCTTCCTCGAACGAGAGCTGGGCGGCGGGTGTGCGGCTGCCGCATTTGACGATGAACAAGGCTTCCTCGGTTTCAATCACATCACTGATCTGGTCCGGCTGCATGGTGAAAAGAACTTCAGCGGGTTTGGCCCAGCGGTTGGTCAGGGCGCCGGGGCCGATCTCGCCCCACGAGCCGCCTTGCCGGGCCTTCGCGCCTTTGGAATAGGCTTTGGCCACGGCTGCAAAATCGACGCCGCTTTCGAGCTCCTCGCGGGCGCGCTTCATGCGCTGCCGCGCCCGTTCGCGGGCGCCGGCGAGTTCCTGCGGGCCGGCCTGCTTGATCGGTTTACGCAGCTCCGCCTCGATGGGCAGCTCGATGAGCAGCAGTTCGGCCTTCTCCGGCGTCGTGTAATCGCTGAGGTGATCCTGATAATATCTGAGCACCTCGCGGCGGGGCGGCTCCCGCAACATTGGCTTGAACCGCTCGCGGAAGAATTCCTTGACCATCGCCTCTTTCTTGAAACGCTCCTTCATCTCCGCGGGCGTGATCTCCAGCGCTTTGAGGTGCGATTCGTAACGGGCGTAGATGCCGCCATACTGCTCGTTGATCCTCTCTTTGATCAGTTCGTCGGCGCGCTTGGCGAATGCTTCCTGCGCCTTGTCGGAGCCGTAGGTCTTTTTCGCTTCCCGGTACACGACCAGCGTGCTGATCTGGAAATCGATCTGGTTCCGCACCAGCCGCAGGGCGGAGTCGCGGTAGTCCTTCTCGCTGAGCGCTCGCGACTGGCGGGCGAGTTCGTCGATGATCGGCTCGAGGATTTGCGGCACGGTCACGGACTCGCCGTTGACGAACATGACCGGGCTGCCGGCCGGACCGCCGGCGAAGAAATTGCCGGTGGGTTGTGTCGCGGTGGGATCGGATTCCGGGCGTGCTTCGGCGGACGGCTCGGTGGCCGCTGGATTCTGACGGCGGACGTCGGGGTGATAGTGCTTGGTGTGGGCGGCGAGGTCGTCGGCTCGCTTGGGGCCGACGGCTTTCTCTTTGCAGCCGGCAACGCTCGCGGTGAGCGCGATGCACGCCTGGATACAAAGTTGGTTTAGGTGATTCCGCGCCATCATCGGGCGGCTATTGTAGGTTCAGCAGCCACCTGCTGCAACATTCGCCGCAGAACGGCCAGCAGCGTGCTCGGCTCGAAATACGCCGGGCTGAGCCGCAGATGGACGGTATGGGAGTCGGCGATTCGCGGCGAGCCGGGGCTGTTGGCGAAAAGCGGCTCGATGAGGGCCATTTCCTCGACGGAGAAAACGATGTCGGGTTGTTGCTGCGTGATCGACTTGATTTTGAACGGCTGAGCGAGAATTCGCAGCTCGGCCAGGTCCAGCAGCGTCTGCACGGCGGGCGGATGCGGTCCGAACGCGTCCTTGATGTCCTTTTCGAGTTGGGTCAATTCCTCGCGCGCGCGGCAGCGCACCAAGCGGCGGTAAATCTCCATCCGCTGGCGATCGGATTCGATAAAGTTGCGCGGGATGTGGGCGGGCACGTCGAGTTCCAGGTGAACCGGTCGGAACGTATCCACCGGCTCGTTCTTGAGTCTTCGCACGGCCGCATCGAGCAACTGGCAAAAAAGTTCGTAGCCGACGGCGGCGATGTGGCCGCTCTGCTCGGGGCCGAGGATGTTGCCGGCGCCGCGGATTTCGAGGTCGCGCATGGCGATGCGAAAGCCGGCGCCGAGATCGGAGTACTCCTCGATGGCTTTCAATCGCTTCGCCGCGTTCGGCGTGACCGGTTTGTCCTGTGAGAGCATGAGGTAGCAGTACGCGCGATGCTTGTAGCGGCCGACGCGCCCACGGAGCTGGTGCAGCTCGGACAGGCCGAAGCGGTCGGCGCGGTCAATCAGGATGGTGTTGACGTTGGGGATGTCCAGGCCGGACTCGATGATCGTCGTGCAGACCAGAACGTCGGCTTCGTGCCTGATGAAGCGGACCATCACGTCTTCGAGTTCGTGCTCGCGCATCTGGCCGTGGCCGATGATGATGCGGGCCTCGGGCACGAGCCGCTGCACGCGGTCGGCGAATGAGCCGATGTCGTAGACTAAATTGTGCACGAAGTAGATTTGCCCGTCGCGGTTCAGCTCGCGGATGATGGCATCACGGATCAGACGCTCATCCCAGTGGCCGACCTGCGTGACGATGCTGCGGCGATCGAGCGGCGGCGTGGCCAGCGAGCTGATGTCGCGGATGCCGAGCAGCGACATGTGCAGCGTGCGCGGGATGGGCGTGGCGCTCATGGTGAGCACGTCCACCGTCTGGCGGAAGCGTTTGAGCCGCTCCTTGTGCTCGACGCCGAAGCGCTGCTCCTCATCAATGATGAGCAGGCCGAGGTCTTTGAAGGCCACGTCCTTGCTGAGCAGGCGGTGCGTGCCGATGAGGATATCCACCTGGCCTTTTTTCGCGCGGGCGATGATCTCCCCCTGCTGCTTTTTGGTTTTGAAGCGGGAGAGGGCTTCGACGGTGAAGGGGAAATCGGCGAGACGCTCGCGGAATGTTCGTTCGTGCTGCTCGGCCAATACAGTTGTCGGCACGAGGACGGCCACCTGTTTACCGTACTCGACGACTTTGAACGCGCCGCGGATGGCGAGTTCGGTCTTTCCGTAGCCGACGTCGCCGCAGAGCAGGCGGTCCATGGGCTGCGGCTTGCGCATGTCGCGCTTGATCTCTTCGAGCGAGGTGAGCTGGTCCTCGGTTTCGGTGTAGATGAAGCTGCCTTCGAACTCGCGCTGCCAGTTGGTGTCTTCCGGGTAGGCGATGCCGGCTTCGCTGGCCCGCATGGCCTGCGTGCGGAGCAGGTCGGCCGCGAGGTCATCGACGGACTCTTCCACGCGCTCCTTGGTTTTGGCCCAGCGGGTGCCGCCGAGTTTGCTGAGCTGGGGCGCGACCGCACCCGAGCCGATGTATTTCTGCACGAGGTCGATCTGGTTGACCGGCACGTGCATGGTGGCGGAGTCGGCGAACTGGAGCGTGAGGTATTCCTCGCTCTTGCCGGATTCGCCCTTGCGGAGCGTGCGCATGCCGGTGAAACGGGCGATGCCGTGCACGACGTGGACGACGTAATCACCGGTGTTGAGGTCGAGCCACGATTCGATGGGGCGGGCGGCGTGCGTGCGGCGGATGTGGCGACGCTGCTGATAGCGATGGAAGACTTCGTGATGGCCGACGACGGCGAGCTTGCCGGTGGGCCAGTCGAAGCCGCGGTGCATCAGGCCGATGGTCAGGTGCAGGCGGGGCGGCAACTCGCCGAGCGTGCTTCGCCAGAGTTCCATAAACCGCTGGCGTTCGGGTTCGTTGTCGCAGTACAGCAGCACGTCGCGCTGATCCGCGAGTTGCCGCAGCTCCGCGAGTGCTGCGGGGGCTTTGGTCTCGAATCGTGTCAGACTCTGCACGCCGAAACTGAAACGGTCGGGCAGGCCGGTCGCCGGCAGCGTGTACAGGTGGAGCTGCGAGAAGGCGTTCGCGCGTTGAAAGACCTTGTCCACCGGCATCATGCCGCGCGGTGAGTTCAGGCGGTTCCAGAACGTCTTGCCCAGCTCTTGGATTTCCAGCGGCTCGGCGAAGGCGACGATCGCGTCCGGCGGGAGATAGCTGAGAAAGCTCGTGATCGAGCTTTCGGATTGCGGATTGCGGATTGCGGATTGCGGATTGAATTCCGCACCGCGCAAGCCGGCGATGCGGACGCTGGTGAATTCCTGACCGGATCGTTGCGTGCTCACGTCGAAGCGGCGGATGGTCTCGATCTGATCGCCGAAGAAGTCGATGCGGTAAGGCTCGACTTCGGCTGGGGGGAAGATATCGAGGATTTCGCCGCGGAGGGCGAAATCGCCGGGCGACTCAACCTGGTCGAGCCGCGTGTAGCCGTGCTGAACGAGCCAGTCGGCGATCTCGCGCGGATCGCGCTGTTGGCCGAGTGTGAGTGACAGGAGGTCCGCCTCGATAGCGGCGGGCGAAGGGACGGCCTGCATCAGGGCCTGAATGGGCGCGACGATGAACGGCCGGATTGCGGATTGCCGTGCTGCGCCCAAGGGCTTCGCCCTGGCGAGCGGATTGCGGATTGCGGATTGTTCCAGAAGCTCTGCACAGAGACGCACGCGCTCGGCGTGAATCTCATCGCTGGCGGCGCCGGTGCCGGTGATCGTCTCGAACGCGCTGAGCAGATCCGGCGTGCGGCCGGTGAACAGCTCCAGGTCATCGCGTGTTTCGTCGGCCTGGTCGAGGTGAGCCGTGACGTACAAAAGCGGGCGGGTGAGTTCTGCGGCTGCTGCGCCGGCCAGAATGGGCGCAAAGGATCCCCACAGCCCGTCTGCCGAGACCACCCCCCCGTCGCGCTTGCCCGCCGCGGCGGAGGAGGAAAGCTCACGAATCCGGGCCAACAGGGCACGAAAGGTGCCGTCGCCGGCAATCCGTTCGACGACGTTGACCACGTGGGTATGGTAGTCTGGCGGCGGGGCGGGGGCCAGAGTGTCGTCGCTTCGGACCGGGACAGTTCGCTATAATCGCGGGAAGATGAGTGGAACCTACGACATCATTGTGATCGGTGGCGGACACGCGGGCACGGAGGCGGCGTGGGCGGCGGCGAAGATGGGTTGTTCCGTCGCGTTGATCACCATGCGCGCGGATGCCATCGGGCGGATGTCGTGCAACCCGGCGATCGGCGGACTCGGCAAGGGGCAGATGGTTCGGGAGGTCGATGCGCTGGGAGGGCTGATGGGGCTTGCGACGGACGCCGGCGGGATTCAGTTTCGGATGCTCAATCGTAGCAAGGGGCCGGCGGTGTGGGCGCCGCGGGCGCAGGCGGATCGGCGGCTGTACGCTGAGGCGGTACAGACGCTGCTGCACGGTGTGGATGGGATCGAACTGATCGAGGGGCTGGTCGATGAATTGCGGATTGCGGATTGCGGATTGCGGATTGCCAGTGCGAACAACGAACACGGTCATCGGAAATCGGAAATTGGAAATTTGAAATCTCAGATCCGCGGCGTACGGCTCCAGGACGGGCGGGAACTGCTTTGCAGGGCCGTTGTCGTGACTACTGGGACGTTCCTTCGCGGTCTGATGCACTGCGGCGAGCGGCAGGACGAAGGGGGACGGATCGGCGAACAGGCGGCGGTCACGCTCAGCGATGATCTGCGGCGGCTCGGCTTCACGCTGGGACGGCTCAAGACCGGGACGCCGCCGCGCGTGCATCGGGATTCGGTGGATTTCAGCCGGCTCGCTCCGCAGCCGGGGGACGATCCACCGGTGCCGTTTTCGTTCATGACCGCGGCCATCACGCAGCCGCAGGTGAACTGCTGGATCACGCACACCAACGAGCGGACGCACGCGTTCATTCGCGAGAATATTCATCGGGCGCCCATGTATTCGGGCCAGATCCAATCGCGCGGCCCGCGCTACTGCCCCAGCGTCGAAGACAAGATCATGCGCTTCGCCGACAAGACTTCGCACCAGGTTTTTCTCGAGCCCGAGGGCTATGACAATCCGTGGATCTACTGCAACGGCATCAGCACCTCGCTGCCGCGAGATGTGCAAGACGAAATCGTGCACTCGATCGCGGGGCTGGAGCGGGCGGAGATCGTGCAGTACGGCTATGCGGTGGAGTACGACTGGGTGCCGACCGATCAGATCGACGCGACGCTGGAGACGAAGCGCGTGGCGGGCTTGTACCTGGCGGGACAGATCAACGGCACCAGCGGCTACGAGGAAGCGGCGGGGCAGGGCATGATGGCGGGCATGAATGCAGCGGCGGCCGTTCTCGGGCGCGAGCCGGTGGTGCTCGGCCGCGACGAGGCGTATATCGGCGTGATGATCGATGATCTGGTGACGCGCCCGCCGGATGAGCCGTATCGCATGTTCACCTCGCGGGCAGAATACCGGCTGCATCTGCGGAGTGACAACGCCGATATGCGCTTGACGCCGATCGGGCGGCGGATGCGCGTGGTGGATGACGCGCGATGGAGCGCGTTCGAGCGGAAGCGTGCGGCGATCGAAGCGCTCGAAACCGCGCTGCACGCCTATCAGTTGAACGGGGAGGCGGTCACGGATGTTCTTCGCCGTCCGGAACGCTCGCTACGCGACATTCTCCAGCATTTTCCGACGAGTGCCTCTGACTCGATCGCGCCGGATGTGATCGACGCCGTCGAGATCCACGCCAAATACACCGGCTACCTGGAGCGCGAAAAACGGCAGATCGAGCGGCACCGCAAGCTGGAAGAAAAATCGATCCCCGACTCATTCGTTTATCACGCCATTGCCGAACTACGCATCGAGGCCCGCGAGAAGTTTTCGCGATTCCGGCCGCGCAATCTCGGCCAGGCCGCGCGCATCAGCGGCATCAGTCCGGCGGATATCGCTACCCTGTCGCTCTATCTCATCCACCGCCGTAGTCCAGTAACTTGATGAAGGTGGCACGTCCTCTATCGCGCGGCGCGTTGAACTTTACTACAGCCCGCACAAAAACTTTTCATTCCCGATTTTTTAGTTGACACGCCTACTGAACGATTGGTACATTACTGCGGCAAGATGGAGAGGATGGGTAAGCTCGGTCAGTCATATCGATTACGCGCGTCTGATAAAAGCGGGCCGTAGCGGGTTCGTAAATTCGAGGAACTGGAGATGAAAAGCGTTTACACCACTGGCGAAGTCGCCGAGGTCTGCAAGGTGAGCCAGCAAACCGTGATTCGCTGTTTTGACAGCGGCAAGCTCCGCGGTTTTCGCGTGCCGGGTTCGCGGTTCCGGCGGATTCCGCGCGAGAGTTTGCTTCAGTTCATGAAAGAAAACGGCATCCCGCTGGACAATCTGGTGTCCGGTAAGAAGCGCGTGCTGGCGGTGGACGACGACGACGCCATCCTCGAAATGCTGGTCGAGCTGCTGGAGCGGGACGGGCGCTTCGAGGTCCGCGTGGCCCGCGGCGGCTATGAGGCCGGCATGATGACCCAGCAATTTCATCCGGATGCCATCGTGCTCGACTACAAGCTGCCGGACATCGACGGTACCCGCGTCTGCCAGATCATGCGTTCCAACCCGGATTTTGCGGACACCAAGATCATCATGATCAGCGGCGTGGCCGACCCGGATGAGATCGCGGCGCTCCGCGCGTCCGGCGCCGACGATTTCCTGAAGAAGCCGTTCCAGATCGATGAGCTGATCGGGCGGATACTCAATCTGGTTCAGGCATAATCACTCGGGGAAGTCATGTCAGCACTCTTGAGCGAACCGGCCGCCGGCGGGGGGATCGAGCCCGGCAGCGTCGAGCTGATCCTCTCGCAAATCGATTCGCTGCCCACGTTGCCTGCGGCCGCCACGCAACTCCTGGCGCTCACCGGCGACGATACCGCCAGCCTGCGGCAGGTCGTGCAACTCATCGAATCGGACCAGAGCCTGTCCGCGCGGCTTCTCGCACTGGCCAACCGCGCGAGCGTCGGCGGCAAGGCCGGCACCGTGGAACGTGCCGTGGTCATGCTCGGATTTCGGACCGTGCGGTGTCTGGTCCTGTCCATGCAGATTTTCGAGACGTTCGCGCACAAGATCGAACCGGCGCCGAGTCAACTCGACCGCGCGGGTTTGTGGAAGCACTGCCTGGCCGTCGGCTGTGCGGCCCGGCTGCTGGCAGAAGAGGCGAATCAAACGCAGCCGAACACCAGCAAACGTTCAATCAATCCGGAGGAAGCATTCGTCTGCGGCCTGCTGCACGATATCGGCAAGGTGGCGCTGAACGCCTGCTTCCCCAGGAGTCATGACCGCGCGATCGCGGCGGCCGAGGCGAGCCGCGGGTGCATCGCCGATGCGGAACGTCAAGTCTTCGGCATCGATCACGCGCTGGCGGGGCGGCGGTTGGCCGCGCGCTGGAAGCTGCCGACGATGATCGGCGAGTGTATCTGGCTTCACCATCACACGCCGGCCTCCACGCCGGGCCGGATCGAAAATCCACATCTGGTGCACGTCGTTCAGCTTGCGGACCGCCTGGTGCGGCAGATGCGGATCGGATACTCGGGTAATTACACGTTCGATGAGCCGTTGGAGAAGCTGGCGGAGGCCATTGGTTTATCCGCCAAGGCGATTCAGCACGTGCGGGCGGCGCTGCCTGAGCAGATCGCCGAACGGGCGGAGCTGCTCGGGCTCGATCGGATATCCTCCAAGGAGATCTATCAGGAAGCGCTGGTCGATGCGAATTCGGAGCTGGCCCAGGTGAACGCGGAGCTGTCGCAGGCGAACCGGCGGCTCGAAGAGCGTTCGCGCTCGCTGGAGGCGCTGTGCATCCTGAACGCGCGGCCCGGTGAGGACGCCTCGCACGAAGAGGTGTGCCGTGCGGCGGCCGAAGCCGCGGGCGTGATTACGCCCGGCCGTCCAGTCGCGGTGCTGGCCTGTTCAGCGGCCCGCGGGATCTGCTCGATCGCGGCCCTGGCCGGTGGGGCGAGCAACGTTCGCAGCGAAGTCCTGACGATGCCGAGGGGAGTGGATTTTCAGAGGCTCTCCGAGGCGCGCGGAAGCTGGTTGCCGGCTTCCGTCCTGCCGGCTTACCTGCTCGACCGTCTGGCCGCCTTGCTGGAAACCCCGCCGGCGTGGTGCCGGCCGATTCACTGCCAGTCCCGGCTGATGGGCGCTCTGGTTGTCTCGGGCGATCCGGGGCTGGACCCCGACGAATCGTTTTCAGCACTAGCCGATGGTATTGGGAGGTGGATGCAGGCGGCGGAATCCGCGGCGGCGGCCTGGCACCTGAACGAGGAACTGGCGGAGATGAACCGCCGGCTGGTGGCCTCACAAGCGGAGATCGCCCGGCTGCGATCGCTGGGCATGGTCGGCGAGATGGCCGCCGGCGCGGCCCACGAATTGAACAACCCGCTGGCGGTGATCTCCGGTCGTGCCCAGCTCCTGAATCGCGACGGCGTCGCGGACGACGTCCGGCAATCGGCGGCGATCATCATCGAGCACGCGCATCGGGCCAGCCGGATCGTGACCGAACTGATGGAGTTCGCCAAGCCGGCGCCGCCGGAGCCGACGAACTGGCCGGTGCGGGAGTTATTGGCCGATCTGCGCAGCGAGGTCCTGGAAAAAAACCTGCTCACGCCGTCGCAGTTTCAATTGGAGGTATCGGACGACTTGCCTCAAATCCGGGCGGATGCCGCACAGATGAAGATGTTATTTGACGAAGTGATCCGCAATTCCATCGAAGCGATGCGGGGCGTTACGGCCCCGCTGCTGGTCGTGAATTGTTTTGTTGATCCAGCCGATGAGAGGGCTGTGATCAGCATCCAGGACAACGGTTGCGGAATGACACCCGAAGTGATGGAACGGGCGATGGACCCGTTCTTCTCGTCGCGGCCCGCCGGACGGGGACGCGGACTGGGGCTGTCGCGGGCGGCGCGTTATGCCGAAATCAACGGGGGACGAATCCGCCTGGCCAACGGGGCAGGCGAAGGAACGGTGGTGTTCGTGGAGTTACCCACCGCTTGAGACATCCTTGGTGCCGGTCGGGGCTGATGTTTTGACGGATTGACCCTGTGGCTGAGCTAAAAGAGTTCGACACATCCAATCCGGGCCAGGCGGGTGGCTGAGACCTTCTCTCAACTCCTCCTCCTCCTCGCTCTCGCGGGTCGAAGCTCCCGCCGGCCGTTTTTTTCGCCGACTCCGGTGCTGTCCGGCAGTGGAAAGTTATGCATGCCCGAGAGACCTGTTGAAATCCTGCTGGTCCAGCCGGACGCCGACCTGGCCGAGATGATCGAGCGGCAGCTCATCACCGCCATGTCATCGCGTGTGACGGTTGCGAGCTCGGCGGCGGATGCCCTGCGCGAAGAGCTGACCGCCCGCCACGACCTGGTGGTGGTGGACCTGGATCTCGCGCACGCAGACGGCCTGTCGCTGATCCGTGAAATCCGAAGGCACAACGACTGTCCGGTCATTCTGGTGGCCGATGGCGTTTCGCTCGATCAGGCGATCGATGCGATGCGACTCGGCGTGGTCGATGTGCTTCAAAAGCCATTCGATCTGGCTCAGTTGAGTTCGCTCGCGCAGCGGGCGGCGGAGAAGGAAATGCAAAAACGGCGGGATGCCGCGCGGCACCGCCGGCTGCGCCGCATTGCTTCACGCGTCATCCGCGAACGGCAGGATCTGAACCAGCGGATGGACCTGCTCTGCCGCGACTTCGTGCACGCCTACCGCCGCCTGGCGGAAAAATTGAGTGCGAACAATCCATTGCCGCATTCGTTTTCTGAATCCCAATCGTCTTGATCTCAATCTGCGCCTGCCTGTTTTCGGACCGGAGGACCGGGTCGAGGACGACCCGGCTCACGTCAAAACATTACGCTCTGGTTATTGATTCACCCCCGCCACCCCATACAATGCCGCCGACGCGCACGAGTGGAACAGTTCTGTTACAAGGGGAGATTCGTTGATGCGTCGAATCGGATGGTTGCTCATGGGTCTGTCGCTGCCGGGGGCCGGGGGTTGCTCAGGGGCCGGCATGGCGTTCAGCGGCGCGAAGGCGGTCGTGATCGGGGCGAGCGCGCACGTGATCGCCGTCCGCCCGGTGTCGTCGATTCGGGAATACGGCAGTGTTAAGCTGGGCGAAGTCACCACCGACGTCGGCCCGATCTGCCCGTCGGAGCTGATCGCCGCGGTTCGCGGGGCCATGCAGGCGACTTTTGCCGATAATGATACACGGAAGGTTTTCGCTGGCGGCGGCAAAACGCTGGTCGTGAACGCCTCCTGCCGGTTCTTCAAGGAGAAGCCGCTGATTGGGAAGGAGGCGCGGCTCGATCTGCTGGTCACGTTGCAGGATGGCCAAAGCCAGCAGGAGGTCGGCGTGCTCTACATCGAGGGACTGAGCACGTCGTTACGCGCTCACGGTAAGAACGACCTGGCGAAGAAAGACGCCCAGGAACTGATCGAATATCTGGCGGACCGCAAGCAGGGCAAGAAGGAAAAATGAGCGCCGAGTTATCGGGCGTCTGAGACGCAGGCAGGTTGCTTCGGATCGCTCTTTTTTGGGGGGGTCATTCCGGCTTGCGTTACGGTGTCCGGCAGGCGATGATACGGCCTCACATGGTTTTGCCATCGGGCTGTTCGGCGGCGGCGCGGCGACAGTCTGAGGGTTTTATTCCGGCGTGAACGTGCTGAGACAACAGGGATTCAACGGCGGTTCGAGCGGTACGCGGGTACGGACTTCCGCGCGGGGTGTGTTGTGCGCGTTCGGCGTGTCCGCGGTCCTCGCGTCCGCTCCGCTCCCGGCGCTGGGCCAACCCGCACGCGAGAGCACCGTTTTTCTCCAGCAGCAGCGCCGCATCGAAGAGGAGGTCCGCCAGGAGCGGAACCAGGAGTTGCCGGCCGACCAGCGCGTCGATCTCGATTGGGGCGGGTGGTACAGTTTCTACCTCTTCCTCTATGACGACGGCATCGAAAGTTCGCGCACCTTCCGGCAGCACGACATCCGCCTGTGGGGTTCGGCCAGCATCGACCAGGGCGCGCACCAGTTCTACAGCCGGCTCAAACTCCAGTTTCAGGATTTCAATCACGGCGATTCGTTCGACCGCAACGAGGACGATACCGTCGGGCCGAACCTGGACCGCGCCTTCTACCAGTTCGACCTGCGGCAGGCCATGCTGGCGTATCGCAACGAGCAGATCGACGGAAATCTGAAGTTCAAGGTCGGGCGCGATTTCGTGCAGTTCGGCACCGGCTATGCCCTGGCGCTGCCGATGGATCACATCCTGATCACCGGCGAGCTGGCCAACTTCGAGATACAGGGCCTCGGCGGCATGGGCATTCGCAGCGAACCGGACATCGACCGCAGCCGGCCGAACAGCGGCAGCTCCGAGCGCAACTTCTGGGGTACGCAGATTACCTACAAGGGGTTCGAGAAACACAAACCGTTCGCCTATGCCTTCTGGAACAAGGACCAGAAGACGGAATGGAAGCCCGTACCGCTTCAGGATTACGATTATGACAGTTACTATGTGGGCATCGGCTCGACCGGCGAACTGCTGAAGAACCTGCGTTACGGCACCGAACTGGTCTACGAAGGCGGAAACGATTACGGCCACCACGAGATCCTCCAGAGGGACGATATCGAGGCGTGGGCGTTCGATGCCGCCCTGGAATATCTGTGCCAGATGAAAACGAAGCCGCGATTCGGTCTCGAATACATGTTCGCCAGCGGCGACGGGGACCGCGAGCTCAGCCCCACCAATGAGTGGGGCGGCAATTACCACGGCAACGACAACAGCTTTTCCGGTTTCGGATATCGCGACACCGGTCTGGCGTTTGCGCCGCGGCTCAGCAACCTGAACGCCTGGCGGGCGGGAGCGGCGTTCAAACCGTTCGAAAGCGTCGAGTCGCTGCGACAGATGGAGCTGGGGACGGACTGGTTCCTGTATTGCAAGAACCGCGCCGACGGCGCGGTCTCCGATTTCACGGCTGATCGGCAGTCGAACTATCTCGGCTGGGAGATGGATTACTTCATCAACTGGCGGATCACCTCCGACCTGTCGTGGACGACGCGGTTCGGCACGTTCTTTCCGGGCAAAGCATTCAGCGATCAGACCACGCGGACGTTCCTGCTGACCGGCGTGACGTGGAGCTTCTGAGAGGGAAGATTTGAGATTTGAAATTTGAGATGTGAAATTCAAGAATGAGAATTGAGAAAGCACATCATAGGCGTCTGCTTGCAGCGGTCGCATGCTGCATAGGCTTCGCATTCTTATCGGCCGGTTGCACGCCGATGATCCGTAGCGAACAGGCCGATCAGGGCGAAAAGGTGAACGGCGAGGAATTTCTACACGAGCACCTCCCGAAGCAGCCCGCGGTGACGGTGGCGGAGGCTTACCGCGGAATGGTCATGCTGGCGGACGGGGAAGACCGGTTCGCCTCGTTCGAGGAACGCGAGTCGTCGCTGATGAGCCGCAAGATCGCGGGGCCGGCGTGGAAGCTCCAGCGGGACCAGGCCATCGACCGCGGGAGCGTGGCCTACATGGTGACGCGGATTCTGAAGATTCGCGGCGGCGTTGATCTGGTGGTATTCGGCGGGATCGGGCTTGGCGATCGCCGCTACGCCCTCCACGAACTGATTTACATGGGCATGATCCCCAACTCGCCGACGTACCGATATATGACCGGCAGCGAGCTGGTGGACCTGATCGCTAAAGCCGACGAGTACATGGCCCAGCACGACATGTATCAGAATGATACGCATGTGGCGACGGAGATGCTCGAGACGGTCGCACCGCCGCCGGCCGATAAACCGGCCGCCCCCAAGCCTTAACTGGGTTATGGACCACAGCGGGGAGCCATATTGGGTAATAACGCGCGGGCGTGCGTGCGAATATTTTGGCGATGGGGCCGCAATCGGCTGCCAAGCCGGATAAAGAATTTGAGCGCAAGTTGGCACGGCTATTGCTATGATGTCAGGGGTGGAGCGTAGCCAGGCTCGCCGATGATTGGGAAACCTATGACCAGGGCCATTTATCTTTATCTGACGTTGATCGCGGCAACGACGGCACAGGCCCAAGCGCCTGCCCCGCAACCCGCCCCGGCGGCCACCCGCCCGGCCAACATTGACGAACCGTTTCAGGCCCGGGTTGTCCTGGTCAGCGGCAGCGTGAGCTACTCGCTTCCTGGCGCCGCGTGGCAGCCGGCGAAAGTCGGCGACCAGTTGCCCGCGGGCACAAAAATCCGTACGCAAATCCGTTCGCGGGTGGGGTTGGCGTTCGGCGATGATGCCGTGGTAGTTGTCGAGCGGGCGACGCTCGCCAGCATCGAGCAGTTCCATCGCACCGCCGATACCAAGCGCGTGGCGCTCGGCCTCGGTCACGGCACCATCCGGGCCAGCACCGCCGAGACCACGCTCCGCAGCGACATGACCATCCAGACGCCGACCGCCACGCTCAGCAAGCGCGGCACGCACAACTTCGGCATCTCCTACGAGCCAAGCACGCAGCACTTTCGCATCTGGATTTACGGCCAGGGCTTGGTCGAGGCGCTCAACGAGCTGTCCATGGAGTCGCAATTCCTGACGGCGGGGCAGTACGTGACCCAGGCGATGATCCAGTGGATTCTCACCAACACGCTGGATCGCTGGGTGAAGGTCGTGGACGCGTACGGCCTCGATGATGCCGAGAAGCTGTTCAACGCGATCAACGAATCCGGCATAGGCGTTGTTGAGCCGGGCGAGGGCGCCAACATTTACGCGATGAACGGCCGCGACGCCGGACAACTCGCCGCCGCTCTGGCCGCCCAACAGGGACTCATCCCGCTTATTCTCATCAACCAACCTCCGACACTGGGCGTGGTCACGCGCGGCGAAGGCAACTTCGGCACCGGCCTGGGCGGTTCGTCATCGCTGTTCAAGAGCGCGCGGCGCTGATCGGACGCAAGTTTCCCTGGGTGCTTGTGCTCACACAGACCCCCAAACGCGTTCTGCGCGGCACCATCATCAACTGGAATGCAATACGAGAAGAGCCTCGCCATATGCGGCCCTACCACAATATGGGGCTCTGCGCCGCAATCGCTTCAACACAGCTTCCGCCATGTCACACGTCTGGTTGGGGTTTGAACGGCTGACGCGGGCTGGCCTTCGACTTAGTAACCATTTCCTGAAACTCAGGGTTCGATTGCAGAAGATCGTCAATTAGCGAATCGTCTTCGGCCGTCTCCAATGACTGGATGGCGATCAGCCGCTGGTCCGGCAATTCCACGACGACCGCTTCTCCCGAATCAGCGCACTCATTCAACGTCGCCCGGAGGTTTTCCTCCAGCCGGCTCAGCGGGATGGTCTTGATGCTCATAAAACTCCCTGCCTTCCACAATAAGCTTGTTGCCGACCTTACGGCCCACAACCAGCAAGACGACCTCCGTCCCTTCTACATTATACAACACGCGGAGGTCGCCGACACGCAGCTCGAACTCAGCAAATGGGTTGGGGCGCAGCCTCTTGATGGCCTTCGTTGATGTTGTCGGTTGATGGAGGAGATGCGTCTGGATTGCCGCTTCCAGGAGACGCTGCTCGCGTGCGGACAATGTCCGCAAGTGCGATTCGGCGTCTGACGTGATTGTGATCTGGAACGGCATCTCCGTCTCTCGCGTCTCACACCGCCGGCGGGAAGTGCAAAATCCGAGTTCGGACGCTACTGCCTTGCCCGCGTCTTTGCAAGCGGCGGCTAAACGATCGCCACTTTTTGATATTCACATTGCGACACGCGTATCGTACACGTCGTAGCGGATCGTTTTGCTTTCATAAACGCGGGTGGGGTGCGGCGCCAGCTCTGGAGCTTGGCGCATTCTTTTTACCACCACGCGGCGGCGGGCGATGCCGCGGGCGATCGCGAACAGCTCGCCGGCGTCTTCATCGTCACCCACTATCCGGCGGAGAATGCGCATTTCTTTTTTCACCAGTGCGGATTTTTTCTTCGGCGGGAACATCGGATCGAGATAGACCACGTCCGGGCGCTCGTCAGGCGGGAGTTTTCGCAGCACGTCGCGGGCGTCTCCGACGATGAATTTCAGGTTGTTGAGGCACTTGTCGATATCCGAACCCGGCACGCAAGTGCCGGGCCCGGCCCCGCTCTCGCGAGCGGGGTTCTGACGTGGGTCGCGGGTGGCGCGGTCGATCCCGTCGCGAAGCATCGCGGCCAGGATGGGCGATCGCTCGATGGCGGTTACGTCGCAGCCGCTGCATGTCAGGAGAAACGCATCGCGTCCGAGACCGGCGGTGGCGTCGATCACGCGCAGGCCGGGCCGCACGCCGATGGCGCGAAAGAGCAATCGCGATCCGCCGGCGCGGACGCTGTAGCCGAGCGGTCCGCCGACGAAGTCAACGTAGGTTGGCCCCGGCCCATTTCTCTGCGTCGATCGCAGTTCAATGAGTTCGTCGGTTATGGTCAGCAGGAATTCGTACGCGGCGTCCGGTGTGAACGTCAGCGGCAGATGCAATTGCTCAGCGAGCTGAGCGGCTTTCATGCGGAGTCGTTCGTCGACGACCTCGATATAGACGGCCACGGTCGCCGGCGGACCGGCGCGGGCAGAATCATCACTTGTCTGTGGCTGTTTCGGTGGCATCGGTGAAGTGAGCATCGGTTCAGGTGCGACAACATTTATACCCAGCCGGGGCATTGGAAGCAAACATGATGCGTGACCTGACCGCGCAGGCTCGGATAGAATGCCGCACATGTTTCGCCGGTGGATTGTCAAGCAGGAATGGGGCTTATGGATCGGGCTGGGGCTGACCGCGGCCGCGGTGGCGGTGCATTTGTCCGGACTCACCGAGCGCATTGAGTTGCTTGGCTTTGATTACCACGTGCGCCATTTCAGCCGGATACCGGCGTCCGATCGCATCGTTCACGTCGATATCGATGATGACTCGCTGGCCCGCGTTGAGAGTTGGCCGTGGCCGCGCGATCTTCAGGCCGAATTGATTCGCATCCTGCACGAACTCGGCGCATCGCATATCGCGATGGACATCGGCTGGCCGGAGCCGAAGCACCCCGAGGTGCGGCTGCCGACTTTCGGGAGATATGCGGATATCGAGGGCGAGATTCAGCAGATCGGTGAGCTATCTCCCGAAAATGTCGTGTACCCGGACGACGAGCTGGCCCGGGCCATTGCCGAATCCGCCCCCGTTTATCTGTCGATGTGGGATGACGAGAGCGGGACCGGATATGCGCGCTCGCCGCTGGCCGGACAGATTGCGGAAGCACTCCGGCAGGATTTCGGATTGCACGCGGCGGATATCGCACAGCGCCTGAACGTGCAGATCAGCGAGGTGGAAGACATTCTGGCGGGGATCAAGCGGCAAATTGCGGAGGAAAAAGTCGCAGCGATTCTCAGGGATGCTCCCACCGCGAGCGCGGGCGAAGTCCACGCGAAGATTCTCTCGACACCCTTCGATCGCGAGACAGCGGACCGCGCGGACGTGCTGTCGGCTTATTACCGTCAGCTCGGCGTGCGCGAACTGCGGTCGAAGTGTCCGCCGCTGCCGGAGAAGTTGAAGGGCAAACTCGCGCAGATGCACCGGATCGTACCGCCGCTCTATAAACTAACGGCCGGTGCCCGCCGGGCCGGCTTTGTCTCATTCCGGCCGGATATCGACGGCCGGACGCGCCACATCCCGCTGCTGATGGAGTGGGACGGGCATCTCGTCGAACAAATGGCGTTCACACTCGCGTGCGATCTGCTGAACATCGAGCCGCAGGATTTGTCGATCGAGGCCGGTCACCTGATCGTCGCCGCGCGGGGCGACAGGCCGGCGTTTCGCGTGCAGTTGGACGAGAAGGGACAGATGCTGGTCAACTGGCATATAGAGCCGCAAGGATGGCAGAACTGCTTCACGCATGTGCCGGTCACGCAACTGTTGCGGATTTACGATTGCCGGAAAGCCATCAAGGAGAATGGGACGCGCCGGCAGTTGGCGATCGCGCGGGCCATGCGACTGGCCAAGGACGATACCGCCTATGAGGGTTATCGCCAGCAGGTCAACGAGATGCTGGTAAAGGAGCGGAAGGTACACTGGGGCAGACTACAGGGCCGCGGCGAAACGGATGAAGTCAAAGCCGCCGCGGCGCGAGCGGCCGAACTGCGTCAGCTTATTGAGGCGGACCAGAAAGAGACCATCGATTTCATCCATGAGCAATGGGCGAATCTGAAGAAGGAACCCAATCCGCAGGCCGCGGACATTGCCGCGGACTATAAACGTTTCGAGGAGGCCGACCGCCTCATCTCGACTGAGGTCCCGGCGATTGCGCGGGTCAACGACCAGATCGCCGCCGAGCAGCGCACCTGGATGGAGCGGCTGCGGCCGAAGATCAATGGCAAATTGTGCTTCGTCGGTTACACCGCGACGGCCGTGGCCGACATGGTGACCACGCCGTCCTACCCGCGCATGCCCGGCGTGCTCGTGCACTCCAACCTGCTGAACTCGTTCCTCCAGGGCCAGTTCCGCCGCTGGTCGCCGCGATGGATGCAGGCGGTCATCATCGCCCTGTTCGGCATCAGCATTTCCTTTATCACCGCCACGCGCGGGATGAAAATCACGTTCCTGCTGCTCATGCTGGTGATCGCATCAAGCCTGGTGCTCAATGCGGTGGCGGTTTTCGAGCGGCTGGACCTGTGGATCCGGTTGCTCACCGCACTGATGATGTCGTTCATCATCTGGGCGATCATCGTCCTGTTCCGCTTCTTCACGACCGATCGCCAAAAGCGCCAATTCAGCAAGGCCGTGTCGCAATACGTCTCGCCGGCAGTGGCCAAACAGATCGCGGGCTCCGCCCGGACGCTCGATCTCTCGCCGGTGAACGGCAATGTCACCTGCTTTTTCAGCGATCTGGAAGGCTTCACGCGGATGAGCGAGCGGCTCGGGCCCGAAGGCACCAAGACCGTGCTCAACCCGTATCTGGAGGCAATGTCCGCTGTTCTCCACCGCCGCAGCGCGCTGATCAACAAATTCATCGGAGACGGCATCTTCGCGTTTTTCAATCCGCCGATACTGCCCTGCGCCGAGCACCATGCCGCGGCGTGTGAGGCGGCTTTGGATAGTCAGCAGGCCTTGCACGAATTGACCATGCGTTACGCAGGCCACCCGATGTCGGACGAGTTCCGCCGGCTCCGCATGCGGATCGGCATCTCCTCGGGGCCGGTGTTCGTCGGCGACTACGGCAGTGAAAACAAGCTGGACTACACGTGCATGGGCGATACGGTGAACCTCGCGTCGCGGCTGGAGGGGGCCAACAAGGTGTTCGACACAGCGATACTGATGGCCGGCACGACGCGGGACGCGCTGGCCGACCGTTTCGCCTGCCGCAGCCTCGGGTTGCTTCAGGTCAAGGGGCAGACGGTCGCGGTTCGCATTTATGAGCTACTGGGCCGAAGCGGTCAGGTCAACGGCGATGCGATGCGCTTTGCCGATCTATTCGACGAAGGTGTGACCGCGTTCTGCCGGCGGGATTGGAGCCGTTCGGGAACCGCGTTCGCCCGCTGCCTGGAACTCCGCCCCAATGAAACGGGGACGCAACTCTATCTGAAGTTTCTCCGTGCA
The DNA here is from genome assembly GCA_964384465.1 of uncultured Planctomycetales bacterium. Classification (GTDB taxonomy): domain Bacteria; phylum Planctomycetota; class Phycisphaerae; order UBA1845; family PWPN01; genus CAYLLT01. The sequence goes on along the minus strand of CAYLLT010000085.1, from coordinate 725 downwards.
TACCAGGACCAGCCGCCGCCGGAGAACTGGAACATGGCCATCGAGTTGACGGAGAAGTAACGGTCTATCAGAACCCCGCTCGCGAGAGCGGGGCCCGGCCCGGCACTTGCGTACCGGGTTCGGATGTCGAAACGAGGATACGGATGGACAAATTGACCGAGCAGTTGTGCGGGTGGTTGAGCGAACTTTGTTACGAATCACTACCGGCGGCGGTGGTGCATGAGGTGAAGCGGCGCGTGCTGGATTCATTCGGCGTTGCGATGGCCGGCTGGGACGCCGACCCGTGCCGGATCAGCCGCGAGCAGGCGATGAGCGTTTCCGTCGGGCAGCGCGGTGCGACGGTGTGGGGCACGCGACATAAATCCACGGCCGATCTGGCCGCCTTCGCCAACGGGACGCAGACGCGGTACCTGGACTTCAACGATACCTATCTCTCGCTCGAACCGGCGCATCCGAGCGATAACATCCCGGCGTGTATCGCGGCGGCGGAAGCGGGCGGGGCTGACGGGCGGCGACTCATTGCCGCGATCGCCGCCGCTTACGAAATTCAGTGTCGGTTGTGCGATGCCGGCTCGATCCGCGCCCGCGGGTGGGATCACGTGGTGTACGGCGCCGTCTCCAGCCAGGCGGGATCGGCGTGCTGGGGCGCCTCGTCGGCGGCGCGCTTGCGGAGACAAAGAATGTCGGTGACCACGGTGGTGCCTTCGTGCTGAAAGGCGCTGGAG
>CAYLLT010000084.1:0-28125 GCA_964384465.1 uncultured Planctomycetales bacterium | reverse complement strand
GCACGCAAATCCTTGCGCTGCCACGCGCACGCGCCATACCTGCGGAATCGCTGACCGCCACAAGGGTGACGTTTCGTCCAACGTGCGGCGTGGGTTATACTCTATGTAGCGCGCGGGTGGCGGAACTGGCAGACGCGCAGGACTTAGGATCCTGTACCGAAAGGTGTGGGGGTTCGACTCCCCCCCCGCGCAAGTGAGAGAGCCGTGGGTCGCGCGCCTGCGGGTCAGTTTGAGGTGTGCCACTGCTCTGTGAGCAGTGAGCAGTGTTTACCGAACTCCAAGACAGACCACTGCTGACACAGCAGTGGCACACGTGAACGTCAAAACGCAAGGGGCATCAGCATGAGCGAGCAGCCGGCGACCATTGAGTATGCCGATTTCGCCAAGGTCCAGCTTCGAGTGGCCAGGGTGCTGGAGGCGTCGAACCACTCCAACGCCGACAAGCTGATCGTGCTCAAGCTCGACCTGGGCAGCGAGCAGCGGCAGATCTGCGCGGGCCTCCGCGGCCACTATGAGCCGGCTTCACTGGTCGGCCGCAATATCGTCGTGGTGGCGAACCTGGCCCCGCGGATGATGCGGGGCGTCGAGAGCAACGGCATGCTGCTGGCGGCCAGTAACGCCGACCACACCCGCGTGATCCTGCTCGCGCCGGACGCGGATGTCGAGCCTGGGGCGGTCGTCAGTTGACCCCTCCGGTTGGCTTGACCGGGCACCACCGTTCGTTACAATATGGGGCTCTTCGGTCTGAACCCTCGCTGATGTCAGGCAGGCGTAAGACGACGGCATTTGGATTCGGTGGCATCATGCGTAGTGCGGCAATGAAGTCTTATCTGGCCAAGACCGGCGAGGCGGGCGGCGACTGGCATTTGGTTGATGCCAGCGGCAAGGTCCTGGGGCGGCTGGCGTCGAAGGTGGCGACCATCCTGATGGGCAAGCATCGGCCGACGTATACGCCGCATGTGCTCACGGGTGACTTCATCGTCCTGATCAACGCCGAGAAGGTGAAGCTCACCGGCCGCAAGCCCGAACAGAAGCAATACGACCGTTACAGCCATCATCCCGGCGGCCGCAAGGTCGAGTCGATCGCCACCGTGATGGCGAAGCATCCGGAGCGCGTGATTCAGTTGGCGGTCCGCCGGATGCTGCCGAAGAACAAGCTCGGCGACCACATGATGAAGCGGCTGAAGGTCTACAAGGGCTCGAAGCATCCGCACGCGGCGCAGCAGCCGCAGGCGATGGAGTTGGCGGTGAAGTGATTTGTGGCACCGGCATCCCGCCGGTGTGAGCACAGGCGAGATGCCTGTGAGACAATAATCACGGGCGAGACGCCCGTGCCATTATGGATCAATGGGAGGATCGTGAACGTGCCAGACGAAGCAAAACCAGCGGAGCAGGGCTCGGCGACGATTCCCGCGCCGGACCCGAAGAAGCATTACTTCTGGGGCACCGGCCGGCGCAAGACGGCAGTGGCTCGCGTCAGATTGAAGGCGGGCAGCGGCAAATTCCTGGTGAACGAGCGGCCGCTGGAGAAGTATTTCAACGAGGAGCAGGACCGGCTCGATGCCGTCGCCCCTCTGCGGGCTACCGAAACGTTCGGCAAGGTGGACGTGTTCGCCAATGTTATGGGCGGCGGGCCGACCGGCCAGGCCGGCGCGATCCTGCTGGGTGTGGCCCGGGCGCTCAAGCTGGCGAACTCTGAATACGACGATGCCCTGCGGGCCGGCGGATTCCTCACTCGGGACAGCCGCATGAAAGAACGCAAAAAGTATGGCAAGCGCGGCGCCCGCCGCAGCTTCCAGTTCTCGAAACGGTAACTTCGCCGAATCAGCGATACGACAGCAGAACGACCCCGGCGACGAAGTTGCCGGGGTCGTTTTTTGTCCTTATCGTGAATTGTTTGATTGAGCGTTTTCGTGGGGCGGACAATGCCCGCCCTACATGAGAGGTCGCATGCCGAATAACAATCGGGTGAGAGTGGCGATCGTCGGAGCGACGGCTTACACGTCGCGCGAGGCGATCCGGTGGCTGCTTGGTCATCCGCAGGCGGAGATCGTCGCGCTGTGCTCGCGCCGCGACCCGCAACCGCGCATCGATCAGATTTTCCCAGAACTTGCCGGCAGGCTTCAACTGAAATGCGAGCCGATCGACGCCGCCGCGCTCAAGGGCCGGGCGGATGTCGCCATGCTCTGTCTGCCGAATGGGCTGGCCATGTCGATCGTGCCCGATCTGCTCGCCGCCGGGCTGCGGGTCATCGACTTTTCCGCCGACTATCGGCTCAAGGAACCGGCGGATTATCAGCAGTGGTATGACAAGGAGCACACGGATCTGGCGAACCTCGAGCACGCCGTTTACGGGATCCCCGAGCTGTATCGGGAGAAGATTCGCACTGCCCGGCTGGTCGCCAACCCCGGCTGCTATCCGACGTCTGCGGCATTGGCGATCGTCCCGCTGCTCAAGGCCGGGCTGATCGATCCGCACGACGTGATCGTCGATGCGGCCAGCGGCGTGAGCGGGGCCGGCCGCGAGCCGATACCCGAGCACCACTATCCCGAACGCAATGAGACGTTCGAAGCGTACAAGGTCGGCGAGCACCGCCACATGGTGGAGATCGAACGCACACTGGATCCCTATCTGCGCGGGCAGAAATCGTCGGTGATCTTCACGCCGCACCTGGTTCCGATGGAGCGGGGCATCCTCTCGACGATCTACCTGAAGCCGCTTCAGCCGATCTCCGTCGAGCACGTGATGCAGGTGCTGGCGGAAGCGTACGCCGGCGAGCCGTTCGTACGACTTCGCGAAGGATTGCCGCGGACAGCCGACGTGGCCCGCACCAACTTCTGCGACCTGACGGCGCGGGTAGTCAAGTCGCGGGTGGTCCTGTTGTCGGCGATCGACAACATGGTCAAGGGTGCGGCGGGGCAGGCGATACAGAACATGAATGTGATGTTCGGGCTGGATGAGCGGGCGGGGCTGATGTGATCCGATTTGATTTGAGATTTGAAATTTCAGATTTGAAATTGCTGAAGTGAGAAGTGAGAAGTGAGAAGTGAGAAAAACGGCACCATTACGGCTCCGGTCGGCTTTCGAGCCGCGGGCGTGGCGTGCGGGATCAAGGCCAGCGGTGATCTGGATGTCGGCGTGCTTGTCGCGGACGATGTTTGTGCCGCGGCGGCTGTATTCACTCGGAACCGCTTTTGCGGAGCGCCGATTGTTGTCGGTCACGAGCATCTGCGGCGCGGACGGCTGCGCGCGTTGGTGGTCAACAGTGGGTGCTCGAACGTGGCCACCGGCCGGCGCGGCATTGCCGATGCGCGACAGATGTGCCGGCAGGTAGCGGAACGAATCGGTGCTCCGGCATGGCAGGTACTGCCGTCGAGCACGGGGCTGATCGGTGCTTTCCTGCCGATGGACAAAGTCACCCGCGGGATCGACGCCGCCGTGGCGTCACTCTCGTCCTCAGCGCAGGCCGGCGAGCGGTTCAGCCGCGCGATCATGACCACGGATTTGAAGCCCAAGCAGGCGTGCGAGCGCTTTCGAGCGGGCCGAACCCGAATCACCATCGCCGGATGCTGCAAGGGAAGCGGGATGATCGCTCCGAACATGGCGACCATGTTGGCGTTCCTGACCACGGACGCGAAACTCCCGCCGCGCGTGCTGAAACGCCAGCTTGCCGCCGCCGTCGAGCCGACGTTCAATCGCGTCACTGTCGATGAATGCCAATCAACCAGCGACACGGTCGCGATCATGGCTGGCGGTGCGGCCGGCTCGGTTGCATCGTCGGCACACGCCAGGTCGTTCGCATCGGCATTGCGAGCGGTATGCGAATCGCTCGCGTACCAGATTGTCGCCGACGGCGAGGGGGCCACGCGCGTGCTGGAAGTGTGCGTCCGCGGCGCCCGTTCGCCCGCCGACGCTCACGACGCCGCCCGTAGCGTGGCGGTGAGTCCGCTGGTGAAGACGGCCGTGCACGGCGGCGATCCGAACTGGGGCCGTATTGTCCAGGCGCTCGGAGCGACGCGGGTCAACTATCGGCCTGAGCAGGTGAAGATCCGGCTCGGCAAGGCGCTGCTGTTCGCGGGCGGCGAACCCGCCAGGACATTGAATAAATCCAGGCTCTCCCGGCTCATGCTCCAGCCGCACGTGACCATCGACATCGACCTGGCCGCGGGGCGATTCAGCGATCGCGTGCTGACTTGCGACCTCTCGCGCGAATATGTCACGATCAACGCGGATTATTCGACGTGAGGTCCTGGAGCGCGAGTGTCTGCGTGGTGTGGACGTGCTGCATGCTCGGCTGCGACAGTTTTTTCTATTATCCGAACGCCCGCCGCTACGGCTCACCCGAAGAACTGCACTTGCGTTATGAATCGGTTTCGTTCGCAGCCGGCGACGGACCGCGGCTGCACGGCTGGTTCTTTCCGGCCGTCGGCGACCCGCGCGGCACCGTCCTGCACCTGCACGGCAACGCCGGAAACATCACCGGCCACTTCGTTCACACGGCCTGGCTGCCGGCGGCGGGATGGAACGTGCTCTGCTTCGATTATCGCGGCTACGGCCAATCCGAAGGCGGCATCACGCGGGCCGGTTCGATCGCCGATGCGCATGCCGCGCTCGATTATCTGCTGGCGCGGCAGGATATTGATCGCCGCAGGATTGTTGTATTCGGCCAATCGCTGGGCGGGGCCATTGGCATCGTGCTCGCTTCAGAGCGGCCCGAAATACGCGGCTTGGCCGTGGATGGCGCGTTCGACAACTATCGCCGCATCGTCGGCTGGCACATCCGCCGCAACCCGCTGCTGCTGGCGATCGCGTGGTGGGTGCCGAGTCTGCTCGTCAAAACCGGGTACGATCCGATCGATTATGTAGCGAAGATAGCCCCGCGGGCGCTGCTGGTCATGCAGGGCACGGAGGATCACGTTGTCGATCCGGCCATGGCCCGCCGCCTGTACGATGCCGCCGGCGAGCCGAAGGAACTCTGGCTTGTCGAAGGAGCGGATCACTACGGCGCGATGCAGGACCGGCCGGAAGAGAGTCATCCCCGTCTGCTGGAGTTTTGGGGACGGTGCGTAGAGTGAAAACTCAAGTCACTTCACTTCAATTGCCGGGCGTTCGGCGAGCCGGATGCACTCCGCTAAATAGTCCGATAAGTCCTCCAACTCCTTCAGAGCATGCTGAGCGACGGACGATTGCACCTCTGGCTCGAGCGCTTTGACCGAGCGCGGCAGATAAAGTTCGTAGCGTACGGTGATCAGGAAGTTCTCCGGCGACGGCCGGACGAGCACGCGAACCAGGAGCGGCCACTGATCGAACTGCCCCGGCACCAGTCGCGCCGGGACGAAGGGCCCCAGGCCCAGCAGCCGTTTCCACTGGCCCCGCCGGAATTGCAATTTGTAGGTCTCGCGCGATTCGCGCGTGTAATCCCCGTGCGGGTATGAAGCGAAAAACGCATCGAGCACGTCCACCAGTTTGTCGTAGGGTGGAACCTCGATCTGGTAATCCCAGGTATAGCATTGATACAGCGTCATGTGGCGCGCCGGCCCCTCCGCTGTTCGAGTGCTTCGGGGTTCACCAGGTTCGGCGGCGTCTCGCCCTTCAAAGCAGCGATCAGGTTCATCGCCGCCATGGTCGCCATTCTGGACCGCGTGGCATGCGTGGCCGAGCCGAGGTGTGGGATGCACACGACGTTGTCCAACGCCGTCAGACCCGGCGCCGGCCGCGGTTCATCTTCGTAAACATCGAGGCCGGCCCCGGCGATCCGTTTGGCCTGAAGCGCCGCGACCAGCGCCCGCTCATCGACCACCGGCCCGCGCGTGGTGTTGATCAGATACGCGCTCGGTTTCATCAGTTCGAGTTCGCGCGGGCCGATCAGGTGACGCGTCCGCTCGTTCATCGCCACGTGCAGGCTGACGAAATCGCTCTCGCGAAGCAGCGTATCGAGATCGACACGTTTGCCGCCGAGGCGGTTGAGCGTCTCATTGTCCTTGCTCGACGTGTAGAGGATTTTCATGTTGAAGCCGGCGGCCCGCACGCCGGTCGCGGTGCCGATCCTGCCCGCGCCCACGATCCCCAACGTTGTTCCATAGATGTCATGGCCGAGGAACTGCATCGGGCCCCAGCCGCGCCACTTCCCACTGCGAAAGTATTTATCCGACTCCACGATCCGGCGGGCGACACTCATCATCAGGGCCCACGCCAGGTCCGCCGTCGTTTCCGTCAGTACGCCCGGCGTATTGGTGATGAGGATGCCTCGCCGCGTCGCCGCCGCCACGTCCACATTGTCGAAGCCGACGGCATAATTCGCGAAGACTCGACAACCCGGCCCGGCGGCAGCGAGCGCCTCCTCATCGATCGAATCCATCAGCGTGCAGAGCACGCCGTCGCGGCCGCCCACGCCCGCCAGCAGCGCATCCCGCGGCAGCGCACGGTCGTCCGGATTCATGTCCACGCGGCAGTGCTGCCGAAGAATATTTAGGCCCGCTTGAGGGATTTCGCGGGTGACGAAGACATTGAAGGGGTCGTTCGAGTCGCGTCGGGCCATTGTGCCGCGTAGTATAGTATAATGCCCGCTAGCGGGTACACGGGCGAGAACCTTCCCCCGTCGCGCAAAGTAAACGCTTCGCCCGGAGCGTAAAGACGGGAATGAGAACCACCGGCTGGAGATTCCCTATGAAACCGCGAATGAGTCATGCGCTTGGCGTTTTACTGCTGTGTTCATCGCCAGCCCTGCTGGCCGACACGATCATTCTATCCAACGGCGAGCGCATTCAAGGCACCGTCGTCAGCGAGACGCCAACCGAAGTCCAGGTGCGCCGCACGTTCGGCACCGGCAAAATCCAGTACGTCACGCCGATCAAGCGTTCGACAATCGCCCGCATCGAGAAAGGCGGCGATGAACCCGCGGCGGAGCCGCCCGTGTCATCGCCCGCCTCGCGGCCCGCTGAAGTCGGCCCGAAACCGATCGCCGACAAGCCGGCGTTCCTCCGCAGCGCGATCGCGAAATGGCAGGACGGGCAGTTCTCAGCCGCCGGGGCCGATCTCTCGCGGCTGATCAACGCTTCCACGCCGGCGGAGCTTGGGCAGTTCTCAAAAGAGGTAGACAAGACGGTGCAAATGTCCCTGGCCGACCTGACGGCGGACGCCCATCTGAGCGGGGGAACGGACAAGCGCAAGAGCCAGCCCATCCGTTTGACGAACATCACCACCTACGAGACGCCGTCGCTGGTGGTTTTCCTGATTCAGGACTATGAGGCCGCACTCAAGGAAGAGGTAACGGTGAAGCCGGCGGTGCGTGCCGCCGCCGCGAAAGACAAATCAAAACCGGCGCACAGCCGAAGGCGGGCCGAATCGCAACCGGCCGCGGCCGCTGCTCCCCGCCACGGCGCCGCCGAACTCGCCGGTCCCGCTGTGGCTGACGCCGATGCCGCACCGGCCGACACCGCCGCCGCAACCGGTCAGGGCCTGACCATCGCCAACTGGATCGACCGGCCGACCGAATTCGACGCCGACAAACTCGAGGCCGCCGCCCTGCTCGGGCACCTCCATTACACGAACAGCCTGCTGGCCGAACGGATCCGACTCGACCCGGCGGTCCGCAAAGATCGCACGCTCAAAACCACGCTCGCCGGCGAGCAGCGCCGACTGACCGCTTTGACCAAGGCCGTCGGGTCACACGTTACCGGTGTCGCGGCGCGCGCTGAGCGAAATGGCAAGGCCGAAGAAGAGGATGACGACAAGGCCGAGTTGCGAAGACAGTTGCTGAATAAACAGCGACGGGAGCAGGAAAACTATGTCGAGCGAACCTTGCGCTTGGCCCAGGAACAGCAGAACCAGCAAAACCAGCAGAAACAACCCCAACCGCCGCCACAGCAACCACCGCCGAACAAGTGATCGGTCGCTTGACAGATGAGCCGCTGCCGCGAGAATAGCCCCGAATGAGAAGTCGGTCGGGGCCGGCTGAGAATTCCCAACCCTATACCATCGGTGGAGGTTAACTGTGAATTGGCGTCGTACGTTTTTGTCTGTCGTGCTGGCGGGCGGCTGCATCTGGTGTGTCGGCAGGGTCCAGCAGGTCCATAGTGAAGAGAAGCCCGCCGCTAAACCGGGAGCAACCGCATACACGCCCGTCGCTCCAGCCCCCATGCTGGCCGAAGCGCAGGAATACCAGTTGGCCGAGTTGAAGAAGGCGGTTTCCGACGGCAAGCCGAACTTCAAACACGTCGAGGAACATGCCCACGTCCTGTCCGAGCTGTTCAACATCAGGCAGTATCACAAGGAGACCGACCACAAGGCGGCCGCGGCGGCCCGCGATTTATCCATCGAGCTGGCGAAAGTGTCCAAGGCCAAGGATGCCGACCAGACCAAAGCGCTGGCCGAGAAGGTGATAGCCGCCGGGAAAAAACCCGCCGGCGACAAACCCGCGGCCACCGAACCGCCGCCGGCCTATAAGCCCGTCTCCCCCGTCCATCCGCTGATGGAATTCCAGGACCACTATTTCGACGAGATCAAAAAGATGGTAAATGCCAGTGATGCCAAGAAGGACTTCAAAGTGGTGGAGTCCAGCGCATACGTACTGGCCGAACTCTGCAACATCAACTCCTACCAGCAGGACAAGGAAGACTACAAAAAATGGGCACAGGAAGCGCGGGAGCTCTCGCTGAACCTGGCCAAAGCCGCCAAGGACAAAGACACCGACAAAGCCAAGGGCTTATACCGCGAAATCCACGTCCGCTGCACCGCGTGCCACGACCAATACAAGTGAAATCAAGTTAACACCCCGGCGGCTGATTCGACCCGCGCATATAGCTCGACCGGTCATTTCATCGTTCCCGGGCGCTGGATTCGCATGTCTCAGCACCCCGGCGGCGTGTTCGCTCCGCGCATGCAGGCATCGAAGCTGTTGAAGTCGGCAATATCCACGTCGCCGTCAACATCGATATCCGCATTCGCACAGCCCGGCCCGTACGGCAGCGTATCGCCGGAAAAACAGAGTTGCAGGTGGGCAAAATCGATTATATCCACGTCGCCATCCACATCGAAATCACCCGTCACGCCCGGCACGCCGGTTATCGTCGCCGCGGCGGCGTAGTTCGGATGGGCATCGTGCGCGAAGGCGGCGTAGAAGTAAGTCGTTCCGCCGCTCAAACCGTTATGCACAAAGCTGTCGTTCGAGCCCGGCGTGTTCGACTGATCCACCACCAAAAACCCGTCGTTGACGCTGATCGGATAGCTGCCCAGCTTGTACCGAATGAGGGTGCCGGTGAAATCCGCGGTGACGGGATTGGTCCACGTCAGCGTGAGGGAGCGGCTGCCGGGAGCGGCCGCCAGGTTCGTGACCGGCCCGGGTGCAGCGAGATCGCTGGCGCCAAAGAGCTGCCCCATGATGTGATAAGGTCCGGATTCGGTATCGCGGTGCTCCCAGACGGTGAGAAAGCGGTTGTTGGCGGTATCGGCGGCATTGTTGAGACTGGTGTCGAATCCCGTGGCCAGAACCAGCAGAGGCCCGACGCCGTTGCCGGAGGCGTCCAACTCGCGCCCGCCCATGCCGTCGCTCATGCCGGTGCTGGTGGCGAAGGAGGAGAAGAATCGGCTCAGGGCGGGCAGGCAGGCCACGTCGCCGCCGAGGATGGTATCGCCCTCGAAATCGGGGCTGGTGGCGATGGGGATCCGGCCGCCGACTAGCGCGCCGGCGGTGCTGACCAGTTGGCCGGACTGATCGTAGGAGTTTCCGGGCGTGCCCTTGTCGTTGAACTGTACGAACCAGCGATTGTTAGCGGGGTCGTAGGCGATGGTGGAACGGTCTTCGTGATTGGTGGCGGTGATGGTGATCTGGCCCCCGAGCAGGGCGCCGGTGGCGGCGTCGACGCGCTGGCCGTGGATCTGGCCGTTGTTGTCGATGTCCCAATCCCATGTGACCAGGAATTGGTTCCCATTGGAAGCCCAGGCGACGGCGGGGTAGCCGGAGAACGCGGCGTCGTTGGATATATTGAAGTTGGCGCCGAGCAGCGCGCCGGTGTTGCTGATGCGCTGGCCCATGATTTCGAGTCCGGCGCCCCGCCAGACGGCGAGGTACGTGTTGCTGGTCGCGCTCCAGGCGATCGCGGGGTTGATGCCCGTCGTGGTGCTGATCTGAAAGTTCGGCCCCAGAAGCACGCCGGTATTCCCATCCGCACGCTGGCCCCAGGTGACGTCGCCTCCGGAGCGGCCGTCGATCCAGACGATGAAGAACTCGTTGTCCGTCGCGTTGTAGGCGACGTTGGGGAAGAGGGCGTAGGTTGTCAGGCCGGTGGAGATCAGAAAGGAGTTGCCGCTGACCGCACCGGCTCCGGTAACGAAGCGGCCGCGGGCCTGGGCCGGGCTGCTGCCGTAGTCACCCCATACCACCAGATACTTCCCATTGAGGCTGTTAAAGGCCGCATCGGGAAACCGGCCGCCGGCGGTCGTGGAGATCTGAAAGTTTCCTCCGATCAACTCGGCATCCAAAGGCGCTGCCCGCCAGAAGGACGGCAATATTGCAATGACCACCCATCGGAATATGGTCCTCCCGTTCATCCGGTTTTCCTGCCAAGATGCTCAACATCCCGGCGTTTGGTTCGGCCCGCGCATGCAGGCGTCGAACAGGTTGAAGTCGGCAATATCCACGTCGCCGTCCACATCGATATCCGCATTCGCGCAGCCCGCCCCATACGGCAGCGTATCGCCGGAAAAGCAGAGCTGAAGATGCGCAAAATCGACGATGTCCACGTCGCCATCCACGTCGAAATCGCCGGCTGCCGCGGGCACGCCGGTAACCGTAGCGGCAGTGGCATAATTTGGATGCGCGTCGTGCGCGAAAGCGGCGTAGAAGTAAGTGGTCCCGCTGCTCAATCCCTGATGCACATAACTGTCGTTGGAGCCGGGCGTGTTTGGCTTGTCTACCACCAGGAAGCCATCGTTCGCGCTGATCGGGTAACTGCCCACCTTGTAGCGGATAACCGTGCCGGTGAAATCCGAGGTGCCCGGGTTGGTCCACGAAAGCGTGAGCGAACCGCTCGCGGGCGCGGCGGCCAGGTTCGTCACCGGCGCGGGCGGTGTGATATCAGTGGGTTCATAGAGCTGCCCGTAAATCTGGTGCGGTCCGGACTCGGTCAGGCGGCGTTCCCAGACGGTGAGCCACCTGTTGTTGGTGGTATCGGCAGCGTTGTTCAGGCTGGTATCGATGCCGGTGCCGACCGTGACGATCGGTCCGATACCGTTGCCGGATGCGTCCAACTCGCGGCCGCCCATGCCGGCGTCCCTCATGAAAGATGAGAAATACCGGCCGATCGCGGGCAGGCAGGCGATGTCGCCACCGAACTGCGTATCGCCCTCGAACTCGGGCGTCGCGGCGAAGGGGATGGCCGCGCTGATGGAACCGCTGGTGGTGACCAGGTTGCCGTATTGATCGTAGGAATTACCCGGATTGCCGGTTTGATTGTATTGCACCATCCAGCGGCTGTTCCCGCTGTCATAGGTAACGCAGGAACGGTCTTTCGTGCCGATGCCGGTGAAGGTCAATTGCCCGCCCAGCAGCGCGCCGGTGGCGGCGCTGACGCGCTGGCCGTGCAGGTCTGCGTTGTTGTCCCACGTCACCAGATATTGATTCCCATTTGAACCATAAGCGACGGCTGGGTAGCCAGAGAAAACCGCATCGTTGGAGATGTTGAAATCGACACCGAGCGGTATGCCCAGGCTGCTGACGCGGCGCCCATAGATGTCCAGGTTGCTGGCCCAGACGACCAGATAACTGTTCTCGGTGGAACTCCAGGCGACCGCGGATCGGATTCCGTCGGCGGTGCTGATCTGGAAATTGGTCCCGACGGGCAGGCCGGTGGCGCCACTGATACGCTGGCCCCAGATCGCGAACGGCGACCGCTGATCGTCCCAGGTGACCAGGAACTCGTTGCTGGCGGCGTTGTAGGCGACGGCGCCGTAGAGCCCGCCGGTGGGGTCGGTGATGAGGAACTCGGAACCGATGGCCGCGCCGGCGGCGCTGACAAATCGGCCACCAATCCGAAATACCGGATAAACCGTATAAATCGCCAGATATTTCCCATCGACGCTGTCGTAGGCCACATCGGGAAAGCGCGACCCGCCCGTGGTGGAGATTTGAAAGTTCGAGCCGACCAGGCCGGCGCTCAGCACCGCCGGTCGACATACGGACAGAGCAACCAGGCACAGGACCGCGGCAACTTGTTGCCGCCATCGAGATATGCGCTTTGAGAACATGTCAGATTCCTCGTTCGCGCTTCAACAGCCGGGCGGCGCGTTCGCTCCGCCCATACAGCCTATGAATATAGCCATGTCCGCCCCATCCACGTCGCCTCCTCCGTCCAGATCGGCATCGGCACATCCCGCGGCATACGGGACGCCATCGCCCGAGAGGCAGAGCTGTAAGTGAGCAAAATCCAGTTGATCGATGTCGCCGTCGCCGTCGAAATCGCCGGCCAGCACCATCACCGCCGCGAGCGCCGGCGCCGCGTAGTTCGATGCTTCGTCGTGCGCGAACACGGCGTAGTAATAGGTCGTCCCGCTGGTCAGGCCGGTGTGCGTGTGCGAATCAGAGGTTCCGGGAGCGTTGCCCTTATCGATGATGAACGTTCCATCCGTCGGTCCGGTCGGAAAGCCGGTGGTCTTCACGCGGATGGTGGTGCCCATGAAATCGCCGGTGGATGGATTGGTCCAGTCCAACTGGACATAGCTGGGGAACCGCACGGTGGTCAGGCCGGTGACGGAAGCGGGCGGCGTCACATCGGCGGCCGGCACGGGATGCGCTTTGTATCGCCGGACATAGACGTCGGCGTGGCTGTTCTGCCAGCAGAGCATGTATTCGTTACTAACCGAATTGGCGACCACCAGCGGGCCGAAGTTGCCGATGCCTTCGAGCGTGCCGTTCGTGCGGAACGACTCGCCGATGAGCGAACCGCTCTGCGAGACGCGTCGGGCGAAGTTGGCGTTGCTGGTGCCATGCAGCCACACGACCAGATACTCTTTGGTGGCCGCATTCCAGGCGCAGCGCGGCGCCCCGCCGTTATAGGGATCGCCCGCGATCGGAAAACGCGAACCGATCAACGTCGCGTCAGCGGCGACAAACTGTCCCCATACCGAATAGCCCTGGTCGCCCGCCTCATAAGCCACGAAATAGCGGTTCAGATCGGCGTCGTAGGCGATGCCGTTGTTCCATTCGGTGACGCCGGTCACCGCGAGCGGGGTGCTGGCGGCTCCGAGCAGCGCGCCGTCGGAAGCCCGGATGCGCCGGCAGTAGAGGTCCTGCTGATTGGTTGCGACCTGATACGTGAGGAAGAACTCGTCGGCGGCGGAGTTGTACGCGAGCTTAGGCCCGCCCACACAACCGGTTGTCGCGACTGGGATGACGCCGCCGACCGGTGCGCCGGTTGAGCCGGTGAGGCGTTGAGCGAGCAAACCCGAGCAGCCGCCGTTGCCGTCGTCGCGCCATGCCTCCAGATACACATTGCTGCCGGACGCGTAGGCGACGGCGTGCTCGAGAGTGGGGCTGGTATTGTGAATAAACACCGCCGGGCCGGGCAGGCTGCCGTCGGTGGCATTGACCCGTTGCCCGAACAGGTGGGCCTGATAATCCCGACCGACCAGCAGATATTCATCATTGACGCTGTTGTAAGCCGCTTCCGTGGCGCCGGCGCCGTCGACGCCGCCGTCCGAATGAATCTCTGAACCGATGGAAGCCCCGCCGCTGTTCAATCGCCGGCCATGTACGTATGGGCGAGCGGGCAGGAAATCCATATAACCGACGAGGTACTCATTGCGCTCGGGATTGAACGCGATGGAGTGATCGCGCTGGGCACTGCCTTGAGGAGTGACCAGTAAGGGATCGCTCAGCCACTCGCCGTCCACGTAAAAGTGCTGGTTTTGTGCGCTCCAGTTGCCCCAGCCGTCCGCGTTGTGCAGCCGGACGAACACATAAAACGTCTGCTGCGTCGGCAACGGCGCGGACACCGCCTCGGCGGCGGCGGAGAACACCTGGCCGGAGTTCCAGCCTTCGGCGGACGAAGGCACGTTGAGCGAGCCGATGTGTACTTCGTAGGCATCGTGGGCGACGCCGTCCCAGATGATGTCCGGCCGATTTGACTGCACCAGTGCCCCCGCCGGCGGCCAGGTGACGGCCGGCGCGCCGGGAACCGCCCCGCTGGCCGGCAGGACCACCGCCCAGCCGGCGATCAGGTTCGCCACGGCGAATCTCGCCATTGGCGGACCGGCTAACCAAACTGGCCGCCCGGCTTGCATACTCGTTCACTCGTTCCGTTCACTGACCGCCGGACCGACGGGGTCCGACAAAAGCTCCGCAACTCAATTATAGCGATTCCACCTCACCTGATTGCGGATCCGAACCCGGCACGCAAGTGCCGGGCCGGCCCCGCACTTGCGTGCGGGGTTCCGATCCGCAATCTCCGTGGTGAACCAAAGGAAAGGCGCGACAAGGAAAGTCTTTTCCTCGCCGCGCCAAACTTCCTCCGATACGCGGGGCTGTCACGTTGCCCGGCGCACGTCGCGGAGATAGGGAAGGAGGAGTATCACCGTTTAACCATTCATCGTCGCCAACCGGCCTTCCTCGCCGGAACGCAGCACGGGCTGATTTCCATATTTCCCGCCGGTGCAAAAAGCTCTCTTCGGGCGGGCATGGCCCGCCTCTTGTAGGTCCCGCCTGCCGGGCGGGACCGGCCCCGCCCGGCAGGCGGGGCCTACTTCTCAATTCGGGCAGTCCACGGTGGACACCCACTTGATGGTGGCGCCTTCTGCGCGTGAATTGAACCCGCCCGGGGTACATTTCATAAAATAGTTGAAATCCGCCACGTCGATGTCGCTGTCGCCGTCGTCGAAGCACTGGCACTGCGGCGGGAGCGGCGGCGGCGACACGAGCGAACCGGTGTAACAAATCTGGAACTCCGCGAAGTCGTCCAAATCAACATCATCGTCGTTATCCCTGTCCACGCGCGGAAGGTCGCAGATGGACGGCGGGATGAGACTGCCGATGCAGGCGACTTCTTCGCCCGGCCCGAACGCGCCCGAGTTGGTCCCCTCCACCCAGTCGAAGTAGATATCCTGCGCGCCGGAGCTGCTGCCCGTCCCGAAGCCGAGGCCGTCAAAACCGCTGTTGGAATTGCTGGCCGGGTCGATAGCGGGCACCAGTAAGGTTTCATCCAGATACAGCTTCACGACGTTGGCGGAACCAATCACCCCGGTAGTGATGGAACTGTAACTCCCATACCGCAACTGAGAGGTCAAGCGGATGGTGTGGTAGTTGGCATCGCCGGTCACTGAGTAGTCTACGCCGCGCTCGACCTCGCGGGCGATGCCGTCGGCCCCACCCCAATGGTAAGCGGCGCCGATCGTACTACTCAGAAGCATCAGGTTCGCACTCCTGGTGCTGACGGTGGAGATCGTTTTAACGCGAGCGACCATGGTGCCGCCAACGTCCGGGATGATGGTCCCGATGGTGTTCGTGAACTGGTCCACGGCGCGCCACTTGGTCATGGCGAGGGGCGGGGCGCCGGTCTGATCGTTGATCCGGTAGGCGAAGCCGTCGCTGGCCTGAAGGTCGCTGACCACGGCCGCCCCCTGGTCGCTGCTCCCGTCGTAAAGGGCGAACTTGTTGGTACCCCCCGCGCTGTTCGCTGTACTCGGCACTTGGCCGAGCTGCGGCTGATAAACCAGCTTCACCAGCGCGGCCGGATCGAAAACGTTGAGAGCGTTGGTATTCGCACCCAGCGTCGGCGCCGTCGAAATATCCACGTTCGGAGTACTGTTATGGTCGGTAAACAAGCCATGGAAACGAATACGCGCCGTGTCATTACCGGCCACCTGGCTCCAATTGACGGTGGCGGTGATGGTCCGCGTTTCGCCGCGCGGGACGGCTCCGCCGGGGTTCCCCACATTGGGCGAGAGCGTGATCCACGGGTTGGCAAAATCATCCACCGCGTAATAGCTGGTCCAGTCGTACGCGCCGATGTTGCGGACCGTGAACGTATGCTGCGTGGTGTTCGCCCCGTTGCACGGCCCGACGCTCAGGAGAGCGGGCGCGTCCACCTGGATGGCGCCGCCGATGACCTGAAGGTCGATCCGGCGGACATGCTGTTCAAGGACCGACACGCTCAGATCATCGAGAAACACATGGGTGCCCACCGTATCGTCGCGCGGCAGACGGACCAGTCGAACGCTGCCGACAGAATTGCCGCCGGGTGAATAATCGAGCGTGGCGAACGGTGTCGAGCTGCCCCCCGCAAAGAACTGGGTTTTATCGCTGGCCGTATGGATGCGCATCTCGATTTCCGTAAAACCGGCCACCAGGGAGAAATCGCCAAAAGAGCCGCTTAGAGGCGTGCGGGCGCGGACCAGATCTCCTCTGCCCCGGATCCAGGCCATGAGATTTCCGCCGGCGTTCGAGGCATCGAACGCCTGAATATCCCAGATGAAGTCGGACCCGCTGCCCAACCGGGCCTTGAACTTCACGGAAATCACCCCATCACCATCCGGCGAGCAGGAGACATTCCGGATGGCGTTGACGTCGCTGGCATCGCCGCCGTTGTCCGCACTGATCTTGATTTCATTACTGAGCACGTCGATATCGCCGGCCTGGGCGCTGCCGGTCCAGCCGTCGTTGCCAACGAGGCCGCTGTTGGTATAGGTAAACGGTTCAGTCATACACGCCGCTGCCGCCGGGCAACCGTCCGACCATTTGATGTAGCCGGTCTGACTGCCCGCCGCCAGGCTGGTCGTGTCGATGCTCGCGTTGACCGCGTGATTCCCTCCCGGAGAAACAGTCGAGCCCGAGGTGAGCGACAGCCAGTTGTAATCGAGCGCGGCCCCCACCGCGTCCACTTCGGAAACCGTATAGGTGACGGTCGATTGGCCGGTATTGTTCAGCGTGTAAACCACATCCGCGGGCGTCGGCGTGATTCCGAATTCAAAACCGGTGCGTGTCTGCGTGGTGTTGGGCGTGACGGTCGTGATGCAGGCCGGCGGCAAACAGGAAGCCGGCGTGGTCTCAGCCGCACCCGGAATGATGTCCGTGGTCGCTCCGCGATTCGTGTTGGTATCGATGCGCAGCCAGTCCAGGTTGAAATCGCTGCGCGTGGTGGTGGTGCTGGCGAAACTGTTGATGTGCACGGCACCGCCGGTCGTGTCCGCTCCCGCCACACCAAAGCCGGCGCCGCTGCCGCCCAGACTGACCGGTCCGGCCAGCACCGCCCAGTTGAAGCCAGCGCCCGCATCGAGGTCATTCTCCAGGTCATAGATCGTCACCTGACCGGCGTCGATCACGATCCGAATTCTATGACAGGTGGTCAAATCGACAGATGCTGTCCCACCCGAGACCGGGCCACTGCCATTCACTAATGTCAAAGCTCCAGGCTCGATGCGGAGCCCGCGCTGGTCGGCCCCATCCGTGCCGCCGTCGTGGAAGCCCATCGATCGGACATCGTTCCCCGAGCTGGGCAGCACCGTCTGATTCGCTTTGACCTTCATATCGATCGTGTACGTCGAGCCAATGCCGTTGATGTAATAGCCATCAAACCCATTGTCCCCCGTATCGACAAAGCGCGCGGCGCCATCGCCCTGAAGGCCAGCGTTCAGCGGCGGACCCAGATCGCCCGCGGCCGAATCCCCGAAGCCGTCTTCAACCTTGGTCATGGCCGGGGACTCGGCATCCGGCGCCACGGTCATCTCATACGTCTGTACGGCGGCCCGCGCGGACGGCGCGTTCACGGCCAACAGCGCTCCCAGCGCAAGTGTCGCAACGAACTGAGCTGTCGATCGAAACTTCATTTCAATTCCTCCTTCGGAACCGGTTCGTGACCAACCGGCTGCTGTAAAAAACCCGAGCGAAAGGCCCTCGCGGGGATCTTCCGTTCGCGCGTGACAAGCAGAATCAGGACCGCGGCAATTGATAGCCGCAACAGGACGCCCGCCATGATTGCCGCAATAAATTGCCGCGGTCCTGTGAAATCCCTCCGTTTCGAACTCTGATAAACCCAAAGCCTGACGATACGTAACCGAGCAGGATCCGGTAGAGGCGAGTTGTGATCCCACTCCGCATTCTCCGCGTAGCCCGAGCGACCCGCCTGGGCGGGCGTTCGGCCTCTTATGTGTATACTACCCTGGTGCGGGGACGACAGCAAGTAAAATATGTCATGATGTGACGGATTCTGTTCCCAACGGGTATTCTGATGGGTCACTGAACAACCCTAGTGCTGTAGGGCAAAGGGTTTAGTGAAAAAACAACCCGGCCCACCGGTGATTTTTCAACTTGCTTTTCGGACACGAAGTGTCTATGCTACGGTTAATGAACGGGAACACTACGCAAGGCCGAAGCAAGCCCCATCGTCTGCGGAAAGGGAAGGCCCCCCGTTATCGCGCTGTCACAGAAGCGCTTCGCCGCCAGTTGACCGACGGCAGTTTGGCCGCCGGCGTGAAGCTGCCCGCCCTGCGCGACCTGGCCGATCAATTCAAAGTCAGCACCAACACGGTTCGCAACGCCATCCGCGTGCTCGAGCACGAAGGCAGCCTGTATCACGTGCCGGACGTTGGCGCCTTCGTCCGGCCGACTTATCCCAGCCGCACCGCGACGGACCAGGTCACGATCGCGCTGGCGACCATCGATATCGGCGGCGCGTTTGAAATGGCCATCGCCCGCGGCATCGAACAGGGCTGCCAGCACCGCGGCTGGGGCCTTCAGATCTACGACGCCCAGATCGACGCCGAGCGCGAACTGCGTAACCTCTCGCGCCTGGCGGAATCGGGTACACGCGGGGCGATCATCCTGCCCATCAGCGATCATGCGAACCTCGAGGCACTGGTGAAGCTGAAGCTGGCCAATTACCCGATGGTGCTGGTCGATCGCTCCGTGCCCGGTCTGAAGGTCGATCTCGTCGAATCCGATCACGAAAAAGGCGCCTACCAGGCCACCGAGCATCTTTTGAAACACGGGCACAAACGGATCGTGATGGTGACCGACCATCCCACGGCGATGTCGGTGTCGGCGCGCATTCGCGGTTTTGATCGCGCGCTGCTGGACTACGGCATCGAACCGACGCGCGATACCAAGGTCTGGATCGATGGCGAGCAGGGCGTTCGCGGGATTCGGGAAGGCCGCCGCTGGTTCGGCGGGTTCGATGCGGTCATGCCCGTGCTCAAAAATCTCAACGGCCCGATCGCCATCTTCGCGCACAACGATTACAGCGTATGGGGCGTGTTCGAGGCCTGCCGCGAGCTGCACCTGCGTGTTCCCGATCAGGTATCGATCGTCGGCTTCGACGATTCCGACATCACCCGGGCCACGACGCCACCGATTACCACTATCGCCCAGCGCCCGATGGACATCGGCCGCACCGCGCTGGAGCTGCTCGAGCGGCGACTCCAGCCCGGCGGCAACGACGTTGAACCCCAGCATATTCTGATCGATATTGAGCTGATCAAGAGGAAATCCGTCGCGCCGCCGATGAAATGAAAATCGTTCGCCCCGGGTTGCGGAAAGTCGCGGTTATCGGTTAATATACATAAAGCTCGGTTGGCGGATTGCTGCATTCGATCACATTCAGGCGGTCAGGAGCGGCAATCGGCGACATTGTGAACGATGTTGGGTCATAAAGCGGGGAATCGTGGAGGTGAACCCGTGAAACCGCACTTGGGTCGTTGCCGTCGACGGCATCGACGACCCTTATCTGCTCGGAGCGATGGATTCAACCGTACCCGCCGGGTCCGCTTCGCGGGTTTTACGCTCATCGAGGTGCTGGTGGTCGTGGCGATCATTGCCCTCCTGATCGCGATCCTTATCCCTTCACTGGCCCGCGCCCGCTTTCAGGCCAAGGTCGTCGCCTGCCGGGCCAACCTGCACGACCTGGGAACCGGTTTCTTTTTGTATACCGAGGCCAACCGTAATTTCTACCCGATTACCCCCAATGGCATCCAGGACACATTCGGCGCGCTGTGGCGGGCTCGCCTGCTCAAAGACGTAAAGCTCCTGATCTGCCCGGCGACCAAACACGTCATTCGGCCGCAGACGCTCAACTGGCCCACCGCCAAGTGGAGGGACGACTGTGTGGAGGGCAGCCCTCAAAACATCCCGTATTTGACACAAGGCGGTCAGGACGCTGATATCGAGCATGGCGCATCGCTGGGGCGGGACGACGCCCGCGGCGGGCACAGTTATGAGTACAACGGCTGCTACGCGGGGGTGATTGGAACCAATGCCTGGAGCGGCCGGCACAAGAAGAGCACACACTGGCGGTTTTTCCTGACACAGATTTATCTCGTCACTGATATCGACGACGACATCCCCTCTCTCGGCGGCGGTAAGGGCTGCGAGCCGAACAATGGGAATAACTGTCCGCAGCCCTGGGACAATCACGGCGCGGAAGGCCAGTGCATGCTGTTCGCCGATGGGCATTCGGACTGGGTCAAGAAATTTGCCGGCACCTACATAGTGCCCGCAGACCCTGACGTTCCAGGCTCGACGCCGACGACCTACACGAGCAAGAATGCAACCATCGATCGTATGTGGTACAAGGCGGAACTGCCCTGGTATTATATCAACTACAAAAAATAGCGCGTGCGAGGTCATCACTCCGGACCGTCAATGCAGTAGACCTCTCCATCAGCAGCCTGTACCACGATCTCAGCACGCCCATCGTTATCGACATCCGCGATCGCCGGCATCGGGAGCGCTGTGGGCGCGGACCACGTCCATAAGAGCTTGCCGGAAGTGCGATCGCCGGTGACGGCGCAGAGCAGATTTCCCGCGGTATAGATCAATTCATCGCCTGGGCGGCCGTCAATGTTGGCGGCAGCGACCTTTGCGCAGGTGGCCACGGGGGCGGACAGCGTCCACAAAACCTTCCCGGTCTGTGCATCGACGACATGCACGCCGTCGGCATAACCGGCGTACCGGGAGAAAAAGGGGTCAGGTACATTTTGCCGGAACGGCCCGGAGGGCGCTTCGCACAAAAGGTACCTGACCCCCTTTTTCTCCCTTTTTCTCCGCGCAAAATCAGAGAGATCGACATCACCGTACGATATCAAAATCGGCCGGTACCGTCGTCGCGGGGCCCGTTAACGTCAGATAGAGCGCCGCTTCGTTGCCCAAGCTGACCGGCTTGACAAACGTCCGATCCCCGGTGGCGACGGATTGGATACCATTATCAACCCAGGCGCCGTCCGTCGGGTTATACCATTTGACGGAATAACTGCCGCTCACCATCGACACGCCCAGGCTCGCGCCGCTGTCCGCATAAGCGATGTACACGTCGCCGGGGTCGGCCAGGACAAAGTCGGTGTTTCCTCGGGCCAGATCGTCGCGCGGAAAAGTTTCGCTGAAGCGGGTCGCCTCCATGAACCGCACCAGCCGGCCGCAGTCTTGAAGATCGCTCAGCGGCGTGGAGGCGATGTCCATGCCGAGATCCATCGCGTAAGCCCCGGCCATGGCGATGGCCCAGTTCTTGAGCCGCAGGCTCGTGCCGGTACCCGCCCGCGGCGGTGAGCCGAGCGTCGAATCGGCGAACTCGGACATGTTGACGTTCGCCAGACCGCCGACGTTTTTCCAGGCGGCCAGCGCGCCGCGGTGCAACTGGGCCGGCGTACCCACGTTCCATTGCACCGCGAACTGATTGAAGTCGCTGTTGCCGTTGAAATCGAAGCTGGTGCCGTTGTTTTGATGGATGGCGACGGGATGGCGTTTGCTGTCCGCCTGCTGGATGCGCTCGGCCACCTTGGCGGCGTGGGCGGCGCTCAGGCCTTCCGCGTATTCTTCGGCCACACACCAGATGAGGTTTTTATGATGTTTGAAACGGTTGACGAGTTTGTCGATCAGCGACGCCTCGCGCGAGTCCAGATTGGGTCGTCGACGACCCTTGACCCCGGCGGGGAGTTTGACGCCGAATGGGCTGGCGTCATCATCGTAGATAAAAAAGAAAATCACGATGTTGTTGTTGTCCATCGTCGTGAACCAGCCCTCCCACTGGTTCAGAATGTCGTCGTCCAACGCCTGATTGATATCGCTGTTGATGCAGGGGTTCTGTGTCGAATCGCCATCGCCGCCGTGGCTGCGGACGGCCTGGATGTAGATGCAGTTGGCGCCGGTGCCGATCATCTTGTTGATGAGCGTGTTTTGATCGCCGGTGCGGGTGCCGTCGGCGTTGCGCGTGCCGCGATAGAGAAAGTCTTCCGGATCGCCCGGCCCGCACATGAAGAACGGCCCGCCATTATGCCGTTTGAAGAACGCGGGCCGGGACGGATCGACCACGATCTGCCCATCGATCGGGGCATCCCGCACCGCCGCCATCAGCCGCTTGAATGCTTCGTTCTGGGGGTTGCCCGATTTTTGGTCCAGTGTGGTATCGTTCCAGGAAACAACGATATCCAGACTGGGCATCACCACCACAGCCCGCTTGCCGTTGGCATGGCCGAACGCGCCGTAGGTGTCGAGCGGCGCATCCGGCCAGTGCCGCCGGCCGTGCTGATCGCGCCCGTTGGTCCACCAATAGTAGCTGTAGCTGCCCAGATGATCGGCCTGATCGTCCGGGATTTTGGTGCCGCCGATCGAGCGCTGCCCCGGGCACATCTGGGCGGCCACGCGGGCCGTCCGGGGGATCGAGTTGGGCACTTCGTTTGTGGTCGCCAGCTTCACGTTCGACGGGCTGAGAATCTGTTTCTCCTTCCAGTTGCCTCTGCGCAAATACAGATACCCGAAGCGGGCGAAGTCGCGCACCGAAATCCCGACGCGCCCCGGACGACCGTTGATGCCAAACGCCAGGAATGTCGGGTTGTCCTCGCATTGCAGAATGTCGGTCAGCAGCGGATGCAGCACGTTCGCGTCAACGTTGTTGTAAGTCGCGCCGTACACCTTCAGAAACAGCGTGTCGAACAGCAGCGCGGTCTGGTAATCGTTGTAGTCGAACGCGGCGCCCGGCGCTTCGGTGACGCCGTAACACGAAATCTGATTCACCATGTGCCGGAAAGTGATGTTGCGGTCCTTGAAGCCGAGACTCGCGTTGATGCTGTTCAGGCACGGCTCCCAATCGACGACTTTCACATCAGGGCCGGCCAGCAGCCCGCTCTCGACCGCCTTCAGCATGAAATGCGTGTACCACGGCTTGCACGCCGAGGCCACGTCGGCACGCTTCGATGGATCACCCCAGGTGTAGATCATGTAGCCGTGCCGCACCACGCATCCGCGCCCGCCGAGATAATCGGATAACAGAGCGAGTCCGGCCGGATCGATTCCCTCTTCGGCCGGCGTCTTGCCGGCCCATGTCGCACCGGGGAACACCGCGGCGTGGGCGGTGGACGAACTGAGGATGCTCGCGACAATCAGGAGGAGTGAGAAGTGAGACCTTAGAAGTGGGGAGTTGGAAGTGAGAAAACTTTTGCTCGATCCGTCTATCTCACGTCTCACGTCTAACGTCTCACTTCGCAGTTGACTTCAACATCCGGGCGGCAGGTTCGTTCCCGCCATGCAGGGCAGGAAGAGGCTGAAATCGGACGGCCCCACGCTGCCGTCTTCGTTCAGGTCGGCGTCTACACAGCCGGCGCCGTACGGCACGCCATCGCCGGAAAAACAGAGCTGGAGATGGGCGAAGTCCACCAGGTCCACGTCGCCGTCATTGTCGAAATCGCCGATCTGAACCTTGGCACTGGCCAGCGCCGGCGCCGCGTAATTGAATGCTTCATCGTGAGCGAAGGCGGCGTAGTAATAGGTTGTACCGTTGACCAGGCCGGTGTGCACGTAGCTGTCCGACGTGCTCGGCGCATTCGGACGGTCCACCAGGAACGTGCCGTCGGTTGGGCCGCTGGGAAAGCCGGTGGTCTTGAAGCGGATGGTCGTGCCCATGAAATCGGCCGTCGATGGATTCATCCAGGTCAGTGAAATCGAGCTGGGAAAGCGCGTGAGGACCAGGGCCGTTGCTGATGCCGGGGGCGTCACGTCCGGCGCCGGCGGCGGATACGTCTTGTAGCGGCGATCCAGGATCGTAGCGTAACTGTTGTGCCAGTGAATAAGGAACTCATCGTTAACGCTGTTGTACACCGGCCGCGGGGGCCAGTTTCCGATGCCGATAAATTCCCATGCGCCGGTATTACTGACCGCGCTGCCTATGGGGACGCCCGCCTGGGATACTCTAATAGTGTAGTTCGACGCCGTTTGGCTGCCCGACCAGGACACGAGAAACTCATGTTTGGAAGAGTCGTAGCAGGTACTCGGGGCCCAGCCGGTGGCGGTGCCGGCCCCAATCGCAAATGCGGACCCGACCAATGTGGCGGTATTACTCACGAGCTGGCCATACGGCATGCTGGCGCCGCCATCGTAAACGACGAGGTATCTGTTTGCATTGGAATCATAAGCAACGCCACCGTCGTTATAGATGTTACCTGAGGTGGTCAGTTGCAGGTTGGAGCCCAGCAGTGCGCCATTCGACGCACTTATCCTCTGCGCCCAATAGTCCCACGATTGGCCAGTACCCAGTCCCATATAGGTGACGAGATACTCGTTGTTGACGGAGTTCCAGGTGACGCGCGGGTTACGGCTATACTGCTGCGAGGGGGTATCGATTTGGAACCTCGACCCTGTCGGATTTCCAAAGGTATCAAGGATCCGGCCATAGACATTCCCCTCGTTATAGGCCTCGTACACGGCGATGTAGGAATTGCTCGTCGACGAATAGGCGATATCCAGTCCGCCCGTAGTGGAGTTCGTCCCTATGGCGTCTAGAAAGATGGTGCCTCCAATCTGGTTGCCGGTTGTGGCGTCAACGCGCATGAGTCGCATCTGGTCAGAATTGTCCGCCATCCAACCCGAGTAGAGTATGAGGTATTCGGCTCTGGCACTGTTGTAGCACACCACGGAGAAGTGATGTCCCTGTGTGACGCCGTCGGAAAGCGCAAACTCAGTGCCTAGCACGGCTCCGGTCGAGTCTAACCGGCGCCAGTGGATGACGTAGCCATTCTGCCACGTCATGCAGTACTCGTTTCGGGCCGCGTTGTAGGCCGCATCGCTCCACCACTCCAACCCGGTGTTTGCTACCACATACGGATCGTTCAGGAACTCGCCGGCGATGTAGAAATAATGATTGGCGGCGCTCCAGATTCCCCACCCGTCGGCGTTGTGCAGTCGGATGAAAAGGAACCAGTTTTTCTGTATGAGCAGGGGCGGCGTGGTGGCCGTGTTGGCGGCGGAAGCGACCTGCCCGGAGTCCCAGCCGTCCACCGAAGTCGATGAATTGAACGTGCCGATGTGGATCTCATACATGTCGTGCGAGCTGCCGGTCCAGGTGATTGTGACTTCCCGCGACCCCACCAGCGCCCCGGCGCCCGGCGAGTTGATAATCGGCGCGGGCGGCGGGACCGCCTGCGCCATGCGGGTGAGCGAAAGCAGCAGCGCCGCGCCCAGCAGAATTGCGGATTGCGAATTGCGGATTGCGGACTTCATAACTCGGTACTCATCACTTAACACTGATCATTTTCAGCATCCCGGCGGCACGTTCGCTCCGCTCAGACACGGCAGGAACATGCTCAAATCGGATGATCCGATACTGCCGTCCTCATTCAGGTCGGCATCGGTGCAGCCGGCGCCGTATGGATTGCCGTCACCCGAGAAACACCGTTGCAAATGGGCGAAGTCTACCAGGTCCACGTCGCCGTCGTTGTCGAAATCGCCGGTTTGCACCTTCGCGCTGGCCAGCGCGGGCGCCGCGTAATTGAATGCTTCGTCGTGAGCGAAAGCCGCGTAGTAGTAAGTGGTGCCGCTGACCAGGCCGGTGTGTACGTAACTGTCCGACGTGCTTGGCGCGTTCGGTGAGTCCACGAGAAAGGTGCCGTCGGTGGGCCCCGTGGGAAAGCCGGTGGTCTTGAATCGGATGGTCGTGCCCATGAAATCGGCCGTCGATGGATTCGTCCAGTTCAGTGAAATTGAACTGGGCAGGCGTCCGAGCGTCAAACCCGTGACGGAAGCGGGCGGCGTGGGATCGCTTGGCGACGAGTACGTCTTGAATCGCCGAACCCAGACGTTGTCGTACTGATTGAACCAGGCGATCAGGAACTCATTGTTGACCGTGTTCGCTACCGGACGAGGCCACCAGTTCCCGAAACCGGCCACGTCGCCGTTGATCCGGACCGGCTCCCCGATGCAAACACCGTTTGGGCTGATCCGCCGCATGAAGTTGGCCGCACTGGCACCGTGCGCCCAGGAAGCAAGATACTCCTTCGTGACGGCGTTCCAGGCGATACTGCACATGGCTCCGTTATAGGAATCGTCGGGGGCGATGCGGAAGCGGGGGCCGATCAATGTCCCGGTAGCGCTGACCAACTGGCTCGAGGGGCTGGGGCTGCCGCCCGCGTAGATGACCATGTACCGGTTCAAGTCGGCGTCGTAAGCAACACCGCCGTCCCCCTCGATGTCCACTGTGGCCGATATGGGGATATTGGATCCCAGCATGGCGCCGTCCGAGGCCCTGATCCGCTGGCCGAAGAAATCCCAGTCGTTTTGAACGCTTGTGACCCCCTGGAAGGTAATCATGAACTCGTCATTGGCGACGTTGTAGCTGATGACCTGCTCGCGGCAATATTGGGCCTGGTCGGCGTCGATTCTGAAGGGCGTTCCGGCGGGAAGTCCCGCGGCATTGAGCCTTAACGCGTAAAGATCCCCCTGGTCATACTCCTCCCATACAGTCAGGAAGCAGTCGCTTATCGATGAATAGGCCACGCTCGTTCCGGTTGCGTAGAGATCGAGGATATACGAAGTGCGGATCATATTGCTGCCGCCGATGAGCGCCCCGGTGACGGCATTGACCCGCTGGGTATGGACCCGATTGTCGTTCGGAGTGTAGCCGGCGTACTTGATGAGATACTCGTGGTGAACGCTGTTGTAACACACCGAGGGATTGCGAATCCCCTGCAGGTCATCGAGGATCCATACTTCGCTACCGATGCGCTGCCCCTGTCCGTCCAGGCGGTAGTACGAAACCACCGATTCCTCGCCTTTGGAGTTGTCGAAATAAGCGATGAGGTATTCGTTGCGGTCCGGGTTGTAGCAGAGGGTGTGCTGCCACTGGGAGCCGACCTGCCCCGCGACGAAGTAGGGATCGTTGAGCAGCTCGCCGGCGATGTAGAAGAAATGATTGGCATCGCTCCAGTTCCCCCAGCCGTCGCTGTTGTGCAGCCGGACGAACAGGAACCAGTTCTGCTGCGTGACCAGGGCCGGCGTGGTGGCTGTGTCGGCGCTGGAGGCGACCTGCCCGGAGTTCCAGCCGTCCGCCGACGCGGGCACGTTCTGCGAGCCGATATGAACTTCGTAAGCATCGTGCGCGACGCCGGTCCAGGTGATATCCGGGCGATTCGATCCCACCACGGCGCCCGACGGCGGCCACGTGATCACCGGCGCGGGCGGCGGAAATGCCTGAGCGGTGTGCGCAAATACGAACACCATGGCGGCCGCGGCGACAACAACGCATCGATGACTCAAGACCACAAACGTGCACTCCATCAGCACCCCGGCGGGTTATTCGCTCCGCCGATGCACGGTGAGAACAGGTTGAAATCGGTATTACCCACGCTGCCATCCTCGTTCAGGTCGGCATCAATACAGCCCGCAACGTACGGGACGCCATCGCCCGAGAAACAAAGTTGCAGTTGAGCGAAATCCACCAGGTCCACGTCGCCGTCGTTGTCGAAATCGCCGATCTGAATCTTCGCGCTGGCCAGCGCCGGCGCGGCGTAATTGAGCGCTTCGTCATGAGCGAAGGCGGCGTAATAGTACGTGGTGCCGCTGACCAGGCCGGTGTGCACGTAACTGTCAGACGTGCTCGGCGCGTTCGGCCGATCCACCAAAAACGTGCCATCTGTCGGCCCCGTGGGAAAACCGGTGGTCTTGAACCGGATGGTCGTGCCCATGAAATCGGCCGTCGATGGATTCGTCCAGTTCAGGGAGATCGAACTGGGCAGGCGTCCGAGCGTCAAACCCGTGACGGAAGCGGGCGGCGCGGCGTCGGCCGCGGGCGGCGGATATGCTTTGAATCGCCGCACGTAGACGTTGTCGTACTGCCAGTACCATGCGATCAGATATTCGTTGTTGACCGTGTTCACCGCCGGAAG
>CAYLLT010000083.1:0-28202 GCA_964384465.1 uncultured Planctomycetales bacterium | reverse complement strand
GCCTTCTTCAACCGACGCGCCGCAGCGAGTCGTTAAATCAGGCAACTAAAAAAAGCGGACCGTTTCTTTGTTCCCGCGCACCGGAATGGTCCGCAGAGAGGTTGGGAATTTATTGGTCTTCTCTCGGTTTCGACCGCATTATCAGTACTGATAACGCGGTCAAAAATGGATTCCGGGGGAAAAATTCCCAGCCTCAGAGCGGACCCCGGACCCTACGGCTGCCGCGGTCGATGAGCCGATTCTTACAGCGCCGGCTCCTGACGCTGCCGGCGGCGCACCGCGAGCAGCAGGCTTGCCGCCAACAGCAGCCCGGCTGTCGGCTCGGGAATGGGCGTGTAATCGATGACCAGCTTGGGACGAGGATTGCCGCCGACATCGGTCACTTCCTTGCCGACAATCCCATAGTAGGCATCAACACCGTTCCCTATCCCACCCCACAGGAGCGCACCGTTATTCTGCGTGCCGTTGACCCAGGCCTGGACCCAGGCGGCGATATCAAAGTTTACATACTCCGAAATACCGGGGCCGCTCTTGTCGAAGGTAATGGAAGTGCCCAGGTCGATGTCGGTCGCACCCGTCGCACCCGGCGTTGCCCAGGCCGCTGTCTGGGCCTTCTGCCAAGCGAAGGTCACCGAACCGTCGGTAGCCGGGGCCTGGCCTACACCCTCGGTCCAGTCCTTGCCCGGCAGCACGCGCGACAGCTTAAAGCCGGTGATGGCCGGTGCGTTCGAACCGCTCCTCTGGAAAAACAGGCTCATGGTTGCCGAGTTGATGGTCGAGCCGGCCGGGATGCTGGACACATTAAACTGGGTGAGATAGCGCCGTGGCCCTCGGCCCGTCGCGGCCCCGACATCGGGGTACATCCGGTGACTGCCGAAGCCGGTGGCATTACCAATGTTGCCATTCACCCAGGGATTGCCCGGACTGGACTCTCCCTCGCCGCGCAGCGCGGCGTCCTGAACCATGGAAGCGTAGCCCGGCTGCCCATCGGCGATGTTCAAAACGGCGGCCTGCGCGACAGCGGTCAGCGACACGGCCAACACAAATGACAAGAGTATTCGACACATGCTATTCTCCTCCTTTGGGAACCGACGTACACCTCAACTGACCGGCACAATACGAAATGAAACCGCAAAACTCGAGGTGATCGCTTTTCAACCCTCCTTCAGGTGGGAAAGCGAATGCAAGCCTCGCGCTCGGCGCTCGGTAACGGCATTCAGTATACCGATTCCCACAGACTTGTGTCAACAGAATTCTATCGAAAATTGCCGGAATTCCGAGGGGGGCCGGATGCCGGCTGGGCCGACCTCCGCCGGCTTGACGTGAGCCGCTCGCGGTCGAACCGGTTTGATTCTCCTACCGGGGACAAGACTGGGGGACGGGTCCATGGGCTTTTCCGGCCGGCGGTGTTTCTCCTGGCCAGCGGTGTATCTCGTGTCAGGGGCAGCAGTTAGGTGGATTTAATGTGTCAGCAACCGGGCGGTCGGTCGGCTCCGTTCATGCAGTTGATGAAGGCCGGGGCGTCTTGATAATCCACCGCCCCGTCGCCGTTGGAATCGCCGGCCAGGCAGCCCGGCGCATAGGGGATGCCGAAATCGGTGAGACAGGTCTGAAATCGGCCGAAGTCCTGCTGATCCGCGTCGTCGTCGCTGTCGAAGTCCGCGAAGGCGATCACGTCCAGATCCACCGCGACAGTCTGCGGCGAGTTCAATGCGGTCGCGTCGGCCACGCTGACCGCGGCGGAATGGTGGCCACGGGAGAGCCCCGCGCTGTCGTAGCTGACCGTCAACGTGTCCGTTTCACCGGTGCTCTTGCCGCTGGTGGGAGTCGCGCTCAACCAGGCGGCGTTGGCGCCGGCCATGTAGTTGAGCGGGGCAACGCCCATGTTGATCACCGTGACCGTGTCGTCGGCTGCTTGGGCTCCCATCGCGAGGGTGTGTGCGAATAATGTCTGGTTGAGTTGAATCAGCGGCGGCTTGGCCACGGCGGAAGTCACCAGCACACGATCCAGATAAAAACTGATTTGGGTGCCTCCCTTTACGATACCGATGCGAAAGTCAGCGCCGGCATTTTCGCGATTCCCGAAATAGGCATCGGTCACGTGGAAGATTTTTCGCTTCCACGTGTTGCTGGTACCCAGCGTGACGCTGCCCGCGACTTTGTAAGCCCCGCCGGCGACGGAATCGTAATCCAGTCGAAGCGAAGCGGTGCTGCCCCCGGTGTCGTAATAGTCGAAGGTGATGCACATCTCCGGCTTATTCCCCTGAAACGCGAAGCTGTCATTCACAGCGAAATAGAAATAGATATCACCGCCGGTCGTCGGGTTTAACGTTTTTCGGCACGAGACGCCGCCTTGTGCGACGACCGTCGTGTCGCCATCGGCGTTTTGCGGATGGGTAAGACGGTCGGAGACGTCTTCGCCGAGGTTGATGGAGGCTTCATCGCCGCCGCATGCCGGATTGATGGGGAAAGTGCTGGTGAACGGGATTTCTTTGCGGATCATCCGTGTCGCCGCACCGGCCAGGCGCAGGTACCAATCGTGCGGCAACGTGCCGTAATCCACCCAATGGTCCGTGGTGGGATGGTTCGGCGAGACCTTGAAGATGGCTGTGCCCTCATCCACTTCATCGAACATGGCCAACAGCATCATCTTGACGCCCGCGGATTGAAAGACATTGGCCTGGTCCCAGAGGAATTGCCCGCCGTTGCGCTGAATCGTAGGCGAATCCGGCGGATACTGCTGCAAATTGTTCCAACTGAACCCGGGCCAGATGACCTGCAGATAACCGATGCCCAGGCTGTTGCATTCGGCCAGGTCGGGCACGGTGTACGTGTTCTTGGATGAATTGATACCGTTCAAGTCGCCGAACGAGCCCACCGTCCACGGCGAGATGATGTCAAAACTGCGATAGACGGGCGCCCAGGCCGGATCGGATGATCCACCGGACAAATTCCGCCAGCCCTGGGCCACGCCGCCGAGCACGCTGTTCCCGCCATATATCGGATCATTTTTGAAAAAGTCGATGATCTGCTGAGCAATCAGGG
Source organism: uncultured Planctomycetales bacterium (assembly GCA_964384465.1). GTDB lineage: Bacteria > Planctomycetota > Phycisphaerae > UBA1845 > PWPN01 > CAYLLT01. The sequence continues at coordinate 25,157 of CAYLLT010000083.1, read as the reverse complement.
GCGTGGCTGGGTGACCCGAGTCCCCCAGACCCATACCCCAAACGCCCACCACCGGCTTGCCGTTGTGTTTTTGATAGCGCGGGTGATGGTTGACGTCGTAATGATCGACGAGATATATCCAATCCTGCGTGATGTTATTGTAAAGCGTGTTGATTGCCTCGCCGGTCGTGTCGTAATAAATCATGAACACCCGGCCATGCGTGGTAGCGGCGCTCATGATGTTTTCCAGCACGGGACTTGGATTTGGCCCGCTGTATCCGATGACAAACCGTCCCACGGTGACCCCGTCGATGCCGTTTTCTTTCATCCATTTGAAATGCCGTTCGACGGTCTTGAGCCGGCGCGAGCTGAACAATTGCCCCATGCTGTTGTCCAGCAACGTCACGTTCGGGCAGGGGAACAATTCCTCCGCATCCAATTCGCTGACGTCCGGCCACATGTCCACGGTGTACAAACCGGGGCCGATATCAGTGGGCGAACGACTCCAATGCCCCCAATAAGGGCCGCCGCCATCGCCGGGCGCGCTGAACCAACCCTGATAGCCGGCCAGTATCTTGTTGTTCAATGTGGAAGTATCGACCACCTGCGCCTGGAGGACCGGCGAGGTCATCCAGAACAGGACGCCCATCGCCGAAGCGTTGCAGACTGCCGCTGCGGGTCCTTTGAGGCCCATGGAGATGCCTGTCAAAATACTCTGCGACTCAAGTACCGGTGTCGGTCTCATTTTATCCTGCCGGGCAGGCGATTGATAGGTGGGGTCGGCATCGATGAGCTCAGAGAGGGGGAGACTGGGAGACTGTGAGAGGGGGAGATCGCGCGCGTTTCTCCCCCTCTCCCTCTCTCCCGGTCTCGGCGCCCGGGCTCGCCGTGGCGGAGCCCGGACCCGCAGGACTCTTGCCCCTCAACGCTTCCCGGAGGACGTTGTATAAGTCAGGTCATCCACATAAGCCTCCTGACCGTTGCCATCAATGTGGGTGGTGATAAAGCCGAAGCGGTTGAAGTGGGCGCCGGCGGACCGGTGCGCGCCGACAAGGTCGAGTTCTGCGGTCTGGCGATCGAGGGTTACGGTGATCCGACCTTTGCCGCCACCGCCACCGGGGTCATAGCGTAGCCCCCATTCGTGCGGCTTCGCGTCGGGATAAATCCGCGGTAACGGACGGGCGCTGGCCGATGCCCCTTCGGATTCATGGTCCGAACCGTAGGCGGGATAGACGAAGAACCCTTCGCTGCTGGGTCCTTCGATCGCGATTCCAAGAAAGTTCTCCGGGATTCCTGATTTCTGGACATCGGCGCTGCGCATGCTGTCCGTCGCGTGGAAGAAGCCCAGGAGCACCGTGCTGTCGGTGACGCCGCGGCGAAGGCAGATCTTTCCGGAGGCGATGAGTGGATCGTTCAAGGTTAGAGCATCCGTCACGCCGCCGTAGTAAGCCATTTTGTCCGGGTATCGCTGATCGCCGCGGAACAGGAGTCCGCCGATTTCTCCCTTGGCTGCGCCCTGAGCGAACTGGGTGCCACTCCAGCCGAAATCAAACGCGGGGCGGATGTTACGCGTCTCGTACTCGCGGCGGTTATTGGAACCCTCCCAACCCGGGTCTGTGTCGAAGCGGTCTGTCGCGTCACCGATTCTCAGATCATCGATCCAGACTTCCCCCCCACCGTCCACACTCTTGAGCACATTGAGCAGCCCGAACCGGTTGAACGTAGCGCCATCGGATTTGTGCTGCGCGTCGAGCTTGAGAACCAATTCCTCCCCGTCGAGCGTGGCACGTATGGCGCCGGCGTCCTGGTTGGCCTGCGGATCATACGCCAGCGACCAGGTGTGGACGGTGTTGCTCAGCAGGCGCTCGCGTTTTTTCCCGGACTTCGGATCGACATCACCAAAGAAATCTCCCCCGGCTCGCCACCGGCTGGTGCAATATTCCAGATGAAGGTGAAAGCCGTCGCCGCGGCCACTGATTCGCAGGGCGATCGTGTTGGGCGTGCGCCATTCCTTTATCGTGTCGCGATTGAAGAAGCCCAGCAGCGTATTGCCAGGACCGGGGGGAACATACAGCTTTCCGGAGGCGATCAACCCGCTCTTGAGCGTGGATTTGGGGATGACCTTGGCATAGCAGGCAGGCTCCGCCGCAGGACCGATCAAGCCGCCCACCTCCCCGGTCTGCCCTCCGGCGTGCGACGAGCGGCTGTAGCCGAAATCCTGCTTGACGGTTCGGGCGGGGCGTTCCGCTCCGATTCGATTGTTGTGAGCGTCCCAATGCGGATCATCATCGAAGTGTTGCGTCTGGGTGGTTGGCGAGCCGGCAAAGGCCCGACAGCGGCCGTCAGCCATAAGGCCTGATGCAAACCACAACAACGCGGGCAGGGTAGTCCAGTTGTGCCATCCCCCGGTGCTGTAGACGGTTTTAGGGCCGGTGATGTTGCTCATTTCGAGATTGGGCCGTACAATGGTACCCTGGTCTCTTCCCTGGCCAGGGGCAGGAGCCGCGACGCCAATAGAAACAGGACAGCAATTTATCAAATTATCAGGAAGTTGACGCGTGTCAACACCTTTTTTTCTTGCGTCACAATAGCCGACATAATAGACTATAGGGGATCAGATCCGTAGGGTAGGTGTTCGGCTGGCCTCCCGGGGCTGCCTTGAGGCTGAGGAGCGAACAACATGGGTTCCTCACGGAAGCGATACCTTCTGCGTCGCGGGTTCACCTTGATCGAGGTGCTCGTGGTCGTCGCGATCATCGCGCTGCTGATCGCCATCCTGTTGCCCGTACTGGGCAACGCCCGGGAGCAGGCCCGTGCCGCAGCCTGCGGAAGCAATCTCAAACAGGGCCTCCAGGGTACGATTATTAACAATCTGGAGAGCGGCATGCGCCGCGAGCGGGTCAGCACCAATTACGGCTGGGCAGTCTACGCGCTCAAAACCACGAAAGGGGAGACGGGCGTCTTCACCTGCCCGAACGATCCGGATCCCAAACCGATACCGGCCGTCATCACGACGGTCGATCCCACCAACCCCGCCGGCGCGTTGTACAGCACGACAACAGCCGACGGCATCTACAACCGCTATCACCGACAGGCCGGCTATTGGCAGGTGGACATTCAAAATCAGACCAATGACACGCTCTTCGGCGGCGACGCCAACAACCCCAATGACCAGGACCTGGTGCTGGAATACGCGCCTGAAAAAGCAGCGAAGAGCGCCACCGTGAAGGTTGCCGTCCTGGAGTCAGCCGTGGACTTCTCGGTGATGAACTATAAGGGGCGAACCATCTGGGCCAGCGCGGCCGCCTCAATCGGCCAGCAGGCGACGCTGCCGATCCTGTGGATGAGTTACGGCGCCAACGCCTCAGCGGGCCTGAGGAGCGTGCGCGGCAATCCGGTGCTGCTCCTTGAGGCGGGCAAGCCGGGCATTTTTCCGGTCAAACTCGGCAATTTTTACCCCGCGGATACCGCGCTGGGCCGAGGGCTGCGATTTCGTCACGGGGGCCGGATCTCGGATCCCGTGGCCACGGGCTACGACTACACCTGGCCAAGCCCGCCGAGCTACGTCAGCGGCACGTCAAAGGCCGACCCGCGCTATCTGCCGAGGGATCGCATGAACGCGGGATTCCTCGACGGTCACGTGGAACGCATGAACTACAGGAAACTCATGAGCAATCCCAACAGCGCCCTCTGGCTGGGCATGGGCAATGGCACGGACAAGAGCTTCGACTGAGTTCAGCTTCGCTTCGCTGACCCTGCACTTCAGTACAACTCGGCTATTCAGCTCCCTGGATTCTGCACTTCGCGGATACGCACCGCAGTTTGCGGCAAATCATGCCGTCTGCCAACCCTCAGGCAGCACGTCCCAGGTGCCTTCCAGCGAGTGCTTGTCCGGGCCGAGGATTTTCCTCAATCGATCGCTGGCGTTCTCTCGAAGTTTGGGCCCGGCCAATGCCCAATGGTCCAGGAGCGGGCTGAGTTTGGCATGGCACATGTTGACCGCGAGCAGCCGTCGCGGCCGGGACGTGGTGTTGCGGCCGCTGGTGTGCAGCATGGTTGGGTCCATGACCACCATGTCGCCCGCTCGCGCGCAGAGCTGGATGCGGGAAGGATAGTCATCGAGTTGATCCCCCGTCCAGGCAGACCCGAGCGCCGGCGCGTGCTCGGACCAGACGCGGTGGCTGCCCGGCACCACCCAGGTCGCGCCGTTGTCCGGGGTCAGGTCGTCGAGGCACAGAAAGAACCAGAGGTAGCTGGGCGGTCGGGAGTATAGCTGCGCGTCGGGATCGGGATCAAAATGCCACGAGGTCGTTGCCTTCTCGGCCATTGGAGGCGTGGGCAGCGCGGTGAGAGCGGTCATGTCCCAGAGATGGTAGTGCCGCAATACGACCGCAGAGAGCTGATGGACGAGATCGTGTTCCAGCAGACGCACGCAGGCCGGACCCCAGCAGTACATGCAACGGCACGCGAGATAGTATTGAGTTCCACCGGTGTACTTGAGCTTGCGCCCCGCGGTGCCCTCGAGGGCACGCACCGCCTGGCCCACCGCGGCAATCGCTCGATCGGTGCTCTCGCGCAACTGCTCCAGCTCGCTTCCCGTCACTTGGCCGGGCACAATCGTGTAGCCCGACACATCGAGTGCGTATGCGTGCTTGGTAATGAATCCGGAGGGGTCCGATCGAGCTTGCTGTTCGGGCATCGGCATTCACTCCACGTCGGACAACGAAACTTTCTTGCCACCATTTGCAATCGATTCGCGGGCCGACAAAAGAATTCGAAGAGTGCGCAGAGCATCGCGGGCCGGCACAGGCGATGCCGCGCCACCCGGCGAAGTCGCCGCTCGGCTCGCGGCGCGCACGAAGTGCCATATCGCGTATGAAACGGTCGAAAGATACTCCTCGCTCGCGCCGAGCAGCACGTCGTCGATGTAGCGGGTGTACTCGCCCTGGTACAGCGTCCCGGTACGCCGGGCCAGATCCACCTGATAGAACCCTTTAGTTCCCAACAGGAGGAACTGCGGATGGGCTACCGGCATCAGGTAACGATCCATGGGCACCCATGAGATGTAATCTTCCGCATGCCGGCCGCCGCTGAACTCGAGTGTGATCCAGGCATTGTCCTGGATCGGCAGGTCGGGATTGACCTGTGCGGAGCGGGCGCTGACGGCGGAGGGCGTTGCATCCATCAGCCAGCAGATCAGATCGACGTTGTGTACCGCCACGTCGAGCGTCCCCAGTTCCCACTTGGGGTTGTTCAGATGCAATGGGGAGAGGCGCGACGACTGGACGACCCGCAGCTCGCCGATCTGCCCCGAGCGGACGATCTGCTTGGCGTCGATGAAGGCTGGGTTGAACCGTTCGCAATAGTCGACCATCAGGACCTGACGGGATTTCTCGGCGCAGGCGACGATCGCCGCGGCGTCTTTCAACGTGCTGGCAATGGGCTTTTCGAGGAAGACGTGCTTGCCGCTGGCCAGCGCGGCCTCGCAATGCTCACGATGAACCTCCGAAGGGCTGGTGATAAACACCGCGTTGATGCTGCGGTCGTCGAGGATCTCCTGATAAGACCCGGCCGCCACCACGCCGAAGCGCTTGGCGGCCTGAGCGGCGGCGTCCTGGTTTCGCCGGAAGATCGAGCGGATTTCGATCCCGTCCATCGATCGGCACCGTTCCAGCAGGAACTGGCCGTGTCGGCCGAAGCCGATGATCCCGGCGGTGAGAGACATCTCGCGACCTCCTGGCGGCGCGGCATGGCACGCCCTGGATCGACTGCGCTAATCTATCTCATCCGATGCGGCGGCGTCCCCAATCGCACGGGTGAGTCAGTGACACGTGTCCACATTAGGATACAGACCGCGAGACGCCTATGCCAGACAGTGGTGAAGGGGTCAGGATTCATTTGTGCGAAGCCCCCTCCGAGAGGGTTCAGGGTTCGGGGTTCAGGGAGCTGGTCCCCGAACCCTGAACCCCTTTACGGATTACCCCCCCCGCAGGATTCTCGCACCACGAGTTGGGTCGGCACGAAGATCCCCTCGCGGGGAAGCTGGGGATCCTGCATCTGGCGGAACAGGCGCTCGATGGCCAGACGACCACGCTCCTGCGCGCATAATCGCACCGTGGTTAAACGAAGGTATTGAGCCAGGGTGATGTCGTTGAACCCGACCACCGCGATATCCTCCGGGACCCGCATGCCCCGTCGTCGGATCACCTCAATGGCCGCGGCGGCCATCAGATCATCGGCGGCAAAGATCGCTGTCGGCGGCTTGGGCAGGTCCAGCAAGGCAGTCGTGCTTTCCGTCGCTTCAGCCGGCTCAAAGGACTTCCCGATGATGAGCCTTGCCTCAACCGGCAATCCCGCCGCAGATAGCGCTTGCCGGTAGCCCTCGCGGCGTTCGCAGGCGGGAGCGCCGCGCTTGCCGGCACTCAAGTGCGCGACGCGACGATGCCCCAGACGCAGTAAATGAGATACCGCGGCCGTGGCTCCCTGGCGGTCATCACCCACGACATAGTCCACCGACGCGCCGGGAATGCTGCTGTCAACGATCACGCAGGCCACGCGGTCTTGGGCCGCCTCGGCGAGCCAGCGGCTCGTGCCGACCAGACTGAGATACCCCACCACGCAGATAATGCCATCGACGCGATGTTCCAGCAGAAGCTGAGCCTGCTGCACCTCGATGTCCGGGTCATTATGCGAATAGGCCAGCAGCATCCGATAATGTTTTCGGGAACACTCCAGCTCGATGCCGTTGACCACATCGGCAGTGGAAGAAAGTTCCAGCGCCGGAACGATCACCCCAATCGTGGAAGTTTTTCCCCGTACCAGGCTCCGGGCGATGCCGTTGGGGCGGTAGCCCAATTTGGCGGCGGCGCTCAGCACCCGGACCCGCGTCGCTTCCGGGATGGACACGTCGCTCCGCCCGTTCAGCACGTACGAAATCGTGGTCCGCGACAGGCCGACCTTTCGGGCGACATCGATGCTGTTGATATTCCGTTTTTTGCGATGACTGCTCATAGGTGCGGTCGGTGAAGGGTCGTCAACGACCCAGCTTTCAAGAATCCGCCGGGCCTGGGAGAAGCCGCGACGCATGTGAACGATTTAGAACCCTCAAGTTATCATAGCGACCCTTTGGTCCGTCATCAATTCGCCCTGGGTTCTGTCAACGGCACGGGCGTCCTTTGACGAACAACATCCACTTCGATACATTGAAGCGGGTCACGGTAAAAAACCTGTTCGACAGGTGCATAGCCCCATGCGTAAGGTCAGATTAGCCGCTGTTTCGCTGGAAAGCGCTCCAGCGGCCAAACCCACAAACCTCGCGAAGATCGAGCAGTGGTGCAGGAGGGCTTTGGCCCAGGGCGCCGATTGCGTCTGCTTCCCCGCCATGGCCGTCACCGGCCACTGGCGGACCAGCGAAGTCTGCCATCATGCCGAAATTCTCAAGACGGACTTGACCAACCCGGCCCTGATCCATCCCGTCGGCCCTTCCGTTCAAAGACTGGCAGACCTCGCCCGTGACACCGGCCTTAATCTGGCGGTCGGAATTGTCGAGGATCTGGATTTTTATCACCTGCGAAACAGCGTAGCGCTCTTTGGGCCCGGCGGGCATCTCGGCACCGCCGCTGAAATACATACCGCCGTCACCCCGCACTCCACGTTTTTCGGGGCGCGGGAGTGTCCGGTCTTCGAGCTGGGCGGGGACACGATCGGCATCATGGTGGGAGACGATGTGTATTATCCGGAAGTCGCCCGGATGCTGGCGGCCCAGGGCGCGCGCCTGCTGGTGGCCGCGATGGCCACACCGCTCGCGGATGGATCGGAAGCCATTGCATCATGGCGGCAGCAGATGTCTCGACTGCTCGCGGTCCGGGCCATCGAGAACGGCGTCTGCGTGATGGCGATCGATGCCGCCGGCTCGGTCGCCCATCCGGTCGAGAAAACCAGAGATCAATTCCCCGGCCAGGCGATGGTTTTCGATCCCCAGGGACGGCTCATTGGCCAGACACCCGCGACCAATGAAGAAAAGATGCTCCTGGTTGAATTGGAGATTCCAACCGGTCCGTGCGAGCGCCTCGGACGACGGCGGCCGTTTCTGTATCAACCCCTCGTCGCCGAAAAGAGGCAATTGGAGGTTCCAGGCACTCGTCAGGCCGACTGGGACGCCCAGGGGGAAATCATCTGGAGTCGTCTGCGGGACCTGGGCTTCTTCGGCGCAGACCTGTATCCCGGACGGGAGCCGCAGACAAGCAGACAGAACGGCGCCTTGATTGTCACCGGGCCATCGATTCCACCGCTTCACGCATATCGGGCGGTGGTGCTCACTCGCCCATGTCTCGCTCAGCTCAACGCCCAGGAAGCCGGAAAGCTGCCGGGTTGGGTCGCCGCCGGCGGCACACTGGTGCTGGACGGGTACTGTGGACGCAACGCCGAAATACTGGGAACACTCGCGGGAATCCGGGGGTCGCTGCGGCGAGAGGTTCATCTGCCCTCTTATGAAGATGCGTCGCGACAGACGCTGAGGGTCCGACCCACCCAGGACGATGCGGTTGGGTCGTTGCCGTCGACGGCATCGACGACCCTTTTCTCCGGCATGGACACGCAGTACGCCGCCAAGGGCCCTCGAGGGCCCAAGGTCTGGGGGCAAGTCTGGCTGCCGGAGGCAGACGCGCAGGTCACTGCCCGGCCGCTGGCCCATTTTTATTCGCCCGCCGAAGAGAGACTCGGCGCCGGCGTCTACCACCACGTGTGTGGCCAAGGTCAAGTCTATACCTTCGCCTATTCGCTGGGCTACAGCCAATTACTGTTAATGGAAGGCCGCGGCACGACGACCGATCTGGGCGGATTTCCTGAGCGCATCCTGCAGGCGGGACGCCCGCACCACAACCCGCCCCGTGATGGCGATGTCACCATGTGGGGAGACCAGGTGGTCACCGATGCGGAAGATCAGTTCTTTCCGTCCGCCGACGCTCACGTCATCCCGCTGCTGAATATCCTGCTCGCCGCCGTCGGCGAGACTGTCCTGGTCTCGCCGATACCCGACGGTAAAGAATGCGGCGTGATCTTCACCGGGGATTCCGACCGGGCCGACGCCGATTTGATCAACCAATACACCGAAATCCTGGCCCAGCATGATATTCGTCCCACCCAGTTCATTCTGCGCGGCGGCTATGACGCACGTGAGCTCCGCCCCGACTGTGAGTACGGCATCCACCCGCTGTTCCATGAGACCGAGCGGGAATGCTTCGATATACTCGTCTCCTACGGCTTCGATCCCAAGGGACTGATCTGCGGACGTCGTCACTGCCTGATCCAATACGGGCTGACCGAGACGCTGGAGCGGATGGCTGAGTGCGGCGTTCGGTTCACTTCCAATAACTGGGATTTTCCGTACCCGGAAACCCTGTCCACCGCCTTCCTCTATGGCACGGCATTGCCCCACCAGGTCTATGACTGGCAGGGACGGCGGATCGGCATCGTGGACATCCCGCAGGTGTTCATGGACTACAAACCGTTTCTCGAGTGCGCACGGGCGGCCTACAACGATGTGCGCCGCACCCATGGCGTGGGGGCGTGGAACTTCCACCCGCAGAACCTGGCCACCCCGGGCGTCAAAGAGGCCATCGGATGGCTCGCCGCTCAGGTCGCCCAGGACGATGCCTGGTGCGGTACGATGGGCGATTATGGACAATGGTATCTACAGCGCGACCGGATTGCCGTCGACGGCATTGCGGTAACCGGTGAGGAATCCGCGATCACCTTGTGCGGTGAGCCCCCGGCGGGACTCACGCTCCTGAGCCCACGCCAGGAACTCAGCATCAACGGGCAGCCTTCGCGGGCAGCGAGATCTTCCACCTGGTACGGTCGGGAATACTGGGTCCATACTGTCCGCACCCCCGCCAGAGTGGCAGTGCAACTCTCCACGTAACCGGGAGTCGACGTCCATGTCCACCGGGTCGATTTGTCTTTTGTTCGCGCTGCTCAGCTTGTCCGGGCTGGGCATCTGCCACAAGGTCGCTGATTTCCACCGCTGCAAGCCCAGTGCGATCAGTGTCATGATGTTCTTCTGTGCGGCCGGCGTGCTCTGGAGTTACACCTTCTTCTATAAAGTTCTGGCCGCGAAGGTGGGTCTTTTTCCGCCGTTTACGGGCCAGGCCGTTGCCGTGGCGTTGATCTGCGGCGCCTGCGCGGGCATCGCCATCCTGACTTTCCAGATCGGCGTACGTTATGGACGAATCTCGACCAGTTGGCTGGTCATCAATCTCTCCACCAGCATCCCGGCCATCCTGTCGCTCATCGTCTATCGGGAATGGAGAGCGGGTTTGCGATGGCAACAGCTTGCTGGGCTCGTGCTGGTGCTGGTGTCGATCGTCCTGCTTTGGCGCGATAAGAAGGTCGAGGAGGCCGCCGCCGAATCGACGCGCGGCTTTCCGGTTATAGCGGCGCCCTCGGGAGATGAGGCAGCCGCTTCTGAGTCGATCGTTCAGGAGGCCTGACTGTGTGGTTTCGGATGATGGCCATCGCATTCGTAGCCAACGGGCTGTGCGCCTTCGGCGCGCGCGTCCTTCAGGACCTCGGTCTGGCCGAGACGCACAGTTTTCTTTACCTGGCTTTCTGGTACATCGCCGGATTGGCAGTATCGATCATCGCGTTTCTGAGACACACACCTCGATTGACCACGTCGGAGGTCGTGGTCGGCGGCCTGATGGGCGCCTTCAGCTCCGTGGGCTGGATCTTCCTGACGCGGGCCATTGCGTACGGCATGCCCGGATACCTGGCCTTCCCGATCGCCATCGGCGGCAACCTCTCCATCGTCGCGGCGGTGGGCGTGCTGGTTTTCAAGGAACGGCTCAGCCCTTACGGTTACCTGGGGATGCTCTCCGGCATTACCGGCATCGCCTTGCTGGCAAGCGTCTGAGACAGATTCCGATCCTGCAACGACTTGTCGGGGCGATGGCGCCAATTCAGCGGACTTCGTAAATGCCGAACCAGCGCTGACTCGCCTTGGCGGAGCCCACCACCCGCAGCCGTGCCCGCTCGCCCGATTTCAGCAGGGAACCGGGGAGAGTCAATTCCATGTTTCCGGAGCTGTCCTGCCCTTCAACGCTTTTGATCGTGTACTTTAGAACGATCCGGCCATCGGAACTGCGCCAGGTCGCATCCTTCTGCGTCACGTCCAGATCGAGTATCGGCCGGTCGCCGAGGAACAGCGTGAACTTCCCTGACGGCTCGTTCACATAACCCATCCCGGCCACCCAGCGGAATGTGTGGGATGAGGCCGGGTCCAGGTTCGCGGGCACCGGCGCGGTTTCCCACGTGACATGGCTTTCACCGTCGGTTTGGCGGGCGAGACAGAGCAGGTACAGACCCAGGAAAGAATTGTACTCCCGGCTCTCGGACGCCTGAAGCGTTCCGCTCCAGCCGTTCAGGTTCTCGTAGAAGGTTATCAGTTCTTCCCAGGTCCTTCCCGGCTTCTTCGGGTCAAACGTACCTCGAGGCTGGAATTCCGGTGAACGGACGTAACGGATGAACTGGTCCAGCAGATAAACCGCTTCGGGATTCCGCGAGAGCAGTTCCAGCCCCGATGCCAGCAGCTTGCCCTTCCCGCACTTCGCCTGGAAGACATGAACCACATAGTCCGCGGCGCCCCGGCCCACCATCAATGGCTCCACCTGATGCAGTCCTTCATCATTCAAACCCACCGTCTGGCCCAGGAGGCGGAAAAACAACTCGTCCATGTAACCCGCGTGAGGAAAATCCCCGAAGGCCGGATGTCGGGTCGTTGCCGTCGACGGCATCGACGACCCTCGGAGGATGGCGGTGCCCGCTTGTCTGCTGATGCCCCACCAGCCCATCTGCACACCGGGGGCGAAGCCGGGAAGGCGTAACAAGACGACCGTCTTACCGTCCTCGAGGGCTTGCACGACGCTGCGGTCGAGTCGATCGGCCAGCAGGAGGTCAGGTAATTGCGGATTTCGGATTTCGGATTGCGGATGGATGGAATCACCTGACGATTTCGCAATTCGCAATTCGCAATTCGTAATTTCAGTCAGTCCCGGGTACCGATCTTTGATCGCGGCATACACCCGCGGCGATGCGCCGATGCCCTTCCCCGCGTCCGGCGCGGGCGAGAAGCGCGGGAACACCCAGACGTCCCATGAGTTCTTGACAGATTTGCCGGGCAGTTCCACTGTCAATCTCTGCCTGGCTGGTTTCGTGACGGTCGGCACGTTGACCTCCGAGCGCCCGATGTTTTTCACGTCACCCGTTTCGGCCTCAACATTCGGCAGTTCGCCTGAAGCGAGCGTGCGGTCGCCCTCTTGAAGGCGCCACGCAAGTTTCTGCTCACGAAGGGTCGTCGACGACCCAATCGGTTCGGCACCAAATGCCGAAATCCACCATTCAATGCCAAGATTCTCCCCGGCGGCGAGGATTCGTTCGGGCGGCGAGAACCTGGCCAGAATAGCGGTGGGGCTGTTGAAGCAGCGGAAGAATTCCGCACTGCTCGCCTTCGGCTCCCAGAACTGGTTGAAAAGGCCCTGGGCCGAAGGTGAACCCACGTCCACGAGCGTCCAGTAAATGTAACCATCGCACGCCGGGTCCAGCCGGGCCTGCTCGACCCCGCGCTTTTGATACACCTTTTGGAGCTGATTACCAGCGTCCAAGGTCGCGACCCCCCACTCCCAGGACAAAGCGGCCTTCGCCAGTGCCGCCCGGAAATTCTCCGCGGTGACCGGCGGACGGATGGCTCCGCTGTATTTTTCGGCCAGTCGCGGATCTTCCTCGGTGGCCAGATTGAGATATTCGTGGGCGTCGAAGGGCCACGTTGCATCCTGCGTGCCCGGCGCCCAGGGGATCACCGGTCCCTGATGGAAATCGGAATTGTCGCGGTGATTGGCGCCGCCATCCTGATGCAGTGCCAGGCGCGTGGGATCCAACCGCTTGGCCAATTGATATACTTCGCGGTCGATGGGTGAGCCTAGATGGCCTTCATTCCCCGTGCAGTACGTGGACAGAGAAACGTGGCGCCGGTAGTGGGTATAAAGTTCCTCGAGGTCCTCTTTGGGCTTGAAATAGCCGGGGGCCGCCGCTGAAGGCCGGTCCCCATAGTAGGGCAGCTCAGGCTGAATCATGATGCCGACTTCGTCGGCCGCATCGTAGTACTCCGGCACTTCGCAATGCGTGTGATGCCGCACATACGCGAACCCGTAGGATTTCGCCAGTTGAAGGTGCTGTTTGTGTATCTCGCGCGAGGCGGGCGAGCAAATGGTCAGCGGATAGATATAGTCGTCGCCGAAGCCGCGGATGAGATGTTTCCGGTTGTTGAAGTAGAAGTTGCCGCCGCGCACCTCCCACTTGCGGACGCCGAACCGCTCGACCCAGCCGTCGACGGGCTGCCCATCTATCTTCAACACGATGTCCGCCCGGTAAAGATTCGGTTCCTCCGGCGACCAGGCATGGAAGGGATCTAGGGATATCGGGATAGTGACATCGACAGTGCGAATATCGCTGTGTGCCACTGCTGTGTCAGCAGTGGCCGTACCCGCCGGCGTTCCGTCGAGCGTGGCCACGTTCACTTGCACTTCCGCCTTGCCTGCTCCGGCAGACTGCCCGATGGAACGCACCTTGATGTGCACAACCGCTTTGCGGTGATCGAGATCACCTTCCACGTGAGCATCATCGATGAGTAAAAAACCAGGCGTGGCGTCCAATTCCACGCTGCGATACAAACCGCCAAAACGGTGGATCCAGCCCATGAGCCCTTTTCGGCTGGGCACGTCGTTGCGCACCTTCACGGCGATGACCACCCGCTCTCCGGGCTTGACCAGGTCGGTGATGTTGTATTTGTACGTGCCGCAGTAGCAGGCGTTGTGACCCACATCAGTTCCGTTCACCCAGAACCAGCCTTGGGCATGGACTCCGCCGATTTTCAACCAGACCTCTTTGCCGGCCCAGTCTTTCGGCAATACCAATTCCTTCCGGTACCAGCCCGTTCCAACAAAAGACCCGCGCAAAGGGCGGATGCTCTGTTCAGGCGTGACGGTAGTGCTGTTGCCGGGACCGCCGACCCCCTGCGCCTCCCAGCAACCCGGAACGCGAAGCGTGAGCTTGTTCGGCAAGGTTGCCTGTGGACTGAACCATTTCTGCTGTTCCCCGACTCCGGTGGGATCAGTGGCAAAATCCCAGTCCCCATCCAGACTCAGCGTTTGGCGAAGCGCCGAGCGCAAGGCCGGGTTCACCACTGCGGGCGTGGCCTCACGCTCTTGCGCCCCGCCGCCGTTCGGACTGAGCCAGAGAAGGCAAACCAGGGTCAATGCACGGCACGCGCGCTGTCCGGGGTTGACGCCGGTTCGCCACCGCGAATCTCGCCGGTGGCGGACCGGGGCGCGGGTTTTCAACGAGATGTGGTTTGCAGGTACGATACCGCTAATCCTTGAGCGAATTAAGATGGCTGTAACTGGGCGTTACAGGACTCGAACCTGTGACCTTACGGGTGTGATTCAGCCCGGAACGTCTGCCGAAAAGCCCAAAACAGTCAATGTTGACGGGCATTTTATCATCTTCGGTAGGAATTGCAAGCCGTTGCAAGCAACCGCGTTTATTGGCGTGTAAACGCGGTATCGTCGGCGCAAAACGGTACAATACCGTCTTGGGAAAAGGCGGGTGTAGAGGTATCCAGTGTCATTCGGAAGGATGCGTGACAAGGGATCGTCGATCCAATCGGGATTGAAGCAACTCCAGCCGCCGCCGGGATCGGGAACGAAAACAAACCGACAACGCGGCCAGGCGGTCCGCTCCACAGCGTGGCCGATCATGGCCTGCGCATCCGGGCGGGTAGGTTGCTCACCACGCCGCCGGTCTGTACGGCCAGGTCGATCCGCTCTTGCTTGGCCGCTGCCCGTGCATCATGGTCCGGGCCGGGTATGTGCTCCACGATATGCGGGTAGAGATTGCGGCCCTTGACGCGCTTCACCGTGCCGTCGTCCAGCCGGATCGTAAAGGTGTGCTGCCCGGTCCGTTCGCCGTAGGAGTCTTTCACCACCACGCCACTGAGCCGGACGGTGCCGGTGAATTTCGCACCACTTGATCGGCCACGGAAAAATGAGCCGCCCTTAAACTGCGGGGCATCCCACGTCACCCTATCGCCGGGAAGGATGCTCATGGCCGTGAGTCTACCCCGTTCGCCTTCCCGGTTCGATCCATCTCGGCGATCAATTTCGCGTCGCCCGATTCGACAACGGCTTTCGCCTTTTCGTAGGATCGGCCGGACATGCCCACGGCGGGGGAAATTATGTCGCGGGTTTTGCCTAAACCCTGTGGCAACTTTCCACTGGGTTTCTTTTTCCCGCGTCCACCGGCCTTGCCGTCGGCGCTCTTGCCCGCGTGCTCGCGTTCCCGTGCCTTTGGCCGTTCGATTTCCTCCAGCCGCTTGCCGAGAGAGACGGCTTCCGATGGAAGGAAATCTTTCCGGCAGGTGTTTTCGTCGCGATAACCCCATCGGCGGCCACAAACCGAAGAAACCCACGGACGGACATTTCCTCTTCGGCCCCGGTAGCCGCTTTGGCGTATTTGTCGATCCGGCGGACGTGGTCGAATACCTTGCGGTAGGCGGATAGGGTGTGCTTGGAAAACGGTGCACGGGGTGCACTGTTTTTATTGCCCCGTCCTGCCCCTTTTTTGCCCGGCGGCGTCAACTCCGCGATCTTGGCAATGGTCAGCAGCCGGCAACGCACCAGGCGGTCCGCTCTACAGCATTGCCGGTCACGGTGTAGTCGATCGTGGCCGCCTCAGCCGCGCGGGAAGGTTGCTCAGTGTGCCGGCGGTCTGTACGGCCAGGTCAATCCGTGATTGTTTCGCGGCCTCTTGCTCGGCATGGTCCGGGCCGGGTATGTGCTCCACGATATGCGGGTACAGGTTGCGGCCTTTGACATGCTTCAACGTGCCGTCGTCCAGCCGGATCGTAAAGGTGTGCTGCCCGGTCCGTTCGCCGTAGGAGTCCCGCTCCACCATGCCGCTGAGCCGGACGGTCCCGGTGAATTTCGCTCCCTTGGATCGGCCCCGGAAAAACGAGCCGCCCCGAAACTGTGAGGCGTCCCACGTCAGCCGATCGCCGGGCAGGATGTTCATGCCGATAGTCTACCCGATCCACCTTTCGCGCTGGCCTTAATCGCGGCAACCTTTTCCAGCGTCGCCGCGCTGCGCCCCGTGGCCTTGGCCGCTTGACGCTTCGATTCTTTCGAGTGGTCTTTTTTCGCTTTCCCCTTTTTTGGGGGAAAGCGTTTCTTTTTCGCCTTTGCGCTTCGGCGGTCCCCGCCCCCTCGTTTCTGTCCGGCGGCCTGTTCCGCCGCCGCCATTTTTTCAAACACTGGCAGTAGCCGCTGTTGCATGTCCAGCGCTTCGAGGTCCGTTAGCGGCTCCCGGCAGGTGTTTTCATCGGCCTCGGCTTGCAGGCGTGCCCGTGGCCGCATTCAAACGGATCGGACGGCCTGAGAGACGGGCGGATTCAACCTGCGCAAAGAAGGCTCCCGATGGTGAATCCTGAATCCACATACGGGAGCTGCCAGGGATTGATTACGCAAAAAGAGAGGCCGGCCGGGAACGACCCGACGCGGCCTTTCGAGGGTTCGGTGAACACGGCCGGCGTCACGCCCCCGCAACGTCGGTCATCTCAAACTCAAAATCTAGCGGATGTTCGACAACGCCTTGAAGAACGTACAACGCGGACGGGCTGTGCGAATGCAACAGATACAAGGCCATCGCGCGCTCGACGATCTCCAGGTCGAATTCGCCGCCGCTCTCCAGGTAGGCTTGGATCGCCAAGACGATGCAGTGCAGCGTCCGCTCGTGTGCGGGATGCCTGAGCCTGTCGTCGCCGTCGATGCTCATCTCGCGGCCAGTCGTTTCAACCCGTCGCGCTCGGATCGCAGTCGGCGGATTTCGTGACCGGCACCCGCGTGCTCGTGCGCGGCTGTGACGTAGGCCGCGTGCAACTCCGGTTGCTCACGCGCAATCTGGCTCATCGCTTCGTCGATGCGGATATTCTTCGCAGCCGCCCGCGCTTCGGCCTGCTCGATGAAATTGGGCGCGGGTAGGGTTCGGCTCAGCGTCGCGCCGGTCGCACGCGCTGGCCTGCCGATGCCGATCTTCGTTGAGTCGGCGTCGCACACAGGACACAGGCCGTCAACGATCCGCTCATCACAAATCGCGCACCACTTAAGGCCACGCGCGCTGTAGTGCCGCGTCTTTGACCGGCGGGGCTTTAATTGCGAATCGCCCGCGTCCAGCAGCCGATTGACAAAGTTTGAGATTCCCACCGAAAGCTCAGTCGGACGGACCATGTACGTTGGCATCGAAGTACCTCCAAAAAGTTTCAAAACAGCGGGTGCGCCCAAGGAGCCGCGGCACACACCCGCTGCCCAAAAGATTCAAAAAGCCGCCGCCAGTGGCCGTCAAGTCCGCCCGACGGCGGCCAGTTCATGGTGAAATCAGCTCGGCCGCACTTTTTGTTTGCAGAGAATCACTCAGCTCCGCCAGCTGCTTTTCGCAATCCGAAATCAGCGCCGCCAGCCTGGTACGCAACGGTCCCTCACCGTCGGGGATCGCCCGCAATGCTGGTATGCACTTCTCCAAGGAGCGGAGTTCGGCGAGTAACGCGGCCGGTCCCAGAGTTCCCAGTTCAGCGCGAAGTTTTCCCATGCGGCCAAGCGCGGTTGTAATGTCGTTCGCCAGTCGCTCCGTCGCGCGAAGATCGGCCGGTAAAACAGACAGGCGATCCTCGGCCCGCTCTTGGAAAAGCGTCGCCAGCCGATGCCCAACTTCGCGCCACTGGCTTTTTAGCTCCGGCTCGTTTTCGAGAAAACGCAAAATCCAATCCCGACGGGTTGCGGGATCGAACGTCTGCCCATCCGCCTCAATTTCCGGTCGCTCGGCTTCGATCCGTTGCAAACGCGCCGCCGCCTCTTGCTTATGACGTTCACTTCCGGCGTGACTCAACCGCTCAATATTTTGCTTCGCGTCCTGGGTCGCGGTGGCATTTTGTTCCAGACGGGTCCGGCGGCTGTACTCGCGTTCCACCGATTCGCGTTTTGCCGGCGGCTCAGATTTTGCCATCGACCAGAGCCTTTCGAGCACTTCGTTTTTTGCCGTCGGGATTGCTGATGTCGGCATTTTTTGTCCTCACTTTCAATCGAATTGTGCGTCAGCCCTCAGAACAGAATTACAGAATCTGTAAACTCACTCCGCGACTTCACGAAAGTTTTTTTTGCAGGCGCGGCATTTTCGATACCGCAAGATTGAGCCGTCGCCCTGGTCGCCGGGAGTGCTTGTGACCAGCGGATCGGGAGCGTTGCAAAACGGACACCGGAGGCGAACCGTATACACTGGCTCCGCGCGTTCTGTTGTCGCCGCCCGGTCCATCAGTCGCCGCCCCCCGTGCCCACGTCACCGTCCGCCGGTGGATCGGATAACGATGAAATCCAATCGCGGGCGAGGCTCTCACACACATCGCGGATCGCCCGCGCCATCAGCTTGTCGGCATCGACCACAGACAGCCCCTGTAGCTGTGGAGCGAGCGACGACGGCAAGCCCTGAAGCCGCACGCGAGTCTCAACGATGCGATCACTCCAAATCGCAAGCACCATCGACAGCCGAACGAACTCGCCCCGGTCACGCGATAACGCCAGCTCCTCGCGCGATGCACGAGCAGCACGATACCGCTCCAGATTTTTCGACGTGCCCGCCGACTCACGGCTCAGCCAGCGCTCTTTTAGGAACGGTAGAACCTTAAAGAGGTCGTATCTTTTCTCACGGCCGACGCCGCTGTGCGGCATACCATCGGCCTCAAGCTCGCCGATAACTTTTCGGCTGGTTTCCAGCAACGTTGCCAACGTGCTCTGACTCACGGCGATCGTTTGCGCGTCGCCCGCGCCTACCCGTGTCCGCCGTTTTGCTTTTGCCATTCGTAAAACCTTTCAATTAAAAGCGTTACGTTACTGAGACATTTTAGCCGCCCAAATCTAAGCAAGGATCGGCCCAATTTTATCCGCACTGGAAAAACAGCAGGAAGTACCTTCCGTAAGTCCTTATTTTTCAATCCAACAAAAACGCGACTTGTGCGCGTTGACTCCGCCTAGAAGTATCACACTCTAGCTGCCGCTCATCCGCCAGCGCGACGCTCAGACAACGCACGCCGTAGGTCCGCAGCATCGTCTTGAGCGTTGCCCGGATCGCCAGGTACACCGCTTCCCGCGATGGTGCGGATACCGTCATGGTGATTGTCGCGGTGCTCGTGCCGCTCATCCTTCACCGGCCAGGGCCTCAGCCCGTTCACGATGCTCGGCCGCAAGCTCAGGGTTGACGGTTTCACATCGGCCCGCCAGCCGCCGAAGCTCGGCTACCCACCTGTCCCGCGTCCAGCCGTCCGGGACGCCATTCCCGCCGGTGTGCTCGTGTTTAGAACAGACCGGGAAAACATCGTCCGCATCGTCCGCATCGTCCGCATCTGCGTTTTCGGTATCGTCAAGCGGGTTTTCCATCGGACGGTGCCTATCCGGGTATCGTCCGCTGTTGCGTCCGCATCGTCCGCTATCGTCCGCAGCAACCGCCGATTCCGGCATGAAAAACCCATCTTCGGACGGTGCGGACGGTGCGGACGGTGCGGACGATACATTCCCCACCCGCTCTAACTGGATGATGCGCGTCCGCTTGCGGTCCGCTTCCCGCTCGAACGTCACCGCGATACCGGCCCGCCGTAGGTTCGGCGCGATCCGCCGCAATTCTCCCGCCAGCCGCCGGCCGGATTTCGGCCACTCCTTCCGCCGGGCCGCTTGCTCGCCGATCCGGCCGTCCAGAGCCGTCAGCAGCTCACCGGCCGTACCGCCCCAGGCACCCGACGCTTCAATAAATGCGAGGATCACGCCGCCAACGGGTGAACCGTCAAGCGCCGCCTCATTGGCGCCGATGATGTTGTCACCGTAGGCCGCCAGGAACGTGCCCCGCGCCCAGCCCAGCGCAGGCTCGGCGGCCGTCACCCACACCGCAAAGTCGGCCATTCTCGGCAATGTCGGAAGGTTGACCGCCGCAACGCCGGCCAGCGCCGCCGATACCGCGTCCAAGAGCGCACCAAGGATGCGCGGACGCGCCGCATCGAACGCACGGAATAGCTCGGCTTCCGTCCGCCGTGAATGCTCAGGAATGGCGGGTAGCGTGGTGCACACCGCACGGTCCAGTAAATCCGCCCGCGCTACCACTTCGTCAATGCCGTTCAAAATCACCGGGCGCATCGCATCGAAGATTTTTTCATCGCCGTCGGTATATAGCTCGCGAGTCGAGAAGCCGCCGCCGGTTGCCAGCCGACATAGCGCATCGCTCAGCCAGGGATGAATATAGGAAACATTGTCCAGCGCGACGAACCACCCATTAGAGGCAGCTATCATCAGGTCGCGCGGCTCTTTCGGCTCGCTCCGCAGCGCCGCGGTGTTCGGGTCAACGAGACAACGCAGCAACCGCGCGGTCATGCTTTTCGCGCTCCCTTGTTCGCCGGACAGCGCCAGCACGGGATACGGCCCGGTCGGGCGCAACGCGGCCAACAGCCACGCGACAAGCAAAACCCAAGCCTTATCGTTTTCGATGTTGACAAAATCGCGCAGCTCATCGACTGATCCGCCGGGTGTGGGCGACGGCAAGGGCATCAGTCCGCGCGGCCGGATGAAGCGAACCGGAGGGTTATCAAGGGTGCGCCACCCGTCGGCGGATACTTCTATAACCCGCCACTGGGAATCCGCCAAGTCGAGATAGATACACCCGCCGTGCTCAGCCAGCCGCACAAACACCGGGCGCTCGGCGCCTTCGTGGATCGCTTGTCCCGCCAGCGTATGGATCGCATCTTGAACCGCTTGGCCGCCGGGCGCCTTGCTGCACACCGTCCAGTACAGTCCCGTCAACCATCGCCGGAACGTGCGCGAATTGATTCGGTGTGTCTCCCGATGATCGCCAACCGCAACCGTCGCGTATGTCTCGCCGTCGGCGCCGGGCGCGTGAAACAACTCGGCATCTTTGGCCAGTCCCACGAGCACCGTCGCCTGACTCGGCCCGCGTTCGCCGCCGTCCGCATCGCCGGCGAATTGCAACAACTCCGCATCCACCGCCGCGCCGTCGGCGCCGGGACATTTTTCAACCACCGCCGCCGCGAATGCTTGCCGCGCCGCTTCGTCACAAACGTCAATGGGCGCGGCGTGTATAACGCGGCCATCGTGCATCACTGTCACCACGGGTTGAGCGCCACGCTTGCCAGGCTTTAGCTTGATTGTCAACTCAGACACGATGCACCGCCTTTACTGAGAAGCGCACCGCTTCGGCCTGAGCTATCGCCGCTTGCACGTCCGCCGCCCTCGCGCCGGAACGCACCCAGTCACGCGCGTCCTTGGAAGCGAACGGCGGGACAATCACCCGAACGTCAAGACAATAGACGCGCAATGTATTCGCCAGCGCTTCGGCGCCGCGTCGGCCGGGATCGTCCGCGTCGGCAACCACCACGGCCGGGCGCCCGCGCGCCAGTTCACAACAGTACCGCACGCCGCCCAGACAACTCGGGCGCCCGATCACCGCAAAGCCCAGCGTTAACAGCGCCGCCGTATCGGTCGGTCCCTCAGATACCAACAGCAAGCCGGACGCGGGTAGGTCCGCCGGAATGAATAACCCTTCTTTGCCACCTTTGGCCGCCAGCTTGCGCCCGTTCGGCAATCGCCGGCGGATACCGACGATGTTCCCGGCCGGATTACGCATTGGGAATGTCCACGATTCGCCGTCCCAGCCGACGGCAAGCCGGATCAGGCTTTCGGTGGACACACCCAACTGCAACGCGAAGCGCTCAATCATTGTCGGTATCGCCGCACGCCGATACCGTTCGCTCAATTCCGTGAAAGCCGGCGCCGGGATAGACGCCGCGACGGTCCGCGTGCGCTGGACGCGCCGGTATGTCGCGCCCGTGTCGCGCAGCTTGTGCAGGTACCCGGCTTCACCGCATCGTCGATCCGATTCCGTCCGCGCGCAGATTGCCGCCGATCCGTCGGGCGCGACAAGGCACCAGTCCGGCCGCTTGCAAACCGGACAAGGCCGCGAGCGCGATACGCGCAGCCATTTTGTATTTTCGCTGTTCACGCGCCCACCCCCTCGATTACTTCTTCGTAGAAGTTAATGCAGCTCTCGCAGAACCGCAACCGTCGCCGGAAGCCCCAGCCGGACAGCAACCGCCAGGGGCGCCACGAGCCGCAAAAGCTGCAAATAAAACCGCGTGCGTGCGGGTCTTGAATTGGCGGGTGAGACGTGATAACCTGCATATGACGATCCTCAGTATTCGGGCCGCGTTTGCCGCGCGGCCTTTTTTTCGCGCGCTCAGTATCCCGCCGCGCTCAATTCAGCCTTGGCGGTATTTACCTCTTTTTGTCGCCGCTTGGTGGGATTCGCGACGGGTCCGCCGCCGGTGGTCAGCCGTTCGCAAAAACGCTGTAATGCTTCGCGGCTGGTGCATAACGTTGCGCCAACAGCAATTGACTCTAATTTGACGCCGCGGCAGCCGCGTGAAATCCATCTGTACATAGTGCAGACGTGCGGCTTTTTTCCGGCGCGCCGGCGCGGCAAAAGGGACGCGGCCTCTGCTAACGAAATCACCGTCTCTGCGTTCAGGTCGATCATTTGTCGCGCTCCACAATTGCCTACGCTCGTCATCATTCACAACGGGCCGCAATGTAGCACGCGGGCTATCGTGTCACGGGTGTGACAAGCTAGAAGTGGCTGATTTCATTGGGTGTTTTGAAGAGTAGAACGGCCGAAGATGTCACGGTGTGATATGCTTATCGAGGCAATCGTTGCACGCCAGCCGCCCCATCGGGTCGAACCGCTCAGGAATGGCCGTTAAGTCTCCGCAAGGCTTCCGACATACTTGGCATTTCTGGTTGTAGGTTCTCGATGTCGGGCCGTTCGATTGTTCCCGCTTGCGCTTGTGCTCAAGAATGAGCTTGTACAAGTCAACCTCAAGAATCGGTTCCTTTGGGGTCTTGTGCAAGTTGTTTGCTACCCAACTCGCCGCTTGGTTCCCGCCCATTGCCTTGTTGTAGATTCTTCCGGCCTCGTTGACTCCAAGTGTGGTTACGCTTATTTTGTGGCTTCTATGTGTGTGCTCCGGGACGATTTCGTAGCAGAAGAGCATGTCCGAACGTAGCTTGTGCGTCCATACGGTTTCGCCGTCAATCGTCACAGTACAGTAGATGGAGTTCCCGCCGTATGTCCGATGAACGATACGCAGGTCGCGGCCATCGGATAGCACGCGATGCACCGATGGATACCAGCACTCGTCATCCTTTTCGACTCTACGGATCGTTCCCGCGTCGCGCAGCTCGCTCAGCGCGGCCTGGACCGAAAGCGCGTCGGCCTTGTCGTAAACCGTAACGCCGTTCCGCTCCGTCCGCTTCGTCCAGTCGCGCATGACGGGCATAATGAGAGAGTAGCAAACGGGCCGGATAGCGCCCGCGTTGTTTCCCGGCTCGTGCGGCTCAGGCTCCTGGTAAGCGTTCCAGTCGCGGATAATCCGCAGCGCGCGCTCGGCGTCCTCGCCCAATAGTCGCGCTTGCCCCGTGTCGCCAGTAACCGATTTTCCGGTAGAAGTTTTCGGCATGTTCCACCTGTTCAGTCCGGGCCGGATGGGCGGGTCAACGAACAGGTGGGAACGTTGACGCCGCCGATCCTGAGCGGGAGCTACCCGCAACCCGGTGTTCGATATTCTAACCGATCTTCAACATAACATCCGCCGCTTTTGCTCCGTCAATTTCGGCGTAGACTTCGGTGATCTGTGGCGACGAGTGACCCAGTACCACGCGGGCCGCTTCAAGCCCGTATTCCTTCCGTACCCGCGTTGCCGCACTATGCCGCAACCGATGCGGAAACCAACTGTGTTCACGCCGCCAGGCATCCCGCCCGGCTTCGTCCAGGTCCGCCGGGACGGGGAAGGCTTGCTCGCAACCCCGCGCGATCGCCCGCCGGTAGCTGTCCACCGTGTACCGATCCTGCGGTGCCCGCTCCCTGAGCCGTGCCCGTTTCCGGCTTCGCTCGGCTCGTTTCACTTGTGACGGCTGTACCCGCGTCTTGCGGTTCGTGCGTTGCTCGGCTCGCCGATCGGCTTCGGCGTCGATGGGTGAGAAGATGTACGCCTGTAAGTCGGCTTTGAGAAACTCCCGAATGGTCCGCTGCCCACGCGGGCCGATGTATATCTCTCGCGTGCGGCCGTGGTGCTCTGTCTTGTGCTCGCCCGGTCGGTATATCCAGCACTTGCCGGACGTGTCGATATCCATTCCGCGCATGGCGACGGCTTCACCGGGGCGCATGCCGGTCAACCGCTGGAGGTCCACCATTGCCCACACCTGATCCGAAACAAAGGGCTTGATCGCATCGACGTAGGAATTCGCCACGGGCCGGACGGGATCGGATTCGCGGACACCCGATCTTCCCTTCCGAAGTCCACTCACCGCGCTGACTCCGTGGTGAACAGACGGCGGGATCATCTCATTTTCGACCGCCCACTTGACCATCAGCTTGATGCGGCTCACTTGCTGATTGATGTGGGTACGCGCCCAGCCGGTGTCAATCATCACCTGCCGTACCGCTTTCAGTGCCAGCGGGCCGAAGTCGCGGGCCAGCGTATCGGCATAGAGCCGTAGCAACGGACGCATCGCGGCCTTGATGGTGTTTTGCTCCTGAGTGGGCCGGCCGTTTTTGACGTAGTAGGTTGCCGCGTGCTTGCGGAATGCGTTTGCCAATTCCGCGATGGTGATCGCCGCTCCATTCTCGACAGGCGGCCGCCGTCCGTTGGCGTGCCACTCAGCAATCAGCCGGTCATACTCCCGGCGGCTGGCTTCGGTGCCGTGCGGACCGAGATAGCAGTCCCGGCCGTTCAACGTCACCACGGCCTGTCCGCTGCCATGCTTGCGATAGGATGGGTTTCGATTCGTGAGTCTGGGCATTGTGCGTCCCTTTCGGATAGCCAAAACGGTATATACCGTCTTGCGCTTTCGTTCTGGGCCGCACTGCCCGACGCGGGCAGGTATGCAAGTTTTGCATTCGGCGTAGCTTACGTTCATGGGCGTTACAGGACTCGAACCTGTGACCTTACGGGTGTGATCCGTACGCTCTAA
>CAYLLT010000082.1:0-28300 GCA_964384465.1 uncultured Planctomycetales bacterium | reverse complement strand
AGCGCCATCCCGGAGCTCGGTCCGGCGATGATGCTCTCCTCCTGGTTGAGCCGCTTGCAGAGGCGGTAGGCCTCCTCATTGGCGATCTCGACCACGCCGTCGTACTCGTTGGGCAGGAAGAAGTCGGTCAACCGGAGCGCCTTGAGACTCCGCACGCCGGGGATGTCGTGGCCTTCGGCCGGATGGACGCCGAGGACCTTCACGTCCTTGTTCTTCGACTTGAGAAAACGCCCCGTCCCGGTGATCGTCCCGCAGGTGCCGAGGCCGGCGACGAAGTGGGTGATCTTGCCGGCCGTCTGCTTCCAGACCTCAGGGCCGGTCGTCCGGAAGTGCGCGTCGGGGTTGGCCGGGTTCTTGTACTGGTTAAGCTGATGCCAGCCGGGCTGCTTGGCGAGGTCGGTCGCCTTCTGCATCGCGCCTTCCGGGGCGCCCGGCAGCGGGCAGAGGTCGTCGGCGAGCTCGACCAGCTTCGCGCCGAACGCGCGGAGGGCGGCCCGCTTCTCGGCGGGGATCGCGAGCGAGAGCACCGCGGTGAAGTTCAGTTTCTTCGCGTTCGCGATCATCGCGAGACCCATCCCGGTGTTGCCCGACGTGGGCTCGACCAGGTTCTCGAGCTTGATCCCGCGCTCTTCCGCGTCGCGGACGAGGTTCGCCGCGATTCGGTCCTTCACCGCGCCGAAGGGGTTGTACCATTCGAGCTTGGCGTAGACCGTCGTGTGCTTGAAGGGGACGACGCGATTGAGCCGCACGATGGGCGTCGGGTTGTTCTCGTTCGAGAGCATGTCCAGGACGCTGTCGAACACCCGCAGGGAAAGGTCGGTCATGGTCGAGCTCCTGGGAATTTTCTATCCGCAGCCACTGAGTGCGTGCGTGAGAAAGGCCTGAGGGGAAAGAGAAAGAGAAAGATTAGGAGTAAGAAGAAGATTAAGATGAGGATTAAGAGCAGGATCACTCCTGCTCTTGCTCTTTCTCTTAATCCTAATCTTGTTCATAATCTTACTCTTGCTCTTAATCTTTCTCGTCCGCAAGAGCTTCTCATACACGCCCTAAAACTAAAAGGATATAAAATACGCCGCCGGGAAGGAAGCGGGAAGTAACAAAAAGGGGTCGGGAGCAACAAAAAGGGGTCGGGAGTCGATTCAGCCAAAGCAACGAACGCTTGGAATGCGGTTCAGTCCGCGCGAGCTACGTTGTTGCGGGTTGGGGCCTCTGCGACCCTCTCGCGACATGCCGAGACGACCCCCAAAGGCGATGGTGGGCTGCTCCACCACGTCGTGAACCGTGCCGTGGGCCGGGCGACGCCCCGACGCCAGTTGTGCCAGGTCGCCGGGAGGCTTCGCCGCGGCGAGAGCCGCCTCGGCGCGGCCAAGCCCAGACCGCCGCAAACGAGTCGGGGCATGGCCGGGGACGAATCGACATCCCACAAACCGCGAACTCCCAAGCGTGATTGAGCCAACGCGATGTTGCTCGCTGCTCCGAATCCGGCTATTGTGTAGAGACCGGAGAATCGACGGATTCAAAGGACGCAGAATGCCACAATCAGAAGTACATCTCAAAGAGGATCGCGCCCGGACTACCAGGCAGGCTCGGCTCTCACAATTGAAGGCTGAGCGTTTCCCCGCGACGGGCCGGAAGGAACGGATCGAGCGCGCTCTTGCGGCCCTCGCCAGCATGCCGGACACGATCCGGCTCAAGGCGGATGACGTTCGCTGGGTGGCGGAGAACCCCGAGATCGAGGACCTGTGAACCGTGCCAATTGCCGAGTTGCCGAGCGTTCCAGATGGAACCGACCTGTTCATCGACGCGAATGTTTTCATCTACGCGTTATTGAAGAAGTCCGCTGAATGCACAGCCATTCTGGCGCGATGTGCACGGGAGGAGATTACTGGGATCACGTCCCTGGATGTCGTTAATGATGTCACTCATCGTCTCATGCTCGCGGAGGCGGTCAGCAAGGGGGAGATCACCAAAGAGAGCGTGAACGATCTGAAGCGGAAGCACTCTGTCATTGCCGGGCTGACGGAGTACTGGGATTACATCCTGCGTGTTTTTTCGCTTAATCTGCTGCTGCTGGAAGCTGACGAGCAGTTGTTGGTGAATGGGCAGAGCGTGCGATCACGTTTCGGCTTGCTGACAAAAGACTCCCTCATCGTGGCCTGTATGGACGAGTATGCGATCACAAATCTGGCGAGTCGCGATGAGGATTTCATTTCAGTTCCACATCTGACTGTTTTCAGGCCGACCGACATCTGAGGGCAGCGCGGGGCGCGAAAAGGCGTCGGGAGTCTATTCAGCCAAACTCTGCACGGGTTTGACCAGGCAACGAACGCTCGGAACGCGGTTCGATTCGGCTACCTGAGTTGCTGCGGCTCCGGCCTCTGGTACCCTCTCGCGAGAGAACAGAAAAGTTATCAGGAACCTTTCTACTTTCCCATTTTGCCAAAGAACATTCAAACAACCGGCGCCACGGACTGGACTGCTCATCGTTGCCCGATTCCCGTCCTTTTCCTGTCGCCGGCCACGGCGCTCTCCCGCCGGGACCAGGTTTTGTCTGAAAACACCGTAGCGGCCGGCGTCCCAACCGGCCGTTGATCACAGAACCACGGCCGACTCCGGCCACGGCGGGCAGGCTCCGGTCGGCCGTTACCGGAAACATGCATTCCCGAGTTTTAGACAGAGCCTGATAGGACAGCGCAGGATCGCCCCCTCTTCGTAGCGGCCGGGTTCCGTACCGGCCGTCCACGCTGGAAAACGGCCAATACGGAGCCCGGCCGCTACAAAGAAACCGCCAACTAGCGCTGTCATGTTAGGCAGGTTTCATCCGCCCCTTCGCGGCCTGCCTCGCGGACAAAGCGCGGATCGGGAATGCCGCCCGGTCGTTGATCCTGTTCCGCGCGCTGATCGCCGGGCGGAACGCTCCGTGTGATAGATAACGATGGCGCGGGTGCGATCCGGCGACCGGGGAAGCGGGACATGCGGGAAACAACTCCACTGCGAAACGAACCCGTGAAACCGCATTTAACCCCCCGCCAAGCGGCCTTTCTCACTTCTCACGTCTCACCTCTCACCTCTCACGAACAGGACCGTCCCCCGCGATTCCGCGACCCGCGCCCCGCCTTCCGCGTTGGCCAGCTTCCATCCTCCCCGCCGCGGGCTATAATGTTCGCGCCACGGATGGTGAATCTTGCGGGGCGGGCCTGGATGTCCACGATTAAGTCTTCTGCCAACACTTTCCAAAACGCTGAGCCGGCCGGGCTGATCGAGCGCGCATTGGGAGTCGCCGATCAGACCGATCCCGCTGCGGCCGCGATCATCCACGAGCTGCTCGCCGATCTCAGCGCACAGGCGGAGGACCTTCGCCACCGCACCGGCGAACTCAGCGCCGTCTACAACATCTCCGGCCTGCTGGCCGGGACGCTCGACCTTCAGGGGATACTCAATAAGACCGCCCGCATGGTTTGTGAGGTGATGAAGGTCAAAGCGTGCAGCATCCGCATGCTGGACGAAACCACCGGCGCGTTAACCGTCAAGAGCGTGCACAACCTCTCGGTGAAATATATCGCCAAGGGCCCGGTCACCGTCGATGAAAACCCCATCGACCGCGAAGCGCTGGAAGGGAAGATGGTGCGCATCGCCGACGCCCCATCCGATCCGCGAACGCGGTACCCCGAAGAAGCGAAAGATGAAGGCATCGTCAGCGGTCTGGTGTGCGGGCTGATCTATCGCGGCAAGGCGGTGGGCGTCGTCCGCGTCTACACCGGCGAGCCGCACACCTTCACAACATTTGAGGAGGCCCTGCTCCGCGGCGTCGCATCGCAGGCCGCCGCGGCGATCGTCAATGCCCGGCTGCTCGCCGAGACGCTGGAAGCCGAGCGCTACGCCCGCCAGATCGCGTATGCCGGGCAGGTGCAGCGGCGCATGATCCCCGCACAGCCGCCCGCGCACCCGCGCGTCGAGATCGGCGCGATCTACCGCCCCACCTATGAGGTCGGCGGCGACTTCTACGATTTCATCCAGTTGCCCAAGGGCAATCTCGGCGTGGGCATCGCGGACGTATCCGGCAAGGGCGTGCCCGCTTCGCTGCTGATGGCCTCCATCCGCTCGGCCATGCGCGTCTACGCGTATTTCATGTACGACATCGACCGCATCCTCGCGGAGGTGAACAAGCATCTCTGTCGCGAGACCACCACCGGCGAATTCGCCACCGTCTTCTACGGCGTGATCACGCCCGACGCCCGGCGCTTCACCTACTGCAACGCCGGCCACGATCCGCCGCTCCTGCTGCGAGAGGGCCGAATCACCTATCTCGGCACCGGCGGCATGGTTGTGGGTGTGGACCCGGCCGCTACTTTCGCTCGCGAGGTGGTCGCGCTTCAGCCGGGCGACGTGCTGCTGCTGTACACGGACGGCATGGTCGAAGCCCTCAATTTCACCGACGAACGCTTCGGCCGGGAGCGCCTCGCCCAGTCGCTCACCCGCTACGCCGATCAGACCGCGCAACTCATCGCGCACAATATCCTGTGGGACCTCCGCCGCTTCCGCGGCCTGGCCGACCGGACCGACGACCTGACCATGGTGGCGCTGAAGATCAAGTAGAAGTGAGCGGAGAGCAGAGGACAGGGGACAGGAATCAGGAGAGAGACAACGGACCCGCTACCTCAACACCTTCAGCAGCAGCCCCCGTATCTGTTTCATCCCGCCCTTGCCGCTCTTGAGCAGCATGTTCAGCAGCAGCATCAGCGCGTTCAGAAAGTCGGCCATGGTATCGAGCCGCTGCCGGTAGACTTTCGCCTCGTGGCGCCGATCCTCCTTCAGCTCGTTCATCTGCTCGGCCACCATCTGGCGGCAGCGATCGATGGTTTCGATGATCGGCTCGACCTCGCGCCGCCGCCGCTCGCGCACGATGGTCTCGAACATCTCCCACACGTCCGTCTCGGCCGCGAAATACTCCTTGCGGTCGCCCATCTTGTGCACGCGCGAGACCAGCCCCCAATCGACCAGTTGGCGGATGTTCATGCTGGTGTTGCCGCGCGAGATCTGAAGCGCCGCCATGATGTCATCCGTACACAGCGGATCGGCCGACAGGTACAACAGCGCGTGCAACTCGGCCATGGTGCGGTTGATTCCCCAATACCCGCCCATCTCCCCCCACCGGCGGATGAACAATGCTTTGGAACGGTCGATGGCCTCGTGCATGATAGATCTCCTGATTTCAGAATAATCTGAAACAACAGAAGAGAATAACGTCCACCTGATATGCAGTCAATACTTGACGACTTTTCGCGTCAATGTCATACTTAAGTGGTCTGAGATGACATACTTACGAGGATGCGCCGATGGAAATCACGCTGCCGCCCGATCTGGCAGAATTCGTTGAGGAGCAGGTGAAAAGCGGCCATTACGACAATCCCGATGCGGTAGTCGAAGAGGCGGTGGCATTGCTGCGCGAATTCACGCCGGATCACGAAGCATATCTGCGGCGAGAGATCAAGAAGGGCATCGACCAACTCGATCGAGGCGAAGGTGAACCCTGGGAAGGCGCCGATGCGATCCTGGCTCGGCTCCACCGGCGTGCTGCTGCAAAACAATAGACTGGCGAAAACCAGATGGCACGCATCGTCCGTTCACCTGACGCCCTTCAGGACATCGAAGACATCTGGAGCTACATCGCTGGTGACAATCGCGTCGCAGCCGACAGATTCGTTCGGACCATCGAAGAGCGGATACAGCGGTTGGTCGACTATCCGCTTATAGGTCGGCCGCGGGATGAGTTTCATCCCGGTCTTCGAAGCGTCCCTCTCGGATCATACCTGCTCTTCTACCGGCCAATCGTCGACGGCATCGAGGTCGTCCGTATTCTGCATGGTGCTCGCGATCTTCCCCAGATATTCGCTAAAAAGCGATCTTGAATCCGGCCGACTTCTATTCAACTCCACTCCAGATTAACGAGGATCGTTTTTCCCGCCTGGGCGGTGACAGGGGCGTTCAGTTCGATCATGGCCCAGCCGTTCTCGGCTTTGATGGTGGTGAGGAGATCGCGGTCTTCGATGCGGGCAGTGCCTTTGACGCTCTTGGCCTCCACCGGCAGCGCGAAGCGCAGTTCGCCGATGTCGCATCGGCCGGCCACCAACGCGATCGTGTTGGTTTGCGTATGGCCGGTTCGCTTCTGCTCGAACGTCCCCCAACTTTGAGCGGCGGTGAACAGTGATCGGTGATTCTCCGGGTTCACTCGCGGGCCGAAGCCCAGCACGCGCGCGGGACCGTCATGCTGATAACCCTGAGCCGCCAGCAGCAGAGACCAACTGCTCATCGCGCGGGCGTAGTAATCGCCGCACTCGATCTCGTTCCACGGGCTTTTCTTCGTCCCGTCATACCGGCCCCGCGCGCCTTTCACGATGGCTAATCCTTCGGTGACTTGGCCCTCATAGATTTTGTGCGCTGCGACCTGATACTCGACGCCGGTCCAAATCTCGTCGCGGTAGAGGATCGGGTCTTCGGGCCGTCCGCCCTTCGGCCAGGATGCGATCAACAGGCCCATATCCTTGCCGTCGGCGAACTGGAGGAACCGCTGCGTGCCTTCAAAACCCTCCTGCAACCAGAGCCAGTTGTGCTTGAACACCGCCTTCAGCGCGCTCTGCACCTGCTCTTTCGGCAAAATATCCCCCAGATTCAGCACGCGGGCCCACCACTGCCCCACCACCTGATCCGAAAAGCAGCCGGTGCCGTAGCCGAGATTGAGGTTGTCCGCCTTCTGGATGTAGTACTCGCCGTTGAATAGCGTCTCCGCGATCTTGGCGCGGCCCTTTTCGTACAAGGCGTGGTAGCGATCGGCAGAGGCCGCATCTTTGGACCGCCGGGCCATCTCCTCCGCCGCCCGCAGCGCCGCCAGATAGAGCGAGCTGACGAATGTATTGTGCCCAAAGATCACGCGATCGTAGGTGTTGAACTGCGGCTTCTCCATCACGCCGTCGCCGTCGGCATCCCACTCGCTGATGGCGAAATCCATCGCCTTGCGAATCAGCGGCCAGTGATCGTCGAGGAACCGCCGGTCCGGTGATTGGAGGTGCTCGCGGAACGCCTTGAGCACCGCCCCGCACTGCCCGTCGGCCACCGGGAATTGCCGCTTGTCGGGATTCGTTCGCGGCACCTCCACACGATGGTTAATGCCCCCATTTTCCTGCTGATGATATTTCAGTTCGGTGACCCGCATGTTCCGTTCCAGCTCGGGCCAGAGCTTGGCCAGCGTCTGCTCGTAATTCCACACGTGGTTGCAGTTCATCGGGCAGCAGCCGCCGCCTTCGAGGTTGCAACCCTCGAAGCCGTAGAACGTGCCGTCTTTCGTCCAGAAGCAGGTCGGGCCGCGCAGGATGGAAACGTTCGCCGCGACGGCATCGACCAGGTACTGCGGCAGCGTGGTGTCGAACAGCGCCTTGCGGAAGGCGAACGTCTGCCGCCGCAGGTTTTCCAGATCGGTGATGACGTGCTTGGCGACGCTGGGGGCGTCGTGAAACCAGTTGGCATACATGTTGCCGACTTCAAGCCCGCCGCCGCCCGCAGCCCGCCAACTGTTCTGCGGGTAATACTGATGCGGGAAATGCCAGGCCATCACGAACACCGCCGACGCAACGGCGCCCGGTTCGGCGACGGCTTCGACGCACAGGGCCGCGTTGAACGTCTGACCCGGCTCGCTGGGGCCGGCCTGCGGGTTCGGCGCAGCGCCCGCTTCATCGACCCGCAGCGTGCCGGTGTGCTCCCACCGCCTGAAAAACGCATCCCGGTCGTGATTCGCCCATCCCCTCCCAATAGAAGCTTTCGGATCCGGCGTTGCCAAACACATCGTGCCGAACGAGGGCGATTTCCCCGGCCGGCCGGTCGCCGGTTTGAAAGTCGCCCCCGCGAGCGACGCGACCAGTTTCATCAGTTGATCGCGCTGCTGGATGCGATCCGCCCCCGGCCGGGCCCGCCCCAGCTCCACCGGTACAAGCATCACTTTGCCTTTGCCCACGTTGGCCGGGCTGAGCGCCGCACCCTGCTTCGCATCGGCCAGCAGCGCGTTCCAACGCTGGGCATCCTCCGGCGTGATCGCATCGATGGGCAGATTGCTGAAGCGGATGTCATCGACCAGCACGTGACCCCATCCGCCGCCCTGGCGATCGACGATCTCGATGATCGCTTCCTTATCCGCCGCATCTGCAACGTCCCACTCGACGCGTTCGAGCTGCTCGGTGTTTTTGCCGGTAGCAGTGCGGACGATCTTTCCATCGATTCTCAGATTCACACAACAGGAACCCGGATGAGCCCCCCCGCCGATCAGGAGCGAGATGTACTTCTCTTTAATGGGAAACGGCTGCGAGGTGAGCACGCCCTGCACGCTATCATCGGGATCGAAGCTGTTGACCAGGCCCGTCCCGACGAATCCCGTTACCGGGTTCTGATTCGCCGCCGTCCCGTGCTGCGGCCGCCGAAATGCCTGCCCCTCGGTGGTCCATTTGCCGAAGCTGTCGTTGTCGAACGTGGCAAAGACGGTCTCTCTGCGCGACGTGCCCTCCGGCACCGTCGCCCGCACCGGATCCATCAGCGGATTATCCACGCCCGACAGCAGCAGCACCTCCCCCAGATCGCGCACGCCGCCGGCGATCTGCACGAGGAGCGACCCGCCCAACTGCCGCAGGTTGCCGCCGGCCAGCCAGCACACCGCCTTGAGGCTCGGGTTATTCCGCGGCACGCCGACGCTGGTGAAGCTGAGGCCCTCCACCGGCGAATCCGTCATGACGCTGATCTCGTGATGATCGACGAGCAGCTCGACGGGCGGGCTGATCTGCGCCGGCTTGCCCGGCTCGGCGTGCATGGCCACCGCGGTCATCCCCGCCTCCTGAAAGCTGCGGTTGATGTTGCCGCCGTAGGTGACGTGCGCTGTGCCGCGCGACGCGCCCGCGCCCGAATGCCCGACCGCATTCTGTAGCGAGCCGAGGAACGAGATCCGCACCGCACGGTCGGACTTGTTCGTCGCACGCAGCGTGAAAATGGCGCACGGGATCGCGGAATCCTTTTCATTCAGCGGGATCAGCGGATTGAATGCCTCCAGCTCCAGTTCGACCGGCAGGGCCGGATCGCGAAATGTGAGATTCGCCACCGGGTACTGGCCGACGAAGCGCACGTCGGCGATACCCGCGATCGGCCCCACCGACTGCTGCTGGAGCGCCCGCACGATCGGCGGTTTTCCCTGCTGCTCGATGCGGACGGCAAAGAACGTATCATCGACCAGTGTATCCTTCTGAATGTTGTTGAAGATCTGCCAGTTGACCAGCCGCCCACTGCCGTGGAGCCAGACCGTCCCGGTGCCGATGCCACCCAGCGGAAAAATCAGGTTGCGCAGTTGCTCGCCCGTGTAGGCGATCGGCTCGCCGGGTTTCTCCAACTGATCGAACCACTCCTTGGGCGGCGGCGCCTTCGCCCCCGGTGGGATCGCCCCCGGCGCCGCCTGCGCATCGCGCAATCCCGCAATGACCCCAGCGGTCCCGATCCCGACCTTCAGCACATCCCGACGGCTCGGCTCACCGCGACAACCGCAATCCCGCCCACAGTCACTCATCGAATCACCTCAGTTCAACAACCGGACCGCATACTCCCGTCCATGTCGCAGTCGATTCACTCTATTCCAGGCGAGGTCGAAACGCTCGGTTCGCGCCAGACAGTCGGACAGCAGCCGCACCGTCGCGTAACGAGGCCAGAACTCGCCCAGCTCGGCCCAGCACGCGGCCGCATCCGCCGGTTGATGCCGATCGCCGCATGCTGCGAGCGGCCGGCCGACCGCCGTGGCCATCGGCCCGGCAATCGAGCGAAACTGATCGAGCGCGAACTGCGCCACGTCCACCGGCAGCGCCGACGCCATCTCAATCAGCCGCTGCCCGCCCTCCGTGTGTTGCAATTCCAGGAGGCCCATCGCCGACCCCGCTCGCCGCCACGGTTCCGGCGAAGCGACGCCCGCTTCGAGCCACTCGATCAGCCGGGCATCGCCGCCGGAAAGACGGGCTGTACAGCGGATCAGCCGGGCACGCAGGGAATCGTCAGGCCCGGCATCGCACCGCTCGCGCAGCAGCGGCACCGCCCGGGCGTCGTCGATGCGCATCGCGGCATTGGCCGCCAATTCGAGCAGCTCCCGATCCCGCTCGTGCCGAATAACCGCGAGCACGTCGTCGGCCGCTCGATCCTCGCGCGCGTCAGCAATGGCCACCAACGCCCGTTTCCGCGCAGCCGGATCGGCCGAACGGAGATGGTGCGTCCAGAGGCGGACGCGGCCGGCATCAGCTATGGCGACGGCGACGACGGTCAAACCGGCCAGCGTGATGCCGATCAACACGAGGCGGGCCGGCCCGATTCGTGAGCTGCTCGGTGACGTCAACTTCATGGCCGCATCCGGCGTCGAACGCCGCTCCCGCCCAGACAGGCCAGCAGGCCCCAGATCGCCGCGGACGCCGGCTCGGGCGCGTGGACGCCGATCTCCACGTCGTCGATCGCATAATCCTCGCTGAGCGTCGGTTCGAGCCGCACCTTCCAGATGCTGCGTTCATCTTCCATGATCCCGATCCATCGGCGGACGCCCGGCTGACCGGGCGCGGGAATGGAATACCGGCCCAGCGAGTCCGTGCCGGTGTCGCCTCCGAATGCCTCTATCCAGGCGGCCGACTCCAGCCCCATCAGGACGAACGCCAGGCTGATCACCGGTTGATCGAGTTGAAACGTCAGGAAAGTCGGCTGGCCGTTCGCCTGGGTCACGTGCGCCGCCCTCGTTCCGGTGGATGTCGAGGTACCCGCCACCGGATCCGCTGCCGCGACCACCGAGGAAAACAGCGCGGGGCTGCTGTTCAAGGACATCGACCCCAGACTGATCTGGCTGATGCTCGTGCCGGGGCCGAGGTCTTCGAATCCGTACTGCTCGCGTACGAGGTGATCGACCGCCTGCACGTAGGAAGCGGGTTGATCGACAGGACCAAAGGTACTGGCGGGCCCCACCCAGCGGGTCGCCCGGACATCGCGCAACAGACCAAGCATGACCGCCGCGGTCAGGAGGGGCCTGTTCATTTGATCTCTCTCCTCTGCGGCACAGGTGATGTGCCGAACGGTTT
The DNA here is from genome assembly GCA_964384465.1 of uncultured Planctomycetales bacterium. Lineage (GTDB taxonomy): Bacteria > Planctomycetota > Phycisphaerae > UBA1845 > PWPN01 > CAYLLT01. The sequence continues at coordinate 17,174 of CAYLLT010000082.1, read as the reverse complement.
TATACCGGGGCGGTGGATGGATCGCAATCGAATTTCGCGTTTTTTGGGGAATGCGGTGAGCGGACCGGCGGGACGCGAGCAAAAAAAAGAGACGCCATAAGACGTCTCTGTTAGCCCCCTCATAGAGGCCGGGGCTTCTTTTCCCTCCTCCTATTTTCCCTAATCGGGCGGGAATTCGACTTGAGCGATCCGTCAGCAGCGTCCTCGATTGGAGCAAAGCAGAGGGCATTCTAACGAACTTCTACCCCAATGCAACCGCATTTTGTGAAAATCTGGAAAATACAGAAGATAGGGGTTATCGATAACGCATAGACCGATAACCTTCGATTCCCCCGGCAGTTAAAGCGATGACATTATAGGACCACCCGTCGCTTTTCCGTCAAAACTGCCGCAACTAACAAATAATGACGGGAACTCGACAGGCGCGCTTAAGCGGCCGGTTAGGACGGTGATGCCGGAGCCTCGTGGTGAGCCAGGAATCGTTTGGCCATCTGGAAGTAGTGAACCACGGTAACGACGGCCAGCACCGACGCCGCCCACCAGAACGCCGCAGGCACCCATTTCAAACTCGCGGGAAAGTTCGGACTCATGAGGATCGAGATCACCATGAGTAACTGGACCATTGTGCACCACTTGCCGATGCGCTGTGGATTGATGTACGTTTGCGAGGTGGCCATGTACAGGATGGCAAAACCCAAAACGACGATCACATCCTTTCCGACAGCGATCACCGCGACGGTGGACGGGAGAACCGCCCCGCTCACATGCGTCCCCTCATTCGCCAGCAGGATCACCGAGCACAGGATCAGGATCTTGTCGGCCAGCGGATCGAGGAACCGCCCCACCGCGGATTCCTGGTGCAGCCGCCGCGCGAGAAATCCATCCAGGGCATCGCTGATCGACATAACGGCAAACACGATGAGCGCCGACCACCGCGCGCGCTGCCCCCACGCCGGATCCTGCAAGTGCAGCAGGGCCACGACAAACGGCCCGACCAGCAGGATGCGGGCAATGGAGATGCGATTCGGCCAGGAGATGTAATAGGTCATGAGGGGGTTACAGTCTCTTTCTCAGCCGGTGTTTTCAAATGCGCCGCCGAGCCATCCGAGGGCATCACGAGTTGACGAAGCCGAAGCACCTCGAAATCCTGCTGGGCCACCAGATCGTCGAGTGTATATTCGGTGCCGCATTCAGGACAGCGTGCCTCGCGCAGGCCCACCATCCGATAGCCGCATTTCGGACAACGCAGATCGATTCGCTGATCGGCACTATACAGCGGCCGCCCGCCCACGTATCGACGGTATAGCTGCAACCAGATCGTCAGCGTGACCGCGACCGCGACAAAGAAGACCCCCACCATGAGCACACCGTCGTCGCCCACAATCATCTCATCGGCGAGCGCCATGAGACCGATGGCAACGATCCAGATGCCGACGGTCAACGCCGCCCCGAGCCAGATCCCGCGAGCGCGTCGATGCCGGCTCCAAATCCAGAAAAGCGCCGGCAGGTAAGCGACGCCGGCGATGATCAGGCAGAGTGCAATGGCATCGTCGGATACATGAACCCAGTGGCGTGGGCCAGCCCAGGAGGGTGTTGGAGAAGAACCACTCTGCGAAATGCCCCACACGAAGGCAAACAGACAGGCTGCCGCGGTCAGCACGCAACCGGTTGCAAGACTGACAATGATCCGCATGGTTGCACCGGCTGTGCCGTCAGCCAGTTCCATCAACAAGCTTCGGAGAGAACCCTTCGTTCTGGAATCGATTTCACACATCTCGACATCCCTCACGCATCGAGTATCTCACGCAGAGGCGCAAAGACGCAGAGATAAATACTTACTCGTCCTCAAGCCCGTTCACCACACGACTGATTCCATCCTTGAGAAACGCCTCGCCGAAGTTAATCAAAAGCCCGAGTTTCTTCCCGGTGACACGGAGATACGTCAGAAGCTGCTTTTTGTGAACCGGCGCGCTCTTTTCGACCGACTTCAGCTCAACTATCAGCTTATCCTCTACGACCAGATCAGCACGAAAACCGACATCCAATCGGACACCTTCCCACTGAATGGGGATGGGAACTTCTCTGGCCACATGAAGACCTCGCTTCTCCAACTCATACGCCAGAATGACGGTATATACAGATTCGAGCAAGCCCGGGCCCAGCTTGCGATGAATGAAAATCGCGGTGTCAATGATCATCGCCGACAGCTCATTGTGCGTCATCGGAGTTCTCCTGAGAATCCGTACACAGCCCGGATGCAAACGAGATTACATTCGAGAAGAAATCATCTCACGCAGAGTCGCAAAGACGCAGTGATGAAAACCTGGTCTCCACTTCTTCTCTTCTCTGCGTCTTTGCGACTCTGCGTGAGATCTTCTTAAAGACCTCGCCTCTCTGCAGGTATCATTCCTCACTACGCTTCAGCTCGCGCAGCAGCCGACCGGCATCGGACGATTTATACGCTTCGTCCAGCGGGAAGCAGCCGCTGATCAGGCCCTTGCGCGGACCGGTGGTGCAGTCGCTGAACGTGCGACAGATGCGCTTCGTGTCCAGTGCGCCGCGTTTCAGGCAATCTATCGGCATCTCCGGATAACTCAGCACCATCCGCCCGATGCCGACGGCATCGACCCAGCCGGCCCGCACCACCGCCTGCGCAACCAGCGGCAGCAGTTCCTGCAAATAGCTATAGCCTGAGCCGACCATAAGCATGTTCGGCAGACGCTCTTTCAACTGGCGGACGACATCGATCTGCCGGGCAACACCGACGAGCGGATCCTCCGGCGGCTGATAGCCGTCCGACGGCGGATAAAACGCCGGCCGCTGGATGTGCGGATTGTAATACGGGCTGCCGCAACTGATATTCACGGCGGTGATGTTCAGCGACGCCAGCATCTCGAGCAGCCGGATCGGCTCACGCAGATCGTACGCGCGTGGGTCATCCGCGTTGGTGCCGAAACCGAATGCGTAGGGCAACACGTGCTCGAATTCCGCCGGCCGGCCCGCACCCTTCTTGCGGCCTACGCGCGTGGCGGGATCATCCTCGAACGGCACCAGATCAAACGCACTCAGTCGAACCGCCAGGTGCAACCCCGGCACAGCGTCGCGCACGCGCCCGATCAGCTCGCGCAAAAAGCGCGTGCGGTTCTCGAACGATCCGCCGAACGGCCCCGGCCGGGTGAACGCACTGAGCAGCTCGTGACCGAGATACCCGTGACAGCACTTGAGATCGACGAAATCGAAACCGCAGTCGTCGGCCATCCGCGCAGCGCTTACATAATCGTCGAGCAGCCGCCACAAATCATCATCGCTGAGCAGTACGCCATCATCGTCGGCCGCGATTCCGAACCTGGCGTCCAACAGTGGATGATGGTAGGCGATGCGCGGTTCGAGGTGGTGATTATCGTTCGGCCGGCAGAAGCGTCCCGAATGCGTCAATTGAAGCCCGACCAGCAAATCGTCGGTCGAGCCCGCAGACTCACGGTGCGCAGCCAGCAGCAGATCGCGCAACTCGGCGATGCCCGACTTCGTCTCGGCCGTCATCAGCAACTGATTGGGATTGGCCCGCCCCTCGTGCCGGACGGCGACGGCCTCGCCGCCCCAGATCCACTTCGCGCCGCTGCGCCCAAAGTTCCGCCACCGCCGTTGGGTCCATTCGGAGGGCCCACCCTCGCGCGTCCCATCCCAACCTTCCATCGGCTGGATACACCAGCGGTTGCCGATGCGGCGTCCGAATATGTGCAGCGGGCGGGCCAGCGGCGAATTTTCGTCCGCCGTCAGAATCCGCTCATCGCATGGAATGGACCAGCCCAACTCGCGCCAGCGGTTGACCAGTGCCTCCGCCGACCGGTATTGCGTAACCTTCGGATAACTCGGCAATTGCGACACGGGCCGCCTCATCTCATCGCGACGAGCGATGGTTCCGAGTATAGCTGGAACGCGGCCGGGCTGCGAAATGGCCGGACATGCGAGTTCGTCGCGTGATAAAAAACCCGCCCGATTTTTGTTGATGAGCCCGAGGCCACTGGTTAGAATCGACCGAACGTCTCTGGAAGTGCAAAGAGGTCGATTTTCGCGAGCAGACGATGTACGGCCATACCAGCATGACGCTGCACATATATCCCCGGACCTCTTTGCTCTTCCTCATCAGTACGATCATTGCCGCGCCGCAACCGGCAGGCGCCGACATTTATGCCCCTGTACAACCCGATCATGTGCAGCTACGTCTGATTGATAAGAAGCAGGAGCTTCAGCGCGAACAGGAGAAGTTCGTCGCAAAAACCGATCGTCTCTACACGGAAATCCACGCCCGCCCGCGGCGAAGCTGGGCGGAAAACCACGTGTGGGATCTGCTCGCCATCTTCCTCATCACCGCGGTATGCGGAGGAACATTCTGGTACTTGCGGCGGCAGCATCGTTCGCGAGCGGCAAAGCGGCGGTCGCGCATGAGTTCGCGAACCCCTGTGTACGTCGCGCCCGAACAGAAGCCCGACTATGATCAGATCGCAGTGCTTCAGAATAGATCTTCACAATTCCTGTCTCTGATGTTTGACGGCGACCAGACTTCCAATCGCCAGCGCATTCGCAGCCGGTCGCGACGCAATTCCCAACCTTGACCTCCAATCACTGGCGAGAAAATGCGGCGGCCACAGCCTGCGAAACCACCGTTATTTCGGCGGGGATGCCGAACGCACGAACTTGACGACCTCGGCGTGCAGCTTTTCGAGTGACTTGCGCTGATGGTACATCATGTGCCCGCCGTGGTAATAGGTCTGCGTAATGTGGCCGCGCAGCTCGGGAGCCAGTTCGAGGTGTTCGATGGTGTAGTCGGTGGCGAAGTACGGTGTGGCCAGATCGAAATAGCCGCTACAGAAGAGCACTTTCAGGTGCGGGTTCTTGACCATCGCCGAACGCAGGTTGTCCGCCACCGATAAATACCCGTGGCCGGATTCGGGATATTTCCAGGGGCGCACCTTGTCCGACAGCACCTCATACGGCAGCACGCTTTCGTACTTGAGCACCCGCCGCACGTAATCGTTGAAGGTCGAGCTGTAGACCGGCAGGTAGCGGGACAGGCTCGGATCGTACGCCGGCCGGTTGGAAATCGGCTCCGGGTCGAAGCCGGTGATGCGGGCGTCGAACCGCCCGATCAGCTTGTGCTGGTCCGCCAGCAGATACTTCTCGAACACGCCGGGATCGATCCTCAGGTTGCTTCTGTCGATCAGCTCACGGGGCAGCGCGGTGTAACGGACGAGCCGGCCGATGATCTTCTCGCGCTCCTGCGGCCCCAGCGCGTCACCCTTGGCCAGCGCGGTTGCGTATTCACCAATGGCCCACGGTTCGACCTCCTCAAGTGCGCCGTTGAGGTCCGCCTGGAGGTCGTCGGCGAGTCGCTTGTGGTACCACGCGGCGGCGGTGTAGGTCGGCAGAAACAGCGGATAGGGCAGGTCGTTGCTGTCGCCGGGTGAAAGTGTCTGGAAGTGGAGCACCGACGAAATGAGCACGATGCCGTTGAGGGCGACCCCCAGCTCATCGAGCAGATACTCGGAGAGGCCGGCCGCGCGGGTGGTGCCGTAGCTCTCGCCGGCCAGAAACTTCGGCGACAGCCATCGCTGGTATTGGGTGGTATACAGGCGGATGAAGTCGGCCACCCAGCGGATGTCCTCCTGGACGCCGTAGAACTGCTCGCCCTTCTCGCCCTCGGCCGGACGGCTGAAGCCCGTGCCCACCGGATCGATGAACACGAGATCGGTCGCGTCGAGCCAGGAGTGATTGTTCTCGACCAGCCGGTAAGGCGGCGCGGGCGGCTCGCCATCTTCCGCGAGGTCGATCCGCCGCGGGCCGGCCGCTCCCAGGTGCAGCCAGACCGCCGCCGCGCCCGGCCCGCCGTTGAACACGAATGTGATCGGCCGCTCGGAGCGGTCGGCATCGGCGGCATGATCCTTTTCATACGCGACGAAAAACACGCGGGCCTTGATTTTGCCGGCTTCGTCTTTCATGAGCATGCTGGCGGCAGTGGCCTGGTATGAGATCGCCTCGCCCCCGATGGTGATCTCGTGTTTGCTGGTCGAGGCGCTTTCGACCGTGCCTTTGACCGCTCCGCCGGAATCTTCCTTGTCTTTGGAGGGGGCGGTGGTGGCGGCCTGGGTGGTGGTGGGAGAAGTTTCGGCTGAATATGCGATCCGGCCGCCAACCCAGTGGGCCAGAATCGCCATGAGCGCAAGGATGCGGATGATTCGTTCTCTACGCATGGGCTGTCTTATCTTTGAATCCCGCTGCGGCGTCAACAATAAGAGGTCTCCTTTGCGGCAGCGAAGCCGTCGAAACCCGCCGCGGCGGGCCTGACCCCGCCCTCGCGGGCGGGGTTCTGAGCGCGGCAATCCGCGTGGCGGGGTCAAAAACCGGGTTGCGACGGGTTCGTTTGGTTGTGGGGCTGCTCGTGAGAAGTGCGAAGTGAGAGGTGAGAAAACATGTGTACTGCCCTCCGTACGGCGGCGTTCGTTCCGCGCCATCGGTATTTATCACAGGGAGCGTTCCGCTCGGAGGCCGGCGTGAGGAACAAGATCAGCGCGCGGTCAGTATTGCCCATCCGCGCTCCGACCCTGAGACAAACCGCGGAAGGAGGAAGGAATACTTGAAACAATTGAACAATTAAACCCGTTTTCTCGCTCAACAATTCTTCCTGAAACGTGTTCCAATCGCGCGCATCAATGGCGGACGTCTGATGACCTGAATCACGAGAGAAGCTTTATACATCTTATACCCCCCTCAATAATTGGACTCATCCCCTTTTCCGGTTCGTGAGGGAGAACACCAGCACGCATATCGAAACGTCCAACACACACCGCAGATTGTTTCCGTTCATGACAAGCATCTCCGTCACGCGTTCACTTCTGTTCCCATTGAGCCCCGATTGCGGCGTAGTTCGTGCATGGTTCGGGCGGCTCAATTGCAGAGCGGGTAGTTGGCGCAGTCCGGAGTGCAGTTGTCGGGGAGTGTACACTCGCCGCCGCCCCCACCGTCGGCAGCGCACCTGCCTGTAATATCGCAGTGTTCTCCTGAACCACAGCCGCAGATTCCGCCGCAGCCGTCGGCGTAGCCGCAAAGACCCGCCGTGCAGCTTGGGCCGCAGTTCGGCTGACACGACCCACCGGAGCACGTGCTCCCGCTCGCGCAGGCGTTCCCGCACGCGCCGCAGTTCGCATTGTCGCCCGCGGTAAAGGTGCATGTGCCGCTGCAGTTGGTCTGTCCGCACAGACAGTTGCAGTCGGTTCCCACGCAGGTGTGATTGCAATTCGGGTCTGCCGGCTGCCCTTCGCCGCTGTAGCAGCGCTGGAAAACGCCGAAGTCATCGAGGTCCACATCGCTGTCCGCGTCCAGATCCGCATCGGCGCAGGCCGGGTTCGTTTGGGCTACAGCCGGACCCAGAGCGCATGTCCTGAAGTGCTGGAAGTCTGCGGCATCCACGTCGCAGTCGTTGTCGAAATCACCAGGAACGATTCCCGCCTGCGCTTGGCTTGTGAGCAAACCGACGAGCAGTACGATCGAAAGTTCTACCAACCCACCACGTTTGTTTACGGTCATGAGATCTCCTTTGCCACTGGCCGGACGCCTGTGGTCACACCTTTTCAATCCCGCAATCGTAGCATTGGCTTGAGATATAGGCAATTCCTGTGGATGGCCGCTTGATCAGGCGGCATTTTTCCTGAGGCCATCGACGAACTGAATTCCTCGAAGGACTTCCTCCAGAAGCGCCGAGCCATTGAGGGCTCGCCAGGTCTGTTCGGCGCACTGGGCCAGCTTGAACACCATCGTCAGGCAGGCGATCCGTGATCCACAACCTTTCGTCTTGTGTGTTCGCAGCCGCACCGTCGCGAACGTCGATTCGATCGGGTTGGTCGTGCGGATGTGCATCCAGTGCTCGGCCGGGAAGTCGTAGGGACGGAAAAAGGGACATCACTGATTATTGATTGGCGTGAAAGGCATTGAACAAAGAGTAAACGGAGCAGGAGCTCTGTTCACTCCTGTTCCAACTCTCCTGTTCGCCTGTTCTCCTTTCAACCGCTCCGCCCGCTGGTTGCGGCGCGTCGTTGGCCTGCCGTGAGTTTCGCACAGTCACGTTTCGAACGTCGCCTGGCCCTGGCCAATGCGGATCAGAAGTGTTCCGCTCTCGATCAGATCGGATATTCCCAGAAGCATCGGCACTTCATCGGACTCGGCCAGGTAGGCGTGGATGTTGAACGGTCCGATCAGCGTTGTTCCATCAGACAAGGCACAGGATACCCGAGCGAGCTTGGCTGGAACGTGGCACGAGTCAAGCGGGGCCAGCCCGCCCACTCGAACATCGCCGATGACGTGGTGCTCGGCAGGCCGCCAGAGTTCAAGCGGAAAAAGACTGATCGCGGCGCCAGTGTCCACGATGCCGTGTTGGAAGGGCGTCCAACCGGTCGCCGTTTTCAGGGCAACCCGCGCGGTAATCCGGATCGCATTCAGTGAATAGCCGATCTGCGCGGCCGGTGGATGGGGGCCGCGAAAGATGTCCAGCCGAACCCGCGCCAAGACATAGCCCCCTGGCTAGAAGATCAGAGATGCGCTCGCGATGAATTCGTATGCGACATCGGCGGATGCCGAAGCGCGACGTACTGCATCAGCGACTTGCCCGAGATTCCGCCCGGCGGCAAGTACGCGCCCCTGATCGACGGCGATCCACTGGTCGGGATAATCGCGCAGCAATTGAGCCCATTCCGCCTGAATCCAACGGCAGTTGGCGGAGTTTCCGGGCGTGGGCAATGGAATGGCCGTATTCGCGCTCATAACAGGAGCATACTCCGAAACAGCCTCTTGTGGCAAACAATCGGAAAGGGGACGCGGCTTTTGATACGTTCTCCGGCTGGGCTTATCGTTTGCGGTCATGCCTCGGCAGGCCCGCGTCGCTCCCGGCGGACTGGTGTATCACGTGCTGAACCGCGCGGTGGCCCGACTGCCGCTGCTGCGAAAGGACCGGGACTACGCCGCTTTCGAGCAGGTCATGGCCGAAGCGCATCAGCGCTGCCCGATCCGGCTGCTGGCGTACTGCCTGATGCCCAATCACTGATCGGAAAACGTGTCAGGATGAATTATTAGACGCGGGACGAAGAAAAACAGGTTTGATGGTTTCATGAATTCCTTCTTCTTCCGCGCCGCAAAGCCAAAGCGCCGCCGATGGCAACGCAGTCCATAAGCCGCGCATGAATCAGCCTTGCCCGAAAGAATTGCCCGGCCCGGTTTATCGCTGCTGCGTGAATCTCTTGTTGCACGTACCTCGGTTCGACTAGAATACGGTAGTCTTCGGGAGACAGGTTGATGAAAACAGCAGCGAAACTGCCCCTGCCCAGCAAACAGTACATGCGCGATACCCGATGGATCGTCCGGCATGCCAAGAAGCTGTCCATCGAGTATCCGAATAAGTGGGTCGCGGTTCACAAGGGCCGTGTCGTGGCGGTCGGAGACGACTCGGGCACCGTGAAGCGCCTCGCCCAACAGCGGACCGGCTTTCTGGACATCCCGGTGGAATTCCTGGACGACGGCACGATCATCTTTTGACCCGGATGCGATCGTTCCTGCTCGTGTTGGGATGGAGAGACCGTGGCGAAAATCGATCTGGCCATCCGACGTGGCTATCACGCGCCGGCCATCGCCGTAGGACACCGCCTGAGCGCCATTCGCTTGACCGCCAACATCAGCGTCGCCACGGATGCCGGCTGGACCCTATTTGAGCGGGCCGTGATCGACACCGGTGCGCCGGTGAGTGTGTTTCCGCCATCAATCTGGAAGCAATCACGCTATACGCCGCTCGGACACGTGAGAATTGGCGGGCTCGCGCGACGCGAGGAATGCCTGGTTCCAGCGATTCTGGCGGAGATCGATTGCATCCTGTCTGATGGCCAGCGCTCGCTGGGTCCTCTTCGGATGCACGCTTATCTCGCTGAAATTGAGAATGCGCCGAGACTCATTGGAATGCTCGGATTCCTGGAGCGCGGCATATTGCGCGTCGAACTTTCGAGAAATCGCGCGTTCTTGCGAATGCCATAGCACAGGTGCTATGTGCAGTTGAACGAACGCACGAGTATCCAATATAATAGCTTGGCTGGGCCGATGCGGTACGGTACGGATGGATTCACCTCGTATGGAGGCGTCGCGCGTGCGGAATCATCAATCACCTTTTCTTCACAGAATCATGAGTCTGACCGCCTTCATGCTGGTCGTCGGGGTGGTCATCGGTATCGCGGGAGCGGAACCGGCGCAGCAGTCGCCCGCCGAACTGACGCCCGCGCAACGACAGGCCCTTGTCGATCTCATCCGAAACCTCCAATCGCTTCAGGCCGGTCCGCAATCGCAGTCGGCGATCACGCAGTGGATCGCCGCGGAGAGCGAGCGAACGCAGGCGGAGCTGAAGGGACTGGATGAGAAATCCAATCTGATAAAGGGGCAACTGGAAGAACTCGAAAAACAACAGAAGTCATTGCGCGATCGCCTGGACGCGCTCCAGCTCGGCCGCTCACTGCTCGCGGGCATGACGCCGACGAGTCGACCGGCGGCGCCGACCGTCGCTGCGGCGGTACCCGCTCAACCTCCTCAGCCGCTGGTCAGCCCGCCGGTAAGCGATCCGAACGTCGCCTTCTTCCAGCAGCAGGTCCGGCCCGTTCTGGAAAGCCAGTGCTTCACCTGTCACGGCGGAAAATTCAAAAAGAGCGGCATGGACCTGACTACGCGCGATTCACTACTGCACGGCGGCGACAGCGGGCCGGCCATCGTGGCGGGGAACGCCGAGAGCAGTTTGCTCTACAAGCTCATCACGCACTCACAAGACCCGCACATGCCCGCCAAGGCGGACAAGCTGCCGGATGCGACCATCGCCAACATCGCGAAATGGATCAATGCCGGCGCGCCGTATGATAAACCGCTCACGCTCACCGCGCCGGGAAAACAAGCGGATGCAGCGGATAGCAAACCCCCAACCACCAATCACTGGGCATTTAAGGCGCCACGGCGTCCGGCTGTACCGGCGGTGAAGGATGCCGCGCGCGTCCGTAATCCCATCGACGCATTCGTGCTTGCCAAGTTGGAGAGCCAGGGCATCGCGCCTTCACCGGAGGCCGATCGGCGCACGCTGATCCGCCGGCTCAGCCTCGATCTGCTGGGACTGCCGCCCACGTCGGCGGAGGTGGACGAGTTCGTGAAGGATCAGCGGCCGGACGCTTATGAGCGATTGGTCGATCGGCTGCTCGCATCGCCGCATTATGGCGAACAGTGGGGACGGCACTGGCTGGACGTTGCGCGCTATGCCGACAGCGATGGGTACGAAGCGGACAGGGTACGGCCTCATGCCTGGCGATGGCGGGACTGGGTCATCGACGCGGTCAACCGCGATATGCCCTTCGATCAGTTCACCATCGAGCAACTCGCCGGCGATCTGCTGCCGAACGCAACCCTCGAGCAGAGAGTCGCAACCGGGTTCCACCGCAACACGCTGATCAATAAGGAGGGCGGCGTGGATCAGGAGGAATTCCGCATCAGGGCGGCGGTCGATCGCGTGAACACGACCGGCACCGTGTGGCTGGGCCTGACGGTGGGCTGCGCCGAGTGCCACTCGCACAAGTTCGATCCCATATCTCAGCGCGAATACTACGAGATGTTCGCGTTCTTTAATACCGCTCAGGATGTGGATATCCCCGCGCCGCTGGCCAAGGACGTGACCGGCTATACCGCGGCACGCAAGAAATTCGATGACGAGCACAAACCCCTCGCGGCGGTGCTGGCGGCATTCGATCGGCAGCAGCTTGCCGGGCGGCAGGCGGATTGGGAGAAAAGAGCGCTGAGTGAAAGAGTGACTTGGACGCATCTGGAGCCGCTTCTCGCGTCATCATCCGCCGGTGCGACACTGACGCCTCAGAAAGATCAATCCATTCTCGCCGGCGGAAAGAATCCGGCCGCGGACAGCTACGTCGTGGTTGCCCGGACGAACCTGAAAGGCATCACCGCGCTGCGGTTGGAAGCGTTGACCGACGACAGCCTTCCCGCCCAGGGGCCCGGTCGCGTCGGCCACGGCAATTACGTGCTGTCGGAGTTCAAAGTGTCGGCGTCCGCGGCGGGCCTGCCCGGCGACGAGCGACCCGTCGTGTTACAGAAAGCGATTGCCGACTTCTCGCAGGGCGATCGGCCCTGGCTGGTGGAGCACGCGATCGACGGTAAGCCGGAGACCGGCTGGGCCATCGCGCCCCAGATGGGCAAAAACCATACGGCCATTTTTGAGACGAAGGACGACATCGGCGTTGCCGACGAAACAACGCTGACGTTCGTGCTCGATCAGAATTACGGCTACGAGCATACGCTCGGTCGGTTCCGCATATCGGCCACTACCGCCAAGCGCCCCGTGCCGCTCGGCGATCTGCCCAAGGAGGTGGTGACCGTTCTTCAGGCCGCGCCCGACCAACGCACCGCTGTGCAGAAAAATAAGCTCGCGGAGTATTACCGATCGATCGACCCGGAGCGGATGAAGCTCCAACAGGCGGCGGACGATCATGCGAAAACGGCTCCGCCCGTCCCACAGGCCCAGACGCTGGTCGAGAACCCGCAGCCGCCTCAGACCCATATCCACGTCCGCGGCGATTTTCTCCGCAAAGGCGAGGAAGTCCATCCGGCGACGCTGGCGGTGATGCATCCGTTCAAGCCGCAGGCGAGCCGGCCCAACCGTCTGGATCTCGCGCGATGGCTGGTCGATCCGGGCAATCCGCTGACCGCGCGCGTCACGATCAACCGCATCTGGCAGCATTTGTTCGGGCGCGGACTGGTCCCATCACCCGAGGATTTCGGCACGCGCAGTGAACCGCCGTCGCACCCGGAACTGCTTGACTGGCTGGCCACCGAGATGATCGCCCGCGGCTGGAGCCAGAAAGCGATGATCAAGCTGATCGTCGAGTCTGCCGCCTACCGGCAGTCTTCACGCGTGCGGCCGGAGTTGCTGGAACGCGACCCGAAGAATGTGCTGCTCGCCCGGCAGACCCGCTTCCGAATAGAGGCGGAAGATATTCGCGACCTGAACCTGGCGTCGGCGGGCCTGCTCAACACCGCCATCGGCGGGCCGAGCATCCGCCCGCCGCTGCCGCCGGATGTAGCCGCGCTCGGTTATGCCGGCAGCGTCACCTGGAAGGAAACGCAGGGGCCCGAACGAAATCGCCGCGGCATGTATATCTTCTTCCAGCGCACGGTGCCCTATCCGATGCTCATGACGTTTGATGCTCCCGATTCCAACGTCACGTGTACCCGCCGCGAGCGGTCGAATACGCCGCTACAGTCTTTGACGCTGCTGAACAGCTCCGATTTCTTCGAGTGCGCGCAGTCGCTCGCCCTGCACGCCATCCAGAACGGCAAGACGCCCGACGAACGCATCCGTTTTATCTACCGGACGGCCCTCGGCCGCGACCCGGACGCGGGCGAACTGGCCCGGCTCGAACAATTGAAAATGCAGATCGACGAGATGTGCCGCTCGGACGAGGCCGCCGCGGCCAAAATGGTGGGCGAGCCGATGGTCAAACTGGTCAGCGGCCAGTTGCCCGACGCCGCCGGCTGGGTCACCGTCGCGCGAACGGTGCTGAACCTCGATGAGTTCGTGACGCGGGAATGATCGCTTACAATAGCTGTGGCCCAAGATCAGTTAACAAGTTGCGGTAGTCATCAGAAGAGAAACGACAAAGTATGAGTGCCTTGAAGGATCAAGTGATCGAGATGATTAAGACTCTCCCGGACGAATGTTCGCTGGAGGACATCCAGTACCACCTTTATGTGCGAGCCAAGATAGAGCGCGGACTCCGGGATGTGGAGCGCTGTGCGACATCGACACAAGATGAGGCTGAGCAGGAGGTGCAGTGTTGGTTCGGGTCGTCTGACCCCGGGCCGCGCTGAGGATATGGACCCGGTTCAAGAATATATCAACCAATCCCGGCGATCTTTTCTCGCCACCACAGCCGGCGGACTCGGCACGCTTGCGCTGGCCTATCTGCTGAACCAGGACGGCTTGCTCGCGGCGCAGACCCAGCCGGCCGGGATCGATGCGATGTCGAACCCACTGGCGCCGCGGCCGCCGCACTTTGCGCCCAAGGCCAAGAACTGCATCTTCTTTTTCATGGAAGGTGCGCCCAGCCAGATGGATCTGTTCGACCCCAAGCCGAAGCTGAATGAATTGAACGGCCAGAAGCTTCCCGATTCGATGACCAAGAACGTTCGCTTCGCCTTCATCCAGAAGGAGACGGCGACGGTAATGGGATCGCCGCGAAAATTCGCCCGGTACGGCCAGTCCGGGATGGAGCTGTCCGACCTGCTGCCGCACATCAGCACCTGCGTCGATGACATCGCCCTGGTCCGTTCGATGCACACGGACACGTTCAATCATCATCCCGGCCAGCTCATGATGAACTGCGGCGTGCCGACGTTCGGGCGGCCGACGATGGGTTCGTGGATCAACTACGGGCTCGGCTCGATGTCGCAGAACCTGCCCGGTTACGTCGTACTCACCGCCGGCCGCGGCACCAGCGGCGGGGCCTCGCTGTGGTCCAGCGGGTTTCTGCCCTCGCCCTATCAGGGCGTGCTGTTCCGCAATCAGGGCGATCCGGTGCTCAATCTGAGCAATCCGCCGGGCATGACGGTGGAGATGCAGCGGAAAAGCCTCGACGCCCTGCGCGATCTCAATCAAAAGCATTTCCAGGAAGTGGGCGATCCGGAGATCGCCAGCCGCATCGGCGCGTACGAGCTGGCCTTCCGCATGCAGTCGGCCGCCCCCGAGCTGATCGATCTCTCGAAGGAAAAACCGGAAACGCTGGAGGCATACGGCATCAACCGCACCGAAGGTGGTTTAAAGAACTACGGCGGCGGCGGCGCGGGCGAGTTCAAGGCCTTCGCCACCAACTGCCTGCTGGCCCGCCGGCTCGTCGAGCGCGGCGTGCGGTTCGTCAACGTTTATCACGCGACCTGGGACCATCACACCAAGCTCGACATCGGTCTGGAGTTCAACTGCAAGATGGCCGACCAGCCGATCGCCGCCCTGCTCAAGGACTTGAAGGCCCGCGGCCTGCTGGACTCGACGCTGGTGGTGTGGGGCGCCGAATTCGGCCGTACGCCGCTGGGCGAAAACCGCGCCGGCGAGCGCCAGCCCAACACCGGCCGCGACCATCACCCGTTCGCGTTCTGCCTGTGGATGGCGGGCGGCGGCATCAAAGGCGGCCAGGTCATCGGCAAGACCGACGAGATCGGCTGGAACATCGTCGAAGATCCGATCCACATCAACGACTTCCACGCGACCATCCTGCACCTCTTCGGCCTGGACCACAAACGCCTCACCTACCGTTTCCAGGGCCGCGATTTCCGCCTGACCGATGTGGCCGGAAACGTGGTAAACAAGCTGCTGGCGTAAACCGCTTCGATCGAGGATACGACATTGCCCCATCGGGCATCTCTTCAACACATTTCGCCTGTACGAATGATCCCGCATACGCGGCCGTTGCTGTTTCACGGGGGGCGATTGTACTGTTCCCGTTTTGATCGCATTCTTTCGACATGCGACTTTGGCGAGTCATTCGTGGAGGAGGGTCGGCTCGATGCGCGGGTCCCGCTTCGGCCCCTCCTGGCCGCCTCACCGCTGATGCAACGGGTTGCGCGGGCATCCGTATACCGCATGCGGATTTTACCTGACGGCACGAAGGTGTTCTTGTTTCGCGGCGGCGTGTATGTTCAAAAGGCCGGCTCTCGAACGGCTGTGCGGACGTACACTGTTCGGCACGGCAGCCGGCCCGTCTCGTTGAGCGTGAGTCGCGATGGGCTGGTCGTTTTCGGCGAATACTGGTCCAATGTCGAGCGGGCGGCCGTGCACGTCATCGGCAGCCGCGATGCCGGCCGGACCTGGAGCGAAATGTATCGCTTCGAGGCGGGTCAGATCCGGCATATCCACGGGATCAGTTACGATCCGTGGGAAGATTGCTTCTGGATCTGTGCCGGCGACTACGAGGACGAGAATCGGCTCGTGCGTGCATCGCCAGATTTCAGGGATGTGCGTATTCGGCGCCAGGGCGGGCAGGGCAACCGCTTTTATCAGCTTCTCGTGTTGCAAGATGTCCTGCTGACCGCCACCGACACGCCGCTGGAGGAGAATCACATCTGCACGATCGACAAGCGTTCGGGCGATCTGGTGCGGTGCGCACGGATCGAGAACAGCAGCTATTACAATTGCCTCGTCGGCGGTCGGGCGGTTGTATCGACCAACGCGGAGCCTACGAAGGTGAACGACGAAAGCGCGACCTATGTCTGGATGGGGACGCCGGGGCGGACGGACTGGAAGCGTGTGCTGACTTTTCCGGTGGACCGCTACTTCCGGATGACGCGGCTACCGAAGGTGCCGCGCGGGTTGTTTCAATACCCGCGGGTCTTTTTCCCTGACGGAGAGAACCCGGGGCGTTTTCTGGTCTGTCACTGCATCGGCGTCGAACTCTACGATGATGCGATGCTCTGTTTCGACACAGCGGAGTGGCCAAACTGATCGACGTGAAAAGCGGCAAATATCCGATCCCCCCGGCCGCCGAATTCATGGCTCGCTGCGCGTTCATCGCCAAACGTGCGTTGCCGCGTCGATCGCGGTCTTCCTCGGCCGTGGCGCCCGCCCCACCACCTCCGCCCGCGCAGGCAAATCCGCAGGCCACGCGTGACGCACTCGCGTCACTCGGCGTGCATCGCGGCGACGTGCTCATGGTGCACTCGAATATCGAGGCCGTGCGGAAACTGGGTTGGGAGCCGTCGGACTTCATCGACTTTCTCCTGGACTATCTCGGCCCGGACGGCACGCTCTCCATGCCCACGCACGCGAGCCTCACGCAGCGCGACGGCAAACAGGTCTTCGACGTGCGCCGAAGCCCCTCACGCGTCGGCCTGCTGACCGAGCTGTTCCGCCGGCGAACCGGCGTCCTGCGGAGCCGCTACCCGTTCTCGCCCGCCGCGGCAATCGGACCACGGGCGGCGGACCTCGTCGGCGACCATATCCGCTCGTACGCGCCGCACGACGAGAATTCGCCCTACAGCCGTCTGGCGGATTTTAATGGCAAATCCCTCTGCGTGGGCGTACACCTCGACCGAATCACCATCCTGCACGTCGCCGA